>DISD01000091.1 GCA_002435715.1 Rhodospirillaceae bacterium UBA6219
TGGTGCCGATATTGCAGTGAGGCTTATTGCGCTCGAATTTTGCCTTAGCCATGTCAAACCCACTTGATCGGCGGCGGATGCCGCGCTGGTCGTGCCAAAATTACCCGAGAAGGGCGCTCATGGAGCGGGTGAAGGGAATCGAACCCTCGTCGTAAGCTTGGAAGGCTTCTGCTCTACCATTGAGCTACACCCGCCCAGATCGCGTCCCACACCATGGCACAGGCTGGAAAGCCCTTGCCCGGCCCGGAAGTGAATGGTGGAGGGGGTTGGATTTGAACCAACGTAGGGAATTCCCGGCAGATTTACAGTCTGCTGCCATTGACCGCTCGGCCACCCCTCCACGCCGTTCCCGGCGGTGAAGCCGGGGTGACGGGAGAGCGCAAATATCGAGATTTTCGCGCCCTTGTCAACTCGAAAAACGAAGGATAAATCATGTTCGACAAGGAGACGCCATGAACAACCGGGATTTTCGCCAAAAACCCAAGGCAAAGCGCGAGCACGGCCGCGACCATTCCAAGCCCGCCGATCGCCCGCCGCGCCTGCCGGGCAACCAGGTCTGGCTGTTCGGCACCCATGCGGTGCTGGCCGCCCTGGCCAATCCGCAACGAAAAGTGCGCCGCATCGTTTTGACCGCCGAAGCGCTGAAGACCCATGCCGCCGGCATCCTGAAGGGGCGAGCCCAACGCCCCCTGCCCGGCGAGGAAGTCCTCGACCGCCGCGACATCGATGCCCTGTTGCCCCCCAGTGCCGTTCACCAAGGCATCGCCGCCTTGGTCGAGCATCTGGACAGCCCCGGCATCGAGGACATCGCCAAACTGGCCGAAGGCCGCGACCACGCGGTGGTCATGCTGCTGGACCAGGTCACCGACCCCCACAATGTGGGCGCCATCCTGCGTTCCGCCGCCGCCTTCGGCGCCCTGGCGGTGGTTGTGCCCGACCGTCATTCGCCGGAAGAAACCGGCACCTTGGCCAAATCAGCCAGTGGCGCCCTGGAAGTGATGCCCTTGGTCCGCGTCACCAACATGGTGCGCGCCCTGGAACAATTGCAGCAGGCTGGGTTCTGGACGGCGGGACTGGCCGGCGAAGCGACACAAACCATCGCCCAGGCCAAATTGACCGGCAAGATCGCCCTGGTCATGGGGGCGGAAGGCGAAGGCCTGCGCCGCCTGACCCGTGAACATTGCGACCATCTGGTGAAACTGCCCATCAGCCCGAAAGTGGAAAGCCTGAACGTGTCCAACGCCGCCGCCATCGCCCTTTACGAACTGGCGCGCGATCAAGACCTTGCAGGCCAGCCCGCTTCACACTAATTTCCCCCTCGCCCACCAAGGCGGGCCGGCTTAGCTCAGCTGGTAGAGCACCTGATTTGTAATCAGGGGGTCACGGGTTCGAACCCTGTAGCCGGCACCACCTGGAACCCTTGGAAAACTACGGCTTTCAGAGGGTTTCGCGAAATGTTCCGGGGGATTTTGGGGCTCACTCGATTTTCGCAGTTTTCCGCCATTTCACTCGGTTGGATTTTATTCACTGCCACATGGTTGCCACATGGAAAGCGGCTTGTGTTCTCTAAGTGTTCATGACGATCCGCCCGACAGCAAGTCGTTCTCGATGGCCTGCACGATGGCCTTATTTGATGTCGGATCGGACCAAAGACGACCATAACGGTCCATGGTGAAATGAATGGCGGCATGTCCCGCCCAGGTCTGAATTTTCCTGGGGGCGACGCCCTACCCCAGTTGCGGCAAGCGCACCAGGCCCAGCCAGTAATTGGCGAGGTCGCGGATGGCGGCGACGAAGCGTTCCGGCGCCGCCGGCTTGACGATGTAACCGGCGGCCCCACAGCGATAAGCGGTGACCACGTCGCTTTCCGCTTCCGATACGGTCAGCACCACCACCGGAATGGCACTGAATTGACCATCGCGGCGGAATTCGTTCAGGAAGGCGCGGCCATCCAGGCGCGGCATGTTCAGGTCCAGCACCACCAGATCAGGGCGCGGCGTATCATCCCCCCACCGGCCTTGGCGGCGCAGACAATCCAGGCCGTCCTGGCCGTCGGTGGCGTGCAGGATGGTGATTGGCGCGTGGTTGTCGGCAAAGACCGCCTTGATCTGGTCCGCATCCTCGACAGCGTCTTCGATCAACAAGATCACGCTTTTACGCACAACGTATCCCCAGCCAGTGATGTCCATGCAGGTCATACGGACTTTACCCTATGATCACCGCACACCCTATGGATAATTTATCGGCACCATAGCAACCAAGCGCGAGCACCACGGACGCGTTCATTGCATCTGCGACAATTTCACTTTCCTGGAACAAAATAAAGTTATAGGCTCGCTATATACTTTAGCATAGGCCTGTTTCCCCGTGGACACCCGCCACCGCCCGTCATTGTTTTCAGTGCGCTTTTTCGCGCTGATCCTGATCGCCGCCACCTGGGCAGGCTGGACATGGCAAACCAATACCAATCAGCAATCCGAGATCGACAAGGCGGAGCGCCTGACCCAGGCCCTGGCCCAAGCCAATGCCGCCCATATCGAAGGCCTGTTGCGCTCGGTGCGAACCTTGCTCGAGGAATTCGACGCCGACCTGTTCCGCAGCGACAATCAGCATGCCCGCCTGTGGTTGAGCGAACGTCTGGTCCTGTTCCCCGAAATCCGCACCATGATCCTGGTGGACCGCGACGGCGGGGTTTTGGGGGCGCCCATCGGCCGCAAGGGCTATAATTTTCCACTTCAGGCGCAATCGGTGGCCGACCGCGACTATTTCCGGCGGATCAAACAGAGCTATCGGCAAAGCCCCGTGGTTCTGGGGCAACCGGTAACCAGCAAATTCAACGGTGTCCCTTCGTTTCCCATGGCGCGGGCGGTCCAAGGCCCCCAAGGGGATTTCGCCGGGGCGGTGGTGGTAGGGATCGACCCTTCGGCCTTTCGCGATTCGTTGAAATCAGGGGCGATACCGGCGCCCGGCGGGGCCGCGCTGTTCCTGAAGGAGGGGGCCACCTTCCTGGCCCGCGTCCCCAAACATGACGATTATCTGGGGGACCAGATTCCTTCGTCTCGCCTGTTCACTCAATATCTGCCCACCGCCCCCACCGCTGTGATCCGGTTGGTGTCGGTGGCCGACGGCAACGACAAGATCCTGGCGTATCGCAGCTTGGAGGCCTTTCCCCTGGTGGTCACCTCCTGGATGACCATGTCCCAGGTTCTGACGTCGTGGAAAGAACAGATGCTGCGCGAGGCGACTGTCCTGACCCTGGCCACCGCCCTGGTGCTGATCCTGGCCTGGCGGGTGGATTTCCGACACGGTCAAAACCGCCGCCTGATGCAGGAACTGGCCCATGAACGCGACACGCTGGAACAACAGGTCAGCCTACGCACCCGCCACCTGCAGGAACGCAACGCCGAACTGGAACAATTCTCGCACATCACCAGTCACGACCTGCAGGAACCGTTACGCGGGATCACCAGTTTCAGCCAGCTTCTGCAACGCAAACTCGGCGAATCCGGCGACAGCGAAACCCAGGAATACCTGGGCTACATCATTGGATCGAGCAAACGCCTGTCGGCTTTGTTCAAGGACTTCCTGGCTTATTCCACACTTGAACAGCAAGGCCCGGAAAAAAGTGCCATCTGCGATTTGGCACCCGCAGTGGAAAAAGCTTGGTCCAGCCAGGGCCAGCATGAGTCGTGGCCGGCCGCCGAACTGACCATCGATCCGATCGTGCGCACCCTGAAGGTGGTGATGCCACCGCGCCATCTGGACCAGTTGCTACGGCAGCTTTTGGACAACGCCTTGAAATTCGCCAAACCCGAGGGGCCGGTCAAAGTCCGTTTGGCGGCCCGGATCGAGCCGGGCAACATGGCCCACATCACCATTGCCGATAACGGCATCGGGATCGACCCGCAATATCACGACCGCATCTTCCGCATCTTCCAACGCCTGCATCCCCCCAGCGCCACTTCCGGCACGGGGATCGGCTTGGCCTTGTGTCGACGGGTGGTCGAACTGGCGGGTGGCAGAATCTGGGTGGACTCGGCCGCCGGTCAAGGTGCGACGTTCCATTGCACCTTGCCGACCGTCGCCCCCCCGGTTTCGCGGCTTACGCCTTCTTGACGAATTCCGACTTCAGGTCCATGGCGCCGATGCCATCGATCTTGCAGGCGATGTTGTGACCGTTGGCGGAATCGGGCATCAGACGGATGTTCTTGACCTTGGTACCGCCCTTGACCACCAGGGACGAGCCCTTGACCTTCAGGTCCTTGATCACGGTGACGGTGTCGCCATCGGCCAGGACGTTGCCGTTGGCATCCTTGATCACACCTTCCGCCTCGGCGGCGGCGGCTTCGTCGCCGGTCCATTCATGGGCGCAGTCGGGACACACCCACAAAGTGCCGTCGTGATAGACGTTTTCCGACCCGCATTTCGGGCACTGGCTTTGTTCGTCCATGGTCTTCCTCCTGGTCAGTCTTGGATTTGCGGTTTCTTGCCCGGCTTGATCTTGAACGACTTGCCCTTGAACGGCTTGTCGCCGCCCTTGTGAAAAGGCTTGTCGCCTTGCGGACGCGGCCCCTGCGAACGATCCCCCTGAGAACGATCCCCCTGGGGACGCTCGGCATGGGGACGTTCGGCACGGGGACGCTCGGTACGGGGCGCCGGCGGCTTACGGAATTCGCCGGGCTCGACGCCTTCCACCGGCTCGATGCGGCCTTCCGGGTTCTTGACCGAACGGATGGCGGCCAAGAAGCGTTCGGCGACATTGGCCGAAACCTCGAAACGGGTGTCGCGGTCAAAGATGCGGATGGCGCCGATATCTTGCTTGGACACATGGCCCTGGCGGCAGATCAGCGGCAAAATCCAGCGCGGGTCGGCGTTCTTCTGGCGGCCGATGTTCAGGCGGAACCACACGGAATTGCCCTCGCCTTCCGGCTCGTCGCGACGGCCCCGGCGCTTTTCGAAACCACCGCCCTGGGCCGGCGGCGCATCGGCGACCTGGGTGAAGATTTCCTCGGGGGCCGGCAGCCGCGAGCGGTACAGACGCACCAAGGCCAAGGCCACGTCATGGGCCGAACGACCTTCCAGCAAGGTCTTGGCCATGGCCGCATCGTCGTCGCCCGACACTTCGTTGAACATGGGATGGGTCAGCAGACGCTGTTGATCCAAGGTGCGGATGTCGTCGGCGCTGGGGGCCGAAATCCATTCCGCCTGGACGCCGGCATTGTGCAGCAATTGCTGGGCCCGACGCCACCGCGACAGCGGCACCATCAAGACGCTGACCCCCTTGCGCCCGGCACGGCCGGTACGGCCGGAACGGTGCTGCATGGTCTCGGCGGTGCGCGGCAACTCGGCGTGGATCACCAGATCCAGGTTGGGCAAATCGATGCCCCGCGCCGCCACGTCGGTGGCGACGCAGACCCGGGCGCGGCCGTCACGCAGTTCCTGCAAGGCCTTGTTGCGTTCGTTCTGGGACAACTCGCCCGACAGGGCGACAACACCGAAACCGCGTTCCAGCAGGCCCGATTGCAGATGGCGCACCGCTTCGCGGGTGCCGCAGAACACCATGGCGGTGGGGGCGTCGAAATAGCGCAGGGTGTTGACCACCGCGTGCTCGATCTCGGTGGGGGCGACGCGGATGGCCTTGTGCTCGATGTCGGCATGGCCCTGGGCCCCGGCGGCCAGGGAAATGCGCCAGGCGTCGCGCTGATAGCGCTTGGCCATGTCGGTGATTTCGCGCGGAAGAGTGGCCGAGAACAGAAGCGTGCGGCGTTCCGTCGGCACTTCGTCCAAGATGGCTTCCAAATCCTCGCGGAAGCCCATGTCCAGCATCTCGTCGGCTTCGTCCAGCACCACGGCGCGCAAGGCGCTGGCATCCAGCCCACCGCGTTCCAGATGGTCGCGCAGACGCCCCGGGGTGCCGACCACGATGTGGGTGCCCTGGGCCAGGGTCCGACGCTCGGCGCGCGGGTCCATGCCGCCGACACAAGCCACCACCCGACCGCCGGCCGCCTGGTACAGCCATTCCAGTTCGGTGCGCACCTGCAACGCCAGTTCGCGGGTCGGCGCCACCACCAAGGCCAAAGGCGCGGCAGCGGGGGGCAGCCTGGGAGCATCGCCCAAGATGGTGTCGGCCAGGGCCAACCCATAAGCCACGGTCTTGCCCGAGCCGGTCTGGGCCGAGACCAGCAGGTCGCGTCCGACGGTTTCAGGGGCCAAGACGGCCGACTGCACGGCGGTCAAATCGGTATAGCCGCGATCGGCCAAAGCCCGCGCCAGGGGATGATCAGGGGTCAAATGTTCCATGGTGCCTTTCCGGCAAAGCGAAAGGCCCGGTCATTTTGACCGGGCCTTTCTAAACTTGGTGGGCGCACTAGGACTCGAACCTAGGGCCAGCTGATTAAGAGTCAGCTGCTCTACCAACTGAGCTATACGCCCCTAACACGGTGGGGGCTCCCCTCCGCGAAGGACGGCTTTATATGTCCGCGCGCGCCGCGATGCAAGGGAAAAATGGTGCTTTCGCCGCCGCCTGCGCCTGAAACGAAAAACCCCGCCGAAGCGATGCCTCGACGGGGTTTTCCTGAACTTGGTGGGCGCACTAGGACTCGAACCTAGGGCCAGCTGATTAAGAGTCAGCTGCTCTACCAACTGAGCTATACGCCCCTAACACATCGGGTCACCCCGCTGCGAAGGCCGGCTTTATAGTCGCATCGTTGCCGTCTGGCAAGGGGAAAAATTGAACTTTACGACGGTTAATTCCACACCCCCGCCTTGGCCTTTGATGAACGGCGGATTACAACAAAGCCAAGCCCTGCCAGGGGCAATCAGCAATCAGGGGAAACGTCCGCCATGACCGATTCCGTCAAATTTTTCCTGCCCGAAGAGAAGATGCCCAAGGCCTGGTACAACCTGGCCGCCGACCTGCCGGTGCCGTTGCCGCCGCCCTTGCACCCCGCCACCGGCCAACCGCTGGGGCCCGACGACCTGGCGCCGATCTTCCCCCAGGCGGTGATCGCCCAGGAAATGACCAGCGAACGCTGGGTCGACATCCCCGAACCGGTGCTTGACGTTTACCGCTTGTGGCGCCCGGCACCGCTGATCCGCGCCAAACGCCTGGAAAAGGCCTTGGGCACCCCGGCCAAGATCTTCTTCAAATATGAAGGCGTGTCGCCGGCCGGCAGCCACAAGCCCAACACCGCCGTGCCCCAAGCCTTCTATAACCAGCAAGAAGGCGTCAAGCGCCTGTCCACCGAAACCGGCGCCGGTCAGTGGGGCAGCTCGCTGGCTTTCGCCGGCTCGCTGTTCGGCATCGAGGTGGAAGTCTTCATGGTGAAGATTTCCTACAACCAAAAGCCCTATCGCCGGGCCCTGATGGAAACCTATGGGGCGCGCTGCATCGCCAGCCCGTCGACGCTCACCAATTCCGGCCGCGCCATCTTGGAGAAAGACCCGAATTCCAACGGGTCGCTGGGCATCGCCATCTCGGAAGCGGTGGAAGTGGCCGCCACCCGCGACGACACCAAATATGCCCTGGGCAGCGTGCTGAACCATGTCTGCCTGCACCAGACCATCATCGGCGAAGAAGCCATGATGCAGATGGAAATGGCCGACGCGGCGCCCGACGTGGTGGTGGCCTGTACCGGGGGTGGCTCCAATTTCGCCGGCCTCGCCTTCCCCTATATCCGCGAGAACATCAAGAACGGCGGCAAGACCCGCATCGTCGCCGTCGAGCCAGCCTCGTGCCCGACCCTGACCAAGGGCCAATACGCCTATGATTTCGGTGATACCGGCCATCTGACCCCCTTGGTCAAGATGCACACCTTGGGGTCCACCTTCATGCCGCCGGGCAGCCATGCCGGCGGCCTGCGCTATCACGGCATGGCCCCGATGGTCAGTCATGTGAAGGAATTGGGATTGTGCGAGGCCCGCGCCTTCGCCCAGACCGAATGCTTCGCCGCCGCCATCACCTTCGCCCGCGCCGAAGGCATCGTGCCGGCCCCCGAATCGTCGCACGCCATCAAGGGCGCCATCGAGGAAGCTTTGCGCTGCAAGGCCGAGGGCAAAGCCGAAACCATCTTGTTCAACCTGTCGGGCCACGGCCATTTCGACATGCAGGCCTATACCGACTATTTCGCCGGCAATCTGAAGGACCTGCCTTACGACGAAGCGGCGCTGGAAACGGCGTTGTCGGAATTGCCGAACTTGGGTTAACCCCCGAACAGGCGATCCAGCCAACCGGCCCGCTTTTGCGGCCGGTTGGCGCATTCGCCGACGACACGGCGAATCAGCACGGCGATGTCTTCATCGTCGATATCGCCCGGCCCCGCAACCCCGGTTCCGGGACCCGCTTCCAACAAATCCAGCAAACGGGAATCAAGGCGCCCCGATCGCGGCGGCCATAACGGCGCGTTTTCCCAGGCCCGCAGCATGACCCGGGCGGCGCCGTCCAGGGCCCGAGCCCGATCGCCGTGGGCGTTCAGGGCACAAAGTGCCAGCCACGGCAACTTGCGCACACACAAAACAGTGAAGGCGCGCAGGCTGCCCGCGGCGACGAAGTCGAGGATTTCGTCGTCCGACAAAGCCAACATGCGCGCCTCCCTTGTGTTCAGGCCTTCGACGGCGGATGAACCCCAAGGTGGGATTCGCCCCTAAGCCTTGATGTCCACCAAACCCGAGGACAGCAATTGGGTCAGGTAGTCCTTGGCCTTGTTGGTATCGTTGCCCTGATTGGCTTCCTGCAACTTTTCCAGCAATTCTTCCAAGGCGCTTTTTTCGGTTTCGTCCTCTTCCTCGGTTTCCGAGGTTCCCGCGGCGCCACCAGCCGGCGGAGCGCCACCCCCCGGCGGCGGGCCGGGCGGCGGACCGGACGGACGGTTGGCCGCCATCTGACTTTCGAAATCGTCCAAGGCCGACCGAACCTGGTCGGCTTCCTCTTGGGTCAGGGTGCCGGCCTCGACGTCCTTGGTCAGTTGGTCTTCCAACGCCTCGCGCACGCTGGCCGGATCGGCCGGCGACGAGCCCGAACTCATGGTCGACCGGGCCACGCTTTCCAGTTCAGAGCTGATGGCGGAGGATTTTTCGGAGCTCAGCCCCTTGCTTTGCAGCGAGGTGGTCAAAGTATCCTGAAGTGACGGCGGGCGGCCGCCCACGGATGAAATGCTCATGTGCTTTCCCCTTGTTCTCAAGACGATGGGTGGTTTCTCCACCATTCGCTTACACGGGGGGCCCGGGCCGACCCTGCGCCGGGAAAATCACTTTTCTGCACGCAGGGGGCACCCGGTCCGATCAGGCATTCAGGGACAAGGCCGACAAAGAGTTCTGGGCATATTGTCCCATGCTGCTTTGCTGCGACTTCGAGTAAGCCTCGATGGCGGACATCAATTGCTGCATGGCCGAGGCGAAGGTGGAATCCGTGCCGGTTGCCGCCGAATCGCTCGATTGCAGCGCCGCCATCAGTTTGTCCACCAGTTCCTGCTCGTCCGTGCTGAGCGAGGAGGCGGAATCCTGGGAAGGCGGCGGCGGAGGCGGCGGCCCCTGCATGCCCTGGGCAAGCTGTTCCGAGGTGATGGAATCGGCGTCTTCGCCGGCCAGGCTTTCGAACAGGCTGGTGGCTTCTTCCTCGCTGACATTGTCGGGACGACCGGCCAGGAACTCCGCCCGACTGACCACGCCGTCCTGGTTGGTGTCCAAGGCGTCATAGACTTCGTCGGAATCATCCCCGCCGCCGCCACCACCACCGCCCGGAGGCGGCGGCGGAGGCTGCATGCCGGCGACGAAGGTTTCGGAATCGACGCTGTCGGTGTCCTCACCGAACAGTTTTTCGTAAAGCGCGGCGGAATCGTCCTCGGACACGTCGTCGGGACGACCGGCAACGAATTCGTCCTTGGACACCGAACCGTCACCATCCGTGTCCAGCTTGGCGAACAGATCGGACGCATCAGGGGGCTGACCACCATGGCCCATACCGCCCATGCTTTGTGCCTGGATCATGCCGGCCTGCATGGTCGCCGCCATCTGCTGGAAGGCGGTAGCTAAATCGCTTTGGCTCAGCGCGCCGATCCCGTCGCTGTCCAACTTGTCGTAAAGGGCGCCGGCTTTCTCGGCGCTCAGGTCGTCGGGGGCACCCGCGACGAATTCGTCCTTCGACACCGAGCCGTCGCCGTTGGTGTCGATGCGGGTGAACATCTTTTCGAATTGGGCCGAGCTGAAAGAGCCGAGCCCGCCGATCCCACTTGTCATGGTCTTTCTCCGCTTCTGCGGCAAGCCGATAATTCGGCTCACAGCAAATTGCACGGAGTTAAAGTAAAAACCCTGCACACAAAAAATCTAATGCCGATATTTGGCAAAAAATACTTTAGTCAAGACAAGAAGAAAGCGGCTCACCACATGTTTTTGGCGTCCGTTATTTTATCACTTGCACATTTACTTTTTATTAGTGCAATATCCTATTTGTCGCCACATTCCATGCAAGAGAGGGGCCAATAAGCCCCGACGGGAGACTCGGGCTGGAACGGCGATTCAGAAGGCGTCACTCCCCAGAACAGGGAAATCGCTGCCGGGTCACCCGGCAAATGTTGCCGAGAGGGCGGTAAAGCTTGCCGCCCTTGGGGGGTGGAGTGTTTCGATGATCCTGGTGCGGCCATGAACGACAGCCGCGACGACGACGAATTGCTGGAACTGACAGCCGCGGGGGACCGCGACGCCTTTCAATTGCTGATGGAAAGGCATGTCAAATCCATGCTGGTCCTGGCTCAACGGGTCAGCGGCAATTCCGACGACGCCGAGGAACTGGTCCAAGACGCCTTCTTGAAGGTGTGGACGCAGGCGCCCAAGTGGCGCCGCGACGGGGCCGCGCAATTTTCCACCTGGCTTTATCGCGTGGTCCTGAACGGCTGCCTGGACCGCCGTCGCCGGCCGGTGTGGACCGGACTGGACGAAGCGGCCGAACTGGCCGATTCCGCCCCCGGCGCCGCCCAGCACTTGGCCCAGCTGCAAAGCCGGGCGATCATCCAAGAGGCCATGTCCGCCATTCCCGAGCGTCAGCGCGCCGCCCTTTACCTGCATTACTTTTCGGAAATCAGCGCCCCACAGGCGGCCCAAGTGCTGGATATCACCGTGCCAGCCATGGAAGCCCTCTTGATACGCGGCAAGCGAGCGCTTAAGAAAGAATTGATACGCCGGGGCGTCAGCGACCTTGGAGACATGATTTGACCGCGGACGGGCTTGATACCCTGATCAAGAACGCCTTTCCCGCCACCGACATCCAGCCCGACCAAGTGCAGCGGGTGATGGCGGGGGTATTTGCGCGCCTGGATCAACCCCAGGTTCAAGCCCCGCCGGGACGATGGCACCAATTGGGACAATTGCTGTCGGAACTGACCCCGTCCCCGCTGGCGCTGATCCGCCAGACCGCGCTGCCCATGGCGCTGGGCCTGGCCCTTGGCCTTTACCTGGGCCAGATGCCGGAAGACACCGCCCCACAGGACGAGTTGATGGCCAGCCTGTACGCCCCCCTGATGACGGCTGGGTATTGATGGCGGATCATCCCATCCTGCGCTGGCTGTTGCCGGTGTCGTTGGCGATCAACGCCTTTCTGGGGGGCCTCGCCGTCACCGAATGGCTGGAGCCGGAATTCCCGCCGCCGCCTCCCCGCCCCGAGCGGATGATCGAGGAAATGGCGGAAATCCTGCCCGCCGCCGACGCCGCCATCCTGCGTCAAAGCTTCGCCGAACACGCGCCCAACATGGAACACCGCCCCCACAATCGGGAAGAGATGTTCTTGAAGATTCGCGCTGCATTGAAGACCGAGCCTTTCGACCCGCAAGCCTTGACGACGATTTTCCACGATGGCCGCAAAACCCGCGACGCCATCGACGATTCCATCGAGGGGGCGCTGGTGGACGCGGCGACCAAGATGTCCACCGAAGGCCGCCACAAACTGGCGGAATGGCATCCCCGCCCACCGCGCGGTTAATCACGAAAAACCCCGCCGAGGCATGTCCTGGCGGGGTTTCAATTTTTCCATGTGATGCGGATCAGCCGGCGCTGTCGTCGCGGGCCGGGGTGTCGCCCAGCTTGGCGCTCCATTGCTCGGCCGCCTGTTCCAGCTTGGCCAGCACCTCGGATTCGTGTTTCAGCAGCTTGCGCGACGATTTCAGCGCCTTGTAGTAAAGCCCCGCCGCCAGTTCGTCGCGGATTTCCTGGCCGATATCCACCGCCGACGGGCAGGCTTCCAGATATTCCACCAGGTAATGGGTGAACAACGTCAGGTAGTGATCGCGCTTTTCCGGGAAGATATAGGCGCATTGCAGGCAGAAATAGACCCGCGCCGCCGGCGTCGCGATGTCGTCGTTGGTCAGGATTTCCTTTTGCCGCAAGATGTTGGATTCGTTGTGAATCCGCAGCTTGGTATTGGCTCCGGCGTTTTCGATGACGGCGCCGTTGATGATGACTTTTTCACCCGGCTTCAGATCGATCAGCAAAGGCAAGGGAAGCACTCCTGGACGGCGGACAAGGGCATTCCCCCAGCATTATACCCTTGAGGCGTCGGGTGCAATGCCGGGCGTCCTACCATCCCCCGGTTTCCAACCAGCGCCGGACCATGGGCAGGCGGTCGGACCCCCAAAAGCCTTCGCCGTCGATCATGAAAAAGGGGGAACCGAACACCCCTTGGGCGATGGCGGTGTCGGTTTCGTCCTTGCAGCGGGCCTTGAAGATCGGATCGTCCATGGCGGCCAAGGCGGCGGCGCGGTCATGACCGCTTTCAGCCGCCACATCCGCCACCACCGCTTTGTCGCCGATATTGCGGCTATGAGCGAAATAGGCGGCAAAGACGGCGCGGGCAAAGCTTTTGGCGGCGGCGGCGTCTTGGGAATCCAACCACCAGAACACCCGGGCGGCGGCGACGGTGGCCACCGGGAAGGGATCGGGAAAGGCATAGGGGATGCCGGTCATCCGCCCCAATCGGTCCCAGTCATGGCGACTATAGGCCCCCTTCAACGGCTGGGTGATCAGCAACGCGTTGCCCGAGGCCTTGAAGGCCGGCCCCAGCAGGATGGGAACCCAACGACAGGAGACGCCGGTTTCCGCCGCCACCCGTTCGATACCGTCGGCGGCGAAATAGGCATAGGGCGACGAGAAGTCGAAATAGAAGGTGATTTCCTGGCTCATGTCACTCGTCCTACCACGCCACTTCCGAGCCGTCGAAATGGAAGAACTTGCCGCTGTCGGTTAGATTTACTTTATCCAGCACCGCCTTCATGCCGGCCACCGCCTGGGGCGGGGTCAACGGCGCGTTGGGACCGCCCATGTCGGTCTGCACCCAGCCCGGCGACAGGGCGACAACGGCGACCTGGCGGGCCGCCAGATCCAGCGACAGGCTTTTGATCACCATGTTGAGCGCCGCCTTGGACGCCCGATAAGCGTAGAAACCGCCCGAGGTGTTTTCCGCCACCGACCCCATCTTAGACGAAACGGCGGCGATGATGCCGCCCGCCGGCACCTGGTCGGCGAAAGCTTCCGCCACCTGCAATGGTGCCAGGGCGTTGACCCGCATGACCTTCAGGAAACCGTCGGAATCCACCGCCCCGAAGCTTTGGTTGTCGCCATAGATTCCGGCATTGTTCAAGACCACGTCCAGACTGATCCCGGCCAGGGATGCTTTCAGTCGCTTCAAGGTCGAGACGTCGGCGACGTCGGCCACATAGACCTCGGCCCCGGCATCGGATACCGCCTTGCCCGACAACGGATCGCGGACCGTGGCCAGAACCCGCCAGCCGGCGGCGGCGTATTGGCGGGCGAATTCAAGCCCCAAACCACGATTGGCGCCAGTGATCAAGATTGTCGGCATTGTCTTCCTCTTCGCTCAGACGACTGAGATATGCTAACCGCGCTCATATCCTATGACAAAGCCTCCCCAAACGGTTATGGTCGTTTCGATATACGCCCGACTTAAGTGGGGGATGTTTGGGTATGTTGCTAGATCCTGGCCAGGACGCCGCCACGTTCAGCGCCTATCATGCCGGCTTTCCGCTGCAATTACGCGAGCGCTTGCAGGCTTTGGGTTTTGGACCGGCCAAAAGCCGCATCCTTGACCTGGGCTGCGGCCAAGGCGACTTGGCCAAGATGTTCGCCCAAGCCGGGTGTTCGGTGACGGCACTCGACATCTCGGCGGCGCAATTGGACTTGGCCCGTGAAAACTGCGCCGGGTTGGACGTCACCTTCGTACAGGCCCCGGCCGAACAAAGCGGGCTGGACAATGCCAGCTTCGACGGCGTGATCGCCGGTCAATGCTGGCATTGGCTGGACCGCCGTCGGGTCGCCGCCGAAATGGCGCGGCTGATCAAAAGCGGTGGCTTCCTCAGCATTTGCCATTTCGACTGGCTGCCGTTGCCCGGCAACGTGGTGGCCGCCGCCGAGGACTTGATCCGCAAATGGAACCCGGTCTGGCCCATGGGCGGCGGCACCGGCATCTATCCGCAATGGTTGGGCGACATGGCGGTTGCCGGTTTCGAGAGTTTGGAAAGCTTTTCCAGCGACATGGCCGCCCCGCATGCCCGGCAGGAATGGCGGGCCCGGCTGCGCGCCACGGTGGGCATCGCCGGCCGTTTGTCGCCGCAATTGATCCACGATTTCGACCAGGACGTGGGCCGCATGCTGGATTCCCGTTTCCCCGGCGAACCCTTGATGGTGCCCCACCGCCTGTGGGCGACGTTGGGACGGCGCAAATAAAAAAGCCCCGCAGGTCCAGGACCAGCGGGGCTTTTCACTTTATTGCCCCGTCGATCCCGATGACTCGGGATCGCGGTCGGAGCAAATGCGACGCGCGGCTTATGCCGCGTTAGGCAAGTGTTTCGGAGAAACACGCCCGCCGCCTGAGGGCGCCTGGGATCGCTCGCGATCCCCGAAAACTAACCCTTCAGCGCGGTGACCTCGATTTCCACCTTCATGCGCGGGTCGACCAGACCGCAGACGATGGTGGTGTTGGCCGGCTTGGTGGCCTTGAAATACTTGCCCAGAACCGGACCGACGGTCTGGAAGAACGAAGCGTCGGTCACATAGACGACCACCTTGACCACGTCGGCCATGGTGGCGCCGCCCTGTTCCAGGGCGCCCTTGATGGTCTGCAGGGCCTGGTCGGCCTGTTCGACTTCGCTGTCGGAAATCTGGCCATCCTTGAAGCCCGAGGTGCCGGACACGAACACCCACGGATCCTGGACGACGGCACGGGAATAGCCGGCCACTTCCTCGAAGGGCGAGCCGGAAGAGATCAGGCGACGGGACATGTGCTTTCCTTTGCGCAACGAAGGGCGATTACGGCGCAAGGTTCTATACCATTTTTGTCGCCACGCAAGGATTCAAGCGCTGAACAATGGCTCCAGGAACGCAACCTTGCCGTCGGCGCTTTCCACGTCCAGCACCCAGGAATCGGAATCGACGGCGCAGGCGCGGGCCACATAGGCATCGGCCCGCTGGTCGTCGACGGCGTCGCTTCCGGTGGCACACATCCATCCCAAACGCCCCTGGATGTCGCGAACCTGGGTATAGATGCGGTTACGGTCACGCCCTTCAATCACCCGCACCACGATGGTGCCGCTGTCGTCGTCGCCTTTCTTGGCTACCACCGCCTGCTGGAAATGCAGGCCGCATTGACGGATGGCGGCATGGATGAACAGCTTGGCTTTCAGCTTGGGTTCGCTCATTGCGGGGCATTGCTCTGGTTGATCGACATCCGCGATTGGGCGGTGCGACGAATGGTTTCCAGGATTTCCGGTGAAGAGGCGGTGAATTGCTGGAAGTCGCGGGCATCGAGGACCAGCAATTGACAGCGGCTGAGCGCCCGCACATTGGCGGTGCGGGGACGGCGTTCCAACAAGGCGATCTCGCCGAAGAAGTCGCCGCCTTTCAACACGAAGGTGCCGGCACCGCCGCTGACCTCGACCTGGCCCGAGACGATGAAATACATGCAATCGCCTTCGTCGCCGATTCGGACCACGTGTTCGCCCTTGATCACCCGCACCAATTTCAGCAGCGCCGCCAATTGGGCGATCTGGCTGGCCTGCAGCGACGAAAAGAACGGCACCTTGGCCACCAGATGCCAGGTGTTGACGAAATTCTGCCGCCGCATTTCCTCGGTGAAGCCGGAAGCCAGGATCGAGGCCGGCAACGCGAACATGCCCAGACCCAGTACCGCCACCCCGGTGCCCAGGATCTTGCCCAAGGCGCTCATCGGCACCACGTCGCCATAGCCCAAGGTGGCCAGGGTGACCACGCTCCACCACATGGCCTGGGGGATGCTGCCCATGCCGGGATTGATGTCGCGTTCGACGAAATACAACACGGTCGAGGTCAACAGCACCAGCAGCGACATGATGAACATGGCCGAGGCCAAAGGCCGCAACTCGGCCATCAACACCGCGCCCAAGGTTTCCAAAGCCGGCGAATAGCGGGCCAGCTTCAAAAACCCCAGGATGCCAAAGGCGGTTTCCACGTCGTGGGACCATCCCAACACCGCCCCCGCCATCACCGGGGCGAAGGCCAGCAGGTCGAACAGGCCATACGCTCCGAACATGTACCCCGCCACACCGGCCAAAAGGTTATCGGCACCGGCCGCCGCCACCAGACGGACCAGGTAATCCACCCCCAACAGCGTCAGACACGATTGCCCCAACAGACGGATTGCCGCGTCGGAATCCCCCCAGATTCCCGGAATGGTGTCGATGGCGGTCAACGCGGTGAAACACAAGATGGCGGCGATCAGCAACAGACGGTACAGGCGCGCCCGTTTCGGCGCCATGGGCTCGCCGCTTAAGGTCCCCCGCAACCACGCTGTCGCCCCCATGCCTTCCTCCCCGTTCCGGTTTCTTGGGTTTACACCGCTTGCCGGCGTCTGACCAGAGAGCGTGACGCACGCCAGCAACCCAACCCGGCATAGGCAATGCGACAGTTGCTTTTGCCGCATCGCGTCATGCTAAGATAGCCCCATAAAAGAAACGGAAAACGGCCCCAGCCGCCTAAGGGGGAAACACATGGACCAAGCCCCACATATCGTCACCTGGACGACCAAGATGAGCGTTGGCAACGACCACCTGGACGGCCATCACCGCCGTTTGATCGAGTTGTTGAACCAATTGGGCGGCGCCGTCAGCTTGGGCGATTCCCGTCAGGTCACCGGCATGGTGCTGGGCGAATTGATCCGCTATGTGTTCTACCACTTCGGTGAAGAAGAACGCCTGATGGAGGAAGCCGGTTACGCCGACCTGGACGCCCATCGCCAGTCGCACCGCATCATGGCCGAGCATGTGCGCGGCCTGGAACAGGCCTATGACCGCGACCCCAGCGCCGTGGTGGCCGCCGAACTGCACGCTTTCTTGTCCGATTGGTTGGTCCATCACATCAGTGCCGAGGACAGCCGTTACGCACCCGCCCTCTGCCAAATGGCGCAAGCGGTCTAGTTCCTTCGGATTCCCTACTCCTTTTTCGCATCGCAACACCCCTCTTATGCCGCGTTGCCGCAGGCCGGGACTCGCGACAGGATAATCGCACGATCACAGCCAACAGGCACCGTCATCGGGGGGGGGTTGACCATGGAGCATACCTGCCGGTTTTGCGGGACAGCTTATCCCGACCATTCCGCCAAGTGCCGCGTTCCCGGGGATTTGGATCGCTTCGAACGGATTCATGCTTTGTTGGGCAACCGCCCCGACAAGTATTTCCTGCGTTCGAACCTGAAGCGCTATCTTGAAAACTTCGGCCGTTGGCCCAGCGCTCAGGAAAATTCCGCCACCATCGGGGCGTGATAGGAATCGGGGGCCTCCCAGATGCGGGCCGGGCTGACCAATTCGTCCCCCAAGGCTTCGTTGTGGACTTCGCAGCTGACCAGGTCGCCCAACAGCGAGCGTGACAGCAGCAAATGGTCCAGCATCACCTTGCGACCGTGATGGATGACGGAAAAACGCTGAGAATCCGCCACCGATCGCTCGGCCGGCACCAGCATGCGAGGCGCCAGATGGCCGTTGCCGGTGTCTTCTTCGTCCCCCATCAAGGTGCGTAGCGGCGCCTCGCGGTCGTCGCAATTGAAGTCGCCGCAGACCACCAGTCGAACCCCGGCATCGACGTCGAACATCTTCTCCACCAGCAGCCGGGCCTCCAGGGCTTGACCGGCCCGCTTGACGGCAGCCAGGTAAAAACCTTCGGCCCAGCCGCCGACACTGAGCCAGCGGCCATGCTCGGTCTTTTGCCCCGACAGCCAAGCGGCGCGCGGTGCCCGCAGATGAACGTTGACCACCTGGACATGACGCCCCTGCCCCAAATCCACACAGGCATGCAGGATCGGGCGATCCCACTCCACCGCCTGAGCCTGTTCCGTCGGCGGCATCGTGGTCACCGGGCGGATCAGCGGCGGCGGCACCAGATCGTGCCAAAGCTGTCCGTGGGACAAAATGGGAAAGCGGGACAAGATGACCAGATTATGGTGGTCCGATGAGCGGCGCCCGCCCCGGTTCAGACTGATCAGCCGGTGGTAGCGGGCATAATCGGTGCCTTCCAGCAGGCGGTCCAAGCCGACCGGCTGGCGCGGTCCGTGTTTGCCGTCGATGGTGTGGGCGTTGACTTCCTGCAGACACAGGATGTCGGCACGCAGGCGACGTAATTGCGGGCGCAGAACCGCCAAGCGATCGTCGAAACCACCGTCGCCTCCGTCGCGGTCATCCAGGTTCTCCAGATTGAAAGTCCCCAGTCGCCAGCGTTTCAAACCACCCTCCCACCTGTGCGCATTCTTGTGTCATTCTAACACACCCGTCACCGGCCCCCGCTTGTAACAAATACCCGGCCGGTGGTATTGATCAAACGTGACGGAGGGGGGCGAGCATGGTGATCCTGGCTTGGGACGAAGCGTACAGCGTCGGCAGCGCCATGATCGATTCGGATCATCGCATCCTGATCAACCTGGTCAACCAGCTTCACGACGCCATGGAAACCGGCCAAAGCCGCGACGTCCTGGGCAGCGTGCTGAACGTTCTGACCGAATATGTGGAACACCATTTCCACCGTGAAGAACTGCTGATGGAACGCATCGGCTATCCGGAACGGATCAACCATGTCCAGAACCACCGCGAGCTTGAAGCCAAGGTCCGGGCGATACGCGATTGCTGGCTCGCCGGCGACCGTCAAGTTCTTGATGACGAAGTACTTGGTTTTCTGAAAAGATGGCTCTCGGACCATATACTAAGGGCAGACCGGGCCTACCGCCCTTGGATCGAAGCCGCCGACATCCGTGGGGGTTCGGGTGACAGCGGTCAGGCCTTGACACTTTAAGGATCATGGGGGGGAGGGCGCGACCCGAATGATGACTGAACGCAAACTATTTACCGCTGAAATCCAGCGCCTGAAGGCACAGGCCGCCAAGGGTGGGCAGGCCGCCGTCGCCGCCGCCGCCATCGGCAGTGTTTCCAACGATGAAGTGTTGCGGGTCTTAAACGAGATCCGCGGCGACATCCGCAACCTGGAACACGCCATGCGCGGCGAAGAGGCGCCGCCGCCCGCCGCCCAAGCCGCCGGCCTGGACGAGATGGTCAGCCAGAAACAGGCCGAAGTCTCGATGCTGAAGACCGAGCTGCGGGCCCTGGCCGTTTGCATCGAGCAGACCAAGCAGGAAATCGCCGCCCTTCGCCCCAAGGATTCCGACGAAGACCGCATCCTGGCGGTGACCTTCGAGCTGGACGCCATCGTCGAGGCCACCGAAGGCGCCACCCAATCCATTCTGGAAGCGGCGGAAAAGATCGAAAGCCTGACCAGCGAGATCGCCTCGCATGGCGACGACGCCTATGTCAAACGCCTGGCCGAGGACATCAACGAATCGGTCATCACCATGTTCGAGGCGTGCAACTTCCAGGACATTACCGGCCAGCGCATCACCAAGGTGGTGAAAACACTGAAATACATCGAGTCCCGTGTCAACGCCATGATCGACATTTGGGGTCCGGACAACATTGCCGAGATCGTTCCCAAGCAAGTGGAAGACCATCGCGATGACGACACCAAGCTGCTGAATGGCCCCGCTTTGGAAAACCAGGGCATCAGCCAGGACGAAATCGACAAGCTGTTCGGTTAGGACTGACCTTCAGCCCCTCGATCAGGCCGGCCCCCGCAAGGGAAGCCGGCCTTTTACTTTGCCGGGTCGATACAAAATCAGAATCACTTTGCCAATGAATGCCCATGTCGGGTGATAACCCGATGACGTCACAAATAATGATCACCGGAAATTGCTTAAAATTTTCTGCGATTACTGTGTGAACGTTCGCCTTGACGCGCCCGCCCCAAGTCGCCACCATGCGGCCGCGTCAGATGGCCGGGCGGCCGCTTCGCGAGCAATCGCGGGGAGGAAAGTCCGGGCTCCACGGAAGCACGGTGCCGGATAACGTCCGGCGGGGGCGACCCTAGGGAAAGTGCCACAGAAAGCAAACCGCCGCTGTCCGCAGCGGTAAGGGTGAAAGGGTGCGGTAAGAGCGCACCGCGGACCCGGCAACGGGGACGGCACGGCAAACCCCACCGGGAGCAAGACCAAATAGGGGCGACACTTTCCGGCCTTTTGGCTGGATGAAACGCGCTTTCGCGTCGTCGCCCGGGTCGGTCGCGTGAGGCGTTCGGCAACGAACGTCCCAGATGAATGGTCGCCACCATGGGAAACCATGGGACAGAACCCGGCTTACAGGCCATCTGACGCATTTTCAGCCCGTTGCGCGCCCATGCCACCCCATGCGCCCCCTTGCGCTTGCCGCAGCGGGACTCGCCGCGCATTCAAGAACAATCTGCAAACAAATTTACCGTTCATTTACCTTTTGACGCCGATTCACGCATAGGAATCAAGGCGTTATATGCCGTTCTTCGAGTACTTTCCGAAAACCGTAATTGATTTGCCGACAACCATCCCGGACCATGTCTTTACTAGTGAATACCATTGACGCCCATGGCTACCCATGATATCCCATAAACACCCATCGCGAGACGATCTTCGGGCGAATTGCGTCAGCGGCGGGGGGACCAGGGGATTGGGCACATTTCGGCAAGGGCGACACGGGGGATGGGACTCTTCCTCTCCACTTTCGTGAACAAGGTTGATCGCAAGGGACGCGTGTCGGTCCCGGCGACCTTCCGCGCGACCTTGTCCGCCCAGACCTTCCAAGGAATCATCGCCTATCGGTCGTTCACCGCCGCCTGCGTCGAAGGTTGCGGCATGGACTTCATGGAACGCCTGTCCGACAGCGCCCAATCCTTCGACGCCTTCTCTGCCGAACAAGAAGACATCTCGGCCCTGATCTTCGCCGATGCCCGCCAATTGTCCTGGGACCCCGAGGGTCGAATCCTGCTGCCCGAGGATTTGATCGACCATGCCGGTCTGTCCGAAACCGCCGCCTTCGTCGGCAAGGGCCAGACCTTCCAGATCTGGCAACCCGAAGCCTACAAGGCGATGGAAGCCGAAATCCGTTCCCGTGCCCTGAAGAACCGCCCCACCCTGCCGCTGAAGCCCAAGACCGGAGGCGCATGATGGTTGACGCCCCCCGTATCAAGGACTCAGAATCCCCCCCTCATATTTCGGTGTTGCTGACCGAAGTGGTCACCGCCTTGGCCCCGGTTGCCGACGACGTCATGGTGGACGGCACGTTCGGCGCCGGCGGCTATAGCCGCGCCATCCTGGCCGCCGCGCCGTGCCGGGTGTTCGGCATCGACCGCGACCCATCGGCGGTGGTCACCGGAAATGCTTTGGCCGACGAAATCCCCGGCCGCTTCACCATGCTGGAAGGCCGTTACGGCGACATGGACCGTCTGCTGACCGGGGCCGGCATGGCCCAGGTGAACGGCGTCGCCTTGGATATCGGCGTGTCCTCCATGCAGATCGACCAGCCCGAACGCGGCTTTTCCTTCGCCAAGGACGGCCCCTTGGACATGCGCATGGAACAAAACGGCCCGTCCGCCGCCGACGTGGTCAACAGCGCCAGCGAAGCCGAATTGGCCGACATCATCTATCACCTGGGCGAGGAACGCTTCGCCCGGCGCGTCGCCCGCGCCATCGTCGAAGCCCGTATCGACACCCCCTTCACCCGCACCCTTCAATTGGCCAATGTCATCCGTGGCGCGGTGCGCAAATCCGGCGACGGCATCGACCCGGCCACCCGCACCTTCCAGGCGCTGCGCATTCATGTGAATGACGAGCTGGGAGAGCTAGAACGCGGCCTGGAAGCCGCCGAGCGGCTGTTGGCGCCGGGCGGCCGGCTGGCGGTGGTGACCTTCCATTCCTTGGAAGACCGGGTGGTGAAGAATTTCCTGAAAAAGCGTTCCGGCGACATGCCGGCGCCGTCGCGTCACCTGCCCACCGCCCATGTGGGACCGGCGTCCACCTTCAAACTGATCAGCCGCAAGGCCATTGCGCCGACCGACGCCGAAACCCGCGCCAATCCCCGGGCGCGTTCCGCCAAGCTGCGTGCCGCCCTGCGCACCCAGGCTCCGGCCTGGACCCAAGGGGGGGCTTCGTGATGCGTGGGATCGTCAGCACCATCCTGTCGGCCATGGCTGCCAGCGTCGTCGGCGTCGGCCTTTACTTCGTCAAGCACGAGGTCAAGGAACAAGAAGCCCATCTGGCCGACCTGAACCGTCAGATCCAGACCAACCAGGAAGCCATCCACGTGCTGAAGGCCGAATGGAGCTTCCTGAACGACCCGGCGCGCTTGAAGCAATTGTCGGAAAAGTACCTGGACATGAAGGTGATGGGGCCGACCCAGGTCACCACCTTGCAGGCCCTGGGCCCGGTTCCCGGCAACACCGCCGTCGCCGCCGCCCCCAAACCGCCCGCCGCGCGACCCACCACGCCGTCGGTGGCCGAATCCCGCCCGCCATCATCGGGGGGGATGCGATGAGCCTGTTTCACCGCCCCCACCATAATTCTGGCATCCATCCCGGCGAGGACCTGCAGAACACGCCGGGTGCGTTGCGTTTGGACGGGGTGCGGTCGCGCGCCTTGGAAACCGGTCGCACCCGCCTGCTGGTCACCGCCGTAGTGTTCCTGGGCATTTTCGGCATCATCGGCGCCCGCATGGTCGATGTCGCCGTGCTGGACGCCAACCCGGCCAAGCCCCGGGCGTTGCCAACCGCACGCACCGAAGAACTGGAAATGGCCCGCGCCGACATCACCGACCGCAACGGGTCCATGCTGGCTTCCAGCCTGCCCACCGTGTCGCTTTATGCCCGCCCCGGAGAAATGAACGAAGCCTCGGTCGACATGGCCGATGCCGCCCGCAAGCTGGCCGCCATCCTGCCCGATATGGATGCCGAGGATGTGCGCGCCCGTCTGGCCGCCGGCAAAAGCTTCGTCTATCTGCGCCGCAACCTGACGCCGCGTCAGCAATATGACGTCAATGCCCTGGGCGTTCCCGGCCTGCATTTCGAAAAGGGTGAACGCCGGGTCTATCCCCACGGCAATCTGGTCGCCCATGTGGTCGGCATGACCGACATCGACAACAAAGGCATCGCCGGTATCGAACGTTATTTCGAAAACCGCCTGACCAGCCAATCCGAACCGCTGGCTTTGTCCATCGATCTGGGTATCCAGACGGTGGTGCGCAGCGAATTGCAAAAGGCGGTGACCCAGTTCAACGCTTTGGGCGCCACCGGCATGGTCGCCGACGTGCAGACCGGCGAATTGCTGGCCATGGTCAGCCTGCCCGATTTCGACCCCAACGACCCGCCGGCCGGCAATTCCGAGGCCATGTTCAATCGCGCCACCAAGGGCGCCTATGAAATGGGTTCCACCTTCAAGCTGTTCAACACCGCCATGGCGTTGGAAACCGGCCGCATCAACCTGAATTCCAGCTTCGACGCCACCAAGCCGCTGAAGTTCGGCAACCACACCATCCATGACGACCATGCGCTGAACCGCTGGCTCAGCGTGCCGGAAATCCTGATCCATTCGTCCAATATCGGGTCCGCCCGCATGGCTTTGGACGCCGGCACCGACTTCCAGCGCCAGTTCATGGCTCGCATGGGCATGCTGCACACCCCCAGCCTGGAACTGCCGGAAGTGGGCAGCCCGCTGGTGCCCAATCCGTGGCGCGAAATCAACACGGTGACCATTTCCTTCGGCCACGGCCTGTCGGTGACCCCGGTCCAGGTGGTGTCCGGCGTCATCGCCTTGGTGAATGGCGGCGTTTTCCATCCGCTGACCCTGGTGCATCGCGAAGAAAACCAGCCGATCCCCGGCGAAATCGTGTTGAAGACCAAGACCTCGGTGCAGATGCGCCAGTTGATGCGCATGGTGGTCACCGAAGGCACCGGCAAAAAGGCCGATGTTCCCGGTTACGAGGTGGGTGGCAAGACCGGCACCGCCGAAAAGGCGGCTGCTGGCGGTTACAAGAAGAAAGCCGTGCTGTCGTCCTTTATCGCCGGTTTCCCCATGGACAATCCGCGTTACGTGGTCCTGGCCATGGTGGACGAGCCCCAGGGCACCAAGGAAACCTATGGCTTCATCACCGCCGGCTGGAATGCCGCACCGGCGGCCGGACGCATCATCGCCCAGATCGCCCCCATGCTGGGCATCCCCCCCAAGCCGCAGAGCGACGCACCGCAATCGGCCAAGGTGGTCAGCACCGCCAAGGGAGGCCACGATGTCGCCCAAGCACGCTGACCTGCTGAAGAACATCACCGGCGTGACCTGCGATTCGCGCAAGGTCGGCCCCGGCATGCTGTTCGCCGCCTTGCCCGGCACCAAGGTGGATGGCCGCGCCTTCATCGCCCAGGCTTTGGCCCAGGGCGCCGCTGTGATCCTGGCCCCTGCCGGCACCGAGATGGACACTGGCAAGGCGGTTCTGATCACCGATGCCGAACCGCGCCGCGCCTATGCGCGGGCCGCCGCTACCTTCTACGCTCGCCAGCCCCAGGTGATGGCCGCCGTCACCGGCACCAACGGCAAGACGTCCACGGTGAACTTCACCCGCCAGATGTGGGCAAGCATGGGCTTCGCCGCCGCGTCCTTGGGCACTTTGGGGCTGGTCGCCCCCGGCTTTGCCCCGCGTCCCAGCCTGACCACCCCCGATCCCGCCGATCTGCACGCCACCTTGGCCGAACTGGCCGATGCCGGTATCGACCACGCCGCCATGGAAGCATCCAGCCACGGTCTGGACCAGTACCGCCTGGACGGTGTGCATCTGACCGCCGCCGCCTTCACCAACCTGACCCGCGACCATCTGGATTATCACGGCGACATGGGCGCCTATCTGGACGCCAAGACGCGGCTGTTCAGCGACTTGCTGCCCGCCGACGGCGTCGCCGTCATCAACGCCGATTCCGACGCGGCCGCCCAAGTGGAAAAGGCCGCCGGCACCCGCCGCCTGCTGCGTTTCGGCTTTTCCGGCGCCGAATTGGCCTTGAAGGCCATTCGCCCCGATTCCCATGGCCAGGTGCTGGAATTGGACGTGCTGGGCCAAGCCGCCAGCATCCGCCTGCCCCTGGCCGGGTCGTTCCAGGCCGCCAATGCCTTGGCCGCCTTGGGTCTGGTCATCGGCTGCGGCGGCAATGCCCATGCCGCCCTGGAAGCCCTGGAAAGCCTGACGGAAATCCCCGGCCGTCTGCAAAAGGTCGCCGATTTCAATACCGCCCCCATCTTCGTTGATTACGCCCACACCCCCGACGCCTTGGAAACCGTGCTGAAGGCGTTGCGCCCGCACGCCAGCGGCCGTCTGGTGGTGGTGTTCGGCTGCGGCGGCGATCGCGACCCCGGCAAGCGTCCGCAAATGGGCGCCATCGCCGCCAAGCTGGCCGATACCGTCATCGTCACCGACGACAACCCGCGCAGCGAGGCCGCCGCCCCCATCCGCGCCGCCATCCTGGAAATGGCGAAGGGCGCGGTGGAAATCGCCGACCGCCGTGACGCCATCACCCATGCGGTGCAGTCCCTGCAGGCCGGCGACGTGCTGGTGGTGGCCGGCAAGGGCCACGAAAGCGGCCAGATCGTCGGCGACCAAGTTCTGCCCTTCGACGATGCCGAGGAATGCCGCAAGGCGGCCGGAGGTGCCCGATGAGCGCCCTTTGGAAAGCCGCCCAAGCCCAAGCCGCAACCCAAGGCACCCTGTCGGGCGCCGCCGACTGGACCGCCACTGGCGTGTCCATCGATTCGCGCAGCGTCGCCCAAGGTGATCTGTTCATCGCTTTGGCTGGCCCCAACCATGACGGCCACGACCATGTGAAGGCGGCCATCGAAGCCGGTGCCGCTGCCGCTTTGGTGCACAAGGTTCCCGAAGGCTGCGACGGTCTGCCCCTGTTGCAGGTGGCCGATACCATGACCGGTTTGCAGGATCTGGGAATCGCCGCCCGGGCGCGGTCCCAGGCCCGCATCCTGGCCATCACCGGGTCGGTGGGCAAGACCGGGTCCAAGGAAATGGCCGCCTTGGCCCTGTCCGCCCAGGGCAAGACCCATTATTCGGTGGGCAGCTTCAACAATCATTGGGGCGTGCCGCTGTCCCTGGCCCGCATGCCCGAAGATTGTGCCTTCGGTGTGTTCGAACTGGGTATGAACCACACGGGCGAGCTGATCCCGCTGTCCCAGATGGTCCGCCCGCACGCCGCCATCGTCACCACCATCGAGGCGGTGCATTCGGCGTTCTTCGCCAGCACCGAGGAAATCGCCGACGCCAAGGCGGAAATCTTCACCGGCATCGAGCCCGGCGGCATGGCCATCCTGCCCCGCGACAACCGCCATTTCCGCCGTCTGGCCACGGCCGCCAAAGCCGCCGGCATCAAGCGCATTCAAAGCTTCGGCAGCCATATCGAGGCCGACGCCCGCATGCTGGATTGCGCCGTCGATCCCGAAGACACCGCCGTGTTCGCCCTGTTGCACGACCAAGCCATCGCCTATCGGGTCGGCGTTCCCGGCCTGCATTGGGGGATGAACTCGCTGGCCGTGCTGCTGGCCGCGGACGCGCTGGGCGCCGACGCGGTCAAGGCCGCCCACAGCCTGTCCGCCATGCGCCCCCCCAAGGGTCGCGGCGAACGTCATCAGGTTTTGTGGAAGTCCGGCATGGTGGAAGTCATCGACGAAAGCTACAACGCCAGCCCGGTTTCCATGAAGGCGGCTTTGTCCACCCTGGCAGCGGCCCGGCCGGGCAAGCACGGCCGTCGCGTCGCCGTGTTGGGCGACATGCTGGAACTGGGTGATTCGGCGCCGGCCCTGCACGCCAATCTGGCCCAAGCCGCCGCCCTGTGGGGCACCGATCTGGTGTGCACGGCGGGTGCGCTGATGAAGAATTTGCACGACGCGCTGCCCCAGGGCCGGCGCGGGATCCATGCCGCGAATTCGACCGAATTGGCGAGCATGATCAAGGACGTCGTCCGCGCCGGCGACGTGGTCGTCGTCAAGGGTTCCGCCGGCTCGCGCATGGCGGTGGTGGTCAAGACTTTGTTGGAAGGGTGACGGGGAAACATGCTCTACAACCTGCTTTATCCCCTGGCTGACGAGGTTGCTTTGTTCAACCTTTTCAAATACCTGACCTTCCGCACCGGCGGCGCGGTGCTGACGGCGCTGGTCGTCGCCTTCGTCATCGGCCCGGGCCTGATCCGCTGGCTGCGCCAATGGCAAAAGCAGGGCCAGCCCATCCGCGCCGACGGCCCGGAAAGCCATCTGCTGACCAAGAAGGGCACCCCCACCATGGGCGGGTTCCTGATCCTGATCGCCCTGGCGGTGGCCACCTTGCTGTGGGCCGATCTGCGCAGTCATTACGTCTGGATCGTCCTGCTGGTGACCTTGGGTTACGGCCTGCTGGGCTTTTTGGACGACTTCCTGAAAGTCTCGAAGAAGAACCCCAAGGGTCTGCCCGGCAAGCTGAAACTGGCCGGTCAGATCGTCATCGCCCTGGTCGCCGCCGTCTGGGTTTACACCATCCAGCGCGAGCCACTGGCCGGCACCCTGGCGGTCCCCTTCCTGAAAAGCCTGCTGATCCAGTTGGGTTGGTTCTTCGTGCCCTTCGCCGTCTTCGTCATCATCGGCGCTTCCAACGCCGTCAACCTGACCGACGGCCTGGACGGTCTGGCCATCGTGCCGGTGATGATCGCCGCCGGCGTCTTCGCGCTGATTTCCTATCTGGTCGGCCATGCCGTCTTCGCCAATTACCTGCAGATCCATTACGTGCCGGGATCGGGTGAACTGGCGGTGTTTTGTGGCGCCCTGGTCGGTGCTGGCCTGGGTTTCCTGTGGTTCAACGCGCCGCCGGCCATGGTGTTCATGGGCGATACCGGTTCGCTGTCCCTGGGCGGCGCCTTGGGGGCTATCTCGGTGGTGACCAAGCACGAATTGGTGCTGGCCATCGTCGGCGGCCTGTTCGTGTTGGAAACCGTGTCGGTGATCGTCCAGGTGGCCAGCTTCAAGCTGACCGGCAAGCGGGTGTTCCGTATGGCGCCGCTGCACCACCATTTCGAAAAGAAGGGTTGGGCCGAACCCACCGTGGTCATCCGTTTCTGGATCATCGCCGGCATCCTGGCGCTGGTCGGTCTGTCCACCCTGAAGCTGCGCTAGGCCGAAAATGATCCTCGTCCCCTTCCTTGCCGACAAGAACGTGATGGTGATGGGCCTGGGTAAATCCGGGACCGCCACCATTCGCGCCCTTGCGGCCAGCGGTGCCCGCGTCACCGCTTGGGACGACAATGAAAAGGCCCGCACCGCCGCTTTGGCCCAGGGCATCGTGCTGACCGACCCCAGCGGCCTGGATGTGTCCAAGCTGGATTTGTTGGTGTGGAGCCCCGGCATCCCCCACACCTATCCGCAGCCCCATGCCCTGGCTTTGGCGGCGCGCGACGCCGGCATCGATCTGGTCTGCGACGTGGAATTGCTGGCGCGGGCCTTGCCGGGCGCCAAATTCGTGGTGATTTCGGGCACCAACGGCAAGTCCACCACCACGACGCTGACCGCCCATATCCTGAAAAGCGCCGGTCTGGCCGTGACCGCCGGCGGCAATCTGGGCACCGCCGCCCTGGATCTGCCCGATCTGGGCGATGACGGCGTCTATGTGCTGGAACTGTCGTCTTATCAGTTGGAACTGACCCAAAGCTTGCGGGCGCGGGCGGGTGTGCTGCTGAACATCACCCCCGATCATCTGGGCCGTCACGGCGGCATGGACGGCTATATCGCCGCCAAGCGCCGGCTTTATGATCTGGTCGCCGCCGATGGCACGGCCGTGATCGGTCTGGATGATGCCCCCACGCGGGGTATCGCCGACTGGCTGTTGGGGGCCAACCGAACCCATGTGGCTATTTCCATCAAGCAGGTGCTGGATCATGGCATCAGCGCCCCCCAGGGCGTGTTGCTGGAAGACGGCAGCGAAATCTTCGACCTGACCGCCATCCAGACCCTGCCCGGCCGCCACAATTGGCAGAACGCCTGCGCCGCCTTCGCCCTGGCCCGCGCCTTGGATGTTCCGGCCCACACCATCGCCGCCGGCATCGCCAGCTATCCCGGTCTGGCCCACCGCCAGGAATGGGTCGGCACGGTGAACGGCGTGCGCTATGTCAACGATTCCAAGGCCACCAACGCCGAAGCCAGCGAAGTGGCGCTGATCTGTTACGAGCGTATCCACTGGATCATCGGCGGTCAGGCCAAGGAAGGCGGCATCGCCAGCCTGGAACCCCATTTCGGCCGCATCAAGCATGCCTATCTGATCGGCGACGCCGCCGCCCAGTTCGCCGCCACCATCGACGGCAAGATCGCCTTCACCCAGTGCGGCACCCTGGAAAACGCCGTCCAGGCCGCCCATGCCAACGCCCAGAGCGGTGAAGTGGTGTTGCTGTCGCCGGCCTGCGCGTCGTGGGACCAGTTCAAAAGCTTCGAACATCGTGGCGACGTCTTCCGTGACTTGGTGGGAGGGCTGAAATGAGCCTGGGCCGCACCGACACTTCGACCATTGGCCGCTGGTGGTGGACCGTCGACCGCTGGACCATCGCCGCCGTGCTGTCCCTGGTGGCCATCGGCGTATTGTTGACCATGGCCGCCAGCCCGGCGGTGGCCGACCGCATCGGCGCCGATTCCTTCCACTTCATCCGCCGCCAGTTCGTCTTCCTGGTGCCCGCCATCGCGGTGATGCTGGGCGTGTCGCTGCTGTCGCCGCGCCAAGTGCGTCGCCTGGGCGTGCTGGGCTATTGCGGGTCGGTGCTGCTGTTGGTGGCGGTTCTGCTGTTCGCCCCGGAAATCAAGGGCTCGACCCGCTGGCTGTCCTTGGCCGGCATCACCGTGCAGCCCTCGGAATTCGCCAAGCCCTGTTTCGCCATCGCCGCCGCCTGGATGTTCGCCGAAGGCCGCCTGAACCCCGGTTTCCCCGGCAAGGCCATCGCCTGTTTCCTGTACGCCGTGGTCGCCGTGCTGCTGCTCAAGCAACCCGATGTCGGCCAGACCCTGGTGATCAGCGCCATCTTCGCCGTCCAGTTCTTTCTGGCCGGCCTGCCCATGCTGCTGGTGGTCGCCGGTGGCATTCTGGCGGTGCTGGGTAGCATCGGCGCCTATTTCGTCTTTGGCCACGTCCAGCAGCGCGTCGACCGCTTCCTGGACCCGTCGGGCGACGGCGCCTTCCAGGTCACCACCGCGCTGAACGCCTTCAAGGCCGGCGGCCTGTTGGGTCGCGGCCCCGGCGAAGGCCGCATCAAGCTGATCCTTCCCGATGCCCACACCGACTTCATCATGGCGGTGGCCGGCGAGGAATTCGGCATCGCGCTGTGCCTGTTCGTGCTGGTGCTGTTCGCCTTCATCGTGCTGCGCGGCTTTTCCCGGCTGATGCGCGATGACAATTTGTTCGTGGTCCTGGCCGCCGCTGGCCTGCTGGTGCAGTTCGGCCTGCAGGCCATCATCAACATGGCGTCCACCCTGCGTCTGATGCCCACCAAGGGCATGACCCTGCCCTTCATTTCCTATGGTGGGTCCTCCATGCTGGCTTTGGCCCTGGGCATGGGCATGGTGCTGGCGCTGACCCGCAAGCGTTATGGTCACGAGGAGCTTGAACAATGACCAAGCCCTTCGCCCTTCTTGCCGCCGGTGGCAACTTTAATCGTGGTTTGTGCCACCGGAGGCAGCCATGACGCGTCCCTTCGCCCTTCTTGCCGCCGGTGGCACGGGCGGCCACGTCTTCCCGGCCGAGGCCCTGGCCGCCGAGCTGATCAATCGCGGCTGGCATCTGGGTCTGGTCACCGACAAGCGCGGCCAAACCTATGGCGGCACCTTGGGGACCTTGGACACCTATCGCATCAGCGCCGGCGGCATCGCCGGGCGCGGCCTGATGGCCCGTGCCCGCGCCATGCTGGAACTGGGTTTCGGTGTGCTGCAGGCCCGCACCATCCTGAAGAAGGAACGCCCCGCCGTGGTAGTGGGTTTCGGCGGCTATGCCAGCGTGCCGACCATGGTGGCCGCCGCCTCTTTGGGTATCCCCACCATCATCCACGAACAGAACGGCGTGCTGGGCCGGGCCAACCGCCTGTTGGCGTCCAAGGCCCGCTGGATCGCCATTTCCTATCCGCAGATCGCCCATGTGGCGGAAGCCAGCAAATCCAAACTGCGCCATACCGGCATGCCGGTGCGCGCCGGGGTACAGGCCCTGGCCAGCCAGCCTTATCCGACCCTTAGCGAAACCGGCCCCATCAATCTGGTGGTGCTGGGCGGCAGCCAAGGCGCCAAGGTGCTGTCGGAAGTGATCCCGGCGGCGCTGACCAGCCTGCCGGCCGAGCTGCAGGCCCGTATCCACATTTCTCAACAATGCCGCCCGGAAGATTTGGAAGCCGTGCGCGCCGCCTATGCCGCCAGCCCGATCACCGCCACCTTGGAAAGCTTTTTCGCCGATATCCCGGCGCGACTGGCCGGGGCGCATCTGGTCATCGCCCGATCGGGCGCGTCCACCATGGCGGAGCTGACCACCTTGGGCCGGCCGGCGATCCTGGTGCCCTATCCCCACGCCATCGACGACCACCAGACCGCCAATGCCCGGGCCTTGGACGAAGCCGGCGGCGGTTGGCTGATGCCGCAGACCGGCTTCACCGCCCCCGCCTTGGCGGCCCGTCTGCAATCGCTGTTCGCCCAAGCCGAAACACTGGCCCGGGCCGCCCAATGCGCCAAGAATTCCGGCCGCCCCGACGCCGCCGCCCGTCTGGCCGATCTGGTGGCCGAAACCGCCCAAGTCCAGGAGTCCCGCTCATGAGAACCATGCCGCTTTCCATCGGCGCCATCCATTTCGTCGGCATCGGCGGCATCGGCATGTCGGGCATCGCCGAGATTCTGGTCAACCTGGGCTATACGGTTCAAGGCTCGGACATCGCCGACAATTACAACGTCGAACGCCTGCGTAAGCTGGGCGTCACCGTGCAGATCGGCCACCGGGCGGAAAACCTTGATCAGGCCCGTGTGGTGGTGGTGTCGTCCGCCGTCAAGGCCGACAACCCGGAAGTGGTCGCGGCGCGTTCCAAGATGGTCCCCGTGGTCCGCCGCGCCGAAATGTTGGCCGAGCTGATGCGCCTGAAATCAGCCATCGCCGTCGGCGGCACCCACGGCAAGACCACCACCACCACCTTGGTGTCGGCCATGCTGGACGCCGCCGGCATGGACCCCACCATCATCAATGGCGGTATCATCAACGCCTATGGCACCAACGCGCGCCTGGGTGCCGGCGACTGGATGGTGGTGGAGGCCGACGAAAGCGACGGCACCTTCACCAAGCTGCCGGCCACCGCCGTGGTGGTGACCAACATCGATCCCGAACACATGGACCATTACGGGACTTTCGACCGCCTGCGCGACGCGTTTCGCACCTTTGTCGAAAACATCCCGTTCTATGGCTTCGCCGCCTGCTGCATCGACCATCCGGAAGTCCAGGCGCTGATCGCCCGCGTGCCCGACCGCAAGATTGTCACCTACGGCTTCTCGCCCCAGGCGATGATCCGCGCCACCAATGTGAAGATCGGCCCCGGCGGCGCCCGCTATGACGTGGTCATCACCGACCGCATCACCGGCAAAAGCCGCATCATCGACGACGTGCGTCTGCCCATGTATGGCGAGCACAATGTCCAGAACTCGCTGGCTGCCATCGCCTGCGCCAACGAACTGGGCCTGACCAACGACGTGGTGCGCAAGGCCCTGGGCGGTTTCTCGGGCGTCAAGCGCCGCTTCACCAAGACCGGCGAGGCCAAGGGCATCACCGTGATCGACGATTACGGCCACCATCCGGTGGAAATCGCCGCCGTGTTGAAGGCGGCGCGTTCCGCCACCACCGGCAACGTGGTCGCCGTGGTGCAGCCGCACCGTTATTCGCGCCTGTCCTCGCTGTTCGCCGAGTTCTGCACCTGCTTCAACGACGCCGACACGGTGATCGTCGCCGACGTCTATGCCGCCGGTGAACAGCCCATTCCCGGCGCCGACCGCGATACCCTGGTCACCGGCCTGCAGGAACACGGTCACCGTCAGGTGCTGGCTTTGACCGACGCCGCCGCCCTGGCCGCCATGGTCGGCGACCTGGCCGCCAGCGGTGACATGGTGGTCTGCCTGGGCGCCGGCAACATCACCCAGTGGGCGCATGCTTTGCCGGCGCAACTGGAAGCCCTGCCCAGCAAGGGAGGAGCCGAGTAATGACCACAGCCCCGCGGAATTCCTGGATCAAGGCATTGCCGAAGACGCGCGGTCGTTTGACCGTGGACGCGCCTTTGGGCGGTCTGACCTGGTTCCGCGTCGGCGGCAACGCCGAAGCGCTGTTCCGTCCCGCCGACGTGGACGATCTGGCCGAGTTCCTGGCCGAATTGCCCGCCGAGGTCACCGTCACCGTCATCGGCGTCGGCTCCAACCTGTTGGTGCGCGACGGTGGTGTCCCTGGTGTGGTCATCCGCCTGGGTGGCGCCTTCGCCGGGATCGACGTCATGGACGACATCGTCACCGCCGGAGCCGGCGCCCTTGACCTGAACGTGGCGCTGACCGCCCAGGAACACGGGCTGGCCGGTCTGGAATTCCTGTCCGGCGTGCCCGGCACCATCGGCGGCGCGCTGCGCATGAATGCCGGGGCTTTTGGCGCCGAGATGAAGGATGTGACGCTTTCGGCCACCGCCATCGACCGCGACGGCACCACCCAATTGCTGACCCTGGCCGATCTGGACATGAGCTATCGCCATTGCGGCAGCCCGGAAGATTACATCTTCCTGTCCGCCACGTTGCAGGGCAAGCACGGCCCGGCCGGCGCCATCGCCCAAAAGATGGCCGACATCAAGCAGGCCCGGGAAGACAGCCAACCCACCCGCGTGCGCACCGGCGGTTCCACCTTCGCCAATCCCGATGGGGCCAAGGCCTGGGAATTGATCGACAAGGCCGGCTGCCGCGGTCTGGTCATGGGGGGCGCCCAGGTGTCGGAAAAGCACTGCAACTTCCTTTTGAACCTGGGCGACGCCACCGCCGCCGATATCGAAAACCTGGGCGAGGAAGTGCGCCGCCGGGTGCTGGACACCAGCGGGATCACCCTGGACTGGGAAATCCGCCGCATCGGCATCGAAGGAGCTAAGTCATGAGCCGCCGCATCACCGTCTTGATGGGGGGCACCTCGTCCGAACGCGAAGTCTCGCTTCGTTCGGGCGCCGCCGCCGCCAAGGCGCTGGTCGAAGCCGGTTTCGTGGTCGAAACCGTCGATGTCGGCGCCGACATTTCCAAGCTGGTGGCCGACATCACCGCCAGCAAGCCCGACGTGGTGTTCAACGCGCTGCATGGCCGCTTTGGCGAAGACGGCTGTGTCCAGGGTCTGTTGAACCTGATGAACATCCCCTACACCCATTCCGGCGTACTGGCCTCGGCGGCGGCGATGGACAAGGGGTTTTCCCGCCAATTGTTCGCCGAAGCCGGCCTGCCGGTGGCCAAGGGCCTGGTCGTTCATCGCAAGGATGGCGGCGCCGATCCCATGGAACGCCCCTTCGTGGTCAAGCCGGTCAACGAAGGCTCGTCGGTGGGCGTCTACATCATGAAGCCCGGCGACAACCGTGATCCGTTGGGCGAATGGCCGTTCCAGGCCGACCACGTGCTGGTGGAAGAATTCGTGCCGGGTCGTGAACTGACCGTGGCGGTCATGGGTGATCGCGCCCTGGGCTGTTTGGAAATCACCTCGGAACGCGGTTTCTATGATTACGACGCCAAATACGCGCCCGGTGGCTCCAAGCACATCATGCCGGCCCCGGTTCCCGCCGACATCGCCGCCGAAGCCTGCCGACTGGCGGTCCAGGCCCACAAGGTGCTGGGCTGCCGCGGGGTGTCCCGCGCCGATCTGCGTTACGACGACACCGTGGCCGGCCGGTCGCGGCTGGTGATCCTGGAAGTCAACACCCAGCCGGGAATGACCGCCACCTCTTTGGTCCCTGACATCGCGTCCTATTGCGGCATCAGCTTCCCCGAGCTGGTGCGGTGGATGGTCGAACAAGCGGAGTGCGACGCATGAGCGACAGCGACATCATCATCAGTGCCGAAGACCGGGTGACGCCGGCCACCACGGCCGACACCGTCGAGGTTCCGCGCCTGTCACGCCCGCGCCGCGCCGCCAAGCCGGCCAAGGACAAGCGTGACGTGCGGGCCGAAGGTCGGGCCGAAAGCAAGCCCAAGAAGGCCCGCCGCCGCGTGGCCCTGCCACGCTTCAACTTCACGCCCCTGCAAAAACTGTCGGCGGCCGGCATCGCCATGACCACCATCGTGGTCGGCGGCGCCGTCATCTGGCATTCCGGCATCATCCAGCGCACCACCCAGACCGCCATCGCCTCGGTGATGCAGGCCACCGCCCGTTTGGGCTTCCGCATCGACGAGATCACCATCGCCGGGCGCGGCCGCACCCCCATGGATCAGTTGGCCAGTGCGTTGGGGGCGACGCATGGCAGTCCCATCCTGGCGGTGGATCTGGAACAGGTGAAGGACCGCCTGGAAGCCCTGCCCTCGGTCAAGGTGGCCGCCGTCGAACGCCGGCTGCCCGACCAGATGCACATCGCCATCGTCGAACGCCAACCCATCGCCATCTGGCAGAACAACGGCCATCACGTGTTGGTGGACAAGACCGGCCAAGTCATTCCCGGCACTATCGCCGGCTATGAGGGCCTGCCGTTGGTGGTCGGCGACGGCGCCAATTCGCGGGCCGACGAATTGCTGGCCATGCTGGCCAGCGAACCGGCCCTGGCGCCGCGCGTCAAGGCCGCCATCCATGTGGGCAACCGCCGCTGGAACCTGATGCTGGACGATTCCCGGGACGGGCTGGAAGTGCGCCTGCCGGAAGAAGACGCCAAGGACGCCTGGCACCGTCTGGCCGATCTGGAACGGGCCCAGGGCCTGTCCGCCCGCCAGGTGCGCATGGTCGACCTGCGCATCCCCGACCGCATGGTGTTGAAGACCGAGCGCGCCTCGGCCCCGCCCGAACCCGGCAAGGGCCGCAAGGACAACGGAGCCTGATGAGCATGCGCAACGGACTGATCGCAGCGTTGGACGTGGGCAGCACCAAGGTGTGCTGCTTCCTGGCGCGCGTCCAGGAAGACGGCCATCCGCGCATCGTCGGCATCGGTCATCAGGTGGCGCGCGGCATGCGGGCCGGCGCCGTGGTCGATCTGGAAGAATTGGAACATTCCATCCGTGCGTCCGTCGACGCCGCCGAGGACATGGCCGGCGAGCGGGTCAAAGCGGTGGTGGTCAACCTGTCGGGCGGCGCGCCCGGGTCCACCAACGTCAAGGTGGAAGTGGCGATGAACGGCCACGCCGTCAACGAAGCCGACATCCGCCGCATGCTGGACCACGGTCGCGCCCATCACGAAAGCGCCGACCGCGACCTGATCCACGCCATTCCGGTGGATTACACCATCGACGGCAACGAAGGCATCCGCGACCCGCGCGGCATGTATGGCGAACGACTGGGCGTGGCCATCCACGTGATTTCCGCCGCCATCGGCCCGGTGCGCAACCTGATGACCGTGGTGCATCGCTGCCATCTGGATATCGAGGCCCGGGTGGTCAGCCCGTTCGCCGCCGGTCTGGCCTGTCTGGTGGAAGACGAAAAGGAACTGGGCGTCACCTGCATCGACATGGGCGGCGGCACCACGTCCATCGCCGTTTTCGTCGCCGGTCAGCTGGTCCATACCGACGTCATCCCGGTGGGGGGCTACCACGTCACCAACGACATCGCCCGCGGATTGTCCACGCCGCTTTCCTATGCCGAGCGCCTGAAGACCCTGTATGGCAGCGCCATCCCCTCGCCCACCGACGACCGCGAGGAACTGAAAGTGCCGCTGGTCGGCGAAGACGAAGACGCCACCTTGAACCAGGTACCGCGTTCCATGCTGATCCAGATCATCCAGCCGCGTCTGGAAGAGACGCTGGAACTGGTGCGCTCGCATCTGGAAAAAAGCGGCTTCGACAAGATGGCCGGCCGCCGCGTGGTGTTGACCGGCGGCGCCAGCCAGATGCAGGGCGTGCGCGATCTGGCCGGTCTGGTGCTGGACAAGCAGGTCCGCCTGGGCCGCCCGGTCGGCCTGCACGGTTTGCCCGAATCCACCAATGGTCCGGCCTTTTCCACCTGTGCCGGACTGATCCGTTACGCCATGGCGCACCAGCCCGTGGCCAAGGCCGGCAAGAAAGCCGCCCAGGAACAAGCGGGGGGCAGCGGCTGGGGCCGCGTCGGCTCCTGGCTCAAAAGGAATTTCTAAGGTTCAATAGGCCAAAAGGCCCTCTCAGCGCGGAGGTATCAATGCTCAACTTTCTGCCCGGTAATCCACAGGACTTGAAGCCCAAGATCACCGTCGTCGGCGTCGGCGGTGCCGGTGGCAACGCCGTCAACAACATGATCGCCATGCATCTGGAAGGCGTCGAGTTCATCGTCGCCAACACCGATGCCCAGGCCATCAACCAGTCGCGCACCGAACGGCGCGTGCAACTGGGCACCACCGTGGCCGCCGGCCTGGGCGCCGGTTCGCGCCCCGAGATCGGCCGTGCCGCCGCCGAGGAAAGCCTTGAAGAAGTGATCGGCCAGATCGCTGGCGCCAACATGGTGTTCATCACCGCCGGCATGGGCGGCGGCACCGGATCGGGCGCCGCCCCGGTGATCGCGCGGGCCGCCCGCGACCAGGGCATCCTGACCGTCGGCGTGGTGACCAAGCCGTTCCACTTCGAAGGCGCGCACCGCATGCGTACCGCCGAAGGCGCCATCGAGGAACTGTCGCAATACGTCGACACCCTGATCATCATCCCCAACCAGAACCTGTTCCGCATCGCCACCGAACGCACCACCTTCGCCGACGCCTTCAAGATGGCCGACGACGTGCTGTATTCCGGCGTGCGCGGCGTCACCGATCTGATGATCAAGCCCGGCCTGATCAACCTGGATTTCGCCGACATCCGCACGGTGATGAGCGAAATGGGCAAGGCGATGATGGGCACCGGCGAGGCCGAGGGCGACAAGCGCGCCATCGAAGCCGCCGAGGCCGCCATCTCCAACCCGCTGTTGGACGACGCCTCGATGAAGGGCGCCAAGGGCGTGCTGATCAACATCACCGGCGGCATGGACATGACCCTGTTCGAAGCCGACGAAGCCGCCAACCGCATCCGCGACGAAGTCGATCCCGACGCCAACATCATCTTCGGTTCGACCTTCGACGAAGCCCTGAACGGCAAGATGCGCGTTTCCGTGGTCGCCACCGGCATCGCCAGCGAAGCCGCGGCCCAGCCCAAGCCGACCATGGTTTCCGTCGCCCAGACCCAACCGCAGCCCCCGGCCCGCGTCGCCATCGGCGGTGGCCAGGGCGGCAATTTCCGCCCCACCGTGGTGACCGCCGCCGCCGCTGCTCCGGCTGCCGCCATCGCCCAACCGGTGTCCGAACCCACCCTGGCCCGTCCGGCCGCCATGGCCCCGGCTGCCGCCGTCGCCCAACCGGCGGTCAACGCCCAGTTGCGCATGGCTCAGCCGGCCGTCGCCCAAGCGGCGGTCGCCCAGCCGATGGTCCAACGCGCTCCGGTCCAGGCCGAAGCGGCGCCGCGCATGGAAACCCAGTTGCGTCTGGACCCCATTCTGGATCGTCCGGCGCCGTCCTCGATCGAGGGTGACTTCCGTGCCGACCACGACATGGGCCATCTGACCCAGGCGGTCACCCAGATCGCCGACCAGGTCGACACCGCCCCGATGATGGCCCCCGCCGCTGCCCCGCAACCCCGTCAGCCGCAGCCCCAGCGTCAGCCGGAACCCCAGCGTCAAGCCGAGGAACCCCGCCGCGCCGGCGGTCTGTTCGGTCTGCTGGGCCGTCGTTCCGCCCCGCAACCGGCGCCGCAGCCGCAGCGTCACGAGCCCCGCCACGAACCCCGCCACGAGGCGTCGATGGCGCCGCAGCCGTCCCAGCGGATGGGCACGCCCGCGACCCGCAGCGAACCCAGCGTGGCGCGCAGCGGTGAAAACCTGGATATCCCGGCCTTCCTGCGCCGTCAGGCGAACTAAGGTCGTTTTGATTTCGCGCTGATTTTTCAAAACGTTACCAACTTCGGGGCCCGACCGTTCGCGGGCGGGCCCCGCTTTCTTTCAACCGCCATGCTGCGATGTAACAAACCGAAATAATGATTGATTTGAGCGCTTGAGCCCCCAGCGGTAGAAGTTAACCATCGAATTGGGCCGGATGCCGGGAAGGATGACAAACAGTCATCAGGGAGCATCCGACGAGGAAGGGGTTTTAAGTCGTGAAGATCAACAAGACCGACGTGGTTGCCGCCCTCAATTCTTCTGCCGAATCCAACGTCATTCGCCAACGCACCTTGAAGACCGCCATCGGATGTTCGGGCGTCGGCCTGCATTCGGGCGCCAAGGTCACCATGGTCTTGCAACCCGCCCCCGCCAATTCCGGCATCAGCTTCCGCCGCACCGACATCGCCGGGCGTGGCGCCATCGTTCCCGCTTTGTGGTCGAACGTCGGCGACACCCGCATGAACACCTGCCTGGTCAACGAAGCCAATGTCCAGGTCGGCACCGTCGAACACCTGCTGTCGGCCTTGGCCGGCATGGGCATCGACAATTGCGTCATCGAAATCAACGGCCCGGAAGTTCCGGTGATGGACGGCTCGGCCGCTCCGTTCCTGTTCCTGATCGAATGCGCCGGCACCGTCGAACAGGACGCGCCCCGTCAGGCCATCCGGGTGTTGAAGCGCATCACCGTCACCGACGGCGACAAGTCGGCGACCCTGTCGCCGTCCGCCGGCGGCTTCCGCCTGAACTTCCACATCGACTTCGCTTCCGCCGCCATCGGCCAGCAGGATTTCTCGGTGGCGCTGACCAAGGGGGCCTTCAAGGCCGAAATCAGCCGGGCGCGCACCTTCGGTTTCGAACACGAAGTGGCTTACCTGCGCGCCAACGGCTTGGCCCGCGGCGGTTCGCTGGACAACGCGGTGGTCATCGACAGCACCGGAAGCCGTGTGCTGAACGACGACGGCCTGCGCTATGGCGACGAATTCGTCCGCCACAAGATCCTGGACGCCGTCGGCGATTTGTCGCTGGCCGGTGCCCCCCTGCTGGGCATCTATGATGGCGTGCGTTCCGGCCACGCGCTCAACAACCTGTTGCTGCGCAAGCTGTTCGCCGACCAGACCGCCTGGGCCACCACCACCATCGCCGCCGGTTCGGCCGCTGCCCAGGGCTTGGCCCTGGCTGCCCCGGACAAGTTGGCGGTCAATTCCTGATCCTTCGCTCTTAATATTCCTGAACGAACAAAACTCCCCCGCGACCACTGGTTCGCGGGGGTTTTTTATCGGCTGTCTCTTCCCCTGGCCCGACGCCGTGTTATAGTCCCGGCCAGGACTTCAGGCCCAAGGGGATCCATGTCGCGCTTCAGCTTCACTCGTTCGTTCGCCGGAACCATCGTGATCGCCGCCGCCTTGCTGTCCGCCTGTTCGGACAAGAAGGACGAATACGTCGAACGCCCGGTCGAGGAACTCTATAACGAGGCCATGGACCTGGTGGAAAAGGGCGAATATTACAAGGCCGCCCAGGCTTTCGACGAGGTCGAGCGTCAGCATCCCTATTCGGTGTGGGCCACCAAGGCGCAGTTGATGGCGGCCTATGTGCTGTACGAGCGCAACAAATACGCCGATTCGCTGATCGCCTTGGACCGCTTCATCCAACTGCATCCCGGCAACAAGGACGCGCCCTACGCCTATTACCTGAAGGGCCTTTGCTATTACGAGCAGATCACCGACGTGGCCCGCGACCAGAAGATGACCGAAATGGCGTTGAAATCGCTGCAGGAAGTGGTGGACCGCTATCCGGCCAGCACCTATGCCCGCGACGCCAAGCTGAAGGTCGATTTGACCCGCGACCACTTGGCCGGCAAGGAAATGAACATCGGCCGCTATTACCAACAGCGCAACCAATGGCTGGCGGCGTTGAACCGTTACAAGGTGGTGGTCGAACAGTTCCAGACCACCAGCCACGTGCCGGAAGCCTTGCACCGCATGGTGGAAATCTACCTGACCCTGGGCCTGGAAGACGAAGCCAAGAAGACGGCGGCCGTGCTGGGCCACAACTTCCCCGGCAGCGAGTGGTACGAAGACACCTTCTCGATGGTCAAGTCCGGCCAATCGGCCAAGCAGTCGGACGAAAAGGAATCGTCTGGCTGGTTCGGCTGGATGTGGTAACCGCCCCATGCTGGCTTCGCTGTCGATCCGCGACGTCGTCCTGATCGAAAAGCTGGACCTGGAATTCGCGTCCGGCCTGTCGGTGTTCACCGGCGAAACCGGCGCCGGCAAATCCATCCTTCTGGATTCACTGTCCCTGACCTTGGGGGCGCGGGCCGATTCCGGCTTGGTGCGCCACGGCGCCAACCAGCTGACGGTGATCGCCGAATTCGACCCGCCGCCGTTTCACCCCGCCCGCGTATTGTTGTCGGCCCAGGATGTCGACGCCCAGGACGGCCCCTTGGTGCTGCGCCGGGTGGTCACCGTCGATGGCCGCTCGCGCGCTTATGTCAACGATCAGGCGGTCAGTGTCGGGCTGTTGCGCAAAGTGGGCGACGAATTGGTGGAAATCCACGGCCAGTTCGAAAGCCACGGTCTTTTGGACGATACCACCCATCTGCCGGTTCTGGACGCCTTTGCCGGTCTGGCCGAGATGCGCGGCGCCGTCAAGACGGCCTGGAGCGCCTGGCGCGAGGCGGCCAAGACCCGCACCCAGGCGGAAGAGGCGCTGAAAAAGGCCCGCGCCGACGAAGAAAACCTGCGTCACGCCCATGACGAATTACACGCCCTGGCCCCCAAACCGGGCGAGGAAGCCGAATTAGCCGCCAGCCGGGCGATGATGCAGCATTCGGAAAAGCTGATCGAAGCGATGAACGCCGCCCAGACCACACTTTCCGCCAAGGGTGACGTCGAGGCGTCGCTGCGCAGTGCCCAGCGAGCCCTGGAGCGGGTGGCCGACCGTGCCGAAGGCAAGCTGGACCCGGTGATCGCCGCCCTGGACCGCGCCGCCCAGGAAGCCGCCGAGGCCTCGGGCCTGCTGGAACGGGTGTCGGCGGAAATCGATCTGGACCCGCGCGCCCTGGAAAAGGCCGAGGAACGCCTGTTCGCCCTACGCGCCACCGCCCGCAAACATGGGGTCGAGGTGGACGGCTTGGCCGCTTTGCGTGATGACCTTGCCCGCCAATTGGCGGCGCTGGATGGCAGCGGCGACGATTTGGGCAAGCTGGCCAAGGCTGAACAGGCGGCGCGCAGCGCCTATATGGAAGCCGCCCGCGCCCTGTCCAAGGCGCGTAGCGAAGCCGCCGCCCGCCTGGATACGGCGGTGGCGGCCGAATTGCCGCCACTGAAGCTGGACAAGGCCCGTTTCGTCACCAGTGTGATGGCGGGCGAGGAAGGTGATTGGGGCCCCGATGGCCTGGACAAGGTGGCCTTTCTGGTCGCTACCAATCCCGGCAATCCCCCGGCGTCGCTGGGTAAGGTGGCGTCGGGCGGCGAATTGTCTCGCTTCATGCTGGCGTTGAAAGTGGTGCTGGCGCAAAGTTCCAGCACACCGACCATGGTGTTCGACGAAGTGGATTCCGGCATCGGCGGCGCCGTCGCCGCCGCCGTCGGCGAACGTCTGGGCCGCTTGGGCAAGGACGTCCAAGTCCTGGTGGTCACCCATTCACCGCAAGTGGCGGCCCGTGGCGCCCAGCATTACCGCGTCGCCAAGACCGAGGTGGAAGCCGGCCGGGTCGCCACCAGCGTGGCGCAATTGCCAGCCGGCGAACGCACCGAGGAAATCGCCCGCATGCTGTCGGGCGAAAACGTCACCGACCACGCCCGCGCCGCCGCCGCCGCGCTCATCGTCGGGTAATTGTCCCTATGGCCCGTGCCGGGCTGCGCTAGATCACGATGCGTAAAAACGTACGCATCATGGTCTGGTTTTGTCTGCCCCTCGCCGGGTGCAATCCTTCGGATTGCTTGGCCGCGAACACGGTATCTCAATAGCCGCAGGTCGTAGGCCGCGTTCGATTTGACGCAGCCGGCCCTAAGAGAACGCCACCGCCAATTCGTCCAACAGGTCCTGGACCTTTTGCGACGGTTCCTCGATGGCGGCGACCAAAGACACGGCCTCGTCGAAATTGCCGTCGCGGAACAGCTTGGCCGCTTGGATGCCCAAGTGGTGGACCTTTTCGTGCGGCGTTTCCAACGCCACGAAGGCGGGATGTTGACGGATGGCCTGGTCGGTGATGGCGTCATACCATTTGCCCAGACGGCAGGTGTGGTGGTTAGCCAGTTCGTCCGGGTTCAGGCTGGTGCGACCGGCCAGCATCTCGGCCAGCTTGCGGCGCCACACCATGTGGTCGGACTTGGCCAGCAAGATCACCGAATTACGCATCTCGACCTTGGTGATCTCGCCCAGCATGTCGGTCAAGGTGGCGCTGGCCTGGGACGAAATCTCGATGACCTTGTCGATGGCGTTGGTGTCGTCCACCGAACGGGCGGCGGCGGCTTCCAGATTGTTGGCGATTTCCTGGGCGGCGACGCGCTGCTGGGCCAGATGGCTGGCGATTTCCTGCATCAGCGTGGTGACGTCCTGGATTTCGGTGCTGACCAGACGCATCTTGTCCACCGAGGCCAGAACCACCGTTTCACCCTGCCGCACCACCTCGGCCCCCCGGTTCATGCCATGCAGGATATTGCTGGTTTCCTGGGTCAAGCTTTCGATACGGGCGCGGATGTCGTGGGTGGCCTGGGCGGTCTGGTTGGCCAGGTTCTTCACTTCGTTGGCGACGACGGCGAAGCCCTTGCCGGCGGCCCCGGCGCGCGCCGCTTCGATGGTGGCGTTCAGCGCCAGAATGTTGGTTTGGCGGGCGATCTGTTCGATCTGCTTGACGATGGCGCCGATGGACGACGACGCGTCGGACAGATTGCCCACGTGGTCGGCGGTCTGTTCCACCGTGTCGACGATGGTGCGCATGGTGCTGACCACCATTTCGGTGGAGCGTGCGCCTTCGTTGGACATTTCGCGCACCGAATCGGCGTTGGCCGCCGCCAGTTCCGAGGTGCGGCTGATGGCCTGGACGGTGGACACCATTTCTTCGGTGGCCGAGGAAATGGACGCCATGCGACGGCTCATTTCACGGATCGAGCGCAGGGTCTGCACCGCTTGGGTGACCGTGCCGTTCAGGAAGATGGACATCTCGACCGAACGGTTCAGCAAGCCCTTGGAACGCCGTTCCAGGCAATCGGCCAGCACCCGCAGCTTGTCGGCCAACGGACCGTCGGCATCGGGCAGCGACATGTAGCCCCCGTCGATCATACGGTCGATCATCGCCTCGAATGCGGCACTGTCCACTTGCTGATCAGACACGGCATCCCCCTTCGCGTCATAAGGTTAACCGCAGGATACTCCCCGCAAAAACCGCCGCCGCAAAGAAAAAAAAGACGCCACGCCCCAAAACCAGGGCATGGCGTCCATGCAATCGGTATTTTACGCACCTTCAGCGCACATTACCTGTCGACTTAAGCGACTTTGGTGAAGTCCGCAGCGCTGAGCGTCGAGGTGTCGTTCGCCTCGAGCGTGGCGATCTGATAACTGTTGGACGAGGTGTTGCTGAGGTCTTCGCAATAATAAACATCGACCCCGCCAGCACCGGAAGCGGCCCCGACGACGACGATACCGGCACCTGCACCATAGCTGCTTTGCAACGAACCGTTTTCTTCGAAATAATTCGTGCTGTCGATCAGGCTGCCCGTGCCGGTCAAGCCGCTGAAGGTGGCGGTCGACAGCGCGATCTTGTCCCCTTCCGACGACGTGAAGTCGGTAATGGTATCGGTCCCCAAGGACGAAACCAGGGTATCCGTACTGCTGAAATTGAACAGGTCGGCACCGGCACCACCGGTCAGCGTATCGCTTCCACCGCCGCCGGTCAGCGTATCGCCGCCCATCGTGGCCACGAAAGTGTCCGCCGTGGACGAGCCGATGACGTTCAGACTGTCATTGGAATCCCAGTTGGTGACGCCATAAGTCACCTGGCCATAATCGCCATCCGACAATTTCAGCGTCACTTGAACAGTAGCACTGCCCCCAATGCCGTCGATCAGGGCATGGGCAATGGCATCCGACGTCGTTGCCGCACTCAGGTCGATGGTTTCGACGCCGGTGATGGTGCTTTCGAAACCCGAGATACCCAAACTGGCGGTTCCGTAAACCACGATCTGATCGTTCGATCCGGCACCACCATCGATAGCGACACTGGCCTTGCTGGATCCACCGGTCACCTCAAGCACGTCGTCGCCGGAACCAAAATTGATGGTCAGCGATTGGTCGCTGTTCAGCGAGGTCGCCAATTCCACCGTATCGGCGAAATCACTGCCCTTGATGGTTTGGGTGAAAATATCTTGCATCACGGTGGCCGAAATCCCCGATGTGGCATTCGTCCCGTCGGTGATCAGCGTCTGGAAGCCATACAAGGACATGTTGTCGTACAGATCGACCACATCGGTCTGGTCGGTCAACGAGATGGTCAGTTGCGGGGAAGGACCAAAGGACTTTTCCAGACTAAAACCGTCGGGGACTTGGGCATAATTGTCCAACAACAAGCTGGCCGAAATATTGACCGCATTGATGGAACTGGATTGGAGATCGACATCTTCGAAAGAGATGGCCTCGAAACCACTGACCGTCATATCCGCAATCGCCAGATCGCCCTCGCCAATAAAGGTCAGGCTGTCCACCCCGGCACCACCCGACAAGGTGCTGCCCGCTTCAGCTGCGGTCACGATGATGACGTCGTCGCCGGCGCCCCCCAGCAGTGTGTCCACCCCGCGCAGACCATAGATCGTGTCGTTGCCGTCACCGCCGTCGATGATGTCGGTCCCGGTGCCGCCATAGATGGTGTCGTCGCCCGACGTACCGATGAAATCGTCGTAAAAGGGTGTCCCCGAGCCATCGACGAAATTGCTGGCGACGAACTCGTCGACCGTCACCCCGTCGAACTCGGTGACCAAGGTGTATTCGTAGCCCGGCACCTCGCTGTTGACATATTCGCGATACCACAGGGCGGAATTCCCCCAATCGTCAGTGACCAGGAACATCAGGTTGCGGTTGCCGTCGGTGATATCGGAAAGAACCGGTTGGACCGCATTGATAAGATCAGAGCAATCGTCCACCAGGGTCGTGACCTTCACCAAGGCCGCATAGGACCCGATCACATCACCGCTGGCCGCACTCACCATGATCGGATCAGCGTCATAGACGACGTTGAAGCCGAAATCGCTGGCCACACCGCTGCCTTGCAGGTTCAGCTTCACCACGTCGGCCCCGGCGCCGCTGCCGGCGGTGAAATCGTTGATGACGTCACCCGATTCGAGATTGGAATTGAACACGAAGACATCGCTGTCGGCGCCACCGGTCAGTTGGTCATTGCCAACTCCACCGATCAGGGTGTCCACGCCATTGTCGCCGAACAGATAGTCGTCGCCCCCTTCACCCCACAAGATGTCGTCGCCGGCATTGCCATGCAAGGTATCGTAGCCGTCACCGCCAAAGACCACGTCGTTGCCGGTGCCACCCGTGACGGTGTCGTCATCGGCGCCGCCATCGATGAAATCGTTGTTGGCGCCGCCGGTGATGACGTCGTAGCCGTCACCGCCATACAGCGTGTTGGCGCCACCATTGGCGGTGATGAGATCGTCACCTTCGCCGCCATGCACGTAATCATTGCCAAAGCCGACGGTGATGCTGTCGTTGCCCGCTCCGCCCAAAAGGGTGTCGTCACCGCCATTGCCGGTGATGGTGTCGTCACCATCCAGGCCGTCGATGATGTCGGCGCCGCTGGTCCCGGAAAGGGTGTCGATACCTTCGGTCCCCAGCAACACCTGGGATTGGAACACACCCAAGCCCAAATAATTGAGCGGGAAGCCCGTATTGTTCAGCTGGATCAATGCCTGGTCATAGCTGGTTCCAGTCCCCGCGCCCTTGGCGATCAGGAAGGCCTGGGAATCAAAGGTGAAATAACCGATCTCGTCGTTACCCAGATTGGCGTAAATCGTCGTGATGGCTTCGTTCACGTCCTGGAGCGCGTGCTCGATCAGCCCCACATAGCTGTACCCCGATGCCCCCGTCAGGGTCAGGGTATCGATGCCGGTGCCGAAATCAGTGATGGAGTCAAAGACGGAGATGTTGGATTCGGCGGCCGAATTCAGCACGAAGGAATCGTTGCCCGCCCCGCCCGTCAGGTAATCACCGCTCTCACCACCGGTCAGCCGGTCGTCGCCGCCCCCGCCCTCCAAGACATCCTCGCCGAGATAGCCGTAAAGGCTATCGTTCTGGTCCGAGCCGATGATCTGGTCGGAATGGGTCGACCCATAGACGGCTTCGATGCTGACCAGGGTGTCGGTACCGTATCCGATGGCCGTGGATGTCGCCAGGTTGACCACCACACCGTTGGGGGCGGTGTTGTAGCGCACCACGTCTTGGCCGCTGCCGCCATCAATGTAATCGTCGCCAGCGCCGCTGACCAGGTAGTCGCTGCCCTCGCCGCCATACAGGGTGTTGTTGCCGCCACCGCCGACCAAACGGTCAACGCCTTCGCCGCCATACAGAACCTCGGTACCGCTTCCACCGGTCAGGTCGTCGTTGCCGCTGCCGCCGACCAGGATCTCGATGCCCGAGAAAGTGGTGGTGCCATCGCCCCAGGTGACAGAGCCGGTATCGATGCCACCGATGACAGGGATGGTGACGGCGCTCAAATCCAGGGTGTCGGAACCGCTACCCCCGTCCACCGTGTCGTTGCCGGCGGTGGCATAGATGATGTCGTCACCGCCCCGGCCGTCGATGATGTCGGCGCCGCTGGTCCCGGAAAGGGTGTCGACACCTTCGGTCCCCAGCAACACCTGGGATTGGAACACACCCAAGCCCAAATAATTGAGCGGGAAGCCCGTATTGTTCAGTTGGATCAATGCCTGGTCATAGCTGGTTCCAGTCCCCGCGCCCTTGGCGATCAGGAAGGCCTGGGAACCAAAGGTGAAATAACCGATCTCGTCGTTACCCAGATTGGCGTAAATCGTCGTGATGGCTTCGTTCACGTCCTGGATGGCGTGCTCGATCAGCCCCACATAGCTGTACCCCGATGCCCCCGTCAGGGTCAGGGTGTCACTGCCGGTGCCGAAATCAGTGATGGTGTCAAAGGCGGTGATGTTGGATTCGGCGGCCGAATTCAGCACGAAGGAATCGTTGCCGGCTCCGCCCGTCAGGTAATCAGCGCCCTCACCGCCGACCAGGATGTCGTCACCCTGGCGACCCGACAAGGTGTCGTTGCCCCCCATGCCGTACAAGGTCGATCCCGCCTCAGCGGCATTCATGGTGTCCCCGTCATTGGTGCCGCGAACCACCTCGATGCTGAACAGGCGGTCGGTGCCCATGAAGTTGGCCGTGCCGAGTTCCAGATCGACCGAGATATAGGCGAAGGCCCCGAAATCCACCACATCGACGCCGTCGCCGCCATCGAAAGTGTTCCCCCCTGTATCTTGGGAGTAGAAGGTGTCGTCGCCGAACTCGCCATAAAACACCGAACCGCCGTCCTCGCTGGCATGGAAGGTGTCGTTGCCGGCATTGCCATGGAATTCGTCACCGGCCGCGTTGGCATACAGGGTGTCGTTGCCATCATTGCCCTGCACGACGATACCGCCGGTCAAGCTGCCGTGAAGCGTATCATCGAAAAGCGAGCCGCTGATTTCGTCAATGCCGGAAAGATAGCTGATGATGCTATTTACTGAATATCTGCCGGTAGCGAAGCTTGCATCAACGCTGGATGGGGCGGTTTCGAAATCCAAGATATCATAGCCATCGCCGCCATCGATGGTGTCGGCGCCGCCGCTGTAATAAATGATGTCGTCACCGCCCAAGGCGTTGATCACGTCATCGCCCGAGGTTCCCAGCAGGACGTCGTTCTCTTCGGAAGCGACCGCCGATGCCACAATGGTCCCGTAGCCGCTGTAACTGGGCGCTGCGGTCACGCCTTGCAGGCAGATCAGAGTGCCATCGAAGCCGGTGGTGCCGGTACCGGCGCCCTTGACATACAGATAGCCGTCGCCGCCATAGGTGAAGAAACCGATGGAATTGGCCGACATCGCCGACTGGGCGTTGGCCAACGCCGCGTTCAGATCAGCCGGCGAGCCCACGGCCACCGCCGCGTTAAACGAATAACCGTCGGCCCCCCACAGATCGATGGTGTCCTGACCGGCGCCGAAATCGGTGATGGTGTCGTATTCGGAAACGGTGGAATTGGAGCTGGAATCATAGGTGAAGTGATCGGCGCCGCCCCCACCGGTCAGGATGTCGGCACCCGCTTGGCCGGACAACCAGTTGGCGTTGTAATCGCCCACGATCATGTCGTTGTATCGCGAGCCGAACACCTGCTCGATCCCGCTGACATAGTCGTAAGCGCCGAAACCGTCATCCAAGACCTGGCCTTGGCTCAAATCCACCGAGATGGCGCCGGTCGCTTCCCAGAAAACGATGGCGTCGAAACCGGCACCGCCGCTGATGGTGTCGAAACCGGCCCCAGCCTGGAAGCTTTCGTTGCCCTCGGCACCATAGAAGCTGTCGTTGAAGGCCGAACCGATGAACGACAAGATACCGTGGGTGACGTCGTTGCCCGACCCGGGGCCACCGTTGACGTTACCCTGATATTGGTTGTTCGCCCCGTCCCAAGACATGTAGACCGAGACGCCGTTACTGGAATTTTCATAGCTGGCGACCGTGGTGCCGTTACCGCCATCATAGAGCTGGTCGTCGCCCTTGCCGCCCTGCAGATAAAAGCGGCCATCCATCTGGTCGATGGACGATCCGTAAAGCGTGTCGTTGCCTTCGGTGCCGATGATCTCGGATATACCCTGATAGGTCTGGGTCCAGCTGTTGGTGCCGTCGAACAAGGTGGCGGTGCCGTCGCCACTGGCGCTGAGCGCCCCGGACATGGTCAAGCCGCCGGTGACGGCGTCAAACGTGGTCAGGGTCGAATAATGCACACTGGCCTTGCCGGTACCGATGAAAGTGTCGTTACCACCATCTCCGAAGAAATCGTCCCAGCCACCACCGCTAATCAAAGTTTCGGCAGCACTGTTATTGCTGGTGCCGGCGATCATTTCTTCCTTGACCGTGCCCACCAGCCCCTTGACCAGATAGGAATAGGGATCGGCGCCTTCAAACTGGCTTAAAAGCTTGGTGATGGTGCTGGTGGTATAGAAGTCGACCAGGACGATGTTGCCACCCCCCAGACTGTCGTCCATGTGGATGACAAGATCGTTGCCGCTACGGGTCACACCCTGGAAGTAGTAATCGTTCTGCGGGATAGCGGACATTCCGGTGACGTCCAGGATGTCGCTGCCCGACGTATCGATCACCCGGATGTCGGCGGCGAAAGTTTCGCCTTGCACCTCGGAATCGACATCGATGTAGTAGATATCGTCGCCCGCCCCCCCCGAAGCCACATCGCCCGAGCCAAGGTTGAACAGATCGTTATAGGCGCTGCCGGTGAAGGTCTCGGCGACCATGACATCACCCACGGCCTGCAGATAATCGTCACTGCCCCAATTGACCACATTGGCGCCGCTCAGGTCGACGCCGACCACCTCGATGGTGGTCTGGCCGCCGCTGCCGTCGATCTGCAATTGGGCGAATTGCGCGGCACTCAGGGTGACGATGGCGCCCTCGGCTCCTGATTTCAGCTTTTCAAAGCTGTAAAGACTGGCCTGGCTGAGATCCACCCAACCTTCGGCCTGGATGGTGTCGGTGCCCGAACCGCCATTCAGTTCCTTTCCGGAATAGGCAGCACCGATTCCGTGCTCGACGATCAGGGTGTCGTCACCACCCTGCATCATGACCATGTTCAGACCACCGCCAATGCGGGCGGTATTGTTGGCGTCGCCGAACTTCAACTGCACCAGAAAGTCGCCGCTGTTCACGACGACCGACGCATCGGCGAAATCCAAGCTGAAATTCGAGACCTTGTAGGCCTCCCAGATGGTGTCGGTGCCGTCGTAGTCGGGGTCGGTCTCCAAACGCAGGTCTTCGACGAAGACGTTGCCATCACTTGCCGAGAACTTATAATCGGTGACATCGCCGTGATATTGCACGCTGCCGTCGTCAATCGCCGGGAAAATGTCATTCTGGGGCGTCGACATCGAGGTGACGTAATATTGATTGGTGTCACCATCGGTGTCGATATAGACATTCCCCGCCACCAGCGCCGCATATTGCTCGGGCGTCAGGGTCAGGTCGCCGGTCAGCAGCAGCACATCGATGCCGCTCAAATCGGCGGCGTCGATGGCCAAGGTGCCAGAAGCTTCCAACAGCAACGAGAAGCCGCCATCCTTGATCACCACCACGTCGTTGGCGACCAGCGCGGCGAATTGTTCTTCGCTGACCGTGACATCCCACGACAGCACCAACGTATCCACCAGGGCGATTTCCGCCGGGGTCCAAGTCAAGGTGCCGGACACGTCGTTGACGGTCACTTCCATGCCGTACTTGTCCAACATTACGTCGTTGGCGACCAAGGCATCGTATTGATCTGCACTGAACGTCGCGTTGTTGTCCAAAAGGATCGTATCGACAAGACTGAAATCCAGGTCCATCACGCTGAAATCGCCGCCCGCGCTCAGGGTGACGATACCATCCGAGGTGAAATGACCGGCGAAATCGGCGCTGATCGCCTGGAACACCGTCAGGTTGATGGCTGCGGAGCCGGTGAAGTGCAGGTCGGTGGCGCCCGCCGCCTTAAGACCTGACAGCTCGCCGGTCAAGACGGCGGCGGCATCAGAAACGGTCACCGTCGCATCATTGGCTGTGGTGAAAGTCTTGCCCGCGAACTGAAGATAGCTGAGCTCAAGATCGCCGCTGGTCAGATGGAACGCGCTGATCCCCACATCGGACACCTCGCTCCAATACGTGCCGAGCGAAGCGCCGTCATGCAGACTGATCAGGGCGGAATTCAAGATCAGCTTGTCGGCCAAGGACATGTCGGAATTGGACAAATCGGGGTTGGCCCCGACATCCACCGCCACCAAGGCCCCGGTTTCTCGGGTCAAGCTATCGGGGGTCAACAGGTGGACCACCGCTTCGTATTGCCCCAACGTCATGATCACGTCGCCGGTGACGTGCATGGTGTCGTAATTGTAGCTTTGGGTAGAGGTGGCCAGATCCAGTCCGGTGATGTCCCCCGATACGGTCAGCGTCAGGGTGTTCCCGTTTTTGGCCAGATTGTCGGCACCGATGGCATCGAGCTGCTGGGCGGTCATGGTGGTGGCGCCGACAAAGCTCAGCGACGACACCATACTCAAATCAGACGGATCGATCGCCAGAACGCCCTCGACGGCATCGACCACAACGGAATAACCATTGGACGTCACGGTCCCGCCATGGGCCACCAAGTCCTGAAACTTGGCGAGCGAGATGTTCACTTCACCCGTCACGTTCAGGTTGGCGACCTGGCTGAAATCGATGCCGCTGGCATTGAGATTGCCGGTCACATGATCCAGGGACAGCTCGTATCCACCGACGGTCAGGCTGCCGTTATTGGATTTCAGGGCGACCAGGGCGGCAAAATCGAAGGTGGCGTCCCCGGACAGGGTCACGGACGTCAGTCGGCTGAAATAATCGCCCCCCAGGGTGACCACGCCGGACACCCCGACCACGCTTAACCCCTGACCGTAATTCAAGATGTTGTTGGGGTCGGTCACCAGCGACAGCTGCGCCAAGCTGACCGTGGCCGGACCATCCAGGTAGAACACGGTGGCCGGCTGCAGATTGAGCGTGGTGACGTCAGATGTGATATGCGCCTTCAGCGGATATCCGTTGGTCTGAATATTGGCCGCCCCCAGCGTATTGATCTGCTGGGCCGTCATTTCACCATAAGAACCGTCGATGCTGACCTGCTTGAAACCGCTCAGCCCGGCGGCGCTGGTGCCGTTCAGCGACAAGGTGATGGTGGCGGTGCTGTTGCCGGTATAGGTGATGGTGGTGCCGGTGATCTGCGCCACACTCATGGTGCCGCTGCCACTGGACAGGGTGAAGGACGTGACCCCGGCGGATTTCAGGGCGGTGATGTGGGCGGCCACGTCGGTGGCGCTGGTCAAATTGATGTTTCCCACCCCATCGATCGGGGCCGGGTTGATGACATCGGCGATGGAACCACCGGAACTGGCGGCAGCTTGCGCGTTGCTGGCGGCGGTGGAAACATCCGACAGGAAATTGGCATAGGGGGCGGTACCGCCGGCGGCGGTGACCACCGTGGTCAAGGTCGCCGTGTTGGTCAAAAAGTCGCTGCTGGTGCTGCTGGAATTGGTCATGGCGGTGCTCAGCGCCGTCATCACCTGTTCCTGGGTCAGCCCCAGACCGTTCTTCATGGCGTTGATGGTCGCCACCACCTGGATGCCGGCGGCGTAAATCTCGGTCGAAGTGGTGGGATCGGTGGTGGTCAGCGAGGCCGAGGCCGGCAAGCCCAGCAATTGCTTGACCTTGGCCTCGCCCACTTCCGCCACCAAAGTGGTCAGAGGCGACACCACGGTGGAGCCGGCCGGCGCCTTCATGGTGAAATTGATGGTTTGACCGGTCACCGTGTCGGTACCGCCGGGCAAGGCGATGATGGCGTAACTTCCCGCACCGCCGATGGTGTAGTAGCCGTTGCCGTCGGTGACATCGACCGGTTCGCTGCCCGACTGGTACACACCGTCGCCGTTGATATCCAGGAACACCTGGGCCCCGGACACCGGTCCGTCCACCAGACGCCCGGAAGTGGTGGTCGGGGTGGTGGGGGTGGTGGTCCCACCGCCGGTTCCGGTTCCGGTTCCGGTGTCGTTGCCGGTGTTGATGGTCGAGGTGGGGGTCGTGGTGGTGGTGCCGGTGGTGGTGCCCGTCGTCCCGGTGGTGGTGCCGCCACTGATCACTTGGTTGACCGGATCGGTGCCGCCCGATGTGGTTTCCTGCACCACCGTCTTGGCGGTATCGGCAGACGATGTCGAGCCAGAGGACGACGAGCCGGACGAGCCGGACCCAGTGGGGGTGGTGGTACCCGTCGAAGACGTGCCCGAGCTTGTAACACCGCTGCTTTGGCTGGCCGCCGTCTGGTTGACGGACGAATTGGATGCTTGGCTTTGTTGGACCACGGTCGAGATGGTGGTTACCGTGGACGGCGAGCTTCCCGATGTCGTCGGAGTCGACGAATACCAGTTGAATGCGCCACTGTTCGAGGACGACGTCGTCGTTGTCGTTGTGGTGGTGGTCGTCGTCGTGGCGCCGGCATTCGCCGCGGTTTCTGTCGTGCCGGTCGTGCCAGAGGATCCCGTGGCGCCAGTGGCTCCCGTGGTGGCACCGGCGGTTCCTGCCGGGGCGGTGCCACCGGCAGCAGTGGCACCGGCGGCGGTTTCGGCCGCCCCTCCGCTGCCATTGGTTTCGCCAGCGCCCGAAGCAGCGGCGCCGGCAGCCGCATCAGAAGTACCGGCAGCACCGGCTCCGGCAGCCGCGCCATCCTGCTGAGCGCCGGTTCCGGCGTCATCCCCAGCCGTCTGCCCGGAAGCAGCCTGTCCGGCGTTTTCACCGGCCGCCGCCTGCTGCGCCCCCGCCTCGCCCTGGGCGGCCTCCCCGGTCGTGCCCCCGGTTTGCTGGGCGGTCTGCTGCTCGCTCGCCGCCGCGCCTTCCTGCTGCGGCGCCTGCTGTTGCTCGGTCGGCGTTTGCTGTTGCTGCTGCTGTTGATCCTGCGGCTGTTGCGCCGGGGGCACCACTTGCGAGCCGCTAGGGCTGTCGACCTGGATCGAGCTGCCCGCTTCCGGGCGCGTTTGGATCTGTTGCACCGGGGCCGGCTGGTTGCTGCCCGGAGTAGTGTTCCATTCCAAGGAATTGTTGGTGGGCGGCACCGGCAGACTGGCAATGGCGCCACCAAAGGTCGCGGCGATGTCGCCCGGCGGCACGAAGACCGGCGCTGGCGGCGGACTGAACGACGACGACACCGTCAGCACGGTGTTGGGCTGGCTCAGCACCTGGGTGCCGCCGGCATTGCTGACCACGATCTGGCCCGTACCGCCACCGACATCACCGACCAGGGCGACACTGGTCTGGCCGTTCTCGCCCACCTGGCCGGCCACCGTGGTGCCGCGAACGCCGATAGTCATCACCGGGGTACGCACTTGCATGGCGTCGGGGGCAGCGTGGGAAATCTGACCCGAGATGAAGCTGAAGCTGCCCTTCATCACCGACAAATTGGCATGACCATCCTTGGTGGCCGGATCATAGACCAATTCGTCCATGACCAAACGGCCATCGCCGCCCAAAGCAAAGGTGGAACGGTCGGCCAGCACGATACCGACGGCACCGCCATGGTTGGTTTCGATGATGTCACCCTGATAAATGGGGTCACCCGACTTCACCACCGACGTGGTGCCGTCGGCGTGGCGCACGGTGACGGTGCCCGAATACTTGTCGACGACACCGATCTGGATCAGACCCGCGCCCTCGGCCCCGCCTTCGGCTTGGGCGAACTGCCCCGGGGCCAACGGCCCGGCCAAGCGGGCCACCAGATCGGCCGGCAACATCTGGCCGTCAGCGGTGGCCAGGGAATGGGGGACGGAACCGTCGAAGAAGCCGGGAACGACGATATGCTGGCCGTTGGGCAGGACGATTTCCAGGTCGGAACCATGACGGAGGTAATCGGCGCCGCCCAGATCACAACCGGCGGGAAGGGTGACGACGGACGCCCCTTCGATCGGATGAACGACCTCCGCCTGTTGCTCGGCCGCAATGTGACCCTTGCCAGTTGCAGAAACGCTCATGCCGAAAACCCCCAACGAACCCCCGCCCTCGCCGCGACACGAGAACGCCTGAGCGGAACATTATGCCAAAGCGCGCACCTCAAAACCATCCGGTTAGCGCCCGATACATAAAATACGATTCTCTTTTTGCATTGCAAAATAATACATGCCGCAACCGCACAATAAGAATCAGTATTGATTTATATATGATAGTAGTGAACTATGCATATAAAGGACCGGCTAGACTAATTCCGGCCAAAGCGAAAGAATGCAAGGCCCACATGGCCATTGGGGAGGTTCTATGCTTAAACCCATCTCCTGGGGCGCCGTCACGGTCGCCCTGGCGATGACCTGGGCTGCCCAGTCCCAGGCATTGCCGAAGAAACCCCCGGAACGGGGTTATTTCGATGTCTCGCGCATGGCGCCCTTGACCGATCAAAAGGGGGATCCGGCCAACGGCCGCAAAGTCGCCGCCGGCAAGGGATTGTGCCTGTCCTGCCATACCATGCCCATTCCCGAGGAAGCGGACCATGGGGATGTCGGCCCCGATCTGGCCGGTGTCGGATCAAGGCTGCAACCGCCCGAGCTGCGCATGCGCATCGTCGATCCCAAGGTGCTGAATCCCGACACACCCATGCCGTCCTTCTACAAGAAGGATTTGAACCGGGTGATGAAGAAATGGGAAGGCCAGACCGTGCTGACCGCGCAAGAGGTCGAGGACGTGGTCGCCTATCTCGGCACCCTGAAATAACCCCTTCGTTTCGACACCAGGAGAATTCACCCATGTCCAGCGTGAACCGCCGCGCCATCCTGGCCGGCATCGGTGCCGGCGCCGCTTTCATCACGGTCGCCCCCAAGCTGGCCCTGGCCGACAAGGCCGAAGCCGATGCCCTGATCACCAAGCTGACCGAAGGCGCCAAGCCCCAGGACGGCAAGGTCAAGATCAAGTTGCCGCAGATCGCCGAGAACGGCAACACCGTCCCCTTCACCGTCACCGTCGACCATCCGATGACCGAAGCGTCCTATGTCAAGGCCATCCATGTCTTGGCCGAGGGCAACCCGGCGCCGGGCGTCGCCAGCTTCTATTTCACCCCCACCGGCAAGGCGGAAGTGTCCATGCGCATGCGTTTGGGCAAGACCCAGGACGTGCGCGCCATCGCCCTGCTGTCCGACGGCAGCGCCTGGCAAGTGGCCCAGGAAATCAAGGTGACCATCGGCGGCTGCGGCGGCTGAGCAGGAAAGAGAGGAAAAGATCATGCCCACTCCCCGCGTCAAGATGCCCAGCTCGGCTGCCAAAGGCGACGTCTTCGAAGTCAAGACCACCATCGACCACGACATGGAATCCGGTCAGCGCAAGGACAAGGACGGCAAGCCCATCGCGCGCAAGATCATCCATAAGTTCACCGTCACCTATAACGGCAAGCAGGTGTTCTGGTCCGACTGGGCCCCGGCGGTTTCCGCCAACCCCTATTGTTCGTTTTTCCTGACCGCCACCGAAAGCGGCACCATCGAGCTGAAATGGCACGACGACGACGGTCAGGTCTATTCCATCAGCCAAGCCATCTCGGTGGCCTAGGCCAGGAAGCAGGAGCAACGCCCATGCGCAAGATCATGATGGCGACGGGCCTGGCGGTTCTGGTCGCCGGCTCGGCCCAGGCGGACCCGCCTTTCGACCCCAAGGACCCGCATATGGCGCCCTATATCTCGGGGGACAAACGGTCCGGCTATACCTTCGCCGAACCCGAAACCCGGGCCATGCAGGATGACGACTTCACCAATCCCGGCTTCTTGTGGGTCGAGGAAGGCAAGAAGATGTGGGCCAAGGCCGAAGGCAAGGCCGGCAAGTCGTGCCAGGATTGCCACGGCGACGCCGGGAAAAGCATGAAGGGGGTGGGCACCGTCTATCCCCGCTTCGACCCCCATTCCAACATGCTGTTGACCTTGGAACAGAAGATCAACCAATGCCGCACCGAACGCATGGAAGCGGCGCCATTGAAATTCGATTCCAAGCCCTACAACGCCATCGCCACCTATGTGAAGCACCAGTCCTTCGGCATGCCCATCGCGGTGCAGACCGACGGCCCGGTGGCGCCCTATTTCGACATGGGACGCCGGCTTTACTATGAACGCCGGGGCCTCAGCGACATCGCCTGCAAGCATTGTCACGAAGACCTGGCCGGCATGCATATGCGTTCGGAACTGCTCAGCCAGGGCATGCCCAACGGCTTTCCGCAGTACCGCCTGAAATGGCAGACCCTGGGCAGCGCCCAAAAGCGTATCCGCGGCTGCTTCCAGGAAGTCCGGGCCGAGCCCTATCCGGTGGATTCCCTGGAAAACACCGTCATCGAGCTGTACGCCACCTGGCGGGCCAACGGCCTTCGGGTGGAAAGCCCGGCGGTGCGCAAGTAACCGTGTCGGGGGAAGGCGCGCCCTTCCCCCACCTCGTTTCCAATGATCGGGATGCCCATCCATGCTGACCCGCCGCGATTTCCTGCAGGTGGCCGCCGCTACGGCCGTCTTGACCGCAGGCAGCCCCCTGGTGCGCGCCGCCGCCCGCCAGTCCATCACCCAGGAATCCCTGCTGGCCATGAAGCCGGTGGGGCAGGTAACGCTGCTGAACTTCACCGACATCCATGCCCAGCTGAAGCCGCTTTATTTCCGCGAGCCGTCGGTCAATCTGGGGGTGGGTGAAGTGCGTGGTCTGGTGCCGCATCTGACCGGCAAGGACTTCCTGAAGGCTTACGGCCTGAAGCCCGGCACCCCCGAGGCCTATATGCTGAGCGCCGAGGATTTCTCGGCCCTGGCCGGCACTTACGGCCGGGTCGGCGGTCTGGATCGCATGGCCACCCTGGTCAAGGCCATCCGCGCCAACCGCCCCGACAACACGCTGTTGATCGATTGTGGCGACACCTGGCAGGGCAGCTATACGTCGCTTCAGAACCGCGGCGAGGACATGGTCGACGCCATGAACCTGTTGGGTGTCGACGTCATGGTGCCGCACTGGGAATTCACCTATGGCGAAGCCCGGGTCAAGGAACTGGTTTCCAAGCTGAAATTCCCCTTCCTGGCCCAGAACGTCAAGGACACCGAGTGGGAGGAAGACGTCTTCCCCCACACCGCCACCTTTGAACGCGGCGGCGTCAAGATCGCCATCATCGGCCAGGCCTTCCCCTATACGCCCGTCGCCAATCCCCGCTACATGATGCCCAAATGGTCGTTCGGCATCCGTGACGACGAAATGCAAAAGCGCGTCGACGCGGCGCGGGCCGCCGGCGCCGAATTGATCGTGGTGGCCAGCCATAACGGCTTCGACGTCGACCGCAAGATGGCCAGCCGGGTCAAGGGCATCGATGTGCTGCTGACCGGCCACACCCACGACGCCATTCCGGCGGTGGTCAAGGTGGACGACACCCTGTTGGTGGCGTCCGGCTCGCACGGCAAGTTCCTGGCCCGCCTGGATGTCGAGGTCAAGAACAAGAAGGTGGTGGCCCATTCCTTCAAGCTGATGCCGGTGTTTTCCGACGTCGTCACCCCCGATGCCGAGATGAAGGCGCTGATCGACAAGATCCGCGCCCCCCATCAGGCGGTGCTGGGCCGCAAGCTGGCCAAGACCGAATCGCTGCTGTACCGACGCGGCAATTTCAACGGCACCTTCGACGATTTGATCTGTCAGGCGTTGCTGGACGAACGCGACGCCCAAATCGCCCTGTCACCGGGCTTCCGTTGGGGCTCCAGCCTGCCGCCCGGCGCCGACATCACCATGGAAGACGTCTACAACCAGACCGCCATCACCTATCCCAACGCCTATCGTTCGGAAATGACCGGTCAGTTGCTGAAAGACATCCTGGAAGACGTCGCCGACAATCTGTTCAACCCCGATCCCTATTACCAGCAGGGCGGCGACATGGTGCGCGTCGGCGGCCTGGGCTATCGCATCGACATCGCCAAGCCCATGGGCAGCCGCATTTCCGAGATGACGCTGCTGAAGTCCGGCCAGAAAATCGATGCCTCGAAGAACTACGTGGTGTCCGGCTGGGCGAGCGTCAACGAAGGTACCCAAGGCCCGCCGGTGTGGGACGTGGTTTCCGGCTGGCTGGAAAAGCATAAAGCCGTGCGTTTCGATGACAACCGCGCGGTCAAGGTGGTGGGCGGATGAACGGCTTCGACGTCAGCTTCCTGGGCGCCTTTGGAGCCGGGGCGCTCAGCTTCCTGTCGCCTTGCGTGCTGCCGCTGATCCCGGCTTATCTGTGCTTCCTGGGCGGCGTCGGCATGGACCAGCTGACCGATGGCAAAAGCAGCCGGCGCAGCGTACTGCCCGCCGCTTTGGCCTTCGTCATCGGTTTTTCCACCGTTTTCATCGCCATGGGGGCCTCGGCCTCGGCGCTGAACCGGCTGATCATGGACAACATGAACTGGCTGTCGGTGGCGGCCGGTTTGGTGATCATCGTCTTCGGCCTGCATTACATGGGGGTGATGCGCATCGCCTTTTTGAATTTCGAAAAGCGCGTCCATGTGCAGCAAAAACCCGCCGGGCTGATCGGCGCCTTCGTGCTGGGTCTGGCCTTCGCCTTTGGCTGGACGCCCTGCGTCGGCCCGATCCTGGCCACCATCCTGATGCTGGCCGCCGGCGGCGAAGGGATCACCCACGGCACCTTGCTGCTGGGGGCTTATGCCGCCGGGCTGGGCCTGCCCTTCCTGCTGGCCGCCGGGGCCGCCCGCCCGTTCATGGCCTTTTTGGGCAAGTTCCGCCGCCATATGCGGATGGTCGAAATCAGCATCGGCAGCCTGTTGGTGATCACCGGCCTGCTGATCCTGACCGGGTCCATGAACGAGATCGGCAATTGGCTGTTGCAGAACGTCCCGGCGTTTCAAAGCGTGGGATGATCTTTAACAAGCACCTGAGCGGGCCCGGCACGGGGGCGTCACGGACGATCTAACAACATTCGTCTTCCAGGGCGCGCAAGGCGGCAAGCCCGGCTTCGTCGCCATGTTCCTCGAACAATTCCTCGATGTAATAGGTGTGGCTGCAGGCCAGACACAATTCGTCGGCCTTGCGAAAGCCCACCTTGCCGGCCTCGGCCAGACGCACGATGAAGCGGTCCCACAACGCGTTGGACTTGGCGGGGTCGGAAATGATGGCCAGCACATGTTCGATCACGGTCTTGGCGTGGCCTTCGCAATCGATGCCGCCGAAGCTGACGTAACGGTCGGGAGGAGTCATCTGGGTCATGATGTCGGAACCTTGGGGCTGTTTGGCGGCAGCCATGACAGCTTGTCCAAGCGCCCCCCCGTCCTCAACACTCTCCACGCCAACGGCATTTGGGTTTTCCCCAAATGCATTCCTGATGCACGAAATGCATCAGACCGCCAGACGATTGCGCAGCAATTCCACCTTGCCGCGACTGACCGGCACCGCTTCGGCATCGGGCACGTCCAGGACGATGCGCCATTGTCCATCCTGGCGCTCCACCGCCTTGGCCCGGCGCAGGTTGACGATCCACGACCGGTGGACCTGGACGAAGGTCACCGGATCGAGCCGGCCGATCAGTTCGGCGAACCCCATGGTACAGGGATGGACGGAACCATCGGTGGCGATGACGCGGGAATAATGCCGTTCGGCCCGGAAGGCCGCCGCCAGCGACACGTCCAGCAGCCGCACCCCGTGGCGTGAATCGAGCGGCAGTTTCAGCAGGGGCTCGGCCGGGGCCTGGGGCAGCGCTTCGACCAGATGGAAGACCAGACAATAGCCCGCCCCGTTCACCCCATCCATCAACGACACCCGGGCCACCAGCGTGCCCATGGGCAGGGTCATGGCCATCGAGGCCGGCTGGTCGGGTTGCGCCAGGGCCTGATCCAGCAGCCATTGCACCTTGGGCCGCACCATGGGGGGATGCAGGTCCAAGATGGGGGTACCCAGCACCGCCACGCCTTGGACGGCGCCTTGGCCTTCCAGCATGCGCCGGGCCAATTGGTTGGCGGTGACCACACGGCGTTCGCCGTCCAGGACGACCACGCCCTGGGGGATCCGCTGCAAACGATATTCGAAGCTGCTCATGACGGGGGCTCAAGCCCTTGCTGGGGTTGCTCTTGGCGGGTGCGGGTGCTAACGTCCGGCCAACTTCATCCAAATGCAAGACTTCTTGCTCTGGCTTACGGAGACCATCACCGCATGTCCCTGGACAAAGCTGCCGTCCGCGCCATCGCCGAACTGGCCCGCATCGAGGTCCGCGACGAGGAACTCGATCATCTGGCCGGCGAACTTTCCGGCATCCTTCATTTCGTCGAACAACTGGCCGAGGTGAACACCGACGGTGTGCAACCCATGTCGTCGGTTGCCGACCTGACCCTGCCCATGCGCAAGGACGTGGTCACCGATGGCGGCCAGTTCGCCGCCGTACTGGCCAATGCCCCCGATGGCGTCGTCGAAGACCAGGGCGGCTTCTTCACCGTTCCCAAGGTGGTGGAATAATGAGCGAACTGACCAAACTGACCATCGCCCAGGCCCGCGACAAGATGGCCAAGGGCGAGTTCACCGCCGTCGAGCTGACCGAGGCCCACATCAAGGCCATGGAAGCCAAGCGGAACTTAGGCGCCTATATCGTCGAGACCCCGGACCTGGCCCGCGAACAGGCCAAGGCGTCGGATCTGCGCCGTCAGGCCGGTCAGGCCGGCGCCCTGGAAGGCATTCCGCTGGGCATCAAGGATTTGTTCTGCACCAAGGGCGTGCAGACCACGGCGGCCAGCCACATCCTGGAAGGTTTCAAGCCGCAGTATGAATCCACCGTGTCGGGCAAGCTGCTGGATGCCGGTTCGGTCATGCTGGGCAAGCTGAACCTGGACGAATTCGCCATGGGTTCGTCCAACATGACCAGCTATTTCGGCAAGGTCACCAACCCCTGGAAGTCCAAGTCGGACGCGGCCAAGCAGTTGGTCCCTGGCGGTTCGTCCGGCGGTTCGGCGGCGGCTGTGGCCGCCCGCATCGCCATGGGCGCCACCGGCACCGATACCGGCGGCTCGATCCGTCAGCCGGCGGCGTTCTGCGGCATCACCGGCATCAAGCCGACCTATGGCCGCTGCTCGCGCTGGGGCGTCGTCGCCTTCGCCAGCTCGCTGGATCAGCCCGGCCCCATGGCGCGGGACGTGCGCGACTGCGCCATCATGCTGGGCGCCATGGCCGGGCACGATTCCAAGGACAGCACTTCCGCCCCCATGGCGGTGCCGAACTTCGAAGCGGCGCTGACCGGCGACATCCGTGGCCTGAAGGTGGGTATCCCCAAGGAATACCGCCCCGACGGCCTGTCGGACGAAATCCAGCAGGTGTGGGAACAGGGCATCGAGTGGCTGAAGGCCGCCGGCGCCACCCCGGTGGAAATCACCCTGCCGCACACCAAATACGCGCTTCCCACCTATTACATCGTCGCCCCGGCGGAGGCTTCGTCGAATCTGGCCCGCTATGACGGGGTGCGCTTCGGCCTGCGGGTCGAAGGGTCCAGCCTGGACGACATGTACAAGAAGACCCGCGCCGCCGGTTTCGGCCCGGAAGTGCGTCGCCGCATCATGATCGGCACCTATGTGCTGTCGGCCGGTTATTACGACGCCTATTACTCGAAGGCCCAGAAGGTCCGCCGTCTGATCGCCGACGATTTCAAGAAGGCGTTCGAAACCGTCGACGTCATCCTGACCCCCACCGCGCCGTCGGCGGCTTTCGGCATGGATGAAAACACCGACGATCCGGTGACCATGTGGCTGAACGACGTGTTCACCATCCCCACCAGCCTTGCCGGTCTGCCCGGCCTGTCGTTGCCCGCCGGCCTGAACGCCGACGGCCTGCCCTTGGGCCTGCAACTGATCGGCCGTCCGTTCGACGAGGAAACCGTGTTCAAGGTGGCCGGCGTGATGGAATCCGCCGCCGGCTTCACTGCCACTCCGGAGGGTGTGTGATGATCATTCAGGGTGATACCGGCGATTGGGAAATCGTCATCGGTCTGGAAGTGCACGCCCAGGTCATTTCCAACGCCAAGCTGTTTTCCGGGGCGGCCACCGCTTTCGGGGCCGAACCCAACGATCAGGTCAGCTTCGTCGATGCCGGCTTTCCCGGCATGCTGCCGGTGATCAACGAAAAATGCGTCGAACAGGCGGTGCGCACTGGTCTGGGCCTGAAGGCCCAAATCAACCTGACCAGCGTCTTCGCGCGTAAGAACTATTTCTACGCCGATCTGCCCCAGGGCTATCAGATCAGCCAGTACGACATGCCCATCGTCGGCGAAGGCACCCTGCTGATCGATCTGCCCGACGGCAGCACGCGGGCCATCGGCATCGAACGCCTGCACCTGGAACAGGACGCCGGCAAGTCCATCCATGACATGCATCCGTCCAAGTCCTATATCGACTTGAACCGCTCGGGCGTGGCGTTGATGGAAATCGTCTCCAAACCCGACATGCGGTCCCCGGAAGAAGCCGGTGCATACCTCACCAAGCTGCGCACCATCCTGCGCTATTTGGAAACCTGCGACGGCAACATGCAGGAAGGAAGCATGCGCTGCGACGCCAACGTCTCGGTGCGTCCGGTGGGATCGACCGAACTGCGCACCCGCTGCGAGATCAAGAACGTCAATTCCATCCGCTTCGTCCAGCAGGCCATCGAATTCGAGGCCCGGCGTCACATCGACGTTTACGAAAACGGCGGCGAGATCAAGCAGGAAACCCGCCTGTTCGATTCGGTCAAGGGCGAGACCCGTTCCATGCGCAGCAAGGAACACGCCCACGATTACCGTTACTTCCCCGACCCCGATCTGCTGCCGCTGGTGGTGTCCCAAGATCTGGTGGACAGCATCCAGGCGACCCTGCCGGAACTGCCGGACGAGAAGAAGGCCCGCTTCATGGCGGAATACGGCCTGAACGCCTATGATGCCGGCGTCATGGTCGCCGAAAAGGACTCGGCCGAGTTCTTCGAAGGCGTCGCCAAGGGCCGCGACGGCAAGACCGCCGCCAATTGGGTGATGGGCGATTTCTTCGCCACCATGAATTCCGACGCCAAGTACACCTGGACCAATCCGCCGGTGACGGCCGAGAACCTGGGCAAGATGATCGATTTGATCAAGGACGGCACCATTTCCACCCGTCTGGCCAAGGACGTGTTCATCTTCATGGTGGAATCGGGCAAGGATCCGGCCACCATCGTCGAGGAAAAGGGCCTGAAGCAGGTCACCGACACCGGGGCCATCGAAAAGGCCATCGACGAAGTCTTCGCCGCCAATCCCGACAAGGTGGCCGAGGTCAAGGGCGGCAAGGACAAGCTGATGGGCTGGTTCGTCGGTCAGGTGATGAAAGCCACGCAAGGCAAGGCCAATCCCGGCATGCTGAACGAGCTGATCGCCAAGAAGTTCAAGGAATAACCAAGCCAAACCCCGATGAAGCCGCTTCATCGGGGTTTTTTCTTGGCCGCCCCCTCACGTGACCAAAATCAAAGCCCCTGCCCGTTCGGGCGGTCATCATGGCTCCATCCTGGATTTGTCCCAATGGAGAATGTCATGTCCACCGCCACCGTTTCGTCGTTCCGTTCCGAAATCACCGCCGTGGCCATGGGCCTGGTCATTTTGTGCGCCGGTACCGTGGCCGTGATCGGCTCGATCGGCCTGGGCGCCTGGATCTTGGGGGTCTAAGCCTCCAACCATTGGAGGAATTGCGATTTCGCAATTCCATTGTAATAATGAGGAATCTAAGGCGGGCTGTATGCCCGCCTTTTTCTTTGCCCCGCACGGTCGCAAGACTCTTGACGTCTGTCATAAAAGTGTAACAAATCCCCCGTCGTTTTTTCCTCCCAGGTCGTCTGCCGTGACTCATCCCAAAGCCCTTGTCCAATATGCCGCGCTGCCCTATCGGATGGTGGACGGTCATGCCGAGGTCATGTTGGTGACCTCGCGTGAGACCAAGCGGTGGATTCTGCCGAAAGGGCGGCCGGAAAAGCGCCTGAAGGCCCACGAAGTGGCGGCGGCCGAAGCCTTCGAGGAAGCCGGCATCGTCGGAACCGTCGTCAAGGATTCGTTCTGTCACTTCGCCAGCACCAAACGCCTGAAGAACGGTCACGAACTGCCCTGCACCATCAAGGTCTATCTGCTGAAGGTGAAGAAGCAGGTGGACGAATGGCCGGAAAAGGGCCAGCGCGAACGCCGTTGGTTCACCCCCGGCGAAGCGGCGCTGATGGTCACCGAGGAAGGATTGATCAAAACCTTGCTGGATTTTGGCTCCCGCTGGGTGTGAATCCTCCCCGCGCACCGGGCTTGCCGACTTACGCCATGGACTCATGCGCCGCCCTGGGTGTATGACACTTTCGTGACAAAAGGATGGGGTCCCCATGGCTTTGAAGTTCCTGCGCTCGCTGATGCCCAAGGAAGAGCGCTTCGTTGACTATTTCTCCCAGCACGCAGAATGCATCGCCGAAGCCGCCAAGGCCTTGTCGGCGATGATGCAGGCTCCGCCCACTGAACGCGAAGCACGCTGCGCCGAGGTCGGCATCATCGAGCAAAAGGCCGACACCGTCGCCAAGGAAACGTTGTTCGCCTTGCACCGCGCCTTTATCACGCCGTTCGACCGCTCGGATATCCATGCCCTGACCACCGCGCTGGACGATGCCGTCGACCTGATCGAAGACGTGGCCCAGCACGCCATGCTATACAAGATCGACCATTTCGGTCCGCGCATGATCGAATTGGCGGAAGTGATCGAAAAGATCGCCGCGCTGCTGATCAAAGCGCTGCCCTTGCTGCATGACATCAACCGCAATGTCGTCCACATCAACGCCCTGTGCGAGCAGGTGGGCAAGCTGGAAAGCGAAGGCGACCGCCTGTTGCATCAGGCGCTGTCGGAACTGATCGCGGACAATCCGGACACCATCACCTTCATCGGCAAGAAGGAAGTCTACGACATGTTGGAGACGGTCACCGACCGCTGCGACGACGTCGCCGACCTGATCGAAGGCATCGTCCTGGATCACGTGTGATGGAAGCGACGCTTGCCCTGCCGGCGCTGGTGGCGATCATCGCCGTCGCGCTGTTCTTCGACTTCATCAACGGCCTGCACGACGCGGCGAACTCCATCGCCACCGTGGTTTCCACCCGGGTGTTGCCGCCGAAATGGGCGGTGGCCTGGGCGGCGTTCTTCAATTTCATCGCCTTCTTGTTCTTCGGCCTGCATGTGGCCGACACGGTGGGTCGCGGCATCGTCCAACCCGATGTCATCGACCCCGTCATCATCGTCTCGGCCCTGGCCGGCGCCATCAGCTGGAACCTGATCACCTGGTATCTGGGGCTGCCGTCGTCGTCGTCGCACGCCCTGATCGGCGGTCTGGCCGGTGCCGCCCTGGCCAAGGCCGGTCTGTCGGGTCTGGCCTGGGGCGGTTTCAACAAGACCGCCATCGCCATCGTCGGCTCGCCCTTGGTGGGCTTCGCCCTGGCGGTGTCGGTGATGATCACCCTTTCGTGGATTTTGCGCCGCGCCACCCCCTTCATGGTCGACAAAGGCTTCCGGCACCTGCAATTGCTGTCCGCCGCCCTTTATTCGCTGGGTCATGGCGGCAACGACGCGCAGAAGACCATGGGCATCATCGCCGTGCTGCTGTACAGCCAGGGCTATCTGGGCGAGACCTTCCATGTGCCGCTGTGGGTGGTTCTGGCAGCACAGACCGCCATGGGGCTGGGGACCATGATGGGCGGTTGGCGCATCGTCAAGACCATGGGCTCGAAGATCACCGATCTACGCCCGTTCCAGGGCTTCTGTGCCGAAACCGCCGGCGCCATGACCCTGTTCGGCGCCACCTGGCTGGGTATTCCGGTGTCCACCACCCACACCATCACCGGCTCCATCGTCGGCGTCGGCGCCGTCAAACGTCAGTCGGCAGTGCGCTGGGGTCTGGCCGGCACCATCGTCTGGGCCTGGATCTTCACCATCCCCGCCGCCGGCATCATCTCGGCCGCCACCTATTGGGTGGTCAGCCACATCTGAAGGCGGGCTCTCTCCCGCACCCGCACAGATGAAAGGCGAAGAGGTTTCCCTCTTCGCCTTTTTTCTTACCCCGCCCGGTTCAGCGCGCTGGCGATGGCCTTCAACGCCGCCATGGTCACCGAGGCATCCAAGGCGGCGCCATGGACCACCTCGCCATTCTTGCGGGTCAAGGCCACATAAGACGCCGCCTGCACTTCCGAGCCCTGGCCGATGGCGTGTTCGTGGTAATCCTTGACCTTGACCATCATGCCCAGATCCTTTTCCAAGGCATGGACGAAGGCGTCCACCGGACCGGCACCAATTCCCTGGACGATCTTTTCGACGCCATCCACCATCAAGGTGGCGGTCAGGGCACGTTGCCCCTTGCCCACCGGCACGGTGGAATAATCGGCCACCTGGATACGCCCCTCGCCCAGATAGGTGCGCTGGAAGAACACCCAGATCTCGTCGGGCGACAATTCGCGGCCTTCACGGTCGGCATGATCTTGGACCACCCGGGAAAACTCGGCCTGAAACGCCTTGGGCAATTCCAAACCATGGTCGCGTTCCAGCACAAAGGCGACGCCGCCCTTGCCCGACTGGCTGTTGATGCGGATCACCGCTTCGTAAGAGCGCCCCACATCAGCCGGATCGATGGGCAGATAAGGCACCTCCCACACCGGGGAATTGGCCTTGTCGCGGGCCTTGAACCCCTTGTTGATGGCGTCCTGGTGCGAGCCCGAGAACGCCGTATAGACCAGTTCACCGGCATAGGGATGGCGCTGATGGACCGGCAAACCGGTGCATTCCTCGGCCACCCGACGAATGCTGTCGATATCTGACAGATCAAGGCCGGGATCGACGCCTTGGGTGAACAGGTTCAAGGCCAAGGTGCAGACGTCGACATTGCCGGTACGCTCGCCATTGCCGAACAACGTGCCCTCCACCCGGTCAGCCCCGGCCATCACCGCCAGTTCCGCCGCCGCAACGCCGGTGCCACGGTCGTTGTGGGGATGGACCGAGATGATCAGATTCTCGCGCCCCTTCACCGAGGCGCAGAACCATTCCACCACGTCGGCATAGACGTTGGGGGTGCTCATCTCCACAGTGGCGGGCAGGTTGACGATCATCTTGCGGTCAGGGGCCGCCCCCCATTCGGCCGCCACCGCCTCGACGATGGACAGGGCGAAATCGGGCTCGGTGCCGGTGAAGCTTTCCGGGCTGTACTGAAAGGTGACATCGCCGCCCTGTCGCTTGGCCGACATCTCGCGCACCAGGCGGGTTCCGGCCAAGGCCAGGTCGATACAGCCCTGACGGTCGAAGCCGAACACCACCCGGCGCTGCACCTCGGATGTCGAGTTGTACAGGTGGACGATGACGTTCTTCGCCCCTTCCAAAGCTTCGAAGCTTTTGGCGATCAAATCCTGGCGCGCCTGGGTCAGGATTTGGATGGTGACGTCGTCGGGAATGTGGCCGCCGTCAATCAAATGACGGATGAAGTCGTAATCGGTCTGCGACGCGGCGGGAAAGCCCACTTCGATCTGCTTGAAACCCATCCCCACCAAGGTGTTCCACAGCCGCATCTTGCGCTGGGTGTCCATGGGGTCGATCAGCGCCTGATTGCCGTCACGAAGATCGACGGAACACCATTGCGGCGGCACGGAAATCACGGCGTCGGGCCAACGGCGCTGGGCCATGCGCATGGTCGGATAGGGGCGGTACTTGTGAGAAGCGGCGTTCATCATGGCCGGTTCATCCTCTTCTTGATCGTGTCTGCATTTGGGGGACCGCGCGAAAATTGTCACGGTCGTCGGACGCGCGGAAAGCGTCAGGGCCGACGACCGCCGATTAGTCGCAGTCGATCCATGGACGTGACAGTGGCACGACGGATCAAGGTGATGGAATTTTGGGACTTCATGATGCTCTCGGGAAATTCGCTGATCTGGACGCCGCAAGCAGTAACCCCGGCGTCGTCGCGGTTCACGACACCGGGCAGGTCAGCAGCAGCAGGGCGAATTTCGCAGTCATCATGCGCCAACCATGACAGAAGGTGTCGGGAAGCGTCAAGCGCGATGACAGCGCCCCGCCAAACAACTACCATCACGCGAAGTTTCTTTGGACTCCGAGCGGATGAAACTGCCCATTCTGGCGATCCTGGCCCAATCAGCCCAGACCCTATGGCAAAGCCCTTTACAATGCCTGATGGCATTCTGGCCCAGCCTGATCATCGCCACAGGTCTCATCATTCTGGACAAAACGCCGCTGTGGACGTTGCCGTTTGCAGCGTTGAACTGGCCGTTCGTGATTGTCGGGTCTTGCGCCTGGCACCGTCACTTGATCCAGGGACAGCCCGTCCGCCTGCGATTGGGTGGCGCCGAGTGGCTGTACCTCAAAAGCACCCTCATCCTCTCGCTGATCATGGCGATCCCCTTCTTTGCGACCAACGTGGTGTCGGATCTGGCGCAACCGCCTGCGGCGCTCGCCCCGATCATTGACAGCCTGTCAATGATCGTGGGGTTGTGGATGTGCGCCACCGCCCTCATGGCCCTGCCCGCCAACGCCTTGGGGCAAACCCCCGACCATGACAGTCAATATGCCTTGGTCACGCCGCACCAGACCCAAATCTTCATGCTGATCGCCGTTCTTGTGTTCGTGGACCTGTCGCTGCAAACCTGGGGAGCAAGCCTGCGCTCTCCCTTCGACACCATCGTGCAACTGATCCTGCTGCCGTTTCTGCCTCTGACGGTCAGCAGCCTGTCACTGACCCATCTGTGGCTGCACGCCAACCGCGCAAACGAAGATCAACAAAAAGCCACTGTTCCCGGTTGACCAATCGAAAACAAGTCGTTAGAAACATCCGTCCAGCCACGGGGGTGTTAGCGACCCCCATTAAATGACATTCCTGCGGAGGGATGGGTGAGTGGCTGAAACCAACGGTTTGCTAAACCGTCCTAGGGGGTTAACCCTTAGCGCGGGTTCGAATCCCGCTCCCTCCGCCA
>DISD01000002.1 GCA_002435715.1 Rhodospirillaceae bacterium UBA6219
TTACCTTACCAACTAGCTAATCGGACGCGGGCTAATCTCTCGGCGATAAATCTTTCCCCCGAAGGGCGTATGCGGTATTAGCAGCAGTTTCCCGCTGTTATTCCCCACCGAAAGGTATATTCCCACGTGTTACTCACCCGTGCGCCACTAAGTCCGAAGACTTCGTTCGACTTGCATGTGTTAGGCCTGCCGCCAGCGTTCGTTCTGAGCCAGGATCAAACTCTCAAGTTGACTTCCAGACAGTCCGAAGACTTCTGGAACAGAGCTCGTCCAAAGCAAAATTACACGCTTCTTTATCAAGATGCGCTTCAGCTATGAACGGTCCGGTTTTGGACCGACGCTGCCTGCGCATCCCTTCCTTGCGTCTTCACCATGTCAAAGAGCCGAAGAACTTCCGTCCTTCATTCAGTCCCGAACCGCGTCACCGCATCTTCAGAACCGCCCCCGTTCAATCGGGAGGCCGGCTTATATCAAGGCGACCGGCTCGCCGTCAACTTCTTTTTTTGCGACGATGCGGTTTTTACCGGACCGTCAAGCGGAGCAAGTCGCCTCCGCCAATCTTGTTCACCGCACCGTTTCCGGCGGGGTCGGCTTTTTACCTTAGAGCCCGACGCTCTGTCAACTTCTTTTTTTGCACCGAAGCTTTTTTACTTCAGTAAGCAGAGCAATTGACCTCTGCTTTATTTCCCACTATTTCGCCGAATACTTCGGCTCGACAGCGAGGCGCGGTTTCTACCCCAGGGCCGCAACCCCGTCAACCGCTTTTTTCGAAGCCGCCGAAGTTTCCTTCGAACCACCTCCGCGAAGCCGTTGCCCTCCTCCGCGCCCCCCGCCTTCCGGATCACTCCGTCCGTCGGGGAGGGCGCTTTCTACGCCCCCAAGACCACCCCGTCAAATTCTTTTTCATCAACCCGTCACTTTTTTCAAAAGGGTGACCATTTCCCCCGATTGATCCCGGTCAGAAGTTGTGCCCCGTCTCCCTGTGATGACCGAAATGGGCGGTTTGGGGCCGCACATAGTTGTAATCGTCTTTCCAGTCCGCCAGGACGGCCCGGGCATGGCTCACCGACAGAACAGCGCCGCGCTGGGATCAAGCTGCCCAGCGACGAGAAGGCCAAGGCCAGTCTCGGAAAACGCGGTCCCTGGTCCTTTTTCCTGCCGCCTTCTTGCCCGGACCTCACCCCAATCGAGATGGTCTACGCCAAGCTTAAGGCGCACCTCAAGCCGACGGAAACATCTGCGATCTCGACGACACCCATGAATGCCGCAACGATCTCAGGGGCGCAGGATATGCGTACGCATAAACGCTGGCGCTCTATAGGGTCATTTGCGAATGACCAGGGCGACGCCCATGGCCGCCAGAGCCATGCCGGCCAAGCCCAACCACGTCAAGGTTTCGCCGAACAACACCCAGGCGATGGCGGCGGTGACCGGCGGCACCAGATAGAACAGGCTGGCCACCCGGGCGGCTTCACCGTTTTTGATCAACAACATCAAAAGGGTGATCGCACCAAAGGACAAGACCAGGACCAGCCAGCCCAAGGCCAGAACGAAGGTCCAAGACCATTCCACCTGCATGGTTTCGGTGAAAAACGCCACCGGTCCCAACACCAAGAGTGCGCCGACATATTGCACGGCCGAGCCGGTGCGCAAATCCATGCCCTGACCAAAACGCTTTTGGTAAAGGGTGCCGGCGGTGATGCCGCCCAGGGCCACCAGGGCGAAGCCCACCCCCACCCAGGACAGACCGGCGAAGCCCAAGCCCGAGGGCCGTGCCGCCAGGACCAGCATCACCCCTACCAGCCCAAGCAACAGCCCCAGCCATTGACGCGCGGTGATCCTTTCGCCGAACAACGGCCCCGCGACCAAAGCGGTCAGCACGGGCTGCAAGCCCACCAGAAGCGCCGCCATTCCCGAAGACAGGCCGTGATGGATGGCGGCGAAGACCCCGCCCAGATAGGCGGCATGGACCAAGGTGCCGGACACCAAAAGATGGCCGATCTGACGCGGCGACCGGGGCCAGGTGGCGCGGCCGGCCAAGCCCAGTCCCGCCAGCAGCGTGATGATCAGGACGAAACGGATGGACAGGAAGGTGAAGGGTTCGGCATAGGGAAGGCCGTACTTGGCGCCAATGAACCCGGTGCTCCACAACAGCACGAACAAGGCCGGCATCGCCCGGGTGAACATCAAGGCACCTTCCGAAAATGAGAACGGGCGGCAGAATATCCGCCGCCCGCTGGTCATACAACTTGGGCCAAAGGTTGGGGCCAACCAAAGCCCGCGTGGCGTTTGAACGGGCCCGGAACGGGCCGCCACGGGCCAAAGCCCGCGTGGCGTTTGAACGGACCCGGAACGGGCCGCCACGGGCCAAACCCCGCGTGGCGCCTGAACGGACCCGGAACGGGCCGCCACGGGCCAAACCCCGCGTGGCGTCTGAACGGGCCTAAGGCCGCACGACCACGTAATCCACCACCTTCCTGACACCTTTGCCATCGCGCACCCGCGCCAGGGCCTTCTTGGCTTCCTCGCCGGAGCGCGCCCGACCGATCAGATAGACGGTGCCGTAAGAATCGGCGGTGGTCCGGAAGTTCACGTCGGCGACGCCGGCCGTTCCCACCAAGCGGCCTTGGGCCTTGGCGGCCATGACGGTGACATCGGCCCAATCCAGCAGGCTTTTCCGCGACGGATCGTTTTCCGGCAGATAGGTGACGTGCCAATAAAGCTTTTTCACCCCCGCCACCTTGCGGACCTCGCTTTCGAATTTGTTATAGACCGCCTTGTCGTCGAAAATACCGGTGATCAGCAGACGCTGTTCATAGATTTCGGTCGAGGCCTTGATGGTCCCCAGCTTGCCCATGATGGCGTTGACCTTGACGACGATCTCGTTGTCCTTGGCGATGTCGCCGGCGGAACGGGCCTCGATGGCGCGGTCGATCAAGGTCTTGGGCGCGGTCAGAACATCCATCAACTGGGCCTGGGCCGGCGCGGACGCCATCAGCCCCAAGGCCGTAATCATCCAAAATTTGCGCATGGTTTCCTCCGCTTAAGCTTGCAAATGTTTGTGTACGGCTTGGCGGGAGATTCCCAGTTCCTGGCCGATCCTGGCCAACGACCATTTGGGATTGTCCAATTTCAGGCGCCGGCATTTGTCCTTGGTGGTCTCGACGCCGCCAAGACTGACACCTTGGGCCAACAATTGGGCGAAATCCTGTTCCAAACGGGCATAGCCGGCGCCGTCGTCGCCGCCATGGCTGCGCCAATATTCCAAACGCATCTGGAAGTCAGCCAACGAACGTACCGGCAATTCCGCCGCCCATTCAAGCTGCACCAGCCGATAGCGGGCGGCGCAGGCGGTCGGCAGCACGGCGTTGCCCGCCCCCTCGCCCAGCATGTCCAATTCGGCCAAACGGCTTTCCCAGGCCATGCATTCGGCCCGGGCATCGGCGATGTTCTGCGGCAACGGACAGGCGATTGCCACCGTGTGGGCCAGTTCGTCGGGAATGGGGTGCCAGGGCACCGACCAATCGGCCACCGGTTCCCACGGGTCCATGTCGGGAAGACCCAACCAATCGGCCACCGCGTCGACGAAGATTTTTTCCAAAGGAATCGGCCCCAGCGCCGCTTCTTCCGAACCGTAACGGGCGATGACCGCACGTTTCTCGTCACTCATCTTGGCCTGTTCGGCCATGTCCGCCTCGGTTTGGCGGATCATGCTGCCGGGGTCTTGGGCTTCTTCGCGCAGACGCAAGGCCATCAAGGATTGATCGCGGGAATCGCAGCGGTCGGCCAAGGCTTCCAGGCCGGCGGCATAACCGCCCCATTCCTTGCCACAGAACACCATGGCCCGGCCCATGGCTTCCTCGCGCACCGCAGAATCGTCCGAGGCGTAAAGGGCGACGATGCCGTCCAGACGGTCCAGCGCCTTGTCGCGCTGGCTGCCGCCGTCATTCATCAGTTCAAACAGGTCCATGGTCAACCCCGTCAACGATCCGGTTGACGCTGCACCCGGCCGTTCACGGTGTCAAGCCGGCTTGCGCTCGATCAATTCGATCTTGTAACCATCCGGGTCCTCGATGAAAGCGATCACTGTGCTACCGTGCTTCATGGGGCCGGGCGGCCGGGTGATCTTGGCGCCTGCCTGGGCCAATTGCTCGCAGGTGGCATAGATATCGGGCACGCCCAGGGCGACATGGCCGAAACCATTGCCCAGATCGTAAGAGGGCGTGTCCCAATTATGGGTCAGTTCCAACACGGTGTTGGACTTTTCGTCGCCATAGCCGACAAAAGCCAAGGTAAAGCGGCCATCGGGATAATCGGTGCGGCGCAACAGCGTCATGCCCAGAAGACCGGTGTAAAAGGCGATGGACTTGTCCAGGTCGCCGACCCGGATCATGGTGTGCAGCATCTGCCAGCTCATGGCTGTTTCCTTTGCGCAATAAAATTCAAAACCACTTGGGCCGCCCGCCTTCCCGGCGATTCGCCCCCTTGGCCCAATTGGGCCATGCCCGCCGCCATGTCAAGGCGGCGCCAATCGCGTTCGCTCTCGTCGTCCAGCATACGGGCCAGAACCGGGGCGATTTGGTCGGCGCGGCAATCCTCTTGCAGGAATTCCGGCATCACCGGGCGGTCCAGCACCATGTTGACCAAGGTCGCCCATTTGATCTTGAAGCCGAACAGCTTGCGGGCCATGAAAGCGGTCAACGCCGACAGCCGATAGGCGATCACTGTCGGCAGGCCGGCCATGGCCAATTCCAGGGCCACCGTCCCTGACGCCGCCAGGGCGCAGGTACTGGCGGCGAAGCAATCGTATTTCTGCGCGCTGTCCTCGATCACCAGCGGATCGAACGGCCAGGACTTGGCCGCGTCGCGCACTTCGTCGACCAGATGGGGAAGAGTGGGAACCACCACCTTGGCCTTCACCCCCATATTGTCCAGCCGGTGCAGAACCTGGCCGAAAACCGGCAACAATTTGCTGGTCTCGGAATGGCGACTGCCCGGCAGCACCGCCAGCAATTTCACATCGGCACCCAGGTTGTGGCGCCCCCGAAAGGCGGCGCCATCGCCCTGCCCGGCCCCGGATTCCACCACCGGGTGCCCCACATGAACGGTGCGCAGACCTTCCTTTTCGAAATAAGGCGGCTCGAACGGCAGCAAAGTCATCAGCAGGTCCAGGACCTTGGCCAGCTTGGCGGCCCGCTTGGGCTTCCACGCCCACACCATGGGGGCGACGTAATGGATGCGCGGCAGGTCGGGATAAAGCTTCTGACAGCCCTTTTGCACCCGACCGGTGAAACCCCAGGAATCGATGGTGACCACGGCGTCGGGCTTCAGTCGCCCGATGTCGTCCAGGGTTTCGCGCACCCGACGCAGGATGCGGGGAATGCGCGGCAACACCTCGGTCAGTCCCATCACCGTCAACTCGGTCATGGGAAACAGCGATCGCAGGCCTTGGGCCTGCATGTTTTCGCCACCGATCCCGGCGAAACGCACCGTATCACCGGTTTCCTGGCGAAGCGCCGCCATCAGACGGCCGCCCAGCAAATCACCCGAAGGTTCGCCGGCGATGACATAGATCAGCATGTCAGTCCTTGTGTCCCAGAACGAACAGGCCGTTGGCATCAGCTTCCTCGGTCAGTTTCTGGCGATCCAGAACCAAGGTGCCGCCGGCCTCGACGACGATGCCGCGCAGGCCGGTGGCGATGGCTTCATGCATGGTCGCCAAGCCGATGGTCGGCAAATCCAGACGCCGGTCCTGCCCGGGTTTCTTGACCTTGACCAAAATCGGCCCCGGACCGTCGCGGCGCAATTCGGCGCAACGGCGGATCAGCCGGTCGGTCCCCTCGATGGCTTCCACCCCCAAGACGATGCCTTGCTGGATGATCACCGATTGGCCGACATCCAGGGCACCCAAGCCCTTGGCCACCTGCCAGCCGCGGACGATGTCGGCTTGCGCAATCTCGTCAGGGCCATGGCGGCCGAATAGACCGTCAGGGGCCAGGCAATCATCCAGGACCTGGTCGATGCCGATGACGGTGAAACCCTCGCTTTCGATTTCCTTGGCCACTGCCCGCAACAAACCGTCGTCACCCAGGGCCTTCAGGCCGACCTTGGCGAAGAATTTGGCGGTCCACCAATCGGGGGCCAATTCCTTCAAGCTGGGGCGCCGCACCGGCCCGATCATCACCAATTCGGTGACGCCGGCATCGTGCAGTTTCTTGAACCCGGTTCCCGCCTCGCCCAACCGGATCCAATCCGCCGGGGCGTCGCCGATGACCAAGGGATCGGCGTGGCCGGTCAGCGCCAAGACGTGGAAGGGCCGGTCCTGCGACCGGCAGGCGGCGATGGCAAGCCCGGGAAAGGCGCCACCGCCGGCGATGATGCCGAGTTTACTTGCCATCCTCGAAGCCGGGCGTGCACAGCGACCGCGAGGAATCCGAGCGAATGAACTCGATCACCTCCATCACCGCGCCGTTGCTGGCATATTGCTCGACCACGTCGGCCAGACGTTCCTGCAACGTGCCTTCCGGGCCGAACAGCAAGCGATAGGCACTGCGCAGGGAATGGATTTCCTCGCGCGAGAAGCCGCGACGCTTCAAACCGACAATGTTGAGGCCGTTCAGATGGGCGCGGTTGCCAATGACCATGCCGAACGGAATGATGTCGGCTTCGACCCCCGACATGCCGCCGACCATGGCGTGCTTGCCGATACGCACAAATTGGTGCACGGCCGACAGCCCGCCCAGGAAGGCGTATTCGCCCACCAACACGTGACCGGCCAAGGTGGCATTATTGGCCATGATCACGTTGTTGCCGACGATGCAGTCATGGGCCACATGGGCACTGGCCATGAACAGGCAATTGTCGCCGACCTTGGTGATCATGCCGCCGCCTTCGGTGCCGGGCTGCATGGTCACGTATTCGCGGATCTGGTTGTTCTTGCCGATTTCCAGTGTCGACGGCTCGCCATGATACTTCAAATCTTGGGGTTGGTGGCCGATCGAGGCAAAGGGGAAAATGCGGGTGTTGTCGCCGATGGTGGTGCGTCCTTCGACCACCACATGGGACAGCAATTCCACACCCTCGCCCAGACGGACATGGGGGCCGACCACGCAGAACGGGCCGATCGACGCCGATCCGGCGACATCCGCCTGGGGATCGACAATGGCGGTGGGATGAATGTTGGCCATCAGCTGTCCAGAATCATCGCGGCATAGGTGGCTTCGGCCATCAGGACGTCGTTCACCTTGGCTTCGGCGCGGAACTTCCAGACATTGCCGCGCGAACGTTGCTTGGTGACGTGAATGTGCAATTGGTCGCCAGGGCCGACGGGCTTACGGAAACGGGCTTCGTCGACGCTCATGAAATACACCAGCTTGCCTTCGGAATCCGGGCCCAGGGTCGACACCACCAGAACGGCGGCGGTTTGCGCCATTGCTTCGATGATCAGCACACCCGGCATCACCGGTCGCTGGGGGAAATGGCCCTGAAAGAACGGCTCGTTGATGGTGACGTTCTTGATGCCAACGGCGCTTTCATTGGCGACGATGTCGACAACCTTGTCGACCATCAGGAACGGGTAGCGGTGCGGAATCATTTCCATGATCCGGTTGATGTCGACCGCCTTCCCGGTCTCGGTCTCGTTCACCATGCTGTCCTTCCTGTGCTTACAAACGAATTAGATATGAAGTTTAGCGCTGCTTTTTGTCGCGGGCCAGTTTGCTGAGCGTGGCCGATTGACGCAACCATTCCATCCGGGGGATCGCCGGATAACCGCCATAAGTCTGGCCGGGGGGAATATCGCTGATAACGCCCGATTGCGCCATCACCTTGGCCCCCATTCCGATCTTCAAATGGCCGGCGAAACCGGCCTGGCCGCCAGCGGCGACGAAATCGCCGAATTGGGTCGATCCGGAAATGCCCACCTGGGCCACCACGACGCAGCCGCGGCCCAATTGCACGTTGTGGCCGATCTGCACCAGATTGTCGATCCAGCAGCCGTCGCCGATCACCGTGTCGGGGCCGGAACCGCGGTCGATGGTGGTGTTGGCGCCGATTTCCACGTTGTTGCCGATCACCACGCGTCCCAATTGCGGGACTTTCAGATGACCCTGGGCCCCCATGGCGAAGCCAAAGCCATCCTGGCCGATGCGGGCACCGGGATAAATGCTGACATTCTTGCCGATGACGGCGCAGTAAACGCTGGCATTGGCGCCGATCTTGCCGCCCGCCCCCAGCACCACACCGTCGCCGATCACCGCATTGGCCTCGATCCGGCAATTGTCGCCGATCTCGGCCCGGGCGCCGATCACCACACCGGGACCGATCCAGCAATTGGCTCCGATCACAGCGCTGGGATCGATACAGGCATTCGGCGCCCGCCATTCCGTCACCGCCGGCTGGGGATAGAAAGCCTGGGCCACCATGGCGTAAGCGCGATAGGGATCCTTGGACAACAAAAGCGCCACCCCCGCCGGGCCACGGTCGGCCACGTCGGGATGGACGATCACCGCGCCGGCCTTGGTGGCGGCAAAGGCGGACAGATATTTCCGATTGTCCAAAAAGCTGATGTGTTGGGGGCCGGCCGTCTCCAGTGCAGCCACGTCGGCGAACATCTGGGTGGAATCGGCTCCGGCCGACATCTCGGCCCCACAGAGCCCGGCCAGCTGTCCCAAAGTGAAAGGACCAGCCACCTGGAAAAAACGGGCATCAGCCATGGTTTATTTCTTTCCCTTGGGGGCAGCGTCTTCGACCCCCGGCAGATGAGCGTCGGGAACCGGGAACGGAATCGAGCTCAGGCGTTTGTTCAAACGTTCGATCACCTGGGGGGTGATATCCATGCGTTCATCATGCAAGAACACCTGCTGTTTGTGCAGGACCAACCCCGCCCCCACTTCCGAAGCCACTTCGCTGGTGACGCCGACCACCGCCTTTTGCAGATCGTTGCTGGCTGTGGCGGTGGACTTGTCCAAGGCGCGAACCGCCCCTTGGTACTGACGCTGGAATTCGGCGATCCGGGCGTTCAAGGTCCGAACTTTTTCCTGGAACACGTCGGACGCCAGGGTTGCCCGTTGCTTGGTCAAATCCTGTTCGGCCGCCTGCAATTGCTTGCGGGCGTTTTCGAATTCGGTGTTGTAGGTCTGCTGATAGCGTTCGCGTTCCGCCACCAGACCCTTGCCCGCCACACTTTCACGTTGCACGCGGGCAGCGTCGACGATGACGATGATCGCCGGCGCCGCCGCACTTTTCGCCGGTGCCGTCTGCGCCAAGGCGGAACCCGACATCAGCAACGCGACCACACCCGCAACCATGCGGATGGCCCCGAATGCGGCCATCCTTAGAACCTCGTGCCGAAGTTGAAGCTGAAGATTTCGTCCTCGTCGAACGATTCCTTCATCACCGGGATGGCCAGATCCAAGGCCACCGGCCCCATGGGCGACTTCCAGGTCACGCCGGCACCAACCGACGCACGCAACGAGCTTTTCTGGTCGATGGTCGAGGAATTGGCGTAATCCTCGGTCGAACCGACGGTACCGAAATCGGTGAAGACCTGACCGGCAAAGCCCAATTCTTCCGGCAAGCCCAGCGGGAACTTCATCTGCACGCTACCCGAGGCCTGCCACATGCCGCCCAAGGCATCGCCCGAGCTTTTGTCACGCGGGCCGACACCGGCGCTGGCAAAGCCGCGGAAGCTGTCGCCGCCCAGATAATACCGTTCGGTGATACGGACCTTTTCGTCGCCGAAGCCGCTGATGATACCGGCACCACCGGTCACCCCCAACACCACCTGCTCGTCCAGTTGGAAATACTGACCGGCGCTGATGTTGTTGCGCAGCCACTTCTGGGTACCGCCCAAGCCGGCGAGTTCGTTGCTGACCTTGACGAAGAAACCTTCGGTCGGCTCCATCTTGCTGTCGCGGTAATCCCAGGTCAGGCCCTGCATGATCGACGAAGTGGTCGCCGTGCCCATCTGTTCCCGGACGAACAGCGAAGCGCCGCTGTCCACGTTTTCGACCTGATCACGTTTGATCTGATAACGCACGTCCTGGCGCAGATTGTCATGGATGTAATAGCCACTGCGGATGGCGGCACCCAAGGTGTTGTGGTCGTACGAGCTTTCGCTTTGCAGCTTACGGGTCACCGAGAAGATGTCGAAACCAGCCGACAGCTTACGGTCCAGGAAGTACGGCTCGGTGAAGGACAGCTCGGCACTGTTGCGACGCGTCCCCAACGATGCCGACAGCTTCAGGTCCTGGCCGCGACCCAGCAGGTTGCGTTCACGGATGGAGGCTTCCACCAGCGGGCCGACCACGGTCGACCAACCGACACCGAACGACAATTCGCCGGTGGACTTTTCCTGGACGTCCACCTTGATGATGGTGCGGTCAGGAGCGGTTTCCGACGGAACGTTGGTGACTTCCGCCTTCTCGAAATACCCCAAATCCCTGATGCGCTGACGCGAACGACGGATCTTGGCGGTGTTGAAGGCGTCGCCTTCCACCAGACGGAATTCGCGACGGATCACCTTGTCCAGCGTGCGGACGTTGCCGGTGATGTCGATGCGCTCGACATAGACGCGCGGGCCTTCGCTGATGTCATAGGTGATGTTGATGGTCTTGTTTTCGCGGTCGCGGTTGACCTGCGGACGCACGTCGACGAAAGCGAAACCCTTGGACCCCAAGGCATCGGTCAGGTTCTGGACGATGTCTTCCACTTGGTCGGCGTTGTACCACTCACCGGGCACGCTGGTCAGCAGCGGCTCCAGATCCTTGCCGTCCAGATCGCGCAGATTGGCGTTGATGGCGGCGGTCCCGAACTTGTAGCGGTCGCCATCTTCCACCGTGAAGGTGATGAAGAAACCACCGCGATCCGGGGTCAGCTCGGCGACACCGGACACCACACGGAAATCGGCGAAACCGTGCTTCAGGTAGTAACGGCGCAGCAATTCGCGGTCGTAGGTGACGCGATCCGGATCATAGGTGTCGTCGGACGACAGGAACCGGTACCAGCGCTCTTCCTTGGTGGCCAACACCTCGCGCAGGCGCGAATCGGAATACATGTGGTTGCCAACGAAGTTGATGCGCTTGACGTAGGTCGGCTCGCCCTCGTTGATCTCGTAGGCCAAGTCGACGCGGTTCTGTTCCAGCTGGATCAGCTTGGGTTCGACGGTGGCGGCGAAACGGCCCTGACGGCGATAGAGGTCAAGGATGCGCTTGACGTCGTTTTGAACCTTGGTACGGGTATAGACCACGCGCGGACGCAGCTGGGTTTCCTGTTCCAGCTGTTCGTCCTTGATACGCTTGTTCCCTTCATAAGCGATGCGGTTGATGATGGGGTTTTCCACCACACGCACCACCAGCGCCTCGCCTTCCTGACGGATGGCGACGTCGGCGAACAGGCCGGTGTTGAACAAGGTCTTGAGCGAACGGTCGACGCGTTCGGCGCTGTAGGGGTCGCCTTCGGCGACCGCCATATACGACTTGACGGTTTCGACTTCGACGCGCTGGTTGCCCTGCACGACAATTTGCCGAATGGTACCGGCGTTCTGCGCCCAGGCAGGAACCGACACCAGAACCAAGCCGATCGCGATCGCGGCTTTACGCAACAAACCCATCAACGCCCCCCTTCCCAATCCACCCATTCCCATGGGTGATTGTGAAATCATGAGAACAGCCGCTTTATGGCCTCCCACGCCGGCAACGATACGATATCGTTACGGGTGGCAAATACCATCAAGGCCAATACCAGAAACAGCCCGATTCGGAAACCATATTCTTGGGCCTTCTCACCCAACGGCCTACCAAGGATGGCCTCGAAGCCATAAAAAACCAGGTGACCACCATCCAGGATAGGGATCGGGAACAGGTTGATCAGGCCCAGGTTCAACGACAGCATGATGATGTAAAAGGCCACCGAGGCGATGCCCAACTGTGCCGCTTCACCGGCCCCTTTGGCGATACGGATGGGGCCGCCCAATTCATCGCTGTCCCGCGTGCCGCTGATCATCTGGCCGATGCCGACGAAAGTCGCCGAAATCATGTTTCCCGATTCGCGCACCGCCTGCCACAGCGCCGTGCCCGGGCCATAATGGACGATGCGGGTCTGCGCGGCATCGGCGGCAATGCCCAGGACCGGCACTTTTTCCATGTCGCCGAACATGCCCTTGCGCTCGACGATACGCGGATGGGCGACCAAATCCACCGTGCCGCCGTCGCGTTCGACACTTAGCTGCAGCGGCTTGTCGATGTCCAGACGGACGATGCGCTGAATGTCCTGGAACCGTGTGACCGCACTGCCATTGGCCCGCACCACCCGGTCGCCGGCCAGCATTCCGGCCTGTTCGGCGGCGCTGCCCGGCAGCACCTGGCCCACCACCGGTTCGGTGACCGGTTGGCCCAGAATCATGAACATCAGGGCCAGACCAATGATGGCGAAGATGAAATTGGCGGCGGGGCCGGCGAAGACGATGGCGGCACGCTGCCCCACCCGCTTGTGACGGAAGCTGACCGCCTTTTCCTCGTCGGTCATGTCGCGGGTTTCACCGGTGGCGGAAGCGGCGTCGGCATCACCGAACATCTTCACATACCCCCCCAAGGGAAGCACGCTGAAGCGCCAGCGCGTGCCGGTCTTGTCGTTGAAACCCCAGATTTCCGGGCCGAAACCGATGGAAAACACTTCGACACGCACGCCGTTCCAGCGGGCCACCAGATAATGGCCCAATTCGTGGACGAAGACGACCACGGTCAGGATCAGCAGGAAGACGACGATATAGTTCCAGAAAAAATCCATGCTGCCCCGATCAGGCCAGAGTGTCGATCAAAGTACGGGCGCGAACGCGGGCCAGACCGTCTTGGGCCAGCACGTCGTCGATACATCCCAAACGGGCCGCCGGCATGGTTTCCAGGGTTTTCTCGACCGTACGGGCGATATCCAGGAAACCGATACGGCCGGCCAGGAAGGCGGCGACCGCCTCTTCATTGGCGGCGTTTAGGACAGTAGGTGCGGCGCCGCCGCTTTGCAAGGCGGCGCGGGCCAGACGCAGGGCCGGAAAACGGACCGGATCGGGGGCTTCGAAGGTCAACGTGGCAATGGCGGCCAGATCAAGCTTGGGAGCCGGCGAGGCGATACGACGCGGCCAGCCCAGGGCATAGGCAATGGGGGTGCGCATGTCGGGACTGCCCAACTGCGCCAGGACAGAACCGTCGGCATAGGCGACCATGGAATGGATCACCGATTGCGGATGGACCAGGATGTCGATCTTGTCTTCTCCCATGGCGAACAGGTGGTGGGCTTCGATCAGCTCCAACCCCTTGTTCATCATGGATGCCGAATCGACGCTGATCTTGGCCCCCATGGACCAATTGGGATGGGCGACCGCCTGGGCAGGCGTCATCGCCGCCATCTCTTCCAAGGTCTTTTGCCGGAACGGTCCGCCCGACGCGGTCAGCACGATCTTGTCGATGGCGGCGCGCTGGTCGTCCTCGAACACCTGGAAAATGGCCGAATGCTCGGAATCCACCGGCAACAAAGTGGCACCATGCGCCGCCACTTCCGCCATCATCAGATCGCCGGCGCAGACCAGACATTCCTTGTTGGCCAGACCGACCACGCAACCGCGCCGCAAGGCGGCCAAGGTGGGGGCCAGACCGGCGGCGCCGACGATGGCCGACATCACCCAATCGGCGGGCAATTGCGCCGCGTCCACCACGGCGGCAGAACCAGCAGCGGTGCGGATGCCGGTGCCGGCCAAAAGCTCGCGCAACTGAGGCAAGGCGGCTTCGTCGGCCACCACCGCCAGATGCGGGCGCAACCGACGCGCCTGATCGGCCAGCAGGGCGGCGTTGCAATTGGCCACCAGGGCCTCGGTGCGGTAAAGGTCGGGACGCGCCTCGATCAGCTCCACCGTGTTGCGGCCGATGGAACCGGTGGAACCCAAAATGGTGACGGCGCGACGGGGATCACTCATGGACTAGACCTTCAAATGACGCCGGCCAAGCGAAAAACGGCAATGAAAACTGCGACGCTCAACACGCCATCCACGCGATCCAACACCCCCCCGTGACCGGGAATGATATTGCTGGAATCTTTGACGCCAAAGCGTCGCTTGACCCAGCTTTCCAGCAGGTCACCTGCTTGTGCCACAACGGCGAGGATGGCAGCCCCCAAGGGTAGAGCAAAATCGAAATGTGAATGAGGCCCGAAAGCGGTAAACCCGTTGCCCAGCGCCCCTATCAGGGCCGCGCTCAGCATACCACCGATCAACCCGGCCCAGGTCTTCTTAGGGCTGACTTTCGGCATCAGCAATGGTCCGCCAATGGTCCGTCCCGCAGCATAAGCGCCGATATCGGTGGCCCAAACCACCAACATCAGACCCAGCATCAGAAAACGCCCCTGGCCATCGTCACCACGCAGCCAAACCAAGGCAACGGCAGGCAGGCCACAGTACAAAACGCCCGACAACGCCCAATAACGCCGCCCTGCCCCTTCGCATTCGGCCCGACGTCCCGCCACCACAGCAGCGACCAATACCAGGGCCAAAGACGCCATGGGCCAAGTGAAAGCCATCAGCGAGGCGACGGCCACCAAGACAGCGGCCAAACGGCCACCCGTGGCAAATGTGCCGCCGGTCATGCGGTCCCATTCCCACACCATGACCGCACCAGCGACCGCCACCATAACGGCGAAGGCATAACCGCCCCACCAGATGGCCGCCAGAGCCACGGGGATCATCACCAAAGCGGACAGGATGCGGGGTAGCAGCACGATGATCAGCCCGGCGCGTTGCCGTAGCGCCGCTCGCGGCCATGGAAGGCGCGCACCGCCTCTTCCAGGTGCTCGCGGCCGAAATCGGGCCACAACACGTCGGTGAAGACGAATTCGGCGTAAGCCGCCTGCCACAGCAGGAAATTGGAAATGCGCTGTTCGCCAGAGGTGCGGATCAGCAGATCAGGATCGGGGATGTCGGCGGTGAACAGACTGGCGCCGAACGCCGCTTCGTCGATATCGGCGGGTTTCAACGTGCCCGCCGCCACCCGTTCCGCCAGCCGCCGAGCGGCGCAGACGATTTCCTGACGCCCGCCATAGGACAGGGCCAGAACCAGGGTGAGCGCGGTGTTGGCCGCGGTCTTGGCCTCGGATTCGTCGATCAGGGCATTGATGTCGGCGGAAAGCCGCGAACGGTCGCCGATGATGCGCAGGCGGATGCCGTTCTTATGCAGGTTCGAGACTTCGTTGCGCAGATAAAGCCGCAACAGCCCCATCAGGTCGGTGACCTCGCCCGCCGGCCGCTTCCAGTTTTCAGAAGAAAAAGCATAAAGCGTCAGGTAGGAGATGCCCATCTCGCGCGCCGCCTCGACGGTGCGCCGAACAGCTTCGGCGCCCCGCTTGTGACCGGCGGTGCGCGGCAGGCCCCGCGCCTTGGCCCAACGGCCGTTGCCATCCATGATGATGGCAACGTGCACGGGCGGCGGCAGCGGCGCGATGGGCAAGGGGGCGGTCTCCATCACCATCTAGACCTGCATGATTTCCTTTTCCTTGTGGGCCAGCGTCTCGTCCACCTTCTTGATGGTCTCGTCGGTCAGCGCCTGCACTTCCTTTTCGTGCTTCTTGATCTCGTCTTCCGAGATATGGCCGTCCTTTTCCATCTTCTTCAAGGTGTCCATACCGTCGCGGCGGACATTGCGGATGGCGATTCGGGCCTGTTCGGCATACTTGCCGGCGACCTTTTGCAGTTCCTTGCGGCGTTCTTCGTTCAAGGGCGGAATCGGCACGCGGACCAATTGGCCGTCGGTCTGCGGGTTCAGACCCAGGCCGGCGTCACGGATGGCCTTTTCCACCGCCTTGACCTGACCCTTGTCCCACACCTGAACGGTCAGCATGCGGGGCTCGGGGACACCGATGGTGCCGCATTGGGTCAGCGGCATGGTCTGGCCATAGGCCTCGACCACCACCGGCTCCAACAGCGACGCGGCGGCGCGGCCAGAGCGCAGACCCGAGAACTCCTTCTTCAGAACCTCGACCGTGTTGTCCATGCGATGGGCGATGTCTTTCTTCAGATCGCCCCAGTTGGTCGGTGTGGACACGGATCAACCCCCTTCCTTGATGATGGTGAAACGCCCGCGTCCCGACACCACCTCGGCGAAAGCCTTGTCGGTATGCATGTCGAAGACGACGATGGGCACGTTGTTTTCGCGGCAAAGCGAAATGGCGGAAGCGTCCATCACCGCCAGATCGCGGGCCAGGACGTCGTGGAAGGTCAGGGTGTCGTAGCGCACGGCATCCTTGACCTTCTTGGGATCGGCGGAATAGACGCCGTCCACCTGCGACGCCTTCAACAGGGCATCGCATCCCATTTCGACGGCGCGAAGCGCGGCCGCCGTGTCGGTGGTGAAGAACGGGTTGCCGGTGCCGGCGGCGAAAATCACCACCCTGCCCTTTTCCAGGTGACGGATGGCGCGGCGACGGATGAAGGATTCGCACACCGACGGCATGGGAATGGCCGATTGCACGCGGGTGTCGACGTCGATGGCTTCCAGGGCGTTTTGCAGGGCCAGGGCGTTCATCACCGTGGCCAGCATGCCCATATTGTCGGCAGCGGCGCGTTCCATGCCCTTGGCGGCACCGGACAGGCCGCGAAAAATGTTGCCGCCACCCACCACGCAGCACACTTCGACGCCAAGGTCGCGCACGGACTGAACTTCGGAGGCGATGCGTTCGACGGTGGTGTTGTCCAGACCGTAATCGCGATCCCCCATGAGTCCTTCGCCCGAGATCTTGAGGAGAACGCGGCGAAATTTGGCGTCGCTGGCCATCAATGCCCCCAAAGGCTTGGATTGCGGTCGATCCCCGGCCTGATAGCCGGGCTTTTTACCGGGTGGCGATCATACACCATTCCACCCTTCTGTCTCGCCTGATGTGGAGTTCAGGCGAAAACCGCCGCCAGAGGCATTCCCCTGGCGGCGGCTTTAACTGCGAAACGAACTTTCGTCCGATCAGCCACCCAGCTGGGCGGCCACTTCGGCGGCAAAGTCCTTTTCTTCCTTCTCGATGCCTTCGCCCAGGGCGAAGCGCACGAAACCGGTCAGCTTGACGGGGGCGCCGACATCCTTGCCAGCATTCTCGACGACCTTGGAAATCTTGTTTTCCTGGTCGATGACGAACACCTGATCCAGCAAGCAGACTTCTTCGTAGTACTTGCGGATACGGCCCTGAACCATCTTTTCGATGACTTCGGCCGGCTTGCCCGAGGCCTTGGCCTGTTCGGTCAGAACGGCGGTTTCACGCTCCAAGGCAGCCTTGTCAACCGAGGCCGAATCCAGGAACAGCGGGTTGGCGGCGGCCACATGCATGGCGATCTGCTTGCCCAGGGCTTCCAGCTTGGCGGTGTCGCCAGCGGATTCGAGCGCGATCAACACGCCGATCTTGCCCAGGCCCGGAGCGGCGGCCGAGTGCATGTAGGAAGCGACCACACCCTGGCTGACTTCCAGCTTGGCGGCGCGACGCAGGTTCATGTTTTCGCCAATGGTGGCGATCAGGCCGGTCAGTTGTTCGGCGACGGTCTTGCCGGCGCCGGGGAACTGGGCGGCGTTCAGCGCGTCGACGTCGGAACCGACGGTCAGGGCCACTTCGGCGACGCCCTTGGCGAAGCCCTGGAACTGGTCGTTACGGGCAACGAAATCGGTTTCGGCGTTCACTTCGACGGCCACACCGGTAGTGCCGGCCGAAGCGATGGCGACCAGACCTTCGGCGGCGACACGGCCGGCCTTCTTGGCGGCGGCGGCCAGACCCTTCTTGCGCAGCCAGTCGATGGCGGCTTCCACGTCGCCAGCGGTCTCGTTCAGCGCCTTCTTGCAATCCATCATGCCGGCGCCAGTCTTTTCGCGCAGCTCCTTGACAAGCGCAGCGGTAATCTCGGCCATGGGTTCATTCCTCTTCGTCAGGTTTGTTCGAAGAAACGTTTGGTACTGCTATGCACTTAACAAAATGGCGGCGACGCATGTCGCCGCCATTTCGTGAAATCTTCGCCTTATTCGGCGGAAGCGGCTTCGCCTTCGGCGGCCACTTCGGCGGGGATCACTTCCACCGGAGCTTCTTCGGCGGCGCCGATATCACCACCCGAACGGCCGATTTCGGCCTGGATGCCGTCCAGCACCGAGGCAACCATCAGATCGCAATAGGTCTGGATGGCGCGGATGGCGTCGTCGTTACCGGGAACCGGGAATTGGACGCCCGACGGATCCGAGTTGGAATCCAGGATGGCGACCACCGGGATGCCCAGCTTGTTGGCTTCCTGAACCGCCAGCGATTCCTTGTTGGTGTCGATGATGAACAGGATGTCCGGCAGGCCACCCATGTCCTTGATGCCGCCCAGGGCGCGATCCAGCTTTTCCTTTTCACGGGCCAGGACCAGCTGTTCCTTCTTGGTCAGGCCGCCGACGGCGCCGGAAGCCAGCTGTTCGTCCAGTTCGCGCAGACGCTTGATCGACAGCGAGATGGTCTTCCAGTTGGTCAGCATGCCACCCAGCCAGCGGTGGTTGACATAGTACTGGCCACACTTCTTGGCGGCTTCGGCGACGGTGTCGGAAGCGGCGCGCTTGGTGCCCACGAACAGGACGCGGCCACCACCGGCGACGACGTTGCGCACGGCGGTCATGGCGGCATGCAGCATGGGAACCGATTGCTGCAGGTCGATGATGTGGATGCCGTTACGGATGCCGAACAGGAACGGAGCCATCTTGGGGTTCCAGCGGCGGGTGTTGTGGCCGAAGTGGACGCCCGCTTCGACGAGCTGGCGCATGGTGAAAGTCGGCATGGACATGGAGAGAATTCCTTTTCTTTCTCCGGTTAAGCCTCCGCGGGAGTAGCTGGAACCAAGCTGGTTCCAACACCGGAGCGACGAACGCCAAAGGCGCCGACGCGGCCCCGCGTGCGGTGTGTGGGCGGCTAGATACAGCCTTCGGCGTCGATTTGCAAGCGGTGATGCACGGAAATCAGCGGTTCGCCGCCTCGCGCGCGCCGGGGCGTTCCAAGATGGCGGTGCAGGCTTCCGGCAGATCCGGGCGTCTGGTATTGGGCTTTTCCCCCAGATCGGGCAGCACGGTATTCTTGTTCAGCCAAGACGACAGCTCGGCGCCGCAACCGTCGCCGGGGGGAATGGCGGCCTGCGGCTGACAATTGGTGTCGCCGGAAGGACAGGACAGACGAATGTGGAAATGTTCGTCATGCCCCCACCAGGGCCGCAATTTGGCCAGCCAATCGCCCTTGGCGGACTTGCAGGCCGCCGCCTTGATGGCCGGGTTGACGAAGATGCGCTCGACACGGGGGTCGGAAGCGGCCAGATGCAGCAAGCGCAATTGCTTGCTCCCCCAGGTCTTGGAATTGACCTTGCGTCCCTTGACCATGGAAACCGCCTGAGGACTGGACAATTCCGCCGGGGTCAAAGCCTGGCCCGGCAGGCGGAACCAGATGTCCACGTCCAGACCGTTCTGGTGGCTGCCATGACCAAAGGCCATGGGCCCGCCGCGCGGCTGCGACATGTCGCCCACCAGCAAGGGGGCCAATCCCTGCGCCTGGGCGTCGCGCCCCAGTTGGACGATGAAATCGACGGTGCGGGGATGGCTCCAGAAACGATTGCGCTGGGGACGCAGCACCTGCAAGCCGACGCTGTCCGCCGGCAGCGCCCGCGCCCCGGTCAAACAGCCGGCGGCGGCGGTGCCGATGGACGACGGCTGGTCGGCGGCGGGGGCGACCAGGGCCGCCCACGGACCGGCACTCATGGGCTCGGCCATGGCCGGAGCGGCGCTCAACAGCGCCATCACCAAAACCAGTCCTGAACGCGCACTCGAAACCATATCGTCCTCCGTCCTTGCGGATCAGGGGAACACGACGGCCCAAGTTCGTCAATCACGTGACGTCAATCATAGACGGTTTCGATGAAACGGGCCTGGATTCCGGCGATTTCCCGGGTGCACGAGGCCAGGATCTCGACGCATTCGACATCGTATTTGGTTCCGGCATTGCGCCGCAGCAGGTTCAGGGCGTCCTCGTTGCTCCACGCCGCCTTGTAGGGCCGCACGCTGGTCAGGGCGTCGAACACGTCGGCGACGGCGGCGATACGCGATTCGATGGGGATCTGGGAATCGCTGAGCCCATAGGGATAGCCCCGCCCATCCAAGGTTTCGTGATGATAGGCGACGATGTTGCGAAGCACCTCGAAATAAGGCACGGATTTCAAGCCGAAATCCCGCATCATCAGGTCGATGATCTCGACCCCCTTGGCCACATGGCCCTTCATCTGCTCGAATTCCTCGGTGGTCAGGCTGCCCGGTTTCAACAGCACCGAATCGGGCACCGCCACCTTGCCCACGTCGTGCAGCGGGCAGAACTGGAACAGGAACTCGATATATTCGTCGGTCAGGCCATGGCGGTCGCGCATCTTGGTGGCGATGAGACGGGCGTAATGGGCCATGCGCGCCAGGTGCGAGCCGGTTTCCTCGTCCCGGGCCGAACTGACCGAACGGATAACCTTCACCGCCGCCTGCATCATGCGCACGGTGTCCAGTTCGCGCATCACCGCCAACGAGATCAATTCCGCATAGGGGCGCAGGCGCTGGATCACCGGCGGCTGGAAGAAACCTTCCTGGAACGAATTGAAGAACAAGAAGCCGTAAAGCGTGCCCTTGTTGGCGATGGTCACCGTATAGCTGGACCGATAACCCGCCTCGTAAAGCTTGCGGGCGAATTCGCGGCCGTCACGCGCCGCCGGCCCCAGATCGTTGATGATGCGTCGTGCCCCGGTCGCCGCCAATTGCAGCAAGGACGGACAATCCGCCAGCGGCTTGGTGGCCCCGTCCACCGGGTTGTCGCCGTCAGAAGAATGGATGAAGGTCTTCAGGATGTCCGAAACCGGATCGTAAAGCGCCACCGCCACCCGGCTCAGCGCCATCAGCGAGGTTTCGCCCTTGATCTCGTCGTGCAGGCAAATCAGTCTTTCGGCGATGCCGCGATGCGCTGCAGGCAACTGGATCATGCTCCGCTTTTCCCCCCATTTTGTACAATCGACAATTGTCGATGCCACCTTACCCCTACGCACAACCGGGGTCAATTCGACCACATTGGTTACGTGCCCCCTAACCTAGGTTGCGATATGATCGATCGTCCCGTCCCCGCCCCAGTTCCGACCCGATCATGCGCATCGCCCTTGTCGTCAACCGTTCTTCCGGCACCTTCCGCCGGCTGCCGCTGCAGGCCACCATCACGGCCATCGTCGAGCAACTGGCCGAGCAAGGCCATCTTGTCGAGGTCGAGATCACCAGCAAACGGCAACTGGCCGCCACCCTGGCCGCCTGGGCCCGGCGCGACGATGTCGACGCGGTGGTCGTCGGCGGTGGCGACGGCACCTTCCTGACCGCCATCCTGGCCGGTTTAGGGCGCGACAAGCCCTTGGGCCTGCTGCCCTTGGGGACCTTGAACCTGCTGGCCCGCGATCTGGGCCTGCCCACCGATCCGGTGGCCGCGGCCGCCGCTTTGGGCCATGGTCACGTCGCCGACATCGATTTGGCCGAAGTCAACGGCCTGCCCTTCGCCATCTGGGCCAGTCTGGGCATGCATCCCCGGGTGGTGCGCCGCCGCGACAAGCTGCAGGCCGAGGGCTTGGGCAAATGGCCGGCCTTCGCCCTGGCGGCCTTGCGGGCCTTGCGCCGTTATCCGTTGATGCAGGTGGAAATCAGCGCCGGAGGCATCACCTCGTCACTGGTCACCCCCATCGTGGTCATCTCCAACAACGCCTGGGCGGAAACCCCGCTGCACCTGCCGCCGTCACGACATATCCTGGATCGCGGCGAATTGATGGTGCACGTGGCCAAGACCACCTCGCGTCTGGGCTTGATCTGGCTGGCTTTGAACGCGCTTTTGGGACGCTGGCGCGTCAATCGCCTGTTGACGGTATTCAGTGCCGATCAGGTGGTGGTCACCGGCCGTAAAAGCCGCATGATGCTGTCCTTGGATGGCGAAGTCACGGTGTTGCGGGCCCCCTTGGTGTTCCGCTGCCATCCCCGTTCGTTGCGCGTCTTGATGGCCAGGAAGAAACCATGCGACTGATCGCTCATCTGTCCGATTTGCATTTCGGCAAGGCCGACCCGGCGGTGGTGGAAGCCTTGGTGGCCGACATCGCCCAAACGAAACCCGATCTGGTGATCATCTCGGGCGACTTGACCCAACGGGCGAAAAGCCACCAATTCGCCGAAGCCCGCGCCTTCCTGGAACGCTTGGGCGCTCCGGTTCTGGTGGTTCCCGGCAATCACGACCTGGCACCGTTTTACCGTCCGCTGAAGCGCTTGCTGGCGCCCCGCGCCAAATTTGAAAAGCATCTGCCCGGACTGGCCCAAGCCACCTGCTACAGCGACGACGAAATCATCGCCATCGGCCTGGACAGCACCCGGCACCTGCGCTGGCAAAGCGGCAAGCTGCGCAGCCACCATTTGGACGAAGTGCGCAGCGAACTGGCCGACAGTGCCGACCATCATTGCAAGGTCGCCTTTCTGCACCATCCGCCCAGCACGGCGGTTGCCGGGCATTCCTTCGACACCTTGGTGGAGCACGGCATCGACCTGATCCTGACCGGCCACGCCCACAAGGCCCATGTGGACGTGATCAACACCCCCGCCCACGGATCGTGCGTGCTGGTCCAGGCCTCGACCGCCTGTTCCACCCGCCTGCGTCAGGACGCCAACGGCTTCGCCCTGATCCAGGTGGACTTCCCGCGCCTCAGCGTCAACATTCGCGGTTGGAACGGCAGCGCTTTCCACACCTTGCATGTTCACGCCTTCACCAAACAGGGCGAGACCTGGAAAGCGCTGGCTTAACGCCGTTTGTTCAAGGAATCCTGGCGTTTCCGGATCTCGTCCGGCCAAGTGGATTTGATATAGGCCAGGGCGGCACGGATATCGTCGTCGGACAAAGTGCCGACAAAGGACGGCATGGCGCTTTTGTAATCGGGCGGCGCGAAACGGGCCAGTCCGTGCTTGGTCACCGCGAACAGATATTCGTCGTCATGGTGCCAGGTATGGCCGGTGGAATCATGGGGCGGCGCCGGCAATTCGCCATTGGGTTTGCGGGTCCGCCAGTCGGGCTCGCCCTGCAGGTCGGCACCGTGGCATTGGGCGCAGGATTTGGCATAGACCACACGGCCACGATCAACCTGAACCGGATCACCGGAATCGATACGGTTTCGCCCCTGCCACCACCAGCCGCCGGCCGCCACCCCACACGCCGCGACCAGCGCCATCCCCACAATCAAACGCCTGCGCATCACCCTTCCCCAATGTCGGACGAACATTATACGTCAAGCCGCCCTTGAAATCACCGCCCCATGGCGCATCATGGCAGCCGCCATGACCAGGAGGCTGCCATGACCACCGTGATGATTTCCGTGTCCTGTCCCGACCACCCCGGCCTGGTGGCGGCCATCACCGGTTGTCTGTTCGATTTGGGTGTCAATCTGGGCGACAGTTCTTTCGCCATGCTGGGGGCTGGGGCCGAGTTCAACTCGGTCTGCGAATTGCCCGTCGGCACCGATGCGCAGGAACTGGGGCTAGCCCTGCACAGTCTGGACGAATTGTCCGGCGCCCGCATCGACGTGCGCCCCTTCGAGCTGGATTCAAGCCATGGCGCCATGGGACGCATCACCCACCGCGTCATCGTCTCGGGCGGCGACCGCCCCGGACTGGTGGCCCGGCTGTCGGAAGTGTTCGGTCAATTCCAAGCCAACATCGTGCGCATGGACGCCCAGCGCGTGCCCGAACAGAACCTTTATGTGACACGTTTTTCCGTGAACATCGCGGACCGCGCCCAGACGTGTTTGGCCACCATCACCAACACCGCCGGCGAATTGGGCCTGTCCTGCCATATCGAAGAGGTCTGAGCCGCAATGGGGGCTTTCGCCCTTTTCGCGGCTGCGGCACAATGCGGCCCATGAACGCAGAATTCGCCAAGTCCTTTCCGCAATTCACCCGGCTTGATCCGGATTCGGCCCACGTGCTGGAAGGGGCGGCGCGGGTGGTCACCCTGCCCGTCGGCACCCCGGTGTTCCATGACGGTTCGGCCTGCGCCAATTACGTGCTGGTGATGGAAGGCTCGGTGCGGGTGCAAAAGGTGGCGGAAAACGGCCGCGAGATCGTGCTGTACCGGGTGGAAAGCGGCCAATCCTGCGTGCTGACCACCAATTGCCTGATCACCCATGGCGATTACACCGCCGAAGGCATCGCCGAAACCGAAGTCCGGGCCCTGGTGGTCCCGGCAGCGGCGTTCCGCACCTTGCTGGGGCGGTCGGAAGCCTTCCGCGATTTCGTTTTTTCCGCCTATGCCACCCGCATTTCCGACCTGCTGATGCTGATCGAGGAAGTGGCCTTCGGCCGTGTCGACGTGCGTCTGGCCGCTTGGCTTTGCGGTCATGTCGGCGCCGACGACGCCATCAAGGCCACCCACCAGGACATCGCCACCGAACTGGGCACCGCCCGCGAAGTGGTCAGCCGCCAATTGAAGGAATTCGAACGTCGTGGTTGGGTCGGCCTGCATCGCGGACGGGTCGAAATCCGCAACCGCACCGGTTTGGGATCGCTGCGGGAAACCTAATGTGACCTAGTCACGGAACGCCCCCGCCTTCCCCGCTATAAAGGGTCATCTTTCGACACCTGTTTGGGGAATGACCTTCATGAGCAAGAACGTTGGCGGTATCGACCGCATCCTGCGCATCGTTGTCGGCCTGGCCTTGATCGCGCTGGCGGTCACCGGCACCGTGGGCCTGTGGGGCTATATCGGCGTGGTGCCGCTGCTGACCGGTCTGATCGGTTGGTGCCCGGCCTATCTGCCGCTGGGCATCAAGACCTGCCGCACCGAATAGAACGCCGTCAACACGATAGTTGACACCTAAGCCCGCAGAATTCCACGGTTTTCTGCGGGCTTTTTCATGTCTCGCCACACAACAGACTGACATTGCCGCCCAGGGCGGCGGTGTTGACGGTCAAGGTTGTTTCCGTGGCGTAACGAAGAAGGGTATGAGGCCCTCCGGTTTTCGGCCCGGTCCCGGATAATCCCAGTCCACCGAACGGCTGGCACCCAACCATTGCGCCTGTCATCCCACGGTTGACATAGATATTGCCAATTCTGGCCTGCGTGGCGATTTGTTCCGCCAGCGTTTCAATGCGGGTGTGCAGCCCCAGGGTCAAGCCATGGCCATTATCGGCCAACCATTTCATCACCAGCGGAAATTGATCGCGACGCCAACGTCGGACCTGCAGCACCGGGCCAAAGATTTCCTGGCTGGGAAGGTGATCCCAGGTCACCTCATAACCGACGGGGGCCATGAAATGGCCGGTTTCCGGAGCTTTGCCCCGAAACAACAAGCGCGCATGGCCGGACAATTGGTTTTCCGCCAGTCGCAAGCGTTCCAGGGCGGCAGAATCGATGATCGGTCCGATATCGGTGGCGGGATCACGGGGATCCCCCAGGTGCAATTGCTCGACCATGCCGGCCACCATCTCCAGGATCTTGTCGGCGACCTCGTCTTGGACGAACAACAGGCGCAGGGCCGAACATCTTTGCCCGGCCGAATAAAAGGCGGAAGTAACGATGTCGGCCGCCACCTGCTCGGGTAAGGCGGTGGAATCGACGATCATGGCGTTGACGCCACCAGTTTCGGCGATCAACGGCACGATGGGACCGGATTTGGCGGCCAGGATGGAATTGATCTGTCGGGCCGTGGCATGCGAACCGGTAAACGCCACCCCGGAAATGGCCGGATGCGCCACCAAAGCCGCGCCGATCTCGGCCCCCCCACCACCCATCCGGCCACTGAACGCGGCACCCCCACTCCATACAGCAATGCCATGGCGGCTTGGGCCATCAGCGGGGTTTGCGGGGCCGGTTTGGCCACCACGCAATTGCCCGCCGCCAGGGCTGCCGCCACCTGCCCCAGGAAGATGGATAGAGGGAAATTCCAGGGCGACAGGCAGACGAAAACGCCGCGCCCTTGCAGCCGCAGACGATTTTCCTCACCGCTGACCGCCGGCAAGCTGGTCGAACGGTCGAACAACCGGCGGGCCTCGGCGGCATAATATCGCAGAAAATCAACGGCCTCGCGGATTTCCCCCCAGGCATCGGACCAGGTCTTGCCGGCTTCTTCCTGGGCCAATTTCAAGAACAGCTCGGGCTTTTGCTCCAACTGGTCGGCGGCTTTGTCCAAAAGCGCCGCGCGGTCCTGGGCCGGGCGGCCATTCCAAGCGGGAAAGCTGTCAACCGCATCATTGACAAGGCTGTCGACATCCCCCTGCCCCGCTTCCAGTTCAGGACAGGAAAGGTCGGTAAGGGCTTGGCAAAACGACGATAATGTTTCGCCATCGGAAAGATCAGGCCCCTGCGCCAAGCTCCAGTGGGGGTGAAAAATCCTTGGCGGGGAGCGCAAGGGCTTTTCGTCAACCACGTTATTGACAAGGTCTTCGGCAGCAATGCGTTGATCGGCCAAGGCATGAATGAACGAGGTATTGGCACCGTTTTCCAACAAGCGGCGAACCAAATAGGGCAAAAGTTCACGGGTTCGCCCCACCGGGGCATAGACCCGACACGGACAGGTGCGGGAAACAGCGGCATAGACAGCGCTTCCCATGCCGTGCAGCCGCTGGAATTCCCAATCCTGGCGCCCGTCCGCCCATTGGATCACCGCCGCCATCGAAGTGGCGTTGTGGGTGGCGAAAGCCGGCCTGATCAAGCCGGGCCAGTCCAACAAACGCTGCACACAGCACAGATAGGACAGATCGGTGGCGCCTTTGGTGGTGAACACCGGATAGCTGGCGTGACCGCGTTCCTGGGCCCGTTTGATCTCGCCATCCCAATAGGCCCCCTTGACCAGACGCACCACCAACGGGGTGTCGAAGGCTTTCGCCGCCGCCGCCGCCCAATCGACGACACCGACAGCCCGTTTCTGATAGGCCTGAACCGCCAAACCCAAACCCTGCCAGCCCTGGAAACCACCTTGCGCCAGCAGTGCTTCGATCACGTCCAACGACAATTCCAGCCTTTCGGCTTCCTCGGCATCGATTGTCAACCCAACATTGACATCGGCGGCGGCACGACACAAAGCGGTCAGTCGCGGTACCAATTCGGCCAAAACCCATTCCCGTTGCAGGGGGGTATAACGCGGATGCAACGCCGACAGTTTGACCGAAATCCCCGGCCCCGCCACCGCCCCCCGACCCGCCGCATGGCGCCCCACCTGGGTGATGGCGTCCAGATAGGATTGGTAATAGGACTCGGCCTGATCTGCGGTCCGGGCTTCTTCGCCCAACATGTCGAAGGAATGACGATAATGGGCCAAATCGGATCGGCAAGAACGATCCAAGGCCTGTTCCATGGTCTCGCCCATGACGAAGATGTCGCCCAGATATCGCACCGCATGATCCAGCACGGCCCGCAGCGGCGCCTGCGCCAACGAGGCCCCATGCATGCGCCCGGCCAGCGTCAATGCCATGGTTGACAGATTGACCAGACGCGACGGCGAATGGCCGCGATGCTGTTCCCAATGGCCTTGGTCCAGTTTGGCGGCGATGAAGGCATCCTTGGTGGCGGCGTCGGGGATGCGCGGCAAGGCTTCGGCCAGGGCCATCAGGGCGCGGCCGTCGGCGCTGGACAGGCCGTATTCCAACAAGAAGGCTTCGACCGGACCAGGCCCCTGCCGACGGGCCTGGGCGATCAGATCAAGGGCACGATCCTTGATGGCCTGGCGCTGTTTGCGCGGCCAGTCGCCGGCGCGGCGCAGCCTTTCCAGGCATTCCCCCTCGTCCATGTGACGCAGCACGCGGATATGGGTTCGGGCTTCCCTGAGATCGGGCATGGAAAATCCCCTTGGCAACGGTTTCCCGTCTTTTCCATGTGTGGATTCCCCCTAGCCCAGACAAGGGATTACAAACGCCCCCGCAAAGACGCCCAGGCCAGACGAACCGGCATGGGGCGCGGCCGGAACGACCGCGAATCGAAGACGTCGCCCCCCAAGGCTTTGATGCGGTTCAAATAGGCCCCGGCCGAAACCGCCGGCAACAAAGCGGGCAAAACCGCCCTGGCGACCCGGACCCGTCGGGCCTGATTCAAGCGGTGGCGGGTTTCTTCGGCCAAAATTTTGACCACGCCGACCAAGCGGGCTTTGTCGGCTTGCGCCGCCAGCACCGTTTCGGCGTCCAGCCCGGCATCGAGCAAGGCGTCGCGGGGCAAAGCCAGCCAGTTTTGCGCCACGTGGAAAGGCAGCGAACGCAACAACCCGGTCAAGGCCCAGCACGCCCCCAATTCCTCGGCGGCGGCGCTTTCCTGGCCCAGGATTCGGCACGCCAGACCCGCCAAGGCCCCGGCGCTGTCGCGCCCGTATTCAAGCCAGGATTGGCGGTCGGCGAACGGGATGGCATCCAAATCCTTGCCGCGCGCCTCGATGACGCGCTGGAATTCTGTCAATGGCAGTTGACGGTCGCGGATCAAACACAGCAAAGGCCCGGCCACCGGATGGCGCGAGGCCTCGCCTTCGCGGGTCCCTTCGATGACGTCGCGCCACCATTGCAGACGGATCATCCCGGCCAGCGGTTCGCGGACTTGCGGACGGATCCGCGACAGTTCCAGGTTGAAGGCATAAAGCACCCATAACGACGAACGCGATTCGGGCGGCGCGAACATCGAGCCGACATAGCGGTCATGATCGTCGCGGCGTAACTTTTCGCCCAAGGCGGCAAGCTGGTCACTCAAAGCGGAATTTTCCTGGTGGGGTGGGCCCGGCCCCCTATATAATCCTTGTCCGCAGCAACACCAATGGGGATGGCCATGGCCCGCGCCGCCGCCGCTTCCCTGCCCGCCCCCAGCAAAGGTGCGGCAGACGAGAACTTTCCGGTCGCCTCGTTGCTGCTGTCCCGGCACAAGCGGCCGGCGGTGATGGCGTTTTACCGCTTCGCCCGCCAAGCCGACGACGTGGCCGACGATCCCGATCTGGAACGTGAACGCAAGATCGCTCAACTGGATGCCCTGGAACGCGGCTTGGCCGGTCTGTCGGGGGACCCGGCGGCCCTGGCCCTGCACGAAGCCCTGGGCGGCAATTCCCGCCTGCTGGCCCATGCCGCCACCCTGTTGCAGGCGTTTCGCCGCGACGTGATGTGCGACACCTGCCATTCCTGGGCCGATCTGATGGCCTATTGCGCCTGTTCCGCCGCACCGGTGGGGCGTTTCCTGCTGGATTTGCATGGCGAGGACCAGAACCTGCATTCCATGGCCGACGCTTTGTGCGAGGCTTTGCAGATCCTCAATCATCTGCAGGATTGCGGTGACGATTATACCCGGCTGGGTCGGGTCTATCTGCCGGCCGACTGGATGATGGCGGTCGGCTTAGCGCCTGGGGATTTGGCGGCCTGCGACGGTGGTGCCCCGCTTCGCCACGTCCTGGATTTGATGCTGGACCGGGTGGACATGATGCTGGATCACGCCAGTTTGTTGCCCAACCACCTGCAAGACCGCCGCCTCGCCATGGAAACCGCTGTCATCGTCGATATCGGCCGCCGATTGGCGGTGCTGCTGCGCAACCGCGATCCGCTGAACTCTCGGGTGGCGTTGTCGCCGCTGGCCTATGGCGCCGCCTTCGTCAGCGGCATTTTACGGGGAATGCGACCCCAGGCATGAGCTCGCGCGCCTCATCCTTCTATTGGCCCATGCGCTTGCTGCCCCGGGCCAAGCGCCAATCCATGTTCGCCCTTTACGGGTTTTGCCGGGCGCTGGACGACATCGCCGACGGCCCCGATTCGACGCCGTTGCGTCTGGCCAAGCTGACCACCATTCGCGCCGCGTTGCAAAGCTGGCGCCAGACCGGCATCGCCCTGCATCCGACGGTCGCCGCCATCGTTCCGGCGATCAAAGCCCACAACCTGCCGGTGGACGAATTGTTCCTGCTGGTGGACGGCATGGAAAGTGATGTCAACACCCCATTGACAGCCCCCAGTGACGAGGAATTGCGCCTTTATTGTCGTCAAGTGGCGGGAACGGTGGGGGTGATGGCCACCCGTATCATGGGCCGCGACGACGCCGATCCCTTTGCCGTGGCCCTGGCCGAGGCGCTGCAATTGACCAACATCTTACGCGATGTGGCGGAAGATGCCCGCCGGGGGCGTTTATATCTGCCGCGCGCCTGCCTGCAAGATGCCGGCATCTTCCCCCCCCTGACGCCCTTGGCGGTTCTGACCCATCCCGGGGTGGAGCAGGCCTGTCGGCTGACCGCGCAGCGGGCGGCGCAAGGCTTCGCCCAAGCCCGCGACGAATTGACCAAGATCGGGCGGCGCCAATTGTGGCCTGCCCTGGCGATGATGGCCATCTACGACGATCTGCTGAAGACGCTGGTCCGCCGCGACCGCTGGACCGAGCCGGCGCCACGTCTGGGGCAAGGACGCAAATTGCTGCTGGCCTTGCTCGCCCTGGCCAAGGCGGTATGAAACCCAGGTTGCATGTCATCGGTGCCGGATTGGCCGGGCTGGCCGCCGCCTGGGCGGCCTGCCGGGCCGGCACCCAGGTGGTGTTGTACGAATCCACCGGCCAGGCGGGCGGCCGCTGCCGGTCCTTCACCGATCCATTGTTGAACCGGATGATCGACAATGGCAGTCATTTGGTCTTGGGAATCAACACATCGGTACTGAAGCTGGGGCAATCGGTGGGCGCCACCTTGTCCCCCTTGCCGCCTGCACTGGATTTCCTGGATATGGCGGATGGACGACGCTGGCGGGTCGGCCCCTTCAACCTGCCGGTGGGCTGGGGCGAAATACTGGCCGCCTTGATGCCCCATGGCGACAAAAGCGTCGCCCAAACCCTGGGCCAGACCAAAGGTTTCCGCCATTTCTGGAACCCCTTGTGTTTGGCCGTGTTGAACACCCGGGCCGAACAGGCATCGGCGACAGTGATGGCCCGCGTCCTGCGGGCCCTGTTGAAGGCCGGACCCGCCGGATTTCAGGGCTACGCCTTCCCCAAAGGCCTTTCGGCCGATCTGGTAGAGCCCATCTTGAACCAGCTGCGTCGAAACGGCGCCTTGATTCGCTTTCACCATCGCCTGACCGCCATCAGTCAACACAGGCTGACATTCGGTCAGTGCATTGAAAATATTGAAGATGGTGACAAAGTTGTGCTGGCCCTGCCCCCTTGGATAATCGATTCCGTGTTGGCCAGCGGATATTGTTTACCAACCGAAACCATCGCCAATTTGCATTTTCTGTTGCCTTTGCCAGTGTCGCTGCCCGGTCCCTTGGGGCTGGTGGGGGCGCGATCCCACTGGCTGTTCGTGCGGGGCGACATCGCTTCGGTAACCATTTCCGCCGCCGCCTTGCCCATCGACGCCGCCGAAATCTGGGGGGAAATCGCCCCGGTTCTGGCCTGTCCCAGCGCTTTGCCGCCGCATCGGGTCATCGTGGAAAAGCGGGCGACATTACGCCACGACGCCCAAAGCCTGACCCGGCGGCCCGGACCAACCACTCCTCTTCCTGGGGTGTTCCTGGCCGGCGACTGGCTGGCCTCGCCCTGGCCCTGTACCTTGGAATCCGCCGTTTCTTCCGGCCTGACCGCCGCCCGTCTGGCCTTGGGGCGAGACGATCTCCGATTCTCGTGATAGGATTTTGCCACTTCACATTCAGGCTTCACTTACCTATGTTGTGGCCAGGTTTAGACATTTTCCAAACTGCTCAACTTCCCCAAACATAAGAGGCAAAAATGGCTTTCGAGCTTCCCGCGCTTCCCTATGAAAAGACCGCTCTGGAACCGTTCATCTCGGCTCAGACGCTGGACTTCCACCATGGCAAGCACCACAACGCCTATGTCACCAACCTGAACAACCTGGTCAAGGACACCGATCTGGCGTCCAAGTCCCTGGAAGAGATCATCATGGTCGCCGCCAAGGACCTGCCGGCCAAGCAGGGCGTGTTCAACAACGCAGCGCAGGTGTGGAACCACACCTTCTTCTGGAACTGCATGAAGCAAGGTGGCGGCGGCAAGCCCACCGGCGCCGTGCTGGCCAAGATCGAAGCCGCTTTCGGTTCCTATGAAAAGTTCGCCGAAGACTTCAAGAACGCCGCTGTCACCCAGTTCGGTTCCGGCTGGGCCTGGCTGGTGGAAGAAAACGGCGCGCTGAAGATCACCAAGACCGCCAACGCCGACCTGCCCATGGCCCATGGCCAAAAGGCCCTGCTGACCGTCGACGTCTGGGAACACGCTTATTACCTGGATTACCAGAACCGTCGTCCCGATTTCGTCCAGACCTTCCTGGACAAGCTGGTCAACTGGGATTTCGTGGCCCAGAACCTGGGCTAAACCGAAAGTTCGGTTCCGAAGCGAAACGGCCCTTCCCTTTCGGGAGGGGCCGTTCCATATTTCCGCCATGATCCGTGGCGAATATCGCGGATCGCACTTTCTTTTCCCAAGGGGACACGCACCATGCGTCGCATCGTCGTTTCTTTCACCGCCCTGACCGCCCTGATGGCGGTTGCCGCCTGTTCGGACCAGGCGCAGCAGACCGGCGGCGCCACCGGCGCCGGCTATAATTCCGGTGCCACCGCTCCTCAGCGCCCCACCGGCGGCGTGATGAGCGAAGCCGAGCGTCTGGCCCAGATGCAGCGCGAATTCCAGACTTCGGTCGGCGACCGTGTCTACTTCGCCACCGACAGCCAGTCGCTGTCGGCCGACGCCAAGGCCACCCTGGACCGCCAGACCGCCTTCCTGCGTCGCTATCCCACCGTCATGCTGCGCATCGAAGGCCATGCCGACGAACGCGGCACCCGCGAATACAACCTGGCCCTGGGCGACCGTCGTGCCCAATCGGCCAAGGAATATCTGATGGCTCAGGGCATCCAGGGCAGCCGCCTGTCGACCTCGACCTATGGCAAGGAACGCCCGGAAGCCAACGGCTCGAACGAGCAGGCCTGGGCGCAGAACCGCCGCGCCGTCAGCGTCATCGCCCAGTAAGGCGTCGCGCCAAGAAAAAGCCCGGAACCATCGGTTCCGGGCTTTTTTCGTTTCAGCCTTTGACGGCCTTGGCGGGAAGCCAAGAATTCCTTTCCAGCAAGCGCCAACAAAGGATGCCGGCCCCCATGGCCAGGCAGAACCAAAGCGCGGTCCCCAGACCGGCCGCCCCGGCCAGCAGCGCCGGCCCCGGGCAATAGCCGACCAGCCCCCAACCGATGCCGAACAAGGACGCCCCCACGAACAGCCGCGCATCCACATCGTGACGTTGGGGAATTTGATAATGGACAGCACAAAGCGGCCCCGAACGGCGCAGGCACCATTGGTAGCCCAAGAAGGTCACCGTCAGACCGCCACCCATGACGAAGGCCAAGGTGGGGTCCCAAATGCCGAACAGGTCCAGAAATCCCAGAACCCGGGCAGAATCGGCCATGCCCGACACCAGCAAGCCGCAGCCGAACAACAGACCGGCGGCGAAGGCGCTGATTTGACGCGTCATCACACTCCCCCCAGCACATGACGGATGACGAAGACGGTCACCCCGGCCACCGCCATGAAGGTGGCGACGGCCGCCAGCGAACGCGGTGACAACCGGGCCAAACCGCAAATGCCGTGACCCGAGGTGCAGCCATTGGCCATGCGGCTACCAAAGCCGACCAGGAAACCGGCCACCAGCACCATGCCCAAGCCCATTTGGGCCGGGACCGGAAACAGCCCCAAAGCCGAGGCGATCACCGCCGGAACCGCCATGCCGGCCAGAAAGGCCAGGCGCCACGCCGTATCGGTGGAACGCGGTTCCTGGGCCAGACCGCCAACGATGCCGGCGATCCCCATGATCCGGCCATTGGCCAGCATCAACAAAACGGCAGCGGCGCCGATCAGGGCACCGCCGGCCAACCCCATCAAGGGTGAAAATTCAGCAACGCTCATCTTTGCTTACCGCAGATGCGAGAACAACAGCGGGGACTAATTTAGCATCCGCAGCAAATCGTCAAGGAAAGATCGCAGCAGGCTTGAAACTCGGGCCGCAAAAAGCTACTTCCACGGCCATCATCACACAAAGGAACCCCGTCATGCCCAAGATCGGAATCGTCAGCCTGGGCTGCGCCAAAGCCTTGGTGGATTCGGAACGAATCCTCACCCGCCTGCGCGCCGAGGGCTATGACATCTCGGATTCCTATGACGGCGCCGACGTGGTGGTGGTCAACACCTGCGGTTTCCTGGACAGCGCGCGGGCCGAATCGCTGGAAGCCATCGGCGAAGCCATGAACGAAAACGGCCGCGTCATCGTCACCGGCTGCATGGGCGGCGAAGAAGACACCATCCGCAAGGCCCATCCCGACGTGCTGGCGGTCACCGGGCCGCACCAATATCAACAGGTGGTGGATGCGGTGCATCAAGCGGCGCCGCCGGAAAGCTCGCCGCTCCATTCGTTGGTGCCGCCCGAAGGCCTGCACCTGACGCCCGGCCATTACGCCTATCTGAAGATTTCCGAAGGCTGCAACCACCGCTGTTCCTTCTGCATCATCCCCGGCATTCGCGGCGATTTGGTCAGCCGCCCGGTGGGCGACGTGCTGGAAGAAGCCGAACGCTTGGCCATGGCCGGCATCAAGGAAATCCTGGTGATCAGCCAGGATACCGGCGCCTATGGCGTCGATCTGAAATATGCCGAAAGTCAATGGCATGGCCGTCCCGTCAAATCACGGTTGACGGAAATGGCCGCCGCCTTGGGCGATCTGGGCGTTTGGACGCGCCTGCATTACGTCTATCCCTATCCCCATGTGGACGAAGTGATCCCGCTGATGGCGCAAGGCAAGATCCTGCCCTATCTGGACATCCCCTTCCAGCATGCCAGCCCGAAGATCCTGAAGGCGATGAAGCGGCCGGCCGACCATGAACGCCTGCTGGAACGCATCAAGTCCTGGCGCGAGGTTTGCCCCGATCTGGCGATCCGCTCCACCTTCATCGTCGGCTTCCCCGGCGAGACCGAGGAAGATTTCGAGTTCCTGCTGGATTGGCTGGTACAGGCCCGCATCGACCGCGTCGGCTGCTTCAAATATGAAAACGTCGGCGGTGCCCCGGCCAATTCCTTGGAAGACCACGTGGACGAGGACGTCAAGGAAGAGCGCTATAACCGCTTGATGGAAGTGGCCCGCCAGATCGCCGACGACATCAGCAAGTCGAAGATCGGCAAGACCATCGAAGTCATCATCGACGAAGTGGACGACGAAGGCGCTTTCGGCCGGTCCTGGGCCGACAGCCCGGAAGTGGACGGCTGCGTGTTCATCAACGGCGAAACCGACGTGGAACCGGGCGACATCGTCCTGGTGGAAGTGGAAAACGCCGAAGATTTCGATCTGTGGGGCCGCATCGTCGGCATCGCCCCGGAACGCGTCCGCAAATACTAGGCTCTTTTCGGCTTATTCCACCAAGCGGCCGTCGCGAAGCACATGCATGGCATCGAAGCGGTCGAAAATCTTCTCGTCGTGGGTGACGACGATGACCGCCGCGTGCTGTTCCATTGCCACTTTGCGCAACAGGTCCATGACAATGCCGGCGCGTTCCGAATCCAAGGCGGCGGTGGGTTCGTCTGCCAGGATGATCCGCGGGCGATTGGCCAGGGCGCGGGCGATGGCCACCCGCTGGGCCTGACCGCCGGACAATTGTGACGGCCGCCTTTCGGCATGCTCGCCCACTTCCAGATAGTCCAACAATTCCTGCGCCCGTTGCCTGGCCTGACTGCGCCCCTGCCCCATCAGATCCAGCACCACCTCGATGTTCTCGGACACCGACAGGAACGGGATCAGGTTGTGGAACTGAAAGATGAAACCGATCTTTTCCAGCCGTAACCGGCGCAGGTCGCGACGGGTCCACTTGCCGTCATAGACCACCTCGCCGTCCAGTCTGATCCACCCGGAACTGGGCTCGACGATGGCGGCAACCAGATTGAGCAGCGTACTTTTACCCGATCCGCTGGGCCCCAGCAGCCCCACCACCTGTCCGGCGTGGATATCAAGATCAAGGTCCCGCAGGGCGTCGACCCGCGTCGCTCCCTCGCCATAATGCTTCGACAATCCTTTGAGCTCGACCAAGGCTTCCATGTCAGCCTCCCAAGGCCTGGGCGGGATCGACCTTCAACGCATAGCGAACCCCCATCAGGCTGGCCAACAGGCACACGAAAGTCACCACCCCCCCCAAAGCGACGGCGTCCCCCGGCAACAGGACGACCCGACGGGGAAAGTAGTCGGCGCCCATGAAAATCAGGGCCGCCCCCAATCCGAAACCGATGCCGCCCAAGGCCAAGGATTGCTGGACGATCAGGCCGACGATGGTGCGGTCAGGCGCTCCGATCAGTTTAAGCGTGGCGATCTCGCGCATCTTGTCCATGGTCATGGTGTAGATGATCAGGGCAATCACCACCGCCGACACCAGTAAAAGGATGGTGGTGAACATGCCGATCTGCTTGCGCGCCCGATCGACCACCGAACTGACCAGCAGGTTTTCCTGTCGGTCTTGGGTCAACGCCCCCAGATGTTTCCAGCGCTGCACCGTTCGGGCGACGGCTTCGGCCGCCACGCCGGGACGCAATCGGGCGACGACGGCGTTGACTTGGTTCAGGTTGGCCCCCTGTCCGCGAAAAGCCTGATTGCGAGCGGCCGCGCCTTCCAGTTCGAACTGAAGTTCCTGGGCGTCTTTCAGCGTCAGATAGGCGACGGGATTACCACCGGAATCCACCCGTCCCTCGGTCAGCCCGACGATGGTGAAATCCTTCGATCCCAGGTGTAGCTTTTCCCCCAGGGCGATCCCCGCACGCCGATCGACCACCATTTCGTAATGAGAGCGGGCGACGGCACGCCCGGCGACCAAATGTTTGGGCTCTCCCAAGCGGCCGATCTCATAGCCCACCACGTAAAGCCGTATCTTGCGCTGGCCCTGTCTTGCCTCGGCGATCTGGAAAGTCAGCACCCCGGCTTCGGCCACCCCTTCCAGACGGGCCACGGTTTCGCGGGCATCCTTGGGAATACGGGACGATTCGGCGAAAGGTCCCTGCGTACCGCCTTCAACCACCCACAGATCGGCGTCGGCCAGACGCACCAATTGCAAGGCGTCGGCGACGATGCCCCGATAAATGCCGACCATGGACAGCACCACGCCCAACAACAAAGCCAAGCCGACACAGGTCAGCACGAAACGTCCCAACCGATGACGGATGTCACGCCGGGCCAGGTTCATTTCTGGTCCTCCACCACCACCTCGGCCTGTTCGCCCAGATGGAAGGGTTGGGGAATGGTGTCGAAGGCGATGTGAACGATCCGTTCCTCGGAGACACGATCCGCCTCGATGTCGATACGGGCGACGCGCCCGGAAAAGTCGAGCCCCGGCAGCGAACGCAGGACGATACGGGCACTTTGACCAACCGCCAGATGGCCGGCACGGGCCTCGTCCACATAAGCGCGCACCCAAACCGTGACCGGATCGACCACGGTGAACACCGCCGCCCCGGCCACCACGGCCGCCCCCAGTTCGCGTTCGCGTTTGACCACCAAACCGTCATAGGGGGCGGTCAGGATGAATTTGGCCAGTTTCTGGCGTTCGCGTTCCAGCAACGCCTTCGACGCTTCGATATCGGCCAGGGCGACGGCCACGTCGGCGGCGGCGATATCGGCACCGGCCCGGGCGTCTTCGGCGGCTTCGATCGAGACGGTGCCCTTACGCTCCAAGGCTTGGCGGCGACTATCGACGCTTTGCTTTTGCTCGCGAACGGCGCGGGCCCGTTCCAACCGGGCACGGGCCTGGGTCAGGGCCGCCTCGGCCTGGGCGACCACCGCCCGTTGTTCGCCATCCGCCAGATGCGCCAGAATCTGCCCCTTGGCGACGCGATCACCTTGATCGGCACTCAGCGCGATCAACGTACCGGCCACCTCGAAACCAATCGTGGATTGTACGCGCGCCTCGACCGTACCGATCCCATAGACGCCGACGGCCTCGGAGACGGCCTCGGGCTTCGCGGCCCGCACCTCGCCGTCACTCGCCTTGCCCCCCGATTGTCGCGAGACGATGGCGAGGGCCAGGATTCCCGCCACCAAAACAGCCGCTCCCGCCCATTTCCATGACAGCTTCATTTCGCCCCTACGCAATATCAATTTTCCCTAATATTGAAATTCCCAGCGTACCGCGTCCTTGACGCCCGTCAATGCCCCGCTCGGACCTAAAACAGCTTGAAATCCGTGGAGGTGCCCTTCATTCCCCAGCTGACGGCTTCCAAGAAGGTGGAGACCCCGCACGGCTTGCTGACCAAGCCGGCGAAACCATGAGCTTGCAGCCGTTCGATCAGATCGGGCAGTGCCGAGGCGGTCAGGGCCAAAATAGGGGGCGCGTCGTCTCCCAAGGCGGTAATGATGTCGGATGCCACGTCCATGCCGCTGCGTCCGGGCAGGTTGATGTCCATCAAAACCAGACCGGGACGGTATTTGTGGACCATTTCGACCGCGCGCATCCCGTCATCCAGGGCGATCCCCCCGAACGGCGTCATTTCCAACAAGTCCATGTAAAGGTCGCGGTTGGTCTTGTTGTCGTCGACGACCAACACGCAGGGCTTTTCCATGGGCAAGTCCTCTGGGCTATTTCTTCTGAACAGGGTGGCAGAGCCGGCTTTTTCCGGCAAGTGCCACCAATGCATGGCAGCGACTTAGCCGTCCCGCCCTTGTACGGCACAGCCGATCAAGGCATAGTGTTGCGTGTTTCGATTTCGGGTGAGAAACAATGGGGTTTGGTGTGGTTTCCGACGACCCGCAAGACATGGAATTACCGATGGGCGAGCAGCCCCCGGGAACGGGCATGGCGTTAAGCGCCGGAGCCAACGCCCCTACCGCCATGGATCAGGCCAATCTTGTCCCGCTGCTGGAACGGCTGGAAGCGCTGTCTTTCACCTTCGAAGCGCTGAACGCCAGCAGCCGGACCTATGCCGCCGAGGCGGTTCTGGAAACCCTGGGGCGCATGGAACGCCGCGACCTGCAGGCCCTGGCCGCGGTCGAGGCTTTCGCCAGCGCGCTGAAAACCGTCGGCCAGCATCTGGCCGGCTTGCGCAACGCCATCCAGGGCACCGCCCACGACGCGGCCCACGGCTTCCAGTTGATCACCGAGCGCCTGGACCAGTTGGAAAACCGCATGGGTGCCAACGCCCTGACCGGCCCCTCGGATGGCAGCCAGTTGACGGTGATCGCCGACCGCCTGGGCGCTATCGAGGAATTGATCGGCCAAGGCGAAGCCTATGACCCCTCTCCCATGGTCCAGATTCTGGAAACCATGGTCCAGAAGGTGGAAAAGGTCGAAGAAAAGGTCGAGGACCTGCCCGGCCGCGTCGCCGAAGCGGTGGACATGGCCCCGGTGGCCAGCAATCTGGAAAACATCGCTGAGCGCATGGCCAGCGTCGAACGCAAGATCGACGAGGCCAAGACAGTGGACGTCACCCCGTTGCGTCTGGCGCTGGACGTCATCTCGAAACGGGTGGCCCGCATCGAACAGCGGATGGAACAAGCCCCGGAACAAGCCCAAGGCGTGGACACGTCTTCCATCACCCAGGTGCTGGAAGCCATTTCCAGCCGGATCGGCAACATGGAAGAACGGGTCAGCAGCACCGACAAGGTGGACGCCCTGTCCGGCTTCCTGGAGATGGTCAACAAGCGGCTGGAACGCATGGAAAGCGGTTTGACCGCCGGCAAAACCCTGCCGCCCGGCGTGCGGGTCAATGCCAATCCGCGCCCACAGCCCCCCGTCCAAACCGCGGCGCCCGCTCCGGCGCCGGCCAAAACTCCAGTTGTGGCCACGGCCCCGGCACAGCCCCAAGCGGTTCAAAATCCGACGCCAGCCCCGGCTGCCACTGTCGCGGCCCCGGCCGCCCCGGCACCCAAAAACCCGGCGCCCAAAAACCCAGCGCTCAGCCGCCCCATCGCCCCACCACCGGCGGAGCCGCAGCCCTCGGCGGCATCGGTCATTCCGCCGGTCCTGCAGGGAAGCGAACAAGCCCCCCCCATTGCCAAGCAGCAGGTGGACAACTTGCTGGAACAAGTGCTGAAAGTGCTGTCGCGCTAGAACGGCCCCGCAAGGGGCGCCACGGGCAGAAGCGAGAGATGGTTCCGTTTGAACGGAAAACAGCTCGAGAAATTCTGTTGCGCTGCCTCAGCTTGACAAGCGCTGACGCCATTCCTCGAGAACCGCCGCCAAGGCGTCTCGCCGAACCGGCTTGGGGACAAAGCCGTTCATGCCGGCCTGCGCGCAGCGTTCGCGGTCTTCGGCCAGGACGTTGGCGGTCATGGCGATAATGGGAATGGTGGTGCATTTCCCCGACATTTCGCGGATCAGCTTGGTCGCTTCGATGCCGTCCATGTCGGGCAATTGCAAATCCATGAATATCAAATCGTAATCGCCCCGCAGCACCATGGCGACACCGTCGCCGGCGTCACCGGCGATGTCCACGTCATGGCCCATGGCGTTCAGATAACCGCGGGCCACATCCTGGTTCACCGGATTGTCCTCGATGACCAGCAATTTCATCCGACGCCCTTCGCTGGGAACCGGAACGCTGGAAACCGCCAAATCGGGATCTTGTCGTGCCGACAGGTTGAACGCCACCTGATGCACGGTTTCAACCAATTCGTCATGGCGATAAGGCCCGGCCAGAACCTTGGATGCTCCCCGTGACAGGGCTTCTTCGATCAGCTCACGGTCGCCACCCGGCACCGAAACCACCACCTTGACCGGGGCAAGGTTGCTGTCGTTGCGCATCATGCTGAGAAGTTCCATGCCGCCCATCAGCGGCATGTCCTGGTCGGCCACCACCACCAAACGCTCCAAGGGGGCGTTGGCGGCGCGCATCCAAACCAAGGCGTCGGACACCGTGCTGACCCGCGTCACCACGGCGCCAGCCCGTGCCAAGGTGACTTCCACCACATGGCCGCTGAGAACCAGATCGTCCACCACCAGGACCGGCATGCCGGCCAGGGGCTTCGCATGGCTTTCGGTTCGCGGCTGATCGTCACAGGGCAAGTCGACTTCGAACCAAAACGTGCTGCCCTGGCCTTCTGCCGAGGAAAAGCCGATCTCGCCTTCCATCCCCTCGACGATGCGGCGACAAATGGCCAAACCCAAACCGGTGCCACCGAAGCGCCGCGACGTCGAGGAATCGGCCTGGGCGAACATGCCGAACAGGTTGGCCTGGGCTTCTTGTGGAATACCAACACCGGTATCGGTCACCTCGAAGCGAACACGCAGGTCGGAAATCGCCTGGATGGTCACGCAGATGGCGCCGTTTTCGGTGAACTTGGCCGCGTTGCCCACCAGGTTAAGGACGACTTGGCGCAAACGCCCCGGATCCCCCAGACGAACACCTTCGACACCGTCAGCCACCAGATAATGCAGGTCGACCGGTCGGCCACGCAGGCGCGGCGACACCACGTCGACCGCCCCTTCCAACAGCTCGGTCAGATCGAAAGGCACGCGTTCGAATTCCAACTTGCCGGCATCCAACTTCGAAAAGTCCAAGATGTCGTTCAAGATGGTCAGCAAGGATTCGGCCGAATTGCGGATGGTTTGGGCGAAACGCAGCCGATCGGGGGTCAAGCCGGTGTCGATCAGCAATTCCGTCATCCCCAGGATGCCGTTCATCGGGGTGCGGATTTCATGGCTCATGGTAGCCAGGAATTCCGACTTGGCCCGGGCGGCGCCTTCCGCCTGACGACGGGCCTCGTCGTTTTCGGCCGCCAAACGCACCAAGTCGTTATTTTGTTCCGCCAGCTGGGTTTCTTGCAGGCGCCGGGCCAAATCCAGCTGCCAAACCACGAAGACCAGACACAGCACGGCAAAAAAGAAGAAACCGGCCATGATGACGGCCATGCGGGTAATGCGCAGGCCGGCCTGCGACATCGCCTCGCGGCGGTCGGCATAAACCTTGGCCACCATCACCCCCTGCCCGGTCATCTGCGGCAAAGGCAGGATCGACGTCACCAGGTCGACGTTCTCGACCGCCCCGTCGATCGTGGTCAAGCGATCGTAATGATCAAGGTGAGCGACAGGAGCACCTTCGACAGCGCGACGAATGTCGTCGGGCGAGGCATGCACTTTGCCGATGTCACCGGAATCGGTGGAATAGATCACCGTTCCGTCCATGGTCATAATGCAGACCTTGACCACGTCGGTGCCGACAAGAAAGCGTCGGACCTTGTCGTCTTCTTGGGCCAAGGCTTGGGAATCGCCGTCGATGTCTTTCCACACCGTGTTGGCGAAGGATCGGATCAGACTGCGATTGGCGACTTGGGTGGCGTCGACGATGCTGTCTTGCAACATCGAACGCACACTCAGCAAGGTGCCGACATAGACCAGCGACGCCAGGGCCGTGACCAGGCAAATGAACACCAGATTGAAGTTCGGAGCCTGTTTCGTGCTCATGCCAATTGCTCGACCGAACCTTCATAAGCCACTTCGTCGGCGAACTTGGATTTGATCGTCATCACCTGATCCCACGCCGCCAGAAAGGCGTCGACACAAGCGGCATCGAAATGGCTGCCTTTGCCCTCGACCAGGAAATCACGGGCCTTTTCCACCGACCACGCCAGTTTGTAAGGGCGTTCGCTGGTCAACGCGTCGAACACGTCGGCAACGGCGACGATCCGACCGGTCAAGGGAATGTCTTCTGCCGACAATCCCTTGGGATAACCGCTGCCGTCCCACTTTTCATGATGGGTCATGGCGATTTCCGCCCCCATGGCGATCAGTTGCGAGGCGCTGCCGTCCAAAATCGCGTGACCGATTTCGGGGTGACGCTTCATCACCTGGAATTCCTGCTCGTCCAAACGGCCGGGCTTCAGCAAGATGCCGTCGGGAATGCCCAGCTTTCCCACATCGTGCATGGGCGACGCCCGCAAGATCAGGTCGCACAGATCCGGCGCCAGCCCCAGCCCACGGGCGATCAATTCCGAATAATGGGCCATGCGCTGAATGTGACCGCCGGTTTCCGGGTCGCGGAATTCGGCGGCACGCGACAACCGGACCACCAATTCATGTTCGCGGGCGACGATGGCCTGGGTGGCCTTGCGCACTTCGTCGGCCAGCCAGCGATTGCGGTCGGAAAGCCGCAAATGGCTGCGCCGCAAGGCCAAAAGGTTGACCAGACGGACCCGGACCTCGGTCGGATCGACGGGCTTGGTCAAGAAGTCGGTGGCCCCCAATTCCAAGGCCCGCTGTCGCACCGAACGTTCCCCGGCGGCGGTGATCATGACGATGGGCACATCCCGCCCACCGGGCAACTTGCGCACCTCGGCCAGGAATTGATGGCCGTCCATCACCGGCATCATGTAATCCACCAGCACCAGATCGGGCAATTTCGCCCGGGCGTCGTCCAGGGCTTTCACCGGATCGGCAAAACATTCCACGGTGACGTCGTCGGCCACGCGCAGGGCGATCTGCTCGAACAGCATCAGGTTCGTGTCGTTGTCGTCGACAATCTGGATCCGCATGTCGGGCCTTTCAGTTCCGAGTACCGGGTCGGGTCAAATGTTCCAAGGTTTCCTTGGCCACGTCGACGACCGCTTTTTCCAAAGTCGCGATATCGCCTTCCCCGTCCTTGCCGGCTTTTTCCAGCCGTCCGGAAGCCGCCGCAAGGCGTGCGAACCCCAAATTCGAGGCCGCCCCCTTCAGGGAATGGGCGGCAGCGGCGACGGCGTCATACTGCCCCAGATCCCGAGCCGCGGCGATTTCCCCCAACCGAACCGAAATACTGGCCCGGAAGGATCCCAGCAAGGTGTTGAAGGACTCATCCCCCAAAACGTCACGCAGGTCCAACTGGACCTCGTCATCGACCAACGGGGCCGACGGAGCCGGCGCGGTGGCGACCTCGGACAGGACGACGGGGGCGGAAACACAGGCCGTGCGGTCGTCCCCCCGGCTGTCGATGATCTTGACCGTCCACCGTTCCAGCACCGCCGCCAAGCGATGGCGGTCGATGGGCTTGGCCAGGTAATCGTCCATACCGGCGGCCAGACAGGCGTCACGGTCACCGCTCATGGCGTTGGCGGTCATGGCGACGATCACCACCTCGGCCTTGCCCCCCGGCAGACCACGAATGATACGGGTGGCGGTCAGTCCGTCCATACGGGGCATTTGCATGTCCATCAGGATCAGGTCGTAATCGCCACGCTCGACCAGGGTCACCGCCTCGGCCCCATCATCGGCGACATCGGCCCGGTGTCCCAACTTGGCCAGCAAGCCCACCGCCACTTGCTGGTTGATGGGATTGTCCTCGACCACCAGGATGCGCAGCGCGAAAGACGCCACGTGGTCCGTGTGCTCGACCGGCGACTGATGGCCGGCATGGTCGGTCCGCCCGCGTCCCAAATGGGTCATCAGGCTGTCCAGCAGATCGCTTTGCCGGACCGGTTTGGACAAGATGTCGTCCAGACGCAAGGCATGGTCGGTATGCCGCAAATCAGAAGGATTGGCCGACGACGCCATCACCAGTTTCAACTGCGCGCAGGACGGATCGGCGCGCAACACCGCAGCCAGGTCCAGGCCGCTCATGCCCGGCATGTGATGGTCCAGCAGGATCAACTGGTACGGCTCGCCCGCCTGCTGGGCATGGCGGACCGCCAGCAAACCGGCGGACGCGCTTTCCGCCAAGCCGACCCGAGCCCCCCAATTTTGCAATTGGTGTTCGAACACTTCGCGATTGGTGGGATTGTCGTCGACCACCAGCACATGCGCCCCAGCCAAGGGATTGTCCAGTTCATGGCCGGGTAATTCTTCGTCGCTGCGGCGCAAGACGACTTCGAACCAGAAGATCGAGCCCTTGCCTTCAGTGCTGTCAAACCCGATCTCGCCGTTCATCAAGTCGATGATCCGTTTCGAGATGGCCAAGCCCAGCCCGGTCCCGCCATAACGCCGGGCGGTCGACGAATCAGCCTGGGTGAACATGGTGAAAAGCCGCGCCTTGGCGGCATCCGAGATACCGATACCGGTATCCACCACTTCGATGCGCAGGCGCATCATGTCGTCGAAATCGGGGATCACCCGTACCCCGATATGGACCGACCCCGCTTCGGTGAACTTGATGGCGTTGCCGGCCAAGTTCAGCAGCACCTGGCGCAGACGGCCGGCATCGCCGAAATAAATCCCCCGCACGTCCGAGGGAACCGAGTAAGTCAGCTCGACATCGCGACCCTTGACCCGAGGCGCCAGGATGTCCACCACCCCTTCCACCAGCGGGCGGATCTCGAAGGGGCCGTATTCGAATTCCAGCTTGCCGGCTTCCATCTTGGAAAAGTCCAAGATGTCGTTGATGATGCTGAGCAACGCTTCGGCCGAAGTTCGAACCGTATTGGCGAAATGCTGTTGCTCGCGGTTCAACTGCGTATCCAGCAACAGCCCGGTCATGCCGATGATGCCGTTCATCGGGGTGCGGATTTCGTGGCTCATGGTGGCCAGGAATTCCGACTTGGCCTGGTTGGCCGCTTCGGCCCGGCCCACCGCCTCCTTCAACATTTCCTCGACCCGCTTGCGGTCGGTGATTTCCTTATGAATGCCGGCGACGCGGATGGCACGGCCTTGGGCGTCACGGTCGATGACACGCCCGGACGCCATCACCCAACGCCAGCGACCATCCTTGTGGCGCATGCGGAACTCGGCTTCGTAAGCCGGCAAGTTTCCGCTGACATGGTTCTCGAAGCTTGCAAAGGTGGCGTCTTTGTCGTCGGGATGCACTAGGTCGCGCCAGGTTTGCCCCCGCGGTAACACTTCGTCGGCGCCATAGCCCAGCATGGCGGTCCATTGGTCGCTGAAAAAGGCTTCGTCGGTCCGGGTGTTCAGCATCCACAGACCGATGGCACCGGCATCCAAGGCGATTTGCAGGCGGCGTTCGCTTTCCCGTAACGCCGATTCCATGCTTTTGCGAGCGGTGATGTCGGTACGGATGGCGATATATTGGCGCGGACGCTCCAAATCGTCCAAAATCGGCACGATGGTGGCGTCCACCCAGTACAGCGAACCATCCTTCTTGCTGTTGCAGATTTCGCCGCGCCACACCTGACCGTTGCCGATGGTCCGCCACATGTCGGTGAACATTTCACGCGGATGCAGGCCGGAATTGACGATCCGATGGTTCGAGCCCAGCAATTCCTCGGTGGCATAACCGCTGATGTCACAGAATTTCTGGTTGGCGTAAATGATGGTGCCGGTATGGTCGGTGATGCTGACGATGGCGTGCTGGTCCAGGGCGAATTTCTGCCGTTCCAGATCCCGTTGCGCCTCGGCCCGCTCGTGCGTCAATCGCGAGATGATGGCACTCAGCGCTTCGATGCCGGTGTCGTCTTCGGGCAATGGCGGCTGCCCCCCCACCGCCAGGATCTCGTTGACGCTGCTGCGCAAAGAAGCCATCGCACGGGCCTGAATCGCCGTGTCCTCACGCAGTTTGGCGTTGGTTTTGGTCAGTTCGCCGGAACTCAGTTCCAAAGACCGGTTGCGTAAGGTCAGGTCGCGTTCGTGCTGGTCGTAGGTTTCGCCCACCCGGCGGATCAAATCGGGCAAGCCGTCCAGCAGACGGGCGACGGAGGGCGGCAATTGGGTCCGGTCAAGCTCGCTCAGACTGTGCAAGAAGGCGGCTGCGGCGTCATCGTCATCCACCGCGAACGCTCGTCGAACCTGCCTTCCCAACAGACGATGCAATTCAGGTCTCCGACAGGAAAGTGACGGTCATGGTCTGATTGTGCAGCATGCATTGGGTGGTCGAGGAAAACGGAGCGATCTCGCCGTACGAATAGAACCCGGTCAACGGCACCTGACGTCCCAACACTTGGGACACCGCTTCGACTTCTTCGTCGACGGCGTCCCCCATCACCAGCTTGCGACCGACGCAGCTGACCAGGATGGCCAAAGAATCGGCACTGATCGGACCGGCTTCCTCCTTTGCCCGTCTGGCAGCGGTTTCGGCGCCATCGACCAGACCTTCGTTGTTGGCATGCATCAGACGCAAATGACCGTTCAGGTCGATGTCGCCGGCCAGGATCAGCGCCCCTTTTTGTTCGTCGATCCCCAAAATGGTTCGGATCAACCCCACCGATCGGCATTCGGCATCCAGCATCTCGAAGGGGAACAACAAACCCGAGGCCGGCAGGTCGCGGGCGTATTCGCCCAAATATTCCTTGTAAAGGTTAAGCGCCGCCTGGCCATCCAATTCGTAAAGAATGTTGCCGTCAGCCTTGGTGACCCGGCGCGGCGGCCCAAAGGGCTGCCAACCGCCAAAGCTGCCATGGCTGACTTTCAGGCTGTCGCCGTAAAGCCCGATGGCCACCACCTGGTCCGGGTCGATGCCGTCCGAGGTCAGGGTCAAGGTTTCGACGAAGGCCCCGCCATCGCCCGCCAAACCACCGGAAATGGGCACCTGCGGACCGACGGCGCCGACCATGCCGTCGATCAGGGCACTGCCGTTGATGCCGACCCCCTTGCCGAAAACCAGGGCGGCATGCAGATCGGGGGCGGTCAAGGCGTGCCCCAACTGGGCGCCGACCACCGCGGATTCGTCCATGTGGTCCAGACGGGCGGCGACACTGCGCAGCCTGACCTTGTCGAAGGACACCGAGGTGATGACGGCAGTGCCGTCACTCATGCCTTTGGGAGTGATCTCGCCCGCCGTCGAGCAACCGGCCAGGATGGCCTGTGGAAACGCCCGCCTCAGCGCGGCGAAGCAATCGGGATCGCGCAACAAGTTGACGCCGGCGAACAGCAGCACCAAATCGCTGGGCTGACCGACCAAGGGGGCCAAACCGGCATCATCGATGCGCGTCACATTGACTTGCCCCACTTTCATCATCGCACCTCGAATACGCCTTTAGCTTGGACTGAAACATAATACTTCAGTCGCTGTCGAGCCCCTATGCGATCACAAGTTACCCAAGTGATGACAACAGGATTCATGGGCGATGTGAACATCCTACAAATGGCACGCTTCAGTCCGTGGGATCGAAACGCATACACAAGGTCCGGCCGCCATCCAGCCCCCTCACCGCGGCGCTGACTTTGCGGATCAACCCTAATCCGCGTCCGCTTTTCGCCACCACGTCCACCGGCTTGGCCAGTTCGGCATCCAGATCATATCCGTCGCCGTCATCCGAGACCCGAATTTCGACGCTTTCGCCCATTGGCCAAGCAGTCAGACGCACCCGCCGTGCCGCCATGGTCGGATCGGCGACGCGCGCGGCGATCCGGTCATTGAACTCGGCCAGCCCGGCCAAAGAATGACGCAGGTCGCTGGCCAGCCCCAGATTGCCGTGGATAACGGCATTACCGCAGGCTTCAGCGACGGCCAGCTCGACCCGCATGACATCCAATTTGGGGAAACGGGCCAGCACCGCCTCGCAAAACTTATGTGCCGGATCGTTGTAAAGCAGACTTTCAGTCGAAGCCGACAGGCACAACCCGCCATTTTCGACGGCTTGGACCAAATCGGCGTTCAACGGGCACATCTGGTCACTGGGGCGATATTCGATAAAACCGCTGAAACCGTTGCGCAAGCCCATGGCGACCATGGACATGGGGGCCATCATCACCCGGGTGGCGGGGAAATCCAGGAACTCGACATTCGGACAAGCCTCGACCCCCAGCTTGGCGGCACGATAGGCCAAACTGTCCGGAATCCTCCCGCCCTCGAACAGGATCACTGTTCCCGCCGACATCACCCTCTAGCCTTCCAACATGAAATCCAAGGCCGACAATTTCAGCAATTGCTCGACCGCGCCATGGACATTGCGCAACAGCAGGGACTGTCCCCGGGCTTCCGCCTCTTCACGGGCAATCATGATCATGGAAAGGCCGGCGGAATCCATGAACTCCAATCCCGACAATTCCAAGACGACCCGTTTGCCGGTGGACTGCGCCAAGGTGGCGATGATTTCTTCGAAGGTCTCGTGCTCGGCGAACACCAAACGACCGCTCAGGCTGACACAGCTTTCGTCATCGCCGGGTTTCGACGGATGCATGTGGTAACCGATGCCGCCGCGCGGCTTCGGCGTCGGCGCGGCGTTGGGCGACACATCCTTGCGCAGGTTCAGCACCGCGTCCAGATTGGCCAATTCGAAGACCCGGGCCACCGATCCCTTCGGGTTCAACAAGGTAAAGCTTCGATTGTTGCCGGTGGCCTGTTCGTGGGCCAACAACAACAAACCGATCCCAAAGGAATCCACATGGTCCAACTGAGACAGGTCGACCACCACATCACGCCGAACCTTGTCGGTCACCGCGTCCAGGATGGGGGTGAAATTGTCCTTGTCGCGAAAGGACATGGTCCCATGCAAAGAAAAACGCACGGTTTCCGCGCTGTGGACCACACTGATTTCCATCATCTCGTCCTTGTCAGCCGCCAACAGGCCATTGCAAATGAATGACCGTCAGGTCGTCTTCGATGGGAGGATTCGCCCAAGTATAGAAATTATCCAAAAGCTGTTCCACCTCTAACCCCTGGGGGCCTCGGCATGCTTCGACCATGTCCAGCAATCCCTCGTTGCCCAGCATGGTGAGGTCTTTCCCGCTGGCCTCGATCAGGGCGTCGGAATAGATCAGCAATTCGGACCCGCGCGGAAACGCGGTGCGATGTGTGTGGTATTGGGGATTGGGCATCAAACCCAAGGGAATCCCGCGGGAATCCATGAATTCCGCCCGTCCGCCGCGGAACAGCAAGGGCGCCGGCGTCCCCGCCCCCGCCCAGGTGATTTCCTCGGTGTTGCAGTCGATGACGGCGGCAAACATGGTGGCGAACTGACCACGTCCCAACAATTGGCGCAAAGACGCGCCCAAATTCCCCAGCAAGGCCGCCGGATCGGCCAAGTGTTGACGCTGTTCGTCGATCAAGGTGTGCAGACGGAAAACGTTCAGCGCCGCGCCGATTCCGTGGCCGGAAAAGTCGAAGGCGGTCACCGACAGACGGCCGTCCCCCAAATCGTGGCAGCCCCACAAATCGCCGCCGATCCCCGAACAGGGTTCGAAATAAGAGTAAAGAACCAAACCCAATCGGTTCAGCACCGGGTTCAGACGGTCGGGGCGCGGCAAAAGATCGAATTGCATGGTCCGCGCCACGGCGATCTCTTCCGCCACCCGTTGCTGTTCCTTGGCCAATTGTTCGGACAATTGCTCGCGTTCGATCTGCGAATTCATCCGGGTGATGGCGTAAAGGATGGCGCGTTCGACGGTACGGCCGGGATCGTCGCTTTTCACCAGGTAATCCTGGGCGCCGACTTCCAAGGCCCGCGACGCCAGCAACGGGTCGTCCAAGCCGGTCATCACCACCACCGGCATGCGCGGCGCCACCGACAACAGCTTGGTGACCGTGTCCAACCCGCTGGAATCGGGCAAGGACAAGTCCAACAGCACCACGTCCATGTCTTGATGCGACAAGCACTGCAACGCCTCGCCCAGGCTGGGCGCATGGGTGACCTGGAAATGGGTGGAAGTACTTTCCCGCAAAGCGATCATGACCAGCATGGCGTCGCCCGGTTGATCCTCGACCAACAAGACGCGCAGCTTCTTGACACCATGGTCGGTGCCGGAAACCATCGACTTGACCGCAGAACCGGTTTCCGTGGCCTTGCCCCACAAGGGCCGCGGAGAAAGTTTCACCAGTCCTTTGATTGTCTCGCCCTTGTCGGGCATGCCCGCAAACCCCATGGCAACAACCACATTCCAAGAAGCCAATAAACATACTTTAGATTAGGAATGGAAACACACTTTAGGGGTAATTTGAATAAAAAGATAACAGACCCTCACCACTTGCATAACGCAGGCGGAAATTCCGCTTCCGACGGCTCTGGATGGTCAACTGGGCAGGCGCACGATACTGAACCAGTAATCGCCCATGGCCTTGACCGATTCGATGAACTGGTCGATGTCGACCGGTTTGGTAATGAAGGAATTGGCGCCCAATTGGTACGAGGCTTCGATATCCGCCTCGACATCCGAGGTGGTCAGCACCACCACGGGAATTTTCTGCATGTCCGGATCGGCGCGCATGACTTCCAGAACCTCACGTCCGCCCATACGGGGCATGTTGAGGTCCAGCAACACCAGATGCGGCGTCGGCGCCCCCTGATGCGGCCCCTTCTTGCGCAGGAATTCCAGCGCTTCCACCCCATCGCAAACATGATGCAGCTTGCAAACCAGCTTGGCTTGGGCCAAAGCGGCACGGGTCAGCCCCGCATCACCGGGATCGTCTTCGACCAACAAAATATCGAAGGTCTGATCATAGGGCACTTCGTCTACTCCGTCGCTTCCGGCAAGGTCATCACGATGGTGGTGCCGGAACGTCCATCCGATTGGGCGGCGATGCTTCCGCCCAAAGTTTCCACTAATTTCCGAGCGATTGCCAGACCGACACCGTTCCCTGGGAAATGGTCACGCCCATGCAGGCGTTCAAACACCCCAAAGACTTTTTCCAAGAACTCGGGGGGGATTCCCAGTCCATTGTCGGTAAAGCGGAAGAGCCAAAACCCCCCGTCTTGTTTTTCGGCCTCGACTTTGACCCGCAAGGGGCGATCCGGATGGCGGAAAACCAGGGCATTGTCAATCAATATGCCGAACAGGTCGGCCAGGCGTCGTTGTGGGACCTGCACCTTGGGCAGACGGCCCGAGATCAAGTCGACACCGGCGACGTCCCGGGTTCGGGCTTCCCATTCCTTGTCCAGAACCGCCTCGGCCTGACAGGCCCCGCCGGTCATCACCAAACGATCCATGGCCAGATACAATTGCACGTCGCGCAACAATTCCTTCAGCCGTCCGCCGGCCTTGGTCAGGAACTGAAGATTGGACTGGATTTCCTGGTCGCCATGATCGGCCAAGGCCCGGGCCACCAATTGGGCATAAACCGCGATGTGGCGGGCCGGTTCTTGCAGGTGATGGGCCAGGATGAACGAAAAACGTTCCAACTCGGCGCTATAGCGCTCGATCCGTCCATAAGCTTCGGCCAATTGAACCCGGTGGATTTCCTGATCGGTGATGTCACGCTGGATCGCCACGAAATGGGTCAGACGCCCCGACGCCGATCGCACCGCCGACAGCGTCAGCTCGTTCCAGTAATAGCTTGAATCAGATCGATAGTTTCGCAAGGTGACGGTGGCCGAACGGCCATTGGCCAGGGCTTGGCGAATCTCGTCCAGCCCCGCTTGCTCGCGGTCGTCGCCATGCAGGAAGCGCGGATTGCGTCCCAGCGCCTGTTCGGAGGTGTATCCGGTGGTCCGCTCGAAAGCCGGGTTGACGTACACCAAGGGGTAATCGGGCAAGGTGGCGTCGGAAATGGCCACGCCGTTGGGCATGGTTTCCAACACCCGTTCGCTCAGCAACAACATCGCCTCGGCACGGGCACGCGACACCAGGGACCGGGTCAGCACGGTCGCCGCCGCCAGCAGGGCCAAGGTCAAAGCACCGGCCGGCCACAGCAGCGGCAAGGCCGCGGCTTTCCAATTGGCCAGGACGTCAGCGCGCGACAACCCCACCGACAACACCAAGGGCCAATTCAAGGTGGTGCGATACGAGGTGATCAGCGAGCCATCCATCGCATCGCTGTCGTCGACGAAGGTGCCGAATTCGGCTTCCTTCAACTGTTTTGCGAACAACGGGTCACCGGCATGATGGCCGGCATCGAAATCTTGGTCGCCGTTGTCGCCCACCAGCAGCGTCCCGTCGAACCGCCACAGCCTGAGACGGGCCGTGGACGGCATCTCGACCGAGGCGAAAATATCCTTGAAGTAAAGCGGGTTGACCGCCGCCACCAACAAGACAGGGCCGGTGCTGCCGGCCAGTTTCGACAGCCGCATGAACGGCAGGTATTGGTGCACCGCATGCGGGGTTTCAGCCCCCAGGAAACGGCCCGAGCGGATTTGTCCGATCACCATGGGAATGGGAGCGGCCGAGGCTTCGGCGAACAAAGCCTTGATATCCATGCGCACGGTCATGCTGCGGTCGCCGGAATCGGCCAGCACGGTTCCATCTGCGGCGATGACCGCCATCTGCCGGATATGCGGCATGAAACGCAGCAGACGGCGGACTTCCTGGTCCCGTTCGGTATAAGGATGCGACAAATCCCATTCGGCGGCGCGGCCGGCGGCGCTTTGCAGCAAGATGTCGATGGATTGCACCGTGCGCGAAACCGCGCCGGTCAACGCCAGGGCCATGCCACGGGTCGATTGTTCGGCCGATTGGATGGCTTCGGTACGGGAATTGCGCAGGATTTCAAAGACCGCCCCGGCGACACCCAAGACAGCCAGCCCCACGACCAGCGCGACCATGACGATCAGGCGGGTGGTTTCGGGTCTGGTGGCCGCCCCGACCGGGCGACGCAACAGCCGTCCGGTATCTGCGCCGAATTGCGGACTCAACCAGCCCCTCCAAAGGTGATATACCAAGTTTCGAATTATTACCGGGAGAGCGTCATGCGTAAAGAGATCGTATTGGGCTTGGTCCTTTCAGCCGCGCTTTTTGCTTCGCCGGCCCGGGCGCAATCCCATCTCGACCGCATCAAGGCCCAGGGCGAGGTCCGGGTTTGCATCTGGCCGGACTATTATTCCATCACCTATCGCAATACCCGTACCGGCGCCCTGGAAGGCATCGACATCGACATGGCCAAGGAATTGGCCAAGGATTTGGGGGTCAAGCTGACCTTCGTCGATTCGTCGTTCCGCACCCTGATCGCCGACCTGAGCGAAGACAAATGCGACGTCAGCATGCATGGCATCGGCATTACCCCGGCGCGTCAGGAGAAACTGGACTTCACCCAGCCCCACCTGCGCAGCGGCGTCTACGCCATCACCTCGAAGAACAACCAGGCGGTGTCTTCTTGGCAAGACATCGACAAGCCCGGCGTGATCGTCGCCGCCCAAGCCGGCACCTTCATGGTCGACGTGATGAAAGCGGAATTGAAGCAAGCGACGCTGTCGGTGGTCGCCACCCCGGAAGCCCGCGAACAGGAAGTGATGGCCGGCCGGGCCGATTTGTTCGTCACCGACTATCCCTACAGCCGCAAGATGCTGGCCCGTCACGACTGGGCCAAGTTGCTGGCGCCGCCGCAGCCCCTGGCGCCGACCTCGTACGCCTATGCCATCAACAAGGGCGACCAGGAATGGCTGGCCACCCTGGACAGCTTTGTCGCCCGCACCAAAAAGGATGGTCGCCTGTTGAAGGCGGCCATCAATAACGGCTTGGAAGCCATTGTTGTAAAAGACTAATTAATCCAACCAAAGGCGTCCATGGCGATCACCCCGTGCTCCACCGAATGGTGGAGCAGACGCCCCCGCCCCTGGCCCGCCCCGGCAGCGACGAACAACGGCATCAGATGTTCGTCGGTGGGGTGGTTGCGCACGGCGAAGGGGGCTTGCCGGCGGTAATCCTCCAGGGCCTGTCGGTCGCCGGCCTGGACTTTCTCGGCCAGCCAGTCGGTGAAGGCGGACACCCAATCCTCGGCCGGGACATCCCGGGGTTGGCCGAAATAGGCCTGCAGGTTGTGGGTGGCGCAGCCGGTCCCCATCAACAACACGCCGTCTTCCAGCAACGGTGCCAGCCGTTTGCCGAAATCCCAGTGCTGTTGCGGGGTGGCGTGCCGCGACAGGGAAACCGGCACCACCGCGACATCGGCTTCGGGCCACATCAGCTTGGCCATTGTCCAAATACCGTGATCCAGTCCCCGCCCGGCCATCACCTTGGCACCGGTGGCTTGCGCCACTTGGGCCGCCAGATCGGGCGCCCCCGGCGCCGGATATCGCATGTCGTAAAGCGGCGGGGGAAAGCCGAAGAAATCGTGGATGGTGCGGGGCTGGGCGGCGGCGCCCACAGCGAATTCATCGCCTTGCCAATGGGCCGACACCGCCAGAACCGCCCGTGGGCGCGGCAGGCTTTGCCCCAGTTCAGACAGGAAGCGGCTGGCCGAAGACGCTTCCAAGGCGATCATGGGTGATCCATGGGACAAGAACAGCGTCTTCGGCGCGTTCATGGTCAGACCTCCTTGCCGATCAGATGGTCGATGGAATAGCGGCCACCGCCCTTGACAGCATAGGCCAGGGTGACGATGGCCCACAGCAGCGGATATTCAAAACCACCGGCGGTCCAGAAAAAGCCGTTGCCCAGATGCACCTGGAACGCCGCCACCAACAGCAAACCCGTCGCCAGGGCCGCCGCCGGACGGGTCAGCAGGCCCAAGGCCAAAGCCAAACCGCCGAAGAATTCGATCAGACCGGCAATGGTGGCGATACCGGCCGGCAGGCCCAGCTTGGCTTGAAAGAACTGCTCGGTGGCTTCCAGACCATAGCCGCCGAACAGGCCAAACAGCTTTTGAGCGCCATGGGGCACCAGGAACAGACCGGCGGCAGCCCGCACCAGCGGATCGGCCAGGGGCGACAGGGTTGCATAGATCGGGTTCAGAACGGGAAGGATCGAAGCGGAAGTGCGCAGGGTTTGGGTGCTCATGGAATGATCTCCGACAGGAATGAAGCTGTCGTGAAGATGCGCCTTTGCAGTATAAGCAACAATTATCTATATTGTCGAAACACCGTTGCCATTTATTGGACAATCATGGACCAATTTTCCGCCCTGACCGCCTTCGTCACCACCGTTGAAGCCGGCGGATTCAGTCCGGCCGCCCGTCGCCTGGGGGTGTCGAAATCCCTGCTGAGCCGACAGGTGGCCCATCTTGAGGCGGAATTGGGAGTGCGTCTTTTGCAACGGACCACAAGACGCCTGTCCCCCACCGAAGCCGGTGAATTGTATTTCCAACGGGCACAACGCATTTTGCTGGACCTCGAGGAAGCGGCGTCGGAAGTGGGCCAATTGCAGAATGCGCCGCGCGGCAAGCTGCGGGTCAGCGCGCCGATGTCGTTCGGCGTTCTTCACCTGACCCCGGCCCTGCCGAAATTCCTGGAGGCCTGCCCGGAGCTGGAACTGGAATTGTCGCTGAGCGACCGTTTCGTCGATCTGATCGAGGAAGGAATCGATGTGGCCGTCCGTATCGGGCGGCTGAACGATTCCAGCCTGATCGCCCGCCACGTCGCCCCCATCCGGCGCGTCATCTGTGCCAGTCCGGCCTATTTGGCCCGTTGCGGCACCCCGACGAAACCAGCGGACCTGACGGTTCATGCCTGCCTCAGCCATCTGGGCATGGGACTGAACGAATGGCGTTTCGCCATTGACGGCAAAGCGGAAAACATCCGCGTGCAATCCCGCCTGAGCGCCGGCAATGGCGAGGCATTACGGATTTTGGCCCTGGCGGGTCTGGGTCTGGTGTCGCTGCCCACCTTTTTTGTCGGCGACGACGTCCGCTCCGGCGCCCTGGTCCCGGTTTTGGACGGCTTCGTCCCGCAAGACAGCGCCCTTTACGGCGTTTATCCCCACAGCCGCCACCTGTCGGCCAAGGTCCGCGCTTTCCTGGATTTCCTGTCCGCCAGTTTCGGCCCCGAACCGCCCTGGGATCGGTGATGCAGGCTTCGTCCGTACCGGACGGCTCAAGCGCCGCTCGGGCTGATCGCGATACCGCGCTTGGCGCGGCATCGCGTCACAACCGGTCCAGCCGTTCGTTGACCTTGGGCAGCCACAAGCTGCGCAGCAGCGAGATCACCTCTTGGCGGGCGGCCTGATTGGATTTGCCGCCCCCCAGATCGATGCCGGCCTGTTCCATATCCAGTACCGTCAACCCCCACAGGAACAAATAGCGATAGATCACCCGCTCGCCAAAGCCGTCGGCCAGCCGAAAACCCAAAATCTTGCTCATGCGCGGCAGGATTTCGGCCATCTTCTGCTTGTTGCGGTCGGAAAGCGCCGACAGGCGTGAACGGGTGACCAGCCAGTCGATGCCGGAGCGATGGGCGGCGCGACGTTCCTTGCGCAATTCCCACACCAGGTTGGAATAGACACCGCCCGCCTGCAATTGCCAGCTGACCGGGTCCAGGCGTCCCAACAGATCAAGGTCCAACAAGGAATCGTTGATCGGCGTGATCAAGGTGTCGGCATGGACATGGGCGTGACGGGCCAAGGCGACGTCGGACCCCGGGCAGTCGATGACGACGAAATCGCATTGCCGGGCCAAATGCCCCAGCAATCCCTCCAGACCGGCCTTTTCCTGGGCGGCGGCCTGGGCCTTCAACTCGGCGTTGGAAGGCTGCATCACCACCATGGTCGGCGTCGGCAGATCGATGCCGCTGCGTTCCATCCATGCCCGACGATTGGAAAAATAGCGCCCCAGACTTTGCTGGCGGTGGTCCAGGTCGATGCAGCCGACCTTGAAGCCCAGGCGCAGCAACCCCACCGCCAAATGCATGGACACCGTGGTCTTGCCGCAACCGCCCTTTTCGTTGCCGACGACAATGATGTGGGCGGCACGCCCTGACATGACTTGATCCCATCTTTGTTGCCGGGGCATGCTACACCATCTCGGCCCCCTCTCCATCCCCTGCCGCGAAGGTCTGCCATGAATTCCGCTCTGCCGTCCACACCTTACCCGGCGGCCCTGGTTGGACTGTTGTCCGACCTTTCGTGCGTACTGTTCCGACGCAGCATGGATCGCGACGGCGTGTTGCGCTATGACTGGGTGTCGCCCAACACCCAATCCCTGTTCGGCGTCGCCCCCGAGGACCTCACCGTCAACAAGGTCGGCGCGCTGAACGCCGTCCATTGGGCCGACCGTGACGACCATCTGCGCGAAATCAAGCGTTCCGCCGCCCAGTTGGACCGCTGCACCGAGTTGTTCCGCCTGATTTCGGCCGACGGACAAACCCATTGGCTGCGCGGAACCGCCCATCCGGTGCGGGGTGCCGACGGCTCGGTGACGTGGGACGGCGCCTGGCTGGACGTCACCCAGTGGATGCGGGCCGAACACCACTTCCAGACCGTCATGGACCACGCCGAAGATTGCATCATGACGGTGGATTGCAGCACCGGCATCGAATGGGCCAACGCCGCCACCGAACGCCTGTTCGGCTGCCGCGAGGGCGGTTTGCGCGGCCAATGCCTGATCGAGCTGATCCGTCAACCGTGCCCGGCCCCCAAGGACAATTGCCACGACGACCAGCTGATGTCGTGCTTTCAGCGCGGCACCCGCGAAGTCTTGGCTATCCGCAGCGACGGCAGCAGCTTTCCGTTCGAAATGACGGTGTCCGAGGTTCGCACCGACGGCAAACTGTCCCTGATCGTCATCGGTCGCGACATCACCCAACGCAAACGGACGGAAAGCGTTCTGGCCGAAACCGAACAGCGTTTGCGTCTGACCTTCGAAGCCGCCCCCATCGGGGTGTTGGTGGCCGATTCGCAAGGCTGGGTGCGTCAAAGCAACCCGGCATTCCACCGCATGGCCGGCTTGGCCGCCGATCAGGTTCAAGGCGCCCTGATCCAGTCCCTGGTGCCCGGCCTGCCCTGCGATTGGGGGGAACAGCCGTTCTGCCTTGAGGTGGACACCTTGCTGGACGACGGACAGAAGCGACGATGGTCGTTGACCGGCCGTCATTTCCTGGCCGGCGGAGAAGACGGCAGCCTGTCCAGCCTGTTGCTGGTCGAGGACGTCACCGAGGCCTCGCGCGCCGAGGAACAACGCCGCAAGATGGAACGGGTGCTGACCGAAGGCCAGAAGCTGGAGGCCCTGGGCCGTCTGGCCGGCGGCGTCGCCCACGAATTGAACAACATGCTGGGCCCCATCCTGATGGGGGCCGAGTTGCTGATGCGTGGCGCCGCCTTGGACGACAAGAACCGGGAACGCTGCAACCGCATCGTCGAGGCCGCCAAACACGGCCGCGACATCGTTCGCGGCGTCCTGGCCTATTGCCGTCAGGACCGCCCCGACACGTCCGTTATCGACCTGGTGCCGATCATGCGCCAGTTCAGCGACCTGGCCCGTTCCAGCCTGCCACCCACCGTCAAGCTGGACATCTATGAAGAGGTGAACCAGGCCATGGTCCTGGGCAACGCCGTGCAATTGGTGCAGATCTTGTTGAATCTGGCCAACAACGCGCGTGACGCCATGGACGGCAAGGGCAATTTGACCGTTCGTCTGACCCGGACCATGGATGAAGTTCCCCATGCCCTGATCTCGGTGGCTGACAGCGGCTGCGGCATGAGTGAAACCATCGCCGCCCGAATCTTCGACCCCTTCTTCACCACCAAGCCGGTGGGTCAGGGAACCGGTTTGGGATTGTCGGTGGTCCATGGTCTGGTCACCGCCATGGGCGGTTCGGTGACGGTCAGCAGCCAACCGGGACACGGCACCATCTTCACCGTCGCCTTGCCGCTGGCCGACATGGCTTGCCCAACGCCGTGAATCCGACTATCAACACAGTCATGGGACATTTGACCGGGGAACCAACATGAGCCGCATCCTGATCGTCGAAGACACCCCCTTGATGCGCGACACCCTGGTCGACGTGCTGGGTGAGTTGGGCCACCAGGCGGTCACCGCCGAAAACGGTGCCGAAGCGGTCGACATGATCGCCGCCGGCCACGCTTTCGACGTCATCATCACCGACATCATCATGCCCGAGATGGACGGCATCGAAGCCATCTTGGAAATTCAGACCATGCGCCCGGAAACGCCGATCATCGCCATTTCCGGTGGCAGCGCCCGCCTGGAAAAGGCGGCTGGCCTGGACACCGCCAAGCGCCTGGGCGCCGTGGCCGTGCTGGAAAAGCCGTTCGAAGTGGATGCCCTGGTCGCTGCCTTGGCGGTTGCCGAAAACCGTTAAACCGTCAGCTTTGCGGCTTCATGCCCCGGCGCCGACGGTCGTCGGCCAAGGCACGGGCCAGGGCTTCGCCGGCGGCGATGGAATCGGTCACGTAACGCCAATAGCCTTGCGCCAGTTCCAAGGATTTCCGCATGGCCTCGCTGCTCAAAGCGGCCTCGGACTGGTTGAAATTCTGGGCGTCGTCGGCGCCGCTTCCGCCAAAAGCCCGCCAGGGCAGGCCATTGTCGTAATCCCGGGGCGCCACCAGCCGCACCGGATGGGAATCGCTTGCCGGTTCACTGGCGATTTCCGCCGGACGCAGGATTTCCGTCACCCCCATGTCTTCCCACGAACACCAGCGCGCATAGATCCACTCGCACAAGGTCCGGCTCCAGGCGATGAAGTCGTCGCGGGCGGCGGTGCTGGGGAATTCGGCGCAATGCGGGGCGAAACGATAGGTGATGACGGCGAAGGCCCGGCCATCGGCCGCCACCGTGCGGTCGGCCAGACGCTTCAGCACCCGGGCCTTGTCCAGGTGGCGGTTGGCTTCCAGCACGCTGCCGGCCACTTCCTTGGACGTCACCACGCAGGTCTCGGCCCCTTCACCGAAGGCGCGAGCCATCATATGGCCGTCATGGTCGCGGAAGATCCCCACCAGCGGGCGTCCCAGATGGTCGGCCAAGGCCCCCAGGAAATGGGCGATTTCACCGGCGGCGTGGGGCTGCGCCAGCAGGATGTAGATATAGATGGGGGACAGGCTTCCCGGATAATCGCCGACCAGCGTGTCGACCACCTCTTCGGGGATGTCTTCGGACACCGAATAAAGCGAACCGTCGGGAAAGCCCACATAGACGCCCTCGATGTCGCCCATGGTGGCGTCCACATACGAATATTCCACCAAACGAAAAGGCGCCAATTCGCGGTAAATCGCCCGGTTGCCCGGATTGGCGGGGGCCAAGGTTTCGCCCGCGGCCGCCTGTTCCGCCAACAATTGCATGAAGGCGCCGACCACCTGGGTCGAATCGATCCTTATGCGAATGACGTCATCAAGGATTTTCACAGCCATCCCCCTGCCCCTTTCCCAAGCCGGCATAATACCAGACCATATCGCTTCAGGTATCGAGAAAGTGCCATGTCATGGGCTTTGGTCGTTGACAGCCCGGCCCCAGCGAGTAGTTTTCAAAGACCCGTCCCCACAAACGGGACCAGCAAGGTGGGCGAATGGAATATTTCCTTCAGCAGTTGATCAACGGACTGACTTTGGGAGCCATTTATGGCCTGATCGCCATCGGTTACACCATGGTATATGGCATTATTCGCATGATTAATTTCGCCCATGGCGAGATTTACATGCTGGGCGCCTTCATATCCCTGATAGCGTTTCTGGTTTCTACCCTGTTGGGCGGGACTTCCGTCGCCTTGGGATTGCTGGCCGCCCTGGTGTCAACCATGGTGTTGACGGCGCTTTACGGCTGGGCGGTGGAACGGGTGGCCTATCGCCCCTTGCGCAACGCCCCGAAACTGGCGCCGCTGATTTCCGCCATCGGCATGTCCATCGTGTTGCAGAATTTCTCGCAATTGACCCAAGGCGCGCGCGTCAAGCCGTTGCCGCCTTTGTTCAAGGGCGGCATCGAGCTGATGCATGGCGAAACCTTCTCGGTCAATCTGTCCTATCTGCAGATGACCATCATGGCGCTGACCGTGGTGCTGATGATGGTCTTCACCTGGGTGATCACCCGCACCTCCCTGGGCCGCGCCCAACGCGCCACCGAACAGGACATGAAGATGGCGGCGCTGTTGGGGGTGAACACCGACCGCATCATTTCGGCGACCTTCGTCATGGGCGCCACCCTGGCCTCGGTGGCCGGGTTGATGGTCACCCTTTATTACGGCGTCATCGATTTCTACATCGGCTTTCTGGCCGGCATCAAAGCCTTCACGGCGGCCGTTCTGGGCGGCATCGGGTCGTTGCCCGGCGCCATGCTGGGGGGCCTTTTGATCGGTTTGATCGAAGCCTTCTGGTCCGGTTATTTCTCGATCGAATACAAGGATGTGGCGGCTTTTTCCATCCTGGTCCTGGTGCTGCTTTTCCGTCCCACCGGCCTGTTGGGCCGCCCGGAAGTGGAGAAGATCTAGATGGCCGGCGCCGCTTTGAAAGCCGCCCTCAAGGACGGCATCCTGGGCGCGGTGGTCGCCGCCGCTTTGGCCTTGCCCATGCTGGGTTTCCGTTTGGTGGATTCGGCTTCCGCCCTGACCTTGGCCACCCGTTTCGACTGGGTGGCGTGGGCTGCCGCCATCGTCGGACTGGGACGTTTCGCCCTGTGTCTGCTGCGCCAGTCGGTTCCCGCCGACCGCGTGCCGATGATGCCCGATCTGGGCGCCCGATTCCCCAAGGCCCGTCTGATGGTGGGCTGGGCCTTGGCCGGCTTCGCCCTGGTTCTGCCCTTCCTGCCCTTCGCCGACCGGTCGCTGGTGGACAAGGCCACCATGGTGCTGATCTACGTCATGCTGGGCTGGGGGCTGAACATCGTCGTCGGCCTGGCCGGTTTGCTGGATCTGGGCTTCGTCGCCTTCTACGCCGTCGGCGCCTATTCCTATGCGCTTTTGGCCACCAAGCTGGATTTGTCGTTCTGGCTGTGTCTGCCCATGGCCGGATTGTTCGCCGCCAGTTTCGGTATCCTGCTGGGCTTTCCGGTGCTGCGCCTGCGCGGTGATTATCTGGCCATCGTCACCTTGGGTTTCGGCGAGATCATCCGCGTCATCTTGCAGAATTGGGTGGATTTCACCAACGGCCCCAACGGCATCAGCGGCATTCCGCGCCCCACCTTGTTCGGCTTGCAATTCACCGCCAACGCCCCCGAAGGCAAGACCACCTTCGCTGATTACTTCGGCTTGGATTTTTCCGGCGAACACCGGGTGATCTTTCTGTATTTCGTCATCCTGGCTTTGGCGCTGCTGACCAACCTGTTCACCTTGCGCATCCGCCGCCTGCCCATCGGCCGGGCCTGGGAAGCACTGCGCGAGGACGAAATCGCCTGTCGCTCGCTGGGGCTGAACCCCACCATGATCAAGCTGTCGGCCTTTGCCACCGGCGCCATGTTCGCCGGTTTCGCCGGCTCGTTCTTCGCCACCCGCCAGGGCTTCATCAGCCCGGAAAGCTTCACCTTCATCGAATCGGCGGTGATCCTGGCCATCGTCGTGCTGGGCGGCATGGGCAGCCAGATCGGCGTGGTGCTGGCGGCGTTGCTGTTGGTCGGCCTGCCCGAATGGTTCCGTGAATTGCAGCAATACCGCATGCTGGCCTTTGGCGGCACCATGGTGCTGATCATGTTGTGGAAGCCGTCGGGCCTGTTGTCGCATCGCGCGCCGACCATCCGCCTGGGCAAGGGAGCCCCATCATGAGCACGGCGCCGTTGCTGGAGGTCGAACACGTCACCATGCGCTTCGGCGGCCTGTTCGCCGTCAACGATCTGTCGTTCACCGCCCGCGCCAAGTCGATCACCGCCGTCATCGGCCCCAACGGTGCCGGCAAGACCACTTTGTTCAACTGCATCACCGGCTTCTACAAGCCGCAGGTCGGGCGCATGACCCTGAACCATGCCGACGGCCCGGTGCTGTTGGAACGTCTGGACGATTACGACATCGCCGCCCAGGCCAAGGTGGCACGCACCTTCCAGAACATCCGCCTGTTCGCCCGCATGAGCGTTTTGGAAAACCTGATCGTCGCCCAACACCACACGCTGATGCGGGCCAGCGCCTTTTCCCTGGCCGGTCTGCTGGGCCTGGCGCGCTATTCCAAGGCGGAAAAGCTGGCCGTCGACAAGGCGCGGCACTGGCTGGACCGGGTGGGACTGCTGGATTTGGCCGACGAGGACGCCGGCTCCCTGCCTTATGGCTCGCAGCGCCGGTTGGAAATCGCCCGGGCCATGTGCACCGATCCGGTTCTGCTGTGCCTGGACGAACCGGCCGCCGGTCTGAACCCCAAGGAATCGTTGGAACTGAACACGCTTCTGACCGGGATCCGCGATGAAATGGGTATCGGCCTGTTGCTGATCGAACATGACATGAGCGTGGTCATGGGCATTTCCGATTGGGTGGTGGTGCTGGATTACGGCAGCAAGATCGCCGAAGGCACGCCGGCGGAAATCCGCGACGACCCGGCGGTCATCCGCGCCTATTTGGGCGAACCCGACGAGGCGGAGGCCTGATATGCTGGCGGTGGAAAACCTGCATTCCGGCTATGGCCGCATCCAAGCCCTGCACGGCGTCAGCGTCGAGGTGAAAAAGGGCGAGATCGTCACCCTGATCGGTGCCAACGGTGCCGGCAAGACCACGTTGCTGATGACCATCTGCGGTTCGCCCCGCGCCACCAAGGGCCGGGTACTGCTGGACGGCCAGGACATCACCCAATTGCCCATGCACAAGCTGGCCCATCTGGGGCTGGCCCATTCCCCCGAAGGCAGGCGCATCTTCGCCCGCATGAGCGTGCTGGAAAACCTGCAGATGGGCGCGGTGGCCGGGAACCCTGACCATTACGACGAGGATTTGGACAAGGTCCTGACCTTGTTCCCGCGCCTGAAGGAACGCATCAACCAGCGCGGCGGCACCCTGTCCGGCGGTGAACAGCAGATGCTGGCCATCGGCCGTGCGCTGATGAGCCGCCCGCGCGTGCTGTTGCTGGACGAGCCGTCCCTGGGTCTGGCCCCCCTGGTGGTGCGCCACATCTTCGAGATGATCAAGCAGATCAACCAGGAACAGGGCATGACCGTCTTCCTGGTGGAACAGAACGCCCACCATGCCTTGAAACTGGCCCATCGCGGTTATGTGCTGGTCAACGGCCGGGTCACCCTGACCGGGACCGGGGCCGAATTGCTGGCCAACCCGGAAATCCGCGCCCATTATCTGGAAGGCGGCCACGGAGCGACGGCATGATCCAATCCTTCCCCGTCTTCATCGGTGTTACCATCTTGTTCATGGGCGGCTGCGCCTTCATGACCGGACAGGCGGTTTCCGGCACCTGGCGCCCGCTCTGGCAGGCCGTGACCTATGCGCTGATGCTGGGCGCCGTCGATCGTTTCCTGGTTTTCGCCCTGTTCGGCGGGCAATTGCTCAGCCTGACCGGCTATGTGCTGGACACCGCCATCATCACCGCCATCGCCGCCGGTTCCTGGCGGGCGACGCGGGCCCGGCGCATGTGTCTGCAATATCCCTGGCTTTATGAACGCGTCGGCCTGTTCGGCTGGCGTCAACGCTTGACGCACCGCGCCTAAGGGGATGCCTTCCCCGTGACCAGGTGTTAAGGTTTCGCCAATAAGTTTTTTTTCTTACCAGACGGAGGGTTACGGGAGATGAAGACTTTGAAGACTCTGGCTTTGGCCAGTGTGGCCGCCCTGGCGTTCAGCGCCGCTGCCCATGCCGAAATCCTGCTGGGTCTGGCCGGTCCGATGACCGGTCCGGAAGCCCAGTTCGGCGAACAGTTCAAGCAAGGCGCCAACAAGGCCGTCGAAGACATCAACGCCAAGGGCGGTGTCTTGGGCCAGAAGGTCAAGATCGTCGTCGGCGACGACGCCTGCGATCCCAAGCAGGCCCGTTCGGTGGCCGAGGAACTGTCCTCGAAGAAGGTTGCCGCCGTCATCGGTCACTTCTGCTCGGGGTCTTCCATCCCCGCTTCGGAAGTTTACCAGGAAAACGGCATTCCGCAGATTTCCCCCGGCTCGACCAACCCGACCTACACCGAGCGCGGCATGAACAACGTGTTCCGCGTCTGCGGCCGTGACGACCAACAGGGTCCGACCGCCGCCCATTACATCAGCAAGAAGTTCCCCGGCAAGAAGGTCGCCATCATTCATGACAAATCGGCTTACGGCAAAGGCCTGGCCGACGAGTTCAAGAAGGCGCTGAATGCCGATGGCGTCACCGAAGTCTTCTACGAAGCCATCACCGCCGGTGAAAAGGATTATTCCGCCCTGGTCACCAAGCTGAAATCGGCCGGCGCCGATTTCGTCTTCCTGGGCGGCTACAAGACCGAAGGCGGCTTGATCGTGCGTCAGATGCGCGACCAGGGTCTGAAGACCACCCTGGTGGGCGGCGACGCCCTGCTGGTGGAAGAATTCTGGGCCATCACCGGCGCCGCCGGCGAAGGCACCCTGGTGACCTTCAGCCCCGATCCGCGTCTGCTGCCGCAGAACGCCGCCCTGGTGAAGTACTATCGCGACAAGAAGTACGAGCCCGAGACCTATACCCTTTATTCCTTCGGTGCCATCCAGGCCTGGGCCATGGCCGCCGAAAAGGCCGGCAGCACCGACGGCAAGAAGGTGATCGCCGCGCTGAAGGCCAACAAGTTCGATACCGTCATCGGCAATATCGGCTTCGACGCCAAGGGTGACGTGGTCGGCCCCAATTACGTCATGTATGTGTGGAAGAACGGCAAGTACGTTTACGCTGATTGACAAGTGTTTCAGCGGCTTTGACGATGGGCCCGGCGCACCAGCGCCGGGCCTTTCGCGTTGACGCAGACTGGCTTTCGGCTCACCCTTTCAACCCTAGATCCAAGAGAGGGAGGGCCGAAAGATGCCGATGATGAAAGATTGCATCAACGCCTGCGACCTGGCGCATCGCGCCACCACCGAAGCCGCCATCCACGGCATGCAACAAGGTGGCAAATGCGCCAATTGGGAATTGGTGCAATTGCTGCTGGATACCGCCGATATCACTGAAACCGCCACCGATTTCCTGTTACGGTCGTCGCGTCAGCACACCTCGGTTCTGCGCGTCACCGCTGAAATCGCCGACAAATGCGCCGATGCTTGCGAGAAACTGGCGGCCGAGGATTTGCGTATGAAAGAATGCGCCGAATCCTGCCGACGGGCGGCGACGCAATGCCGAAAGGTCCTCTGATCACGCAAAGCCCCGCTTCGGCGGGGCTTTTTAATAGAAACGACACGGGCCTTCGTGGCACCTTGCTGCCATTGCAGATCAGGAAAGACGCGACCATGGACGAAACCACCATCACCGGCAACCTGCCCAACATGAAAGTGGAAATCAGCCATCGGGTGGACGCGGAAGCCGGCGCCGAAGTGATGACCATCCAATTGCGCGCCAGCCCCGATTTCAACGCCGCCTTGCCTTTGGCGGGCGGCTTCCTGCAATCGTCTTTGACCAACGCCTTGCTGCAATCGCCCTTGATGGGGGAAATGGGCCGGATGGGGCCGGGCATGGACCCCATGGCGCTGTGGGGCCAGGCGATGGAAATGTGGATGGCGCCCTGGCGCCAATTGGCGCAAGCCAATCCCCTGTTGAGCTTTCTAGGCGAATTGAACCAGGGTAAATAACGTCGCCATGTCACCTTTGCATGCCGGAACATCCCTCGCGGATGTTGCATAATCGTTCGCTATTGGCTATTCCCCTAGGACTGGTCACGCCAATGCCGAAAGTGTCGCCCGATCATGCCCTTCATCCAATGGGACAAGTCTTTCAGCGTCGGAACTACCGCCTTGGATGCGGATCACCGGCGTTTGTTGGAAATCCTGAACCGAATTTACGAAGCCTGGCAGACCGACCCGTCCAAGATTGAACTGGACCAGTTGTTCGACGAGTTGCTGGATTACACCGACGGCCATTTCAATCGCGAGGAAAGCAAACTGGCGGCCCGCGATTACGAAGGCTTGGCGGCGCACCACATCCAGCACGAACGCCTGCGCGAGACGGTCTTGGCCTTCCGGACCCGCCACTTGGCCGGCAACACCCCCGACGCCCTGACCGAGGACATGGCCAAGTTCCTGAGATCGTGGTTGATGGACCATATCCTGGGCGAAGACATGAAATACAAGCCGCTGTTCACCGGCCGCCCCTAAGCGGGGAGATCATGACCGGCGCAGAGAATCGGCCAATTGCGAGGCCAGCCAGGTACATTCCAGCCGGTCGCCGCAGCGAACCATGCTGTCGCAAGACAGCACGTCGTCGATGATCCGGCGCATGGCTGCCGAATCCCGGTTGGCGGTGACTTGGCCAACCCCCATCAACATCCCCAGACATCCGTTTTTGCCGCGATGGCCCATGACCTTCACTCCATTATTGGATGCAGGCCCCTATTGTCATCATCGTCGGCGCCTCTGACCAGTGACACTTTGTGGCGTCAAAAAACGATCATGCGGCGCTTAACCGGAAATTGACCTTTGCTCAGGATTGGGGCGAAAGACCTTGGGGGCGCGGGCAACGCCGGAAAATGGGATGGGGTGATCCCGTAAGGTCTTTCGCAGGCGGGATTTTAGTCGAAAACCTTCCGGCCCCACCACTCCACTGCCGGGCGGGCCATGTGGCGGGGATTCGTCCTACCTGTTCCGCCAGTGCCGCCCCACCAGCGGCCCCATCCACGCCATGGCGGCCAAGGACAGGACCAACGGAACGGCAAAGGCCATTTGATGGGCCTGGGCCGACCATCCCCCGTCAACCTTGGGCCACAGATTGACCACCACACCCAGCCCCCATTGCAGCGCGAAGGCGGCGGCGAAGATGATCAGGTTCAAGGTGGTGGTGGCCCGCCCCGACATGGTGGTCGGCACCGATTGCGCCACCACCACGTAACACAACGCGGTCGAGGCCCCGGCAAAGCCGAAACTGACCGCCAGCAGATCAGGCGCGCCCCTGAGCCCGAAAACCATGGCGGCCAAAGACGCCACGTACCAGGCCATGCCGAACAGGGCGACGGTCAGGATGGGGACGCGAAAACGCGCCAACATGTCACTGAGCACCCCCCAGGACAGATAGCCCGCCGCCATGCCGGCCGCCATCATCATCAACGCCCGGGCAATCCCCGCCCCGTCCAGACCGGCGACGTCGCGCAGCCACGGCCCGGCCCACAGCCCCTGGATGGCCATGAACGAGCCCAAGGTCATGGCGGTGGCCGGCATGACCCGCAAGAAATCGGGATTGCGGCAGATGCCGACCACGTCGCGCAATTGCGCCACCACCGACCCAGAAGCGACTCCGGTGGATTTTTCCGGCACGGTGACGAACAGCACCACCGACATGGCCAGGGTCAAACCAGCCAGAATCCAGAAAATCCCCCGCCAATCCATGACGCCCAGGGCCATTTGCACCGGTTGGGTGGCGGCGACCGCCCCCAAGCCGCCGGCGAACAGGATCACCCCGTTGACCACGGCCAGCCGGCGCGGCGGATAGAATTGAACATTGGCCTTGATGGACGCCATCAGGCAGGCCGACACCCCCAACCCCACCAAGGCACGCCCCAGGATCAGGGTACCCGCCTGTTCGGCCACGGCGAACAAGGCCGCGCCAAGGGCGGCGAAAACCAGCAGACCGGCTTCGACACGGCGCGGGCCATAGCGGTCCAGCAGCAAGCCCAAGGGCAGTTGGAACGACCCGAAGGCCAGCAGGTACATGCCGGTCATCAGCCCCAAGGCCCCGGCATCCAAGGCGATGTCGGCGGCGATGTTGGGCGCCAGCACGGCGTTCACCGTGCGATACAGGTAAGACAGGAAATAGCCGCCCGAAAAAGGAAGCAACACCCGCAGGGCCAAAAATATGGCGGAATTCGTTCCGGTATTCATAATGCGACCATGGCGGGTCGCGCCGCCATGGTCAATCCTACCTTCGGTGGGCGTGCCCTAGACCCGAACCAGATGCACCGTGGTGATGGGTTTGTGGTTCAGCATATTTTTCAATTCACGGCGCACGGCGCGACGCACGGCTTCCGCCGCCACCTCGTCATCCTGACGGGCCTTCAGCGGCAATTCCTCGAAGGCTTCGCGGGCGGCGTCCACCACCACCTCGTGTTCCTCGGCGAAATGCTCGGCATCCAGCAGGCCCAAGGCGGTGACCTGCGGCTCGCCCAACAGCTTGCCCTTGCGGTCGGTGACGATGGTGCAGACGCACGACCCGTTGAACACCATGCGACGGCGGTCACGCAGCACCGCCGAATCCAGACGTACCAGACGCGGTCCGCCTTCCAGCGCCTGACCATCAACGGCCAGTCGGCCGGTGGGGACATGGTCCACCACTTCCGCCGCCCCCGGGGCCAGACGCACCATGGCGCCGTTTTCGATGGCCAGGGTCTGGGGCACCCCACACGACTGGGCCAAAGCGCAGTGTTCCTTGACGTGGCGGGCCTCGCCATGCACCGGAAGGGCGATGCGCGGGCGGACATATTGATACATGGCCTGCATTTCGTCGCGGGCCGGATGGCCCGAAACATGGATGTGTTCGTCGCGGTCGGTGATCACCTCGACGCCCATGCGCACCAGGTCGTTCTGCAAGCGGTAAATGGGCTTTTCGTTGCCGGGAATGATGCGCGAGGAAAACAGCACCACGTCGCCCTTGGACAGCTTCACCGCCGGATGGTCGCCGGCGGCGATGCGGGCCAAAGCCGCCCGTGCCTCGCCCTGGCTGCCGGTGCACAGGAACACCACCTTGTCGGCGGGCAGATGGGCGGCGTCGCGGTCGTTCAGGAACGGCGCGATGTCTTTGAGGTAGCCCAGATCACGGGCCGCCTTTTCGATCCGCCACAACGAGCGGCCGACCAGGGCCACCGAACGGCCGTTGGCCTCGGCCGCCAAGGCGACGCTTTCCAGGCGCGCCACGTTGGTGGCGAAGCACGAGATGGCGATGCGGCCGGTAAAGCGTGACAGCAAGCCGATCAGATTGGCCCGCACATCCGCTTCCGATCCCGAATGGCCACGGGTGAAGACATTGGTGGAATCGCCCACCATGGCCAGGACGCCCTCATTGCCGATGCGGCGCAAGGATTCGGTGTCGGCGGGACCGCTGATCAACGGATCGGGGTCGAACTTCCAGTCGCCGGTGTGCAAGACCGTGCCGGCCTTGGTGCGGATGACCAGGGAATTGGGTTCGGGAATGGAATGGGTCAGCCCGATCATTTCCACGTTGAAGGGGCCGACATCGAATTTCTGCCCCGGCACCACAATATGGATAGGGACTTCGCGCTGCAGCCCCACTTCGTGCAGCTTGTTCATCAAGATGGCGGCGGCGAACGGGCTGGCATAAACCGGGCAGCGCAGCTTTTGCCAGATATAATGCACCGCCCCCACATGGTCTTCGTGACCATGGGTGATGACGATGCCGGCCAGACGGTCGGCCTGCTCCTCGATCCAAGCCGGATCGGCCATCACCACGTCGATCATCGGCATGGTGTCGTCGCCGAAGGTGACGCCGCAATCGACCATCAGCCATTTGCCGGCATGGCCGTACAAGTTCATGTTCATGCCGATTTCGCCGGCCCCGCCGAGCGGCAGGAAGAACAATTCGTCCTTGCCCGGAATCATGCCCGCACCGGCGAGTTGCGACGGTGGATTTCCAACAGGCCGCGCAAGGTCAGGTCCGAGGCCAATTCGTTGATCACCGGAGTCGATTCGGCGAACAAAGGCGCCAGTCCACCGGTGGCCACCACCAGCATCTTGGACCCGAATTCTTCTTCCATACGGCCAATCAACCCTTCGATCAAACCCACATACCCCCAGAAGATACCCGACATCATGGCCGGAACCGTTGCCTTGCCGATCACCTGCTTGGGCCGTCCGATGGCGACGCGCGGCAGTTTGGCGGCGGCCATGTGCAGCGCCTCCAGCGACAGGTTGATCCCGGGCGCGATGGCGCCGCCACAATAATTCCCCTCTTGGTCCACCACGTCGAAAGTGGTCGCCGTGCCGAAATCGATGACGATCAACGGCCCTTGATAGAATTTATGCGCCGCCACGGCGTTGACCAGACGGTCGGCGCCCACTTCCTCGGGGCGGTCCAACAGGATCTTGATGCCCAATTGCACGCTTTCGTCCCCCACCACCCGGGGCTCGCAACCGAAATAGCGGCGGCACAAGGTCTTCAGGTTGAAGACGATGGCCGGCACCACCGAAGCGATGATCACCGCCGAAATGTCCTCGCGGTGCAGGTTCTCGGTGGTCAGCAATTGCATCAGCCACACGCCCAATTCGTCGGCGGTGCGGTCGGTGTGGGTGGACGCACGCCACTCGCCGCGCACTTGTTCGCCGTCGAAAACGGCGAAGACGATGTTGGTGTTGCCGGCGTCAATGGCCAGAAGCATGGCGGGCCTCCAGGTTAGCGGGCATCGGGGAAAAACACGTCCCCGGCCAGAATACGACGGACACCCGACGCGCCTTGATCCAAAAGCAGGGCGCCTTCGTCGTCAAGCCCGGCGAAAGTACCGGTCAGGGTGTCATGTTCCAAACGGACAACAGTGGGTTGGCCCAAACCCCGGGCACAACCCAGCCAGGCGGCACGGATCGGGGCGAAACCGGTTTGCCGCCAAGCATCCAGCAAGGGATGGAAATGGCGGCAAAACGCCTCCAGCACCGCCCCTGCCCCCCCCTCATAGCCATGATCGGCCAACGAACAGGCGGCGTGGTTCAAGCCTTCCGGTGGCGGTGCCGCCACCACGTTGACCCCGATGCCCAGAACCAACCAGTGGGGACCGGCCGATTCCAGCAACATGCCACAGCATTTGCGCCCCGAGGCCAGCACGTCATTGGGCCATTTGGCCTGGAATTCCGGTCCCGGAACCAATTCCCCCAGCGCGGCCACCAAGGCGCTGGCGGCGGCGAAACCCAATTGGGCGGCATGGTGCAGCGAATCGACGCGGATCAGCCATGACGCATGCAGATTGCCGGCAGGACTGACCCAGGCGCGACCACGACGGCCACGTCCGGCATTTTGGGTGGTGGCGGCGACCACAAGCAAATCGGCGGCCGTCTCGCTTTGGGACAGCCGCCGAGCTTCGTCGTTGGTGCTGCCGGCGTCATCCAGGCTGATCAGCTTGAATGGCGCCGGCAGGTTTGCCGAAATCATCACCCCGCGACCGGGAACAACACCGCGGCGGCAGCCTTGGCGCTGGTCAACAGCGGACCGGGAACGACGACGAAAACGATGTTGATCACGGTCGCCGCCGCCATCACCAGGCCCAGGGCCTTGCTGCTGGCGCGGTCGAAGCTTTCCGCGGCTTCATCGAAATACATCACCTTGATGATGCGCAGGTAGTAATAGGCCGACACCACGCTGGTCAGCACACCGATAATGGCCAAGGTGTAAAGGCCGGCATCGACCGCCGCCTTGAACACATAGAACTTACCGATGAAGCCGGCCATGGGCGGAATACCGGCCATGGAGAACATCAGCACCGCCATGGCGGCCGCCATGGCCGGGTTGGTCTTGCCCAGGCCCGCCAGATCGTCGATGCCTTCCATCAGACGGCCCTTCTGACGCATGGACAAGATGACGGCGAAGACGCCCACATTCATGGTCAGGTAGATGCCCAGATAGACCAGCACGGCCTGGACGCCGTCGGCGGTGCCGGCGGCGACGCCGGTCAGCATGAAGCCCACATGGCCGATGGACGAATAAGCCATCAGACGCTTGATGTTGGACTGCGCGATGGCGGCGAAGGCGCCGACGAACATGGAGCCCAAGGCGATCAGCACGATGATCTGACGCCATTGTTCGGTCATCTCGCCGAACGGACCGGTCATGACCCGCACCAGAAGCGCCATGGCGGCGATCTTGGGGGCAACGGCGAAGAACGAGGTCACCGGGGTCGGCGCACCTTCATAGACGTCGGGGGTCCACATGTGGAACGGTGCCGCCGAGATCTTGAAGGCCAGACCGGCCAGCACGAAGACCAGACCGGCGACGAAGCCCAGATGCGGGTGCGCCCCATGTTCGCCGCCGAAAATCTTGGCCAGGCCGTCGAACGACGTGGTGCCCGAGAAGCCATAGACCAGCGACACGCCGTACAGCAGCATGCCGGAAGCCAGCGAACCCAGCACGAAGTACTTCAGGCCCGATTCGGTGGCCTTGGTGCTGTCGCGATGGAAAGCCGCCAGAACATACAGCGACAGCGACTGGGTTTCGAGACCCAGATACAGCGACAGGAAGTCGTTGGCCGACACCATCATCATCATGCCCACAGTGGCGAGCAGGATCAGGATGGGATATTCGAAGCGGCCCAACTTTTCCTTGTCCAAATAGTTGAGCGACATCACCAAGGCGATGGTCGAAGCGGCCAGGATGGCCACCTTGGCGAACACCGCGAAGGGATCCAGCACGAACAGGCCGCCGAAGGTCAGCAGCCGTTCAGAGCCGCCCACCGCCCAGGTCAGCAGCATGGCCACCAGCAGGGCCACCACCGCCAGCGAGGTGGTGGACGCGGTGCCGTCTCCCTTGCGGAAGACGCCCAGCATCAGCAGCCCCATGGCCGCCAGGACGACCAGCAGCTCCGGCAGGACCGGCATGAGGTCGAAAGTCTCGGTCATCTCCAATCCCCCTTAACGAGCCGCGACGGAAAGCGTTTCGGCGGCGGCACGCGCCAGTTCGTAATTGTCGATCAACTTGGCCACCGAAGCATGCATCGGCTCCAGGAAGGTGATCGGATACACACCCATCCAGATGACGACGACGATCAGCGGCGCGAACATCAGGGCTTCACGCGGGCTGAGGTCGAGGATCGACTTCAGGTCGTCGCGGGTCAGGCGGCCGAACACCACCCGGCGATACAGGTACAACGCGTAGCAAGCCCCCAGGACCAGACCGGTGGCGGCGAACAAAGCCACCCAGGTGTTGGTCTGGAACACGCCCAGCAGCACCAGGAACTCGCCGACGAAACCGCCGGTGCCCGGCAGACCGACCGAGGCCATGGTCATGAACATGAACACCAGGGCATATTTGGGCATACGCTCGGCCAAACCACCGTAACGGGCGATTTCACGGGTGTGCATGCGGTCGTAGACCACCCCCACGCACAGGAACAGCGCACCCGACACCACGCCGTGCGACAGCATCTGGTACAAAGCGCCTTCGACGCCCTGGGTGGTCATCGAGAAGATGCCGATGGTCACGTAACCCATGTGGGCGATCGACGAATAGGCGATCAGCTTCTTCATGTCCTCTTGAACCAGCGCCACCAGCGAGGTGTAGATCAACGCGACGATGGACAGCGTATAGATCAAGGGGGTGAAGTATTCGGTGGCATACGGGAACATGGGCACCGAGAAGCGGATGAAACCATAGGCCCCCATCTTCAGCAGCACACCGGCCAGGATCACCGAACCGGCGGTCGGCGCTTCCACGTGGGCGTCGGGCAACCAGGTGTGCACCGGCCACATGGGAACCTTCACCGCGAAGGACGCGAAGAAAGCCAGCCACAGCCACAGCTGCATGCCCTGCGGGAAGGAATGCGCCATCAAGGTCGGGATATCGGTGGTGTTGGCGTTGAAATACATGGCCAGCATGGCGACCAGCATCAGCACCGAACCCAACAGGGTGTACAGGAACAACTTGTAGGCGGCATAGACGCGACGCGCCCCACCCCACACGCCGATGATGATGAACATGGGCAGCAACACGCCTTCGAAGAAGACGTAGAACAGGACCATGTCGAGCGCGCAGAACATGCCCACCATCATGGTTTCCAGCACCAGGAAGGCGACCATGTATTCCTTGACCCGGGTCTCCACCGCGCCGATGGACGACAGGATGCAGATGGGGGTCAGGAAGGTGGACAGCAGGACGAACCACACCGAGATACCGTCGACGCCCATGGAATAGGAAATCACGGTACCGGGCAGCCAGACGGCGCTTTCCTTCAGCTGGAACTCAGCCGAAGCGCCATCGAAATAGCCCAGGATGAACAGCGATACGACGAAGGTCGCCACCGAGGTGAGAAGCGCCACGTTGCGGGCATTGCGCGCCACAACTTGGGCTTCGCCGCGGATCGCCAGGATGAACAACGCACCTACCAGCGGCAGGAACGTCGTCAACGAGAGCAGAGGCCAGTCGGTCATTGTCTTCCCCAGACTTAGCGCGCGTTGAACATGTACCAGGTAACGAACACCGCCACGCCGATCAACATCGCGAACGCGTAGTGGTACAGGTACCCGGATTGCAGCTTGCCCACCTTCTGGGCAATGGACTTGGTGGCGGCGGCCACGCCGTCGGGACCGACGCCGTCGATCAGCGCCCCGTCACCGCCCTGCCACAAGCCACGGCCCAACTTGAAGGCCGGCTTGACGAACAGGAAGTCGTACAGTTCGTCGAAGTACCACTTGTTCAGCAAGAACAGGTGGACACCCTTGAAGGTCGAGGCCAGGGCCGCGGGGATCGAGGGGACGAACATGTAAAGGATATAGGCCAGAACGATGCCGGAAGCGGCGACCACGGTCGGCAGCAGGGCGACCCAATGCTCGATGTGGTGCAGGTTTTCCATGGCGCCATGGGCTTCGGCCACCACCTTGATGGAAGTGCGCCAGAAGTCGTGGGCGGCATGGCCGACGAACAGCTCGTAGCCCAACCAGCCCGAGAACACCGCGCCGCAGGCCAGGACCAGCAACGGCAGAACCATCACCGCCGGGCTTTCATGGACATGGGCCATGACGTGCTCGTCGGCGCGGGGCTTGCCGTGGAAGGTCAGGATCAACAGACGCCACGAATAGAAAGCGGTCAGGAAGGCCGCCAACACGCCCATGACATAGGCCAGCTGGCCCGACCAGGTGTGGGACGCCCAGGCCGCTTCCAAGATGGTGTCCTTGGAATAGTAACCGGCGAAGAACGGCACGCCCGCCAGGGCCAGCGAACCGATCCACATCAGGATCCAGGTCACCTTGACGTGCTTCCAGATGCCACCCATGCGACGGATGTCCTGTTCGTCGCTCATGGCGTGGATCACCGAGCCGGCACCCAAGAACAGCAACGCCTTGAAGAAAGCGTGGGTCATCAGGTGGAACACGGCGGCCTGATAGGCCGACACGCCGATGGCGAAGAACATGTAACCCAGCTGCGAGCAGGTGGAATACGCGATGATACGCTTGATGTCGTTCTGGACGCAGCCGACGGTGGCGGCGAAGAACGCGGTGGCGGCACCGATCACGGTGACCACGGTCAGCGCGGTGTCCGAATATTCGAACAACGGGCTCATGCGGGCGACCATGAAGACGCCGGCGGTGACCATGGTGGCGGCGTGGATCAGCGCCGAAACCGGGGTCGGACCTTCCATGGCGTCGGGCAACCAGGTGTGCAGACCCAACTGGGCCGACTTACCCATGGCGCCGACGAACAGCAGCAGGCAGCAGATGGTGATGGCGTTCACATCCATGCCGAAGAAGTGCACCACTTCCCCCGCCTTTTCCGGCGCGGCGGCGAAGATCGACGAGAAGGTGACGCTGTCGAACAGGAAGTAGACACCGAAGATGCCCAGCGCGAAGCCGAAGTCACCGACGCGGTTGACCACGAAAGCCTTGATGGCGGCGGCGCTGGCCGACGGCTTTTGGTACCAGAAACCGATCAGCAGGTAGGACGCCAGCCCCACGCCTTCCCAGCCGAAGAACAGCTGGACCAAATTGTCGGCGGTCACCAGCATCAGCATGGCGAAGGTGAACAGCGACAGATAGGACATGAAGCGCGGGATCGACGGGTCGTGGCTCATATAGCCGACCGAGTAGACGTGGACCATGAACGACACCCAGGTGACGACGATCATCATGACCGCGGTCAGGGTGTCGAACTTCAGGGCCCACGACACGTCGAGCGTGCCCGACTGCATCCAGTGCAGGATCTGGATGGTCACGTAATTGCCGTCGATGGCCACTTCCTTGAAGATCAAGGCCGAGGACAGGGCGGAAACGCCCAACAACGTGCAGGTGACGATCTGCGCGCCACGGTCACCGATGAAGCGGCCGAAAAGACCAGCGACGATCGAGCCCAGCAGCGGCAGGAAGATTGCGGCGACATACATCATCGCTGGATTACCCCTTCAGCTGGCTGATTTCCTCGACCGCGATCGTTCCGCGGTTGCGGAAGAAGACGACGAGGATGGCAAGACCGATGGCAGCCTCGGCGGCGGCGACGGTCAGGATGAACATGGTGAACACCTGGCCGACTAGGTCGTTCAGGTAGGACGAGAAGGTCACCATGTTCAGGTTCACCGCCAGCAGCATCAATTCGATGCTCATCATGATGATGATGACGTTCTTGCGGTTCAGGAAGATGCCGAACACACCCAGCGTGAACAAGATGGCCGCGACGGTCAGGTAATGGGCAAGGCCGATGGTGAACATGTCAGATGCCTCCCCCGGTGCTGACTTTGCGGATCTCGATACGGTCCTTGGCGGTGACGCCGACCTGATCGTAAATCTTCTGCTTGCGAACGCCCGAACGCGACCGATGGGTCAGCAAGATGGCGCCGATCATGGCGATCAGCAGCACCACGCCCGAGGCTTGGAACAGATAGACGTACTTGGTGTAGATCAACTGGCCCAAAGCGGCGGTGTTGGTGATCTCGCCGCCACTTGGGGCCGGCGAGGCCAGCATGGCTTCCACGTCGGGGGCGAAGGTCCAGCCGGCGTAGCTCATGGCCAGTTCGATCAGCAACACGATGCCGATCACCGCACCGATGGGCAGATACTGGGCCACGCCTTCGCGCAGCTTCAGGAAGTTGATGTCCAGCATCATGACGACGAACAGGAACATCACCGCCACGGCGCCCACATAGACGACCACCAGGACCATGGCCAGGAATTCCGCGCCCAGCAGCAGGAACAGACCCGCCGCGTTGAAGAAGCACAGAATGAGGAACAGCACGGAATGCACCGGGTTCCGCGCGGTGACCACCAGACCGGCGCTCACCACCGCCAGGCCAGCGAACATGTAAAAGATCAATGCCGCGATCATGCCATCCCCCTTAATCAACGGTACGGCGCGTCGGCGGCGATGCGCATGGCCAGTTCGGCCTCCCAGCGATCACCGTTCGCGAGCAGTTTCTGCTTGTTGTACATGAGCTCGGCCCGGGTCTCGGTGGCGAACTCGAAATTCGGACCCTCGACGATGGCATCCACCGGGCAGGCTTCCTGGCAGAAGCCGCAATAAATGCACTTGGTCATGTCGATGTCGTAGCGACGCGCCCGACGCGAGCCGTCTTCGCGCACTTCACCTTCGATGGTGATGGCCTGGGCGGGGCAGATGGCCTCGCACAGCTTGCACGAAATGCAGCGTTCTTCACCGTTGGGATAACGGCGCAGCGCATGCTCGCCACGGAAACGCGGCGACATCGGGATCTTTTCGTACGGGTAGTTGGTGGTGACCGCCGGCTTGAACATGTAGCGGAAGGTCAACGCCAAGCCCTGGACCAGTTCGGTCAACAGGAAAGCCCGTGCGGTACGGTCGAGAAAAGCCATCACACTCTCTCCTTAACCCTGGCCCGGCAGCCAACCGAACGCGACCAGCACGCCCGAAGTCAGCACCACCCAGATCAGCGAGAACGGCAGGAAGATCTTCCAGCCCAGGCGCATCAACTGGTCATAGCGATAGCGCGGGAAGGTGGCACGCACCCACAGGAAGACGAACAGAACGGCGCACACCTTCAGCGCGAACCAGATCACGCCGGGGATCCAGTTGAAGGGAGCCATGTCGACGATGGGCAGCCACCCCCCCAGGAACAGCACCACAGCCATGCCGCTCATCAGGATCATGTTGGCGTATTCACCCAGGAAGAACATGGCGAAGGTCATGGCCGAATATTCGACGTTGTAACCGGCCACCAGTTCCGATTCCGATTCCGCCAAGTCGAAGGGGGCGCGGTTGGTTTCCGCCAGGATCGACACGATGAAGATGACGAACATCGGCAGGTGCGGAATGACGAACCACACCGTTTCCTTCTGCTTCATCACGATGTCGGAAAGGTTCAGCGAACCGGTGGTGATCAGCACCGAGATGATCACCAGACCCATGGAGACTTCGTAGGACACCATCTGGGCCGCCGAACGCAGGCCGCCCAGGAAGGCGTATTTCGAATTGGAAGCCCAGCCCGACATGATGATGCCATAGACGCCCAAGGACGAGATGGCGAACAGGTACAGCATGCCGACATTGATGTCGGCCAGCACCCAGCCTTCGTCGAAGGGAATGACCGCCCAGGCGATCAACGCCAGGGTGAAGGTCAGCATCGGGGCCATGACGAAGACCACCTTGTTCGACCCGGACGGGAAGATGGTTTCCTTCAGGAACAGCTTGGCGCCGTCGGCCAGCGGCTGCAGCAAGCCCAAGGGGCCGACCACATTGGGGCCCTTGCGCAGCTGGATGGCGCCGATGACCTTGCGTTCGGCATAGGTCAGATAGGCGACGGCCACCAGCAGCGGCACGACGATGACCAGAATCTGCAGAACGATGACGATCAGACGCCACAATTCCGGGGGCAGCAGCCCAGAGAGCATATCAACCATGGGTCCCCGTCTTCTTCTTGCTGTTGCAGCCACAGCCGCCGCCGAATTGCGACGTGCACTCCGCCATGGTCTTGGAGGCACGCGAAATCGGGTCGACCTGATAGAAGTTGTCGATGCTGGAAGCCAAAGGCTTGTCCGTCAAAGCACCGTCGATGCCGACCGGCGCCCACGGGGCGGCGACCAGGCTGCCCTCACCCGCCAACAGCGGGTTGGTGGCGGCAATGCGTTCGCGCAATTGCTTGACGGTGTCGAAAGCAAGCGGCTTGCCCAAAGCATCGGACAAAGCGCGGATCACCTTCCAGTCTTCCTTGGCCTCGCCCGGCGGGAAGATGGCCAGACGGGTGCGCTGCACCCGGCCTTCGGTGTTGACGAAGGTGGCGCTCTTTTCCGTGTAGGCGGCGGTGGGCAGGACCACGTCGGCGCGGTGCGCACCGGCATCGCCGTGGGTGCCCAGATAGACCACGAAGGCGTTGCCCAGGTTTTTCACGTCGACTTCGTCGGCACCGGCCAGGAACACCACCGAGATTTCACCCTTGGCGGCGCCGGCGACGATGCCGGCGGTGTCGTAACCGCCCACATAAGGCACGAAGCCCATGTCCAGACCGCCGACCAAGGCGGCGTCGGTGTGCAGCACGTTGAAGCCGTTCCAGCCGTCCTTGATCATGCCGGTGGCTTCGGCCAGCTTGGAGGCCAGCGCCAGGATGGCGGCGCCATCTTCACGGTTGACCGCGCCCTGGCCCAGGATGATCGCCGGGTTGGAGGCGTTCTTCAGAACCTCGAAGAACGGATGGTTGCCCGAGGCGATGTCGGCCAGGATGCTGGCTTGGTCGCCCAGATAATCGTGCTTGAAGGTCAGGTCGGTCTTGGGACCGATCACGGCGGCCTTGAAGCCACCCTTCAGCCAACGCTTGCGGAGACGGGCGTTCAGCACCGGCGCTTCAATGCGCGGATTGGAACCGACGATCAGCAGGGCGTCGGCCTGTTCGATGCCGGCGATGGTCGAATTGAACAGATAGCCGGCGCGGTTGCCGGGCCACAGCTTCGACCCTTCGGGGCGACAATCGATATGGGGCGAGCCCAGAACCGCGAACAGGTCCTTGAAGGCCTGCATGGTTTCCACATCGGTCTGCCCACCGGTGATGGCGGCGATCTTGTTGCCGGCCAGACCGTTGACCTTGGCGGCGATAGCGGCGAAGGCGTCGTTCCACGAGGTGGCGACCAGCTTGCCGTCCTTACGGACATAAGCGCGGTCCAAACGCTGACGCTTCAGGCCGTCCACGGCGAAACGCGAGCGATCCGACAGCCATTCCTCGTTGATGTCGTCATTGACGCGGGGAAGGATGCGGATGACCTCGTTGCCACGGGTGTCGACGCGGATGGCCGAACCCAGGGCGTCCATGGCGTCGACGCTTTCGGTCTTCTTCAGTTCCCAGGCGCGGTAGGTGTAGCTGGCCGGCTTGTTGGTCAGCGCGCCCACCGGGCACAGATCGATCAGGTTGCCCGACAGTTCCGAGGACACCGCAGCGCCGACATAGCGGCCGATTTCCAGATGTTCCGAGCGGCCCAGACCGCCCAGCACCGGGGTGCCGGCGATTTCAGAAATGAAGCGGATACAGCGCGTGCATTGGATGCAGCGGGTCATCCAGGTCTGGATCAGCGGACCGTAATCCTTGTCCTCGACCGAACGCTTTTCTTCCTGATAGCGGCCGCGGTCACCACCATAGGCCATGGCCTGGTCCTGCAGGTCGCATTCACCGCCCTGGTCGCAGATCGGGCAATCCAGCGGGTGGTTGATCAGCAGGAACTCCATCACGCCTTGCCGCGCTTTGCGCACGTTGGCGTTGCTGGTGTGGACCACCATCCCCTCGCCCACCGGCATGGCGCAGGACGCCACCGGTTTGGGCATCTTTTCCACTTCCACCAGACACATGCGGCAATTGCCGGCCACGGCCAAGCGTTCATGGTAGCAGAAACGCGGGATCTCGATGCCGATGGTTTCGGCAGCCTGCAGGATGGTCATCCCGGCTTCGACTTCGATCTCGGTTCCGTCGATCGTCAGTTTGGGCATGTTTTCTCGAACCTCCCTTAGGCCGCGCTGGCGTTGCGGGCCCGGATCTTCTGCTCGATCACGGGGCGGAAATTGCGGATCAGACCCTGGATCGGCCAAGCGGCGGCGTCGCCCAGGGCGCAAATGGTGTGGCCTTCCACCTGCTTGGTGACTTGGAACAGCATGTCCACTTCGTCCATGGTCATGTCGCCCTTGTCCAGGCGTTCCATCATGCGCCACAGCCAGCCGGTGCCTTCACGGCACGGCGTGCACTGGCCGCAGCTTTCGTGCTTGTAAAAGCGCGACAGGCGGGTGATGGCACGCACCAGATCGGTGGACTTGTCCATGACGATGACGGCGGCCGTGCCCAGACCCGAGCCCTGCTCGCGCAGGCCGTCGAAATCCATCGGGCAGTTCTCGATCATCTCGCGGGTCAAGGCCGGGGTCGAGCAACCGCCGGGGATCACCGCCAGCAGATTGTCCCAACCGCCGCGAATACCGCCGCAATGCTTGTCGATCAGTTCGCGGAAGGTGATGCCCATTTCCTCTTCCACATTGCACGGCTTGTTCACATGGCCGGAAATGCAGAACAGCTTGGTGCCCGAGTTCTTGGCGCGGCCCAGGCCGGCGAACCAGGCGCCCGAGCGGCGCAGGATGGTGGGAACCACGGCGATGGATTCGACGTTGTTCACGGTGGTCGGGCAGCCATACAGACCGACGCCGGCCGGGAACGGCGGCTTCAGACGGGGCTGGCCCTTCTTGCCTTCCAGGCTTTCGATCAGCGCCGATTCCTCGCCGCAGATGTAAGCGCCGGCACCGCGATGGACGTAGAGATCGAAATCCCAGCCCGAATTGCAGGCGTTCTTGCCGATCAGACCGGCGGCATAAGCCTCGTCGATGGCCACCTGCAGGTGCTCGGCTTCGCGCACGAACTCACCACGGATATAGATGTAGGACGCGTGCGCCCCGATGGCGAACGAGGCCAGCAGCGCGCCTTCGACCAGCTTGTGCGGGTCGAAACGCATGATTTCGCGGTCCTTGCAGGTACCCGGCTCGCCTTCGTCGGCGTTGATCACCAGGTAATGCGGACGCGCCCCTTCGGTCTTGGGCATGAAGGACCACTTCATGCCGGTGCCGAAACCGGCGCCGCCACGGCCACGCAGGCCCGAGGTCTTGACCTCTTCGATGATGGCGTCACGGCCCTTTTCCAGCAGCGCCTTGGTGTTGTCCCAATCGCCGCGCGAACGGGCGCCGGACAGGCGCCAGTCGTGGATGCCGTACAGGTTGGTGAAGATTCTGTCCTGATCGCGCAGCATCACGCCTTCTCCGTTCCGAAGGTGAGTTCGCCCAACGTGGTGGGACCGCCGGCGGGAGCCGAGAACTGACGACCGTCCTGCGGGCCGGTCTTCGGGGTCTCGCCACGCTTGATCGCCTCCAGCACCGACTTGGTGCTGTCGGGGGTCAGGCCCTCGTAGTAATCGTCGTTGATCTGCATCATCGGCGCGTTGACGCAAGCCCCCAGGCATTCCACCTCGGACAGGGTGAACATGCCGTCGGCGGTGGTCTCGCCCCAATCCAGGCCCAAGGTGTCCTTGGCCACCTGGGCCACGCCGTCCGAACCGGTCAGCAGGCAGCAGATGTTGGTGCACACCTGAACGTGGTGCTGACCCACCGGGCGCTGGTTGTACATGGTGTAGAAGGTCACCACTTCCTGCACCCGGATGGGAGCCATCTCCAGCATGTCGGCGATGGCTTCGATCACCGCGATCGAGGTCCAGCCGACCTGACGCTGGGCCAGGTCCAACAGGGGCATCACCGCCGATTGCTGGCGGCCGGCCGGGTACTTGGCGATGATCGCCTTGGCCTTTTCCAGGTTTTCCGGCGTAAAGGCGAAGCTGGTCATTTCATTTTCGTTGCTCATCGGTCGATCTCGCCAAAAACGATGTCGATGGAGCCGATATTGGCCACCACGTCAGCCAGCATGTGTCCCTTGGACATCATGTCCAGCGCCTGCAGATGGACGTATCCCGGCGGGCGGATCTTGCAGCGATACGGCTTGTTGGTGCCGTCGGCCACCAGATAGACCGCGAACTCACCCTTGGGGGCTTCCACGGCGGCGTACACCTCGCCTTCCGGAACCCGGAAGCCTTCGGTGAACAGCTTGAAGTGATGGATCAAAGCTTCCATCGACTTCTTCATGTCGGCGCGCGGCGGCGGCGACACCTTGCGGTCCTCGGTCTTCACCGGGCCGGTCGGCATCTCGCGGATGCACTGCTTCATGATCTTGACCGATTCGCGCATTTCGACGACGCGGACCAGATAACGGTCATAGCAATCGCCGGTCTTGCCCACCGGAATGTCGAAATCCATGCGGTCATAGACTTCATAGGGCTGGGCCTTGCGCAGATCCCAAGCGATGCCCGAGGCGCGCAGGTTGGGGCCGGTGAAGCCCCAATCCAAGGCCTGTTCAGCGTTCACGATGCCGATATCGACGGTACGCTGCTTGAAGATGCGGTTCTCGGTGACCAGGGTCTCGATGTCGTCCACCACCTTGGGGAACTGATCACACCAAGCATCGATGTCTTCCAACAGACCGGCGGGCAGGTCCTGGGCGACACCACCGACGCGGAAATAATTGGCGTGCAGACGAGCACCACAAGCGCGCTCGTAGAACTCCATCAGCTTCTCGCGTTCCTCGAAACCCCACAGCATGGGGGTCATGCCGCCGACGTCGAAGACGAAGGAGCAGACGTTCAGCAGGTGGTTGAGGATGCGGCCCATTTCGCAGTACAGCACGCGGATGTACTGGCCACGCAGCGGCACTTCGACGCCCAGCAGCTTTTCGGCGGCCATGACGAAGGCGTGTTCCTGGTTCATGGTGCCGACATAGTCCAGACGGTCGAAATACGGCGTCGCCTGGGCGTAAATCTTGTGCTCGATCAGCTTTTCGGTGCCGCGATGCAGCAGACCGATATGCGGATCGGCGCGGTCCACCACTTCACCCGACATTTCCAGGATCAGACGCAGCACGCCGTGCGCGGCCGGATGCTGGGGGCCGAAATTGATGTTGTAGCTCTTGATCTGGGATTCGGCCATGTCAGTGGCTCCCCTCGGCCTTTTCATCGCCGGGCAGCAGGCCTTGGCCTTCCCAGGGCGACAGGAAATCGAAGCTGCGGAAATCCTGGACCAGCTTCACCGGCTCGTAGACGCAGCGCTTTTGCTCGTCGTCATAGCGCAGTTCCACATGGCCGGTCAGCGGGAAGTCCTTCCTGAGCGGATGGCCTTCGAAACCGTAATCGGTCAGGATGCGGCGCAGGTCGGGGTGGTCCGAGAAGATCACGCCGTACATGTCCCAGGTTTCACGCTCGAACCAACCGGCCGAGTTGAACACGCCGACCACGGACGGCACCGGGGTTTCCTCGTCGGTGGCGACCTTGACCCGCACCCGCTGGTTATGCTTCAGCGACAGCAGGTGGTAGACCACGTCGAAACGGTCCTCGCGGCCGGGATAATCCACACCGCAGACGTCCACCAGCTGCTTGAACAGGCAACCGGAATCGTCACGCAGGAAGGTCAGCACCTTCACGATGGAAGCGGCGCGCGCCACCACGTTCAGTTCACCCACCCGGGTGACTTCGGTGGACAGCACATCATTGGGCAGGGCGGCAGCGATGTAGTCGCCCAGATCCTTCAGCACTTGCGTCATGGTTGCCAAGCCCCTCTAGCGCAGGATGGAGCCGGTACGGCGAATCTTCTTCTGCAGCTGCAGAATGCCGTACAGAAGAGCTTCCGCCGTGGGCGGGCAACCGGGAACGTAGACGTCCACCGGAACCACGCGGTCACAGCCACGCACCACCGAATAGGAATAGTGGTAATAGCCGCCGCCATTGGCGCACGAGCCCATGGAGATCACCCAGCGGGGTTCGGCCATCTGGTCGTAAACGCGACGCAGCGCCGGCGCCATCTTGTTGGTCAGCGTGCCGGCGACGATCATCACGTCCGACTGGCGTGGGCTGGCGCGCGGCGCGAAGCCGAACCGCTCGACGTCATAGCGCGGCATCGACGCTTGCATCATTTCGACCGCGCAGCAGGCCAACCCGAACGTCATCCACATCAGCGAGCCGGTGCGCGCCCAGGTGATGAGATCGTCGGCGGCGGTGACGATGAAGCCCTTGTCCGACAGCTCGTTGTTGATGCCAGTGAAAAACGGATCGTCCGAACCGACCGGCCGGCCGGTGTTCGGATCGAGAATGCCGCGAGGCTGGGGAGCGACCATTGTCATTGCGTTGCCTTCAGCGCGCTCAATCCCATTCGAGCGCACCCTTCTTCCATTCGTAGATGAAGCCGATGGTGAGCACGCCGAGGAACAGCATCATCGACCAGAAGCCGAACACGCCGACGTCATGGAACGCGACCGCCCATGGAAACAGGAAGCTCACCTCAAGGTCGAAGATAATGAACAGGATGGCGACCAGGTAGAAGCGCACGTCGAATTTCATGCGCGCATCGTCGAAGGCGTTGAAGCCGCATTCGTAGGCGGACAGCTTTTCCGGATCGGGCTGCTGGAACGCGACGAGGAACGGGGCGACCAGAAGTGCCAGCCCGATCACGAGCGACACGCCAATGAAGATCACGAGGGGCAGATAGTCCTGCAGCAAACCGCTCATTGGCGACCCCTATCGTCTCTCGCCCCTGCCCCGTCGAGGCGGCTTTTGTCGTCCCGCGAGTCGCCGCATTCGGCGCCCAGGTTCCCGAGCAAAACCCATAAAAACCCAAGGCTTTGTCTGGAAACGTTGCAAGGCGAAGCGGCTGAGGCTTAGCCCAGCGCGCAACGCCTTGGCAAGCCGACTTTGCCCCCCATCGGCCCTCAAAAACGGGCGTACGCGATGCAATCTGTGGATCGCGGTAGACCTATGCCGAGTGCGGCACCGGCGCAGCGAATTCGCGCCGCTCAGGCGCCCAGTTTGTCCGCCAGAT
>DISD01000102.1 GCA_002435715.1 Rhodospirillaceae bacterium UBA6219
CGATTTGTTCAAGGCGGTGCCGGAATTGACCGAAAAGCTGTAAGCCGAATTTGGACGGGGCGGGATCATCCGCCCCGTTCGTTTATGTGACCAAGCCAACTCCCAGATGGAAGGGAAGCATCCCATGAGTGCCATTCAGAAAATCGGTGTCATCGGCGCCGGCCAAATGGGCAACGGTATCGCCCATGTCGCTGCGGCCGCCGGCTTCGACGTGGTCTTGCTGGACATCACCGAGGAAGCCCTGAAGAAGGGCATGGCCACCATCGACAAGAACCTGACCCGTCAGGTTCAAAAGGGCAAGCTCTCGGAAGAAGACAAGGCCTCCACCTTGTCGCGCATCAAGACCACCACCGCCTATGCCGATTTCGGCGACAGCGATCTGGTGATCGAAGCCGCCACCGAAGACGAAGCCATCAAGCGCAAGATTTTCGCGTCGCTGTGCCCGGTTCTGAAGCCCGAGGCCTATATCGCGTCCAACACTTCGTCCATCTCCATCACCCGCCTGGGCGCCGCCACCGACCGCCCCGGCAAGTTCATGGGCATGCACTTCATGAACCCGGTGCCGGTGATGCAGCTGGTGGAACTGATCCGCGGCATCGCCACCGACGAAGAAACCTTCAGCCTGGTCCGTGAGATGGTGCTGAAGCTGGGCAAGAAGCCGGTTTCCGCCGAAGACTTCCCGGCCTTCATCGTCAACCGCATCCTGCTGCCGATGATCAACGAAGCCGTTTACACCCTGTATGAAGGTGTCGGCCACGTGGAAGCCATCGACACCGCCCTGAAGCTGGGGGCCAACCACCCCATGGGCCCGCTGGAACTGGCCGACTTCATCGGTCTGGACACCTGTCTGGCCATCATGCACGTGCTGCATGACGGTCTGGCCGACACCAAGTACCGCCCCTGCCCGCTGCTGGTGAAGTACGTGGAGGCCGGCTGGCTGGGTCGCAAGACCGGTCGCGGTTTCTATGATTACAGCGGCGAAAAGCCGGTTCCGACCCGCTAAGCCCCCTCTCGCAGGGGGCCGAGGGCGCGCTGATTGGCCCCAATCAGCGAAAGCAATCGCCTTTTCCGCAAGGCCCCTCTTCGGAGACGAAGAGGGGCCTTGTTTTTTCCCGTGGCATTCTGATGTAGATATGCCCCACCGAAGAACTGACCAAGGACGCATCACGTGGAACGACTGACCGGCGGCTTGCGCCCCTTTGCCCTGCTGTCCCTGTTCTGCCTGATGCTGTATTTGCCCGGCTTGGCCAGCCTGCCGCCCATGGACCGCGACGAATCGCGCTTCATGCAGGCGACCCGGCAGATGCTGGAAAGCAATGATTTCATCCGCATCCAATTCCAGGATGATATGCGGGCGAAGAAGCCGGCGGGCGCCTACTGGCTGCAAGCTCTCAGCGTCGACACCCTGTCGCATCCGGCCTCGACCCAGACCTGGCCCTATCGCCTGCCGTCGCTGCTGGCGGCATGGGCGGCGGTGATCCTGACCTTCGTCTTCGGCAAATCCCTGATCGGCGAGCGTCCGGCCCTGCTGGGCGCCATCTTGCTGGCCGCGTCGCTGATGCTGACCAGCGAGGCCCATCTGGCCAAGACCGACGCGCTTTTGCTTTTGTGCACGGTGGCGGCCCAGGGCATCCTGGCCCGCTTCTACATCCTGGGCCGCGCCCGCGACATGGCCAGCGGCGGGGCCAGTTCCGGCGGCTCATGCTCGTCTGGCAGCGGTGGCTGCTCCACCCCCGGCCCGCGCATCGACGTCAAAGGCCCCGGCCTGACCGAGGCGCTGATCTTCTGGCTGGTCCAGGGCGTCGCCATCCTGATCAAGGGGCCGCTGGTCCCCGTGATCAGCCTGCTGACCATCGCCGCCTTGGGGATCGCCGACCGCAATCTGCGCTGGCTCAATTCCATGAAGCCGGTGTTGGGCACGGTGGTCGCCGCGGCCATCGCCGCGCCTTGGTTCGTGGCCGTTTCCCAGGCCACCGACGGCGCCTTCATCGGCGAGGCGGTCAAGGGCGACCTGCTGCCCAAGTTGTTGGGCGCCCAGGAAAGCCATGGCGGCTTCCCCGGCCTGTATCTGGCCCTGTCGGTAGTGCTGTTTTGGCCCGGCTCGCTGCTGTTGGCCCCGGTCGTCACCCGGCTGTGGGCACAACGCCAGCGTCTGGCCTTCCGCGTGTTGCTGGCCTGGGCCTTGCCGACCTGGCTGATGTTCGAGATCATCCCTACCAAGCTGCCCCATTACGTGCTGCCGGCCTTCCCGGCCTTGGCGCTGATGACCGCCGCCCTGACCCTGGAAGGCTTGGAAACGTTCCGCGCCAAAGCCGCCAAGGCCTGGTACGTGGTCTGGTGCGCCATCGGCCTGATCCTGGCCGCCGCCTGCATCGCCCTGCCCATATATTTCGGCAACGGCTTCGGCATCGTCAACGTGGTGTCGGCCCTGGCCATCGTCGCCGCCACCCTGATCCCCGCCATCCTGGCCTGGCGCGGCGCCATGGTCCAGGCCGGTCTGGCCCTGGCGCTGACCGCCGCCGCCACCTATCCGGCCCTCATCAACGGCGTGTTGCCCAGCCTGGACAAGGCCTTCCTGTCACGAAGCGCCGCCCAGGTGGTCGGCACCATCGGATCGGACGTCCCCGTGGCCGCCGCCGGCTATTCCGAGCCGTCGCTGGTGTTCCTGCTGGGCACCGACACCAAGTTCACCGACGGGGCTGGCGCCGCCGATTACCTGAAGACCCATCCCCGCGCCCTGGTCCTGGTGGAAAGCCGCCAGCAGGCCGCCTTTGATGCCCGCGCCGCCGAATTGGGAGTGAAGATCGAGGCCTTCGCCATTCTGGACGGCTTCAATTATTCCCGTGGCAAGAAAGCCAGCTTGGCGGTCCTGGGGGCCATGGCGCCATGAGCCGGGGCTTTTTGTCGCTGCTGGAACGCCTGGAACTGGCCTGGGAAGGCCTGATCCTGTGGGCGGAACATTCCTGGCAAAAAGCCCAGCCCTGGCGCGACCGTCTGGCCACCCATGCGACGGCCATCCAGACCCGTCCGCTCGGCTGGGGCACGGCTTACGTGGCGGGCTTTTGCGCCCTTGCCATGCTGGCCCTGGACCGGCCGGTGGCGAAATCGTTCAAGACCCATATGGGCGGGGAATGGGAAGGTTTCTTCAAGACCGTCACCCATCTGGGCGAAGCCCAGCTTTATCTGGTGCCGGCCGGAATATTGTTCCTGGGCCTGATGGGGCTGGCCTGGCGGGCGCCGTCGCTGCAGCGGCGCGATCACTGGCGCCGTCTGGCCGCCAAGCCGGGCTTCTTGTTCCTGTCCATGGCGATTTCGGGCCTGACCAGCAACGCCATCAAGACGGCGGTCGGACGTCTGCGCCCGCGTTATTGGTTCGAGCAAGGGCTTTACGGTTTCGAGCCGTTCAACACCCATTGGGGGATGAATTCCTTCCCGTCGGGGCATTCCCAGGCCGCCTTCGCCGCCATGTCGGCCTTGATGGTGCTGTATCCGCGTCATTGGGCGCTGTGGCTGTCCATCGCGTTGCTGGTGGTCGCCAGCCGCATCGCCACCACCGTCCATTGGATGTCGGACACCGTGGCAGGGTCGTGGCTGGCCATCTGCGTCACCGTGTTGCTGGCCCGCTGGTTTAGGTCCAAGGGCTGGCTTCCTTATTCCAACCACTCGCCCTTGTAGACGCCCCACAGGTAATCGCGCTTCAGCCAGCCTTGGGAATGGTCGATCTCGACGCGGCAGAAATCACGGTTCCGCGGGCATTGCAGAATACGCCCCAGCACGCCGGGGGTGACCTGGGCCACCGGGTCCGAGGATTCGGAATCCGATGCGCGCAGCACCCGGCCTTCCTTGCCGATGACCACCATCATCCGGCGCCCCGACAGCATGGATTGATGGACCCAGCCTTCGGCGCCTTCCCAATCGCGGATCTTTCGCCAAGCCTCGAACTCGGCGACGATTTCCACCGGCAAGTCCTTGCGGGTATAGATCCAGTCGATGGGATAACGCACACCGGGACCGGTGCGCAGGTTGACCTCGTCCGATTTCAGCGAGACGAAACGTGGCAAGGGCAGCCCGCTGGTTTCGCCGGCCACGGCGGACGCAGCCCCCCAAAGCCCAAGCGCCAAGACCATGACCGCGCCCCGAACCCAAGACATGCGAAATTCCACTCCTTGAAGCGCAGCATCTTGGGCATTATAGGGTCTTGGGTGCCCGCCCGGTCAAGCGACGGGGTGCGGCACGAAACCATCGCTGGACAAGATCGTCTGGTCTTGATAGGTCGTGGAGTCAATTGGGGTCTCGGGAGGAGAACAAAGAATGCCACAGAAAAAGCCCCTCGTCGTCGTCACCCGTAAGCTGCCCGACGTCATCGAGACGCGGATGATGGAGCTGTTCGACACACGGCTCAATCTTGACGACAAGGCGATGAGCAAAGCCGAATTGATCGAAGCGGTGAAGACCGCCGACGTTTTGGTGCCCACCATCACCGACCGCATCGATTCCTCCGTCTTGTCCCAAGCTGGCCCCAACCTGAAGTTGATCGCCAATTTCGGTACCGGCGTCGACCACATCGACCTGGCCAGCGCCCGCCAGCGTTCGGTCACCGTCACCAACACGCCGGGCGTGCTGACCGAAGACACCGCCGACATGACCATGGCGTTGATCCTGGCGGTGCCGCGCCGTCTGGCCGAGGGCGAGCGTCTGCTGCGTTCCGACAAGTGGAACGGCTGGAGCCCCACCTTCATGCTGGGTCACCGCATTTGGGGCAAGCGCCTGGGCGTCATCGGCATGGGCCGTATCGGCCAAGCGGTGGCGCGTCGCGCCAAGGCGTTCGGCATGTCCATCCATTACCACAACCGCAAGCGTCTGCACCCGGAAGTGGAAGGGGAACTGGAAGCCACCTATTGGGAAAGCCTGGACCAGATGCTGGCCCGCATGGACGTGGTCACCATCCATTGCCCGCACACCCCGGCCACCTTCCACCTGCTGTCGGCCCGTCGTCTGGCCCTGCTGCAGTCGCATGCCTATGTGATCAACACCTCGCGCGGCGAAATCGTCGACGAGAACGCGTTGACCCGCATGCTGGGCCGTGGCGAGCTGGCCGGTGCCGGCCTGGACGTGTTCGAGCATGAACCCGCCGTCAACCCCAAGCTGATCGGCCTGGACAACGTGGTGCTGCTGCCCCATCTGGGCTCGGCCACCATCGAAGGCCGCATCGACATGGGCGAGAAGGTCATCATCAACATCAAGACCTTCGCCGACGGCCACAACCCGCCGGACCGCGTGCTCGCCAGCATGCTGTAAGACCAAGTCTTGATGAGTGAACCTCATAAAGACTTGGTTAGGCGCGACTGCGCCGCGCGGCTCATTCCGCGAGAAGCAAGCATCCCCAAGGGATGTGCCCGCCGCTTGAGGGCACCGGTGACCGGTTCCGGTCACCGGGACAGGGCTTAAACTTGGCGTGGACGGTTCTTGACCTGCCGGCGGCGGATCCGGTCGCACTCTTCGCCCCCTTGGCCGACGATCCCCTGGCGGTGCTGCTGGACAGCGCCGCCCAGGGTGATCCGCGGTCACGATATTCCTATATCGCCGCCGATCCGGTGGACATTCTGATCGGTGACGGCACCTCGCCGTTTCCCCGCTTAAAGGCCCGCTTGGCGGCCCGCCACAAATCGTCGGTTCCCGGCCTTCCCCCTTTCCAGGGTGGTTTTGCCGGTTGGCTGTCCTATGACCTGGGGCGCCAACTGGAACGCCTGCCCGCCCCTCGTCCCGCTGCGCCCAACTTTCCCGATTGCGTCTTGGGCGAGTTCAACGCAGTCGCCGCTTTTGATCACCACAGCAGCCAAGCCTGGGTGATCGGCGAGGACAAGGCCGCCCACAATCTGCGCGACCGCCTGATGGCGGCCCCGCCCTTGCCGGACCTGGATTGGTCGGCAGGCACCCAAGCCCAGCCCGACCTGCCCCGCGACCATTATCTGGCCCGCATCGCCCGGGTGGTGGACTACATCCGCGCCGGCGACGTGTTCCAGGCCAATCTGGCCCAGCGTTTCACCGCCGCCGCGCCGGATGGACTGGACGCCTATTCCTTGTACAGACGCATGCGTCATTTGGCCCCCGGACCGTTTTCCGCCTTCGTCGCCGGTGGCGGCTGCGCCTTGGCGGCGGTGTCGCCGGAACGCTTTTTGTCGCTGGATGCGCAAGGCCAAGTAGAAACGCGCCCCATCAAGGGCACAAGGCCACGCCATGCCGACCCGACCCGCGACCAGGAATTGGCCGACCAACTGGCCACCAGCGCCAAGGACCGGGCGGAAAACCTGATGATCCTGGATCTGATGCGCAACGACCTGTCGCGTGTCTGCGCCGTCGGCAGCATCCGCGCCCCGCAACGCATGGCACTGGAAACCTTTCCCGCCATCCACCATCTGGTGTCCGTGGTGACCGGCCAATTGCGTCCCGGCCAAGGCGTGGTGGAATTGCTGCAAGCCACCTTCCCCCCCGGATCGATCACCGGCGCCCCGAAAATCCGCGCCATGGAAATCATCGCCGAGTTGGAAACCGCGCCACGCGGGCCTTATTGTGGGACCTATGGCTGGATTGGCGATGATGGCGCCATGGATCTGGCGGTGGCCATCCGCGTCGCCGCGTGGCGTGACCGACAGGTGGTCCTCCATGCCGGCGGCGGCATCACCGCCGATTCCGACCCGGCGGCCGAATACGATGAAACCCTGGTCAAGGCTGGTCCTCTTCTGCGGGCGCTGGCAGGAGAGACGCGATGATGCTGTTGCTGAACGGCCGGTTGGTGCCGGCGGATGCCCCGGCGCTGTTGGTCAACGATCGCGGCTTCACCTTGGGCGACGGATTGTTCGAAACCATCAAGGTGCGCAACGGACAGCCCTTGCGCCTGGGCCTGCACCAGACCCGGCTGGCGGACGGCGCCGCCATTTTGCGCTTGGCCTTACCCGATCAGACGGATTGGCTGGAGGCCGCCATCCACAGCCTGTTGCAAGCCAACGGCCTGAAAGACGCCGTCTTGCGCCTGACCCTCAGCCGTGGTCCCGGGCAACGCGGTTTGCTGCCCCCCGATCCCGCCACCCCCACCTGGGTGCTGAGTGCCACCCCCGTGCCGGCCGTCCCCGTGCCTCCCGTCCTGGCTCCGGCACGGGCGATCATCGCGCGCACCGTACGTCGCAACCAGATGTCGCCCTTGTCGCGCTGCAAGGCGCTGTCTTATCTGGACAACGTTCTGGCGCGCATGGAAGCCCAGGATCAGGGGGCCGACGACGCCGTGCTGCTGAACACCCTGGACCGGGTTGCCGAAACCACCATCGCCAACATCTTCGTCGTCGGCGCCGACGGTATCCTGGTCACCCCGCCGGTGGCCGACGGTGCCCTGCCGGGGGTGCGCCGTGCCGAAATGCTGCGCAGCATGGTGGCGCTTGAACGCAGCATCAGTCGTGACGATTTGCTGAATGCCCGCGAAGTTTTTCTGACCAACGCCCTGTCCGTGCGTCCGGTGGTCGCCATCGACGACCACCCCATCGGTGACGGCCACCCCGGCCCGCTGGGACGACGCCTTAGCCGAGAAGCCGAGAATGAGTAAAGCCTTCACCAAAGAAACCGACCACGACGACGACGACCTGCCGGAAGGTGCGACGCCCATCCCCAAGGGCTCGCCCAATTACATCACCCCCAAGGGTCTGGAACGTCTGCGCGCCGAGCTGAACCAACTGGCCCGTGTCGAACGCCCCAAGGTGGTGGAAACCGTGTCCTGGGCTGCCGGCAACGGCGACCGGTCGGAAAACGGCGATTACATCTATGGCAAGAAGCGCCTGCGCGAGATCGANNTACGGCAAGAAGCGCCTGCGCGAGATCGACCGCCGTCTGCGCTTCCTGACCAAACGCATCGAGGCGGCACGCGTCGTCGACCCCACCGCCCAGACCAACAAGGATCAGGTGTTCTTCGGCGCCACCATCACCTATGCCAATTCAAAGGACGAGGAAAAGACGGTGACCATCGTCGGCATCGACGAAGCCGATTTGGAAAAGGGACGCATTTCCTGGATCGCCCCCATCGCCCGAGCACTGATGAAGGCTTATGAAGGCGACACCGTCCAACTGCGCATTCCCGGGGGAATCGAGACGCTGGAGATCATCGAGATCGCCTATCTGGCGGTGGAATAGAAGCATAGAATCTTTATGCTTCGCGTGGGTACACGCTAGTTAGCGCCCTTCTCGGCGCCAAAGCGATCCTTGATGTCCTTGACCAACTGGGCATTGTCCTTCATCCAGCCGTCGAATTCGGCGATGACGTCGGGATGCTTGACCGACGACATGTAATAGAAGTCGCGCGAATGCGGCAGCATGGGATTGAACACCAAGGCGCCGGGCATGTTGAGGATCGAGTTCAGCACGTGGTGGGCCACCGCCACGTTGACATAAGCGCCCTCCACATGGCCGACCACGGTCTGGCGCAGCAGCAATTCCATGCGCGGGTTTTCCTTCAGCGCCACCTTGCCGCTTTTCACCCGGTCCTGCCAGGCATAGGGGGTAAAACCGGACACCGTGCCCAGGGTGGCGAATTGTTCGACCGGCTTGGCCACCGAACCGGGGCGCACCAGAACACCGTCGATATAGGACACCATGGGCTTGGAATAAACCACCTTCAACCCGGCCTTGGCCTCGGAGCCCCAATTGGGGTTGTCGGGCATCTTCAGGTCGATGCCGCCGCTGGCCAGTTCGGCGAACAGACGTTTGATGGGCAACGGGCGGTACGTCACCTTGTAGCCCTTGGCGCGGGCGAAGGCGTCGACGATTTCACGCATGGCCCCCACATATTCGCCGTCGCGCACCGCATAAAGCGGATAATATTCAAGGTCTTCGACGCCAAGAACCAGCTCGCGCTGGGCAGCCTGTGCCGGGGCCTGGACCTGGCAGACCAAACCCGCCATCATCGCCAATGCCAGCAACAGCCGCCGTTTCATCGCCTCACTCCTTGAATTGCGCACACGGTTTCAATGAACACCAAGCGCGCCCCGGCCACAAGCCCCCAAAGGGACTAAACGCTTTCGTGGCGTTCGACGTGTCCGTCACGCAGCAGGTAGAACGCATCTTGCGGAGAATCCTGGGCCAAGGCGAAATCCGGGTCCCAACCGGCATAAAGACCGCGCAGGATCTTGCCGGCGATGCCGTGACTGACCGCCAGAACGTGTTCGTCGGCGCCCAGGGAATTCAGCCAAGCGGTCAGCCGCTCCACCATATGCGGGTGCGTTTCGCCGCCTGGACAGTTGAAGAACCAGGAACTGCGTCCCGAGCCGCCCAGATGGCCGTCGGGAAATTCGGTCTTCAAACGGCCGGAATATTCGCCGGTGGACACTTCCTTGATCCGCGCGTCGCGTTCCACCTGGGCGAAGTCCAGATCGGCAATTTCGCACAAGATGGCACTGGTCTGCATGCAGCGCGACAAAGGCGACGACACCAGTCGCCATTTGGCGCCCCCCAGCAACGGCTTGACCGAACGGCCATAAGCGCGGGCCTGGTCGATCCCCTTCAGCGTCAAAGGGGAATCGCCATGGCCCTGAATGCGCTTTTGGCGGTTCCAATGGGTCTCGCCGTGACGGAACAAGATGATGGTGGCCATCTCAGCCTCGCAGCACGCCCCCGGTGGCCTTGACCACCGCTTCGACGATCTTCTTGCCCACCGCCTCGATTTCCTCGTCGGTCAGGGTCTTGTCGAAGGGTTGCAGGGTCACCGAGATGGCCAGGGACTTCTTGCCTTCCCCGACATTGGGACCTTCGTACAGGTCGAAGACGGAAACGTCGGTGACCAGGGCCTTGTCGGCGTTCTTGGCCGCCCGCAGAACCGCATCGGCGGAAACCTGCGCATCCAGCACGAAAGCGAAGTCACGTTCCAACGGCTGGAAGGCCGACAGCTTGACCAGCGGCTTGGCCTTGGTCGCCTTGGCCTTTTGCGGCGGCAGGGCTTCCAGGAACAATTCGAAGGCGACCATCGGCCCCTTGACGTCCAAGGCATTCAGCACCGCCGGATGCAATTCGCCGAAATACGCCACCGGCTTGTTGCCCAGCTTCAAGACGCCGGAACGGCCCGGGTGATACCAGCCCGGCGCGTCGGTGACGGTCTGGAACGAATCGGCGTTGGCACCGGCCGCAATGATGGCGGCCAGCAGATCGGCCTTGGCGTCGAAAACGTCCACCGGACGGGTCTGTTCGTTCCAGTGGCGCGGCAAAGCCCGGCCCGAACGGATGCCGGCAGCGACGGCGCGCTGCTGGCCCGGTTCGGGACCGTCGAACTGGGCGCCGATCTCGAACAGGCAGACATCCTTGAAACCACGGTCGGCATTACGGCCGGCAGCGGCGATCAGATTGGGCAACACGCTGGGACGCATGCAGTCCAGATCGGCCGAGATGGGGTTGGCCAGATGCATTTCCGCCGCGCCGCCGCCGAACAGCTTGGCTTGGGCGGATGGCAGGAACGACCAGGTGACGGTTTCCACCAGACCACGGCTGGCCAGCTGACGCCGCACCCAGGCGGCGCGGCGCTGGCCGGGGGTCAGCACCGGCTTGGACATGGTGGGACGCGGCAAGGGCGTCGCCGGCAACAGGTCGTAACCGTTGACGCGGATGACTTCTTCCACCAGATCGTGCTCGGCGGTGATATCGCCGCGCCAGGACGGCGGCACCACCAGCAGGCCGTCGCCATGTTCGGAAACGGTGCAGCCCAGGCCGGTCAGGATCTCCACCTGACGCTGGGTTTCCACCGCCACGCCGCCCAGGGCTTCCACCCGTTCGGGACGCAGCGCGATGGATTGACGCCAATCGGGTTCGGCCCCGGCGATCACCAGATCGGACGCTTCGCCACCGCACAATTCCAAGATCATGGCGCTGGCCAGTTCGGCGCCGTCGACCAGGAAGGCCGGATCGACACCGCGTTCGAAACGGAAGCGGGCGTCGGACAGGATTTCCAGCTTGCGGCCGGTGGTGGCGGTGCGGATGGGATCGAACAACGCCACTTCCAGGAACACTTCGGTGGTGTCCTCGGTGCAGCCGGAATGTTCGCCCCCCATGACGCCCCCCAGACCTTCCGGCCCGGCCGCGTCGGCGATCACCGTCATTTCCGGTGACAGCGCATATTCCTTGCCGTTCAGCGCCAGCAGGGTCTCGCCCGGCTGGGCCAGACGGGCGGTAATGGTGCCGCCCTTGACCTTTCCAGCGTCGAAGACGTGCAGCGGACGGCCCAGATCGAAGGTGAAGTAATTGGTGATGTCCACCAGCGCCGAAATGGGACGCAGGCCGATGGCGGTCAGCCGATCCTTCAACCAGGCTGGGCTTTCGCCGTTCTTCACCCCCTTGAAGTGACGACCGACGAACATGGAACAGGCGGATTGGGAGTCTTCGGGGAAATCCAGGCTGACGCTGATCGGGCTGGCATGGCTGCCCTTGACCGGGCTCACCACCAGCGGCTTCAAGGTCCCCAGGCCAGAGGCCGCCAGATCGCGGGCGACGCCGCGCACGCCCAGGCAATCGGCGCGGTTCGGAGTGATGGAAATCTCGATCAGCGGATCGAAGCTCATCACCTCCACCAGCTTGGCGCCGACCTGCGAATCGGCTTCCAGTTCGGCGATGCCGTCATGGTCTTCGCCCAGCTTCAACTCGCGCCAGGAACACATCATGCCCTGGCTTTCCACGCCACGCACATTGCCCTTCTTCAGCTTGTCGCCGGTGACGGGAATGAAGCAGCCGGGTTGGGCCAGGATCACCTTGATGCCGGCCCGTGCATTGGGGGCACCGCACACCACCTGGATGATGCCGGAACCGGTGTCCACCTTGCACACCCGCAGGCGGTCGGCGTTGGGATGCTGTTCGGCCTCGACGATCTGGGCGATGGTGAAGCCGCCCAGATCCTTGGCCGGATCGACGATTTCTTCCACTTCCAGACCCAACATGGTCAGGCGGGCATCGATTTCGGCCAGGGACGCTTCGGTCTCCAGATGGGCCTTCAGCCACGACAGGGTGAATTTCATCGGGTCAGCCCTCCGGACAGGGTCGGCACGTCAAGGGGCACGAAGCCGTAATGCTTCAGCCACCTGAGATCGGAATCGAAGAAGGTACGCAGATCGGGGATACCGTATTTCAGCATGGCCATGCGCTCGATGCCCATGCCGAAGGCGAAGCCCTGATACTCGTCGGGATCGATGCCGCAGGCCTTCAGCACATTGGGGTGCACCATGCCCGAGCCACCGATTTCCAGCCAGCTGGCGCCCTTGCCGATGCGCAATTCGCCGCCTTCGCGCGAACAGCCGATATCCACCTCGGCCGAGGGTTCGGTGAAGGGGAAGAAGCTGGGACGGAAGCGCACGGGGACTTCGTCCACCTCGAAGAAGGTGGTGACGAATTCCAACAGACAGCCCTTCAGATGGCCCATATTGGTGGTCTTGTCGATCACCAGACCTTCGAGCTGATGGAACATGGGCGTATGCGTCATGTCCGAATCGCAGCGATAGGTGCGGCCCGGGGCGATGATGCGGATGGGGGGCTGCTTGCTCAGCATGGTGCGGATCTGCACCGGGCTGGTATGGGTGCGCAGCAGATGGCGCGAGCCGTCTTCGCGTTCGCCGAAATAGAAGGTGTCGTGCATCTGCCGGGCCGGGTGTTCGGCCGGGATGTTGAGCGCGGTGAAATTGTGGAAGTCGTCCTCGATATCGGGACCTTCGGCCACGTCAAAGCCCATCTGGGCGAAGATGGCGGCCATTTCTTCCATCACCTGGGAAATGGGGTGGACACGGCCGGAAACCGTGTCGGGACGCACCGGTAAGGTGACGTCGACGCGTTCACGGGCCAGACGGTCGTCCAGGGCCTTGGCTTCCAGTTGGGCCTTGGCCTCGGCGATGGCCTGGGCCACCTGATCCTTGGCTTCGTTCATGGCCGCACCGGCGGCCTTGCGGGACTCGGGGTCCATCTTGCCCAACGACGCCATCAAGCCGGAAATGCTGCCCTTCTTGCCCAAGGCGGCGACACGCGCGGCCTCCAAGGCGTCCAGGGTTCCGGCGGCGGCGACCGAGGCCAAGGCCTCGTCACGGATCTTCTTCAACTCGTCCATGTTCCATCCCCAGGTGGAAAGAGTAAGGGCAGGACGCAAAAGGGGGCCGCCCACTGGGCAGCCCCCTTAAGCAAACTAGACTGCCAAGCGCAGTCGCCTTAGCCCAGGGCCGCCTCGGCCTTTTGCACCAGCGACTTGAAGGCATCGGGTTCGCGCGCGGCGATGTCGGCCAGCACCTTGCGGTCCAGCACGATACCGGCCTTCTTCAGGCCGTTCATGAAGCGCGAATAGGGCATGCCGTACTGACGGGTGCCGGCGTTGATACGCTGGATCCACAGAGCACGGAAGTTACGCTTCTTGGCGCGACGGTCGCGATAGGCGTAACGCAGCGCCTTTTCGACCTTTTCGATCGCAACACGGAAGCAGGTGGAAGCACGGCCGCGATAGCCCTTGGCCAGCTTCATGATCTTCTTGTGACGGGCGTGAGTGGTCACGCCCCGCTTGACGCGCGCCATTACTTAGCTCCGTTCGGCAGGTAAAACTTCTTGACGTTTTCGCCATCGGCCTTGAACAGGACGAAGGTGCCGCGGGACTGGCGCTTCATGTCGTTCGGCTTGGCCGACAGACAGTGGCGCTTGTTGGCGGCGCCGGCCTTGACCTTGCCGGTACCGGTGAGCTTGAACCGCTTCTTGGCGGCGCTCTTGGTCTTCATCTTGGGCATTTTCGCTTCCTTCGCGAAAAGGGTTACGTGCATGTACAAGCGGCGGGGCATGCCCTACCAGGCCCACGCGCGCTTGAAGGAGGAAGCTTATAAACGCCACGCAAACGAAAAGCAAGTCTGGCGGCACATCTCGTCACTGGCGGCCGGGGCACCACCCGTGCCATATTTTCCGCACAGAGTAAGCACAGCCTGAACGGGGACCATGGCCGCCGGGGATATCGCCACATCGCGGGAAGTTTACGTGGCTTTCGCCTTTGCCGCGGCCGATTTGCTGGTCGAGGTGGATAGCGACGGCGCCATCGTTTTCGCCGTCGGCGCCGCCATGGCGTTGACCAGCAAGCCCGCCCGCGTGCTGACCGGCTTGAAAGTGGCCTCGGTGTTCATCCCCCAGGACGAGGAACGGGTCGAACGGGCCCTTGCCCGCATGGACGAAGGCGAGCGGGTGCGCCTGTTGCTGCTGCACACCCCCGGCCTGCATGACGGCCCGTCCAAGCCGGTGGCCTTGGCCGGTTACCGCCATCCCGACAAACCGGGACACCGCCTGCTGGCCCTGACCCACGCCTCGGCGCTTGAGGTGCCGGCGGAAAACCGCACCCCCATCGGCCAGTTGCTGAACCGCGAGGATTTTTCCACCCTGGCGCGGCGCATGATGGACGAAGGGGCCATGGGCGGCGACCCGGAACAATCCTATCAATTGACCATGCTGGAACTGCCGGCGGTGGAACAGGTGCGCGCCGCCGCCGGACCGGTCAAGGCCGACGAGTTCATGGCCGAATTGGGCGACCGCCTGAAAGCGGTGTCCATGGGCGGCGACGCCGCCGGCGAATTGGGGGAAAACCGTTACGGCGTCATCCATTCCCCCAACGTCACCACCAGCGCCATCGAAGGCGCGCTGGACGAATTGGTCAAGGCCTTCCTGCCCGACGTCCAGCCCGGCCCGGTCAAGGCGGCGACCATCGCGCTCGATGCCGGCGGCATTTCGCCGGAAGAAGCCACCAACGCCCTGCTTTACTCCCTGAACCGTTTTTCCCAGGGCGAGGACGTCAACATCAGCAACTTGGCCAAGGAAGTCAGCACCCGGCTGTCCGACACGGTGGGCCAGATCCGCGACATCAAGGACGTCATCGACCAGGGCCGCTTTGAATTGGTGTTCCAGCCCATCGTCGATCTGTGGAACGACGCCGTCCACCATTTCGAATGTCTGGTGCGTTTCCCCGGCACCAGCTCGCCGTTCGAAACCGTCACTTTCGCCGAAAATGTCGGCATCGTCGGCAATCTGGACATGGCCATCTTGAACCGGGCGATCAATTTCATGCGCTCGCCGGCCGGCAACAATCCGGGACTGCGCTTCGCCGTCAACCTGTCCGGCCGCTCGCTGTCCCACGCGCCGACCGCCCGCAAGCTGCTGTCCATGGTCGCCGGCTGCCCCGATCTGCGCGGACGCATGTTGTTCGAGCTGACCGAATCGGCGGAAGTGGACGATTTGCCGTCGGTCAACGCCATCCTGCAAAGCCTGCGCAAGTCGGGCTTCGCCGTCTGCCTGGACGATTTCGGCGCCGGCTCGGCCGCCTTCCACTATTTGCGGGCCTTGGAAGTGGACCACGTCAAGATCGACGGCGCCTATATCCGCGAAGTCACCGGGTCGGACCAGCCCACGCCGTATTTGCGGGCCATCGCCCAATTGTGTTCGGACCTGAAGGTGGGAACCATCGCCGAATTCGTCGAAACCACCGAAACCGCCAATTTGCTGAAGTTGTTGAAGGTTCGCCTCGCCCAGGGATATCTGTACGGCAAGCCCATGCAGCCGGCCAATGTGGAAGCCGAACCCCTGCGGGGCTGGGCCATCAACGGGCTTTACTGGAACAACGGTATCCTCAGTTACCGCAACAAGGCGCCCCAAGCCAAGCCTGTGCGCTTCCCGACCATAAGCAACGGCTGACAAAGCCCCCCGACTTGACATAGGCTGCGGCCCCATGAGCCAAAGCCCCACCCTTGACGGCGACATTCCCGTCGGCAACTGGATCGACCGTCTGGTACCCCAGCCGGCGCGCCCCTATCTGCGGCTGATGCGGCTGGACCGCCCCATCGGCACCTGGCTGCTGTTGTTTCCCTGCTGGTGGAGCATCGCCCTGGCCGGGCCGACTTGGCCGGATTGGGGATTGATGGCGTTGTTCGCAGTGGGCTCGGTGGTCATGCGCGGCGCCGGTTGCACCATCAACGACATCGCCGACCATAAATTCGACGCCCAGGTGGAACGCACCAAGGGCCGCCCCATTCCGTCGGGCGCCGTCAGCCTGACCCAGGCCGGACTGTTCCTGGCCGCCCAATTGCTGACCGGACTGGTGGTGTTGGTGCAGTTGAACGAAAACGCCATCTGGTGGGGGGTGGCGTCGCTGGCTTTGGTGTTCCCCTATCCGCTGATGAAGCGCATCACCTGGTGGCCGCAGGCCTGGTTGGGCCTGACCTTCAATTGGGGGGCGCTGTTGGGCTGGGTGGCGGTAACCGGCCATGTCGCCTTGGCCCCGGTGCTGTTGTATGCCGCCGGCATCTTGTGGACCTTGGGTTACGACACCATCTACGCCCACCAGGACAAGGACGACGACCAGCTGATCGGCGTCAAATCCACCGCGCTGCGCCTGGGCGACAAGACCCGACCGGCCCTGGTCGCCTTTTATGCCGGGGCGGTGGCCCTGATCGCAGCATCCGGCTGGGCCGCCGGTCTGTCCTGGCTGTTTTATCCGTTGCTGCTGGTGGCCGCCGCCCAATTGGCTTGGCAGGTGGCGACGCTGGATCAGGACGATTGCGCCGATTGCCTGACCAAGTTCAAATCCAACCGCCTGTTCGGATGGGGGCTGCTGGTCGCCATCATCGCCGGCAAGGTACTGCCATGATCGACGACCCCGCCGGCTTCATCAAAGCCAACACCGAAATTGCCCAGCCCCCGGCCTGCCCGGAAATTTCCATGTGGACCGCCACCGAGGTGACGCCGCTGTGGGAAGCCACCGAGGCGGCGTTGCTGCGCGTCAACCTGCCGCCGCCTTATTGGGCCTTTTGCTGGGCAGGCGGTCAGGCGCTGACCCGCTATGTGCTGGACAACCCGGACATGGTGCGCGGCAAGCGGGTGCTGGATTTCGCCGCCGGATGCGGGGCCTCGGCCATCGCCGCCGCCAGGAACGGCGCCGCCCATGTCCAGGCGGTGGAAATCGATGCCATGGCCGCCACCGCCATCGGTCTGAACGCCGAATTGAACGCGGTGGACGTCGAAGTGCTGTGCCAGGACATCGTCGGCCAGCAATGCCGCTGGGACGTGGTGGTGGCCGGCGACGTCTGTTACGAAAAGCCGATGACCGAATATATCTATCCGTGGCTGAAAAAACTGGCCGCTGACGGGGCCTTGGTCTTGATGGCCGACCCCGGCCGCGCCTATCTGCCCAAACACGGATTGCTGGAGGTGACCCGCATGAGCGTCGCCACCAGCCTGGAATTGGAAGACCGTACCAGCCGCGACGTGGTGATCTACAAGATCGTCGGATAAAGGAGGCCCCCATGGCCCAGATCGTCGTCCACCAGATCCCGGTTCTGTCGGATAATTACGTCTATCTGGCCCATGAACCCGAAAGCGGCGCCACCGCCGTCATCGACCCGGCCTTGGCCGAACCGGTGCTGGCGGCCTTGGCGGAAAAAGGCTGGCGGCTGACCCACATCCTCAATACCCACCATCACGGCGACCATACCGGCGGCAATCTGGAACTGAAGGCGGCCACCGGCGCCCAGGTGGTGGGCGCCCGCAAGGATTCGCAACGTATTCCCGGCATCGACGGGGAAGTGGGCGACGGCGACACCTTCCTGCTGGGCCACGCCGCCGCCATGGTGTTCGAGACACCGGGCCACACCAGCGGCCATATCGCCTTTTGGTTCCCCGACAGCCACGCCCTGTTCTGCGGCGACACGCTGTTTTCCCTGGGCTGCGGCCGCATGTTCGAAGGCACCGCCCCGCAAATGTGGGCCAGCCTGGCCCGGCTGCGCGACCTGCCGGGCGAGACCCTGGTCTATTGCGCCCATGAATACACCGCCGCCAACGGTCGCTTCGCCCGGCTGGTGGAACGCGACAACCCGGCCATGCTGGCCAGGATCGAGGCGGTGGCGGCGTTGCGCGCCCAGGGCCGCCCCACCGTGCCCACCACCTTGACCCAGGAAAAGGCCGCCAACCCGTTCCTGCGTGCCGACGTGCCGGCGGTGGCCCGCGCCGTCGGGCTTGCGCCCGGCGCCGATCCCTCCCACGTTTTCGGCGAATTGCGTCGCCGCAAGGATGTGTTTTAATCAGTCCGGCAGAGGGAACCACAAGGCCGAACCAACCCGGCCGATCCCCAATCCCAGGAGAACGTCTTGCCATGAAACTTCGCTATTCCCATACCTCTCCCTATGCCCGCAAGGCCTGGATGACCGCCATCGAATGCGGTGTGGACGACCAGTTGGAGATGATCAAGACCAACGCCTGGGCGTCGGAAGCCGATTTCATCGCCGAGAACCCGCTGTCGAAGATCCCCGCCCTGACCCTGGACAACGGCATCACGCTGTATGATTCGCCGGTGATCTGCGAATACCTGGATTCCTTGCATTCCGGTCACAAGCTGTTCCCCGACCATCCGGTGGAACGTTGGCGCCAGTTGACCCTGCAGGCCTTGGCCGACGGCATCCTGGACGCCGCCGTGGCCATCCGCGTCGAACAGACCATGCGCCCCGAAGACAAGCGTTGGGACGGCTGGATGGAACGCCAGCAGGCGGCCATCATCCGCGCCTTGGACGAGTTGGAAAAGGAAGTCGGCCATTGGGGCGGCGTGTTCCTGATCGGCCCGATCAGCGTCGCCTGCGCCTTGGGTTACCTGGATTTCCGCAAGGCGGTCGCCGATTGGCGCACCGGACGCCCGCATCTGGCCCATTGGTTCACCACCACCCACAACCGCCGTTCGGTGCGCGAAACCGAACCGCAGGAATGAGCGACGCAAAAGCCGTCATCGACCGGTTGGGGCTGCGGCCCCACCCGGAAGGTGGCCATTACGCCGAAACCTATCGCCATGTGGCGCAAGACGGCGGCCGGGGGGCCTGCACCGCCATCCATTACCTGTTGCAGCGCGGCGAACAATCGCATTGGCACAAAGTGGATGCGGTGGAAATCTGGCTGTGGCATGGCGGCGAGCCGCTGAAACTGTCCATTGCCCCCGCCCCCGGCGCCCCGGTGACGGAAATCACCTTGGGCGGTGACGTGCTGGCCGGACAATGCCCGCAAGCGGTGGTCCCCGCCCATTTCTGGCAGGCCGCCGAGCCCTTGGGAGAATGGACCCTGGTGTCTTGCGTGGTCGCACCGGCCTTCGACTTCGCCGGCTTCGAAATGGCCGCCCCGGGCTGGACGCCCTAGCCCGTGCGTGGCGCGGGCTAGGTTTGCGAGTGCGCGCCCCGTGCCGGGGCCACTCAATCGCCGCGCGGGCTTAAATGTCCTCGAATCTCTATTCCAGCACCACCTCGAAACCTTCGAAGTGTGGCGGCCCCAGATACAGCCCCGCCGAGCGGGCCGTACCGCCATGGGATTTGCGGAAGGCTTCGGACCTTGTCCAATCCTCGAAATGCTGGCGGCTTTCCCACACCACGTGGGACGCGAACAAGGTGTGGTCGTCGCCGCTGGGGCCACGCAGCAATTTGAACGACACGAAGCCGGCCATGCCCGGCAGGTTGCTTTCACGGGTGGCCCAGATTTCCTCGAACTCGGCCTCGCGGCCCTTGGCGATACGGAAACGGTTCATGGCGATGAAAGTCATGGCGACTCCTTAAACCAGCGGCGCGGTGGCCTGTTGCAGCCAAGCCCCGGTCGCATCATCCACCAGCGGCGAGATGTCGTCCCAGACCCGGGCGTGATAGGCATCCAACCAACCCCGTTCCCCCTGATCCAAAAGCGTGACGTCGATCAGCTTCTTGTCGATGGGCACCAGGGTCAGGGTCTCGACCCCCAAAAGCGGCCGCTCGCCGCCTTCGGGCAACGGGCGTTCTTCCACCGCCACCAGGGCTTCGATGCGGATGCCATAGGCGCCGGCCTTGTAATAGCCCGGCTCGTTGGAAACGATCATGCCGGCCCGCAACGGCACCGCCCCGGTTCCCACCTTGGAAATACGCTGCGGCCCTTCATGCACCGACAGATACGAGCCGACGCCATGGCCGGTGCCGTGATCGTAATCCAAGCCATGCGCCCACAGCGCGCGCCGTGCCAGCACATCCAATTGGCTGCCGGTGGTGCCTTCGGGGAAAACCGCCTGGGCGATGGCGATGTGGCCCTTCAACACCAAGGTGAAACGGCGGCGCATTTCCTCCGACGGCGTGCCGATGGCCAAGGTGCGGGTGACGTCGGTGGTGCCGTCCAGATATTGCGCCCCCGAATCCAGCAGGAACAAATGACCGGGCAACAATTTGCGGTTGGTGTGTTCGCTGGACCGGTAATGGACGATGGCGCCATTGGGACCGGCCCCGGCGATGGTGGGGAAAGACAGGCCGCGGAAATGCTGGCCTTCGGCGCGGAAGTCGTAAAGCCGTTCTGTAACCGTCAGCTCGTCTATGTCGTCCTGGCTTTCCAGCCAGGCCAGGAAACGGACCATGGCGGCGCCATCGCGGCGATGGGCGGCCCGGGCACCGGCCAGTTCCACCGGGTTCTTGCACGCCTTGGCCTGGGTGCAGGGATCGCCCCCCTGGTCGACGCTCACCCCGGCGACGGTCAGGGCCTGGACCACCGCCATGGGCGCCGTCGCCTTGTCCACCCGCACCCGCCCCTTCATCTGTCCCAAGGCGGTCAGGAAGTGCTCGGGGTCACGCAGGGTGATGCCGTCCCCCAAATGCTCGATCAAAGCCGGGCTGGATTGGGCCGGATCCAGGAACCAATCCACCGAACCGTCGCCATGAATGATGGCGAAGGACAACGGCAGCGGCACATAGGCCACGTCTTCGCCGCGCACGTTCAACAGCCAGGCCAAGGACGCCGGATCGGTCAGCACCGCCCCGTCCAGACGCTCGGCGCGCAAGGTGTCGGACATGGCCAGACGCTTTTCCGCCGATGTCCGGCCGGCGAAAACCAAGGGATGCGGTACGGCCGGACGGCACGGCCGGGCCGGTCGGCCGGCCCACACCGCGTCCACCGGATTGCTGTCGCAAGCCACCAATTCCGCCCCGGCCCGTTCACAGGCCGCCTTCAGGGCCTGGGCCTGGTCGGCGGTGTGCAGCCACGGGTCGTAACCCAAGCGGTCGCCGGGCTGCAGCGCCTCGTCCAGCCAGCGGCTGAGCGGTTGATCCACCATGTGGCGGATTTCAAAAAGCCCGCCATCCACTTCCTGGGCCACCTGGATGGTGTAGCGTCCGTCGACGAAGATGGCGGCACGGCCATGCAGCACCGCCGCCATGCCGGCCGAGCCGGTGAACCCGGTCAGCCAGGCCAGACGCTGGGCCGAAGCCGGCACGTATTCACCCTGGTGTTCGTCGGCGCGCGGCACCACGAAACCGGCCAGATCGCGTCTTGTCAACTCACCGCGCAACGCGCCGATCCGTTCCGCCCCGGCCGGGCCTTGCACCCGTTCCTCGCTCATGCCATCCGCCTCTTTACAATTCCACCACTTCCGCCACGTGGCCGGTATGGGCCAGGAAACGGCGCAGGCCGTCATTGGCGATGCTGGTGGTCATATGGTTACGCAAGGGGTGATAATTCAAAACCGGCTGCGCCATCATCCACGCATCCAGCACCGGGGTCACCCGACGCTCGTGGTCGTTGATCAGGGCGAAGGGGGTGACCGAGCCGGGTTCGACCCCCAGCACGTCCCCCAGCAAATCCGCCGAGCCAAAGGACAGCCGGGCCGAACCGATCCGCTTGGGCAGCGTCTTCAGATCGACGCGGGTGTGGGCCGGGGCCACCACCAGCCACAGCTTGCCCTTGGCGTCCTTCAGGAACAGATTCTTGCAATGGATGCCGGGAATGGCCCCCCACACTTCGTTGCCTTGCTCGACGGTGAAGGCGGGGGCGTGGTGGTGGGTTTCGACGCTGATCCCCAGGCGGTCGAAACAGGCGAACAGATCTTCGGGAGAAGCGGGCACGGCGGGGCAGGTCCGATGGTGGTTTCCTGTCCCGCCTTTTACCACGTCGTCACGCCGCCCGCACCTCTGACAGGAAGCGGTCGACGGCGTCGGTCAGTTGCCCCGCTTCTTCAGACAGATGCTGGGCCTGATCCAACAGATTGCCGGCGGAACGGCCGGTTTCGCCCGCCACCTGGCGCACGCCGACGACGTTTTCGGAAACGTGCTGGGTGCCCTGGGCGGCCTGCTGGGTATTGCGCGAGATTTCCTGGGTGGCCGCGCCTTGTTCCTCGATGGCGGCGGCGATAGAGCCGGAGATCTCGTTGATCTCGGCGATGACATGGCTGATTTCGCCGATGGCCTTGACCGCGTCATTGGTGGCCGATTGCACCGAACCGACTTGGCTGACGATTTCCTCGGTGGCCTTGGCGGTCTGGTTGGCCAAATTCTTCACCTCGCCGGCGACCACGGCGAAGCCCTTGCCGGCGTCACCGGCGCGCGCCGCCTCGATGGTGGCGTTCAACGCCAGCAAATTGGTCTGGCTGGCGAT
>DISD01000046.1 GCA_002435715.1 Rhodospirillaceae bacterium UBA6219
AGCGGACCCATGGAGAACGGCACCACGTACATGGTGCGGCCCTTCATGCAGCCGTCATACAGCTTGCCCATGGTGGCCTTCATCTCGTCCGGGGCCATCCAGTTGTTGGTCGGGCCGGCATCGGCCTTGGTGGCCGAGCAGATGAAGGTGCGGTCCTCGACACGGGCGACGTCGCGCGGGTCGGAGCGGCACAGATAGGAATTGGGGCGCTTGGCCTCGTTCAACTTGATCATGGTGCCCGCGGCCACCATCTGGGCGCACAGGGCATCGTATTCCGCCTGGGAACCGTCACAGATGTGAATGCTGTCGGGTTTGCACAGCTTCGCCATCTCGTCGATCCATGCCAACAGGCCGGCATTGACCGTCGTTCCGCCGGGGATACCGCTTTTGCTCATAATCTGTTTTTCTCCGTCCCTATATTCAGAGAAGTAGCCCTTGTCGCCGGCTCGACCACCGAACCGGGCGTTGTAGGGTCATCCCCGATTGGCGCTTTTGGCTGCGCCACCGCCTGAAGAGGTGGCGAAGATACTCGCCTCACGCGCGGGACGCAATAATATTGCTGTCATGTCAGCCCTGACGTTTGTTCAGGACTGCCCTGGCTTTTGCAGGTTTTCCAAGCATTCCTGGGCCTTTGCCAGGCCTGCGCCCCCCTCGGAAAATACGATACGGTGATAATTACCATCCCGTATCACATCAATCCCATCCGGATCGATCCCGACCACATCCCCCCCACCCGGCAGGGTGGTTGGAAGCAAGGAAGCCTCGCCCGCCTGCATTTCCGCAAGTCCGGCCGCCTCCAGGCCAAAGGGCGCCGGGAACCAAACCGCCCGCCCGAACCCGCCGACGAAATGCGCCTTGTCCACCGGCACCCGCCAAAAGGCGAAATCGGCGAAATCGGCATAAAGCGCCGCACCGGGATGACGGGCCAGAAAACGTTGCCGCAACCGCGCATCGTCGGTGCGTTCGGCCCGGCCCATCAAGGTGACACGCGGCCCGGTTTGCGGATTGGGGTGCCCGTCGGTGCCATCGAACAGCAACGATACCCGTGGATCGGCGGTGATATTGCGAGAATGGTCGGACAGCCCCGACAACAACAAGACGGGCGACAGATCGTGATCCAACGCCACCGTCACCAAGGACGCATAAGGGGCGCCGTCATCGGCCAGCAAGGTCGCCAAGGTGGCTTTGTGGCAAGCACGGACAACTTGGCGCAGGGCCAATTTGTTGTCCTTGGGCAGGTCTTGAAACATGTCGTCCCCCGCAATCCGGCCCCGTCATCATGACAGAGCGGCCGTTTCCGGAAAAGAGTATCCCCCTTCTTCGAGGAGGCGAAGAAGGGGGATGCATGCCGGCGAACCTTTGGGGGGTGGGGCGGGACGGCCCGCCGGCAATGGAATCAGCGAGCGCTTATCCAGTCGTACAGACGAACCATGTCTTGGGCCGGGGCGAGCGGACGCGGAGTGCCGCCCAGCAGATCACCCAAGGCCCGCATGTCGGCTTGGTCGCGGTGATGGTGGGCGATATCAGCCAGCAGAGTGTCCAGCTCGGCACGCATGTCTTCGAGGCGGGCATCGGCAAGTCCGGCGACCAGCAGGGCGTTGTAACGATCGACCCAGCCTTCGGCGCCTTGCCAGCTTTCGCGCAACGGCTTCATCTCCACATCTCCTCTCGTCACCCGACCCCTTGATCTAAACCAATGGGATATCCGATAAGAGGACTATGACTTATGGATGCAAACGCCATTCACGCCGCATATAATGTTTCCAACATTTGTTTTTAAGAGAACCGTGAACAAACGCACAAATTTCTTGCAGTCTTTGCCCCGACTCACACCGCCCATTTTTCGACAAGAGCCGCGGCCTCGGCCCGGCGTCGCGGCAAATCGTCCCGCGCGTCCAGCACCCCCAGGGCCCGGGCCCGCAGCCCCAGGGCCAAGACCAGCGGCACCTGCAAATGAACCGGCGCCAGAATCTGGGCGTCGCCCAGAATTTCCGCCGCCCCGCCCTGGGCCACCACCTGGCCCTGATGGAACAGCGCCACCTGGTCGGCCCATTGCCAGGCCAGATCGACATCGTGGGTGGTGAACACCAAGGTGGTGCCGCCATCGCGCAATTTTTCCAGCGCCGACAGCAGATGGGCGGTGCCCATGGAATCCAGGCCGGCGCTGGGTTCGTCCAGCAACAGTACGTCGGGGCGCATGGCCACGGCACCAGCGATGGCGACGCGTTTCTTTTGCCCGAAGGACAGCATGTGGGTGGGGCGGTCGGCCAGATGCGCGATGCGCAGCGCCTGCAAGGCTTCCTCGACCCGATTGCGCGCTTCGGCTTCCCCCAGCCCCTGGTTCAGCGGCCCGAACGAGACGTCCTCGAACACGGTGGCGGCGAACAATTGGTCGTCGGGTTCCTGCAACACCAGCCCGACCCGACGCCGCCACCGGTTCAGCGCCGCCCGGTCATATTCCATCGCCTGTCCGTCGATCAGCACCTGCCCACTTTGCGGCCGCAAGGTGCCGTTCAAATGCAGCAGCAAGGTGGTCTTGCCGGCGCCGTTCGGCCCCAGAATGGCCAAACGTCGTCCCTTCTCCACCCGCAGATCCAAACCATCCAGGGCGACGACGCCGCCGGCGAAAACATGACGCAATCCGCGCGCCTCGACGATCACATCCATAATGCGCTTCCCGCCAACATTCCCAACAAGGCGACGATGCCGGCCACGTGCATCGGCCGCGCCGGTTTGCGTTCCACCAAGGTGGGCAAGCTGCCGTCATACCCCCGGGCCTGCAGCCCGACCTCGAGCCGCCGTGCTTGGTCCAGGGCACGCGGCATCAGGGCCGCCACCAGCAGCCCCAGCGAACGAATGCGCCGGCGCCATCCGTCGCCCCCCAAGCGCGCCACCTGACTGGCGTGCATGCGCCGCGCCGTCTCCAGCAAGATGAAGATGAAGCGATAGGTGGCGAGCGCCAGTTCCGCCAGTTCCGCCGGCAAGCCGATGCGACGCAAGCCCTGTGTCAGTTCGGCCAAGGGGGTGGTCACCGTCAGCAACAGCAAGCCCGCAACCGCCGCCATGGCGCGCAGCACCAGGGCCAAGGCGGCCCGCCCGCCATCATCGGCCAAACCGATTCCATCGCCCGAAACTTGGATCAACAAGGTGGCCGCCCCGGTCAACACAAAGGCCACCGGTCCGGCCATCAGGCCCAGCCACGAGCGGATTCCCACCCCCGAGACCAAGGCGGCGGCCGAAGCCACCGCCAGGACCAACGCCGCCCCCGGCCAGGGCGGCAACGCCATGGCCAAGGCCAGCAAACCCAGGCTGAACAAGGTCTTTTCCGCAAGCGGCAGATGACGCCAGCGGCTGACATGGGCCAGCCGGTCGGATTCGATCACTTGGTCCGCTCGCGCCGGCCATGCAGACGACCGACCACATAGCCGACCCCACCGGCCCCCAAGGCCGCCTGCAGGGCGAACAACATGCTGGCGATCTCGCCCGAGGGCGGTTCCCAGATGGACGAGAACCACGGCTGGTAACCGCTTTCCTCGATCACGTTCTTGGCCCGGTCGTCGGCGCCACCATATTCGCCTTCGATGCCCATGATCATCGGGGCGGCGCCGATCAGCACCGCCAGACCGACCAGCATCCAGTTCATGCGCGCGCTCATGCCCGGATCTCCATCTTACTGTGCCGTCCAGCCAGGGCGTTCATCACCACCACCGTCAACAGGCCCTCGGCGATGGCCAAGGGAATCTGGGTCAGGGCGAAGATCGAGGCGAATTTGGCGAAGGCGCCGCCAAAGCCGCTGACCTGGTCGGGAAAGGCCAGCGCCAATTGCACCGAGGTCACCACATAAGTGCCCAGATCGCCCAAACAGGCGCCCAGGAACACCGCCAAAGCCGCGGGCGCCCCCAGCTTTCCGGCCAGTTTCCACACCCCGAAGGCGATCCACGGCCCCGCGATGGCCATGGAGAACACGTTGGCCCCCAAGGTGGTCAAGCCGCCATGGGCCAGCAACAAGGCCTGGAACAGCAACACGATGGTGCCGATCACCGTGGTCGCCGCCGGCCCCACCGCCATGGCCCCCAATCCGGTACCGGTGGGGTGCGAACACGACCCGGTGACGCTGGGAATCTTCAGGGCCGACAATACGAAGGCAAAGGCCCCCGAAGCGGCCAAGGTCAGCCGAATATCGGGACGTTCGCGCAAGGTCTTGGTCAGGCGTTGCGCGCCGACCAACACGAACGGCGCCGAAACGGCGCTCCACGCCAGCGCATGGCCGACCGGAAGGAATCCTTCCATGATATGCATAATTCCACCTTCAAACCGCGAAAGCGGGCGCACCTCTGACTTGAGGTCAGATCACTTCCTGGGGTCACCCCGCCCCAAAAAGCGTGCGCACGCGGGTGCGATGGCAGGTCTCCTGGCTTGCGGGTCATGGGTCGGGCCAACAGCCTTCCCGGCTTTCTTCGTGCGTCGGTGGAAACCTTGACGACGAGCCAGTGGCGATCTTGAAGCGGCCGAACCTATCCGCCTACAGTTGCGGGGGCAGCCCCGGCTTACGTCCGTTGCCGAACGGGACCGGGTTCCCTTTTCACCCCGGCGCACCGGGGAACCATCTGTGCGGACTATAATTTCGCCACATTGCCGAAGTCAATTGCCCGAATGGCCTGGATTGGGCACCCTGACGCGGCATTGAGTAATTCTAAGGGAAAAGACGTGGCTCACACCATCGCCCTGGTCGACGACGACCGCAACATCCTGACCTCGGTCTCCATGGCGCTGGAAGCCGAAGGATACAAGGTCCGCACCTATTCCGACGGTTCGGAAGCCTTGCGCGGCCTGACCGCCCTGCCCGCCGACCTTGCCGTTCTCGACATCAAGATGCCGCGCATGGACGGCATGGAATTGTTGCAACGTCTGCGCAAGCAATCGGCCATCCCGGTGATCTTCCTGACCTCGAAAGACGACGAGATCGACGAATTGCTGGGCCTACGCATGGGCGCCGACGATTACATCAAGAAGCCGTTCTCGCAGAAGCTGCTGATCGAACGCATCCGCACCTTGCTGCGCCGCAGCGAAGCGGCCACCGAGGCCGACGCCACCGGCAACAACGCCGCCATCGTGCGCGGCCATCTGGTGCTGGACCCCGGCCGTCACATCTGCACCTGGAAGGCCAAGCAGGTGGATTTGACCGTCACCGAATTCCTGATCCTGAAGGCTTTGGCCAGCCGCCCCGGCCACGTCAAGAACCGCGACCAACTGATCGACGCGGCTTACGGCGAAAGCATCTATGTGGACGACCGCACCATCGACAGCCACATCAAGCGCCTGCGCAAGAAGTTCCGCGAAGTGGACGACGATTTCGCCCATATCGAAACCCTTTACGGCGTCGGCTATCGCTATCGTGACGAAGCGTAGACGCTGGAACCCGCTGTCGTCGCCGCTGACCCGGCGCATCCTGCTGGTCAACCTGGTGGCCCCGGTGATCCTGGCCGCCGGATTGCTGTTCCTTGACCGCTACAAGCAGGGTCTGGTGCGCTCGGAACTGGCTGGGTTGACCACGCATGCGGAAATGCTGGCCGGCGCCGTCGGCGAAGGCGCGGTCAGCGAACAATCCATGGGATTCCTGGAAATCAACCAGGATTTGGCCCAGCACATGGTGCGCCGTCTGGCCCAGACGGCGCGCATCCGCGCCCGCTTGTTCGACGCTGTCGGCGGTCTGGCCGCCGATTCGCGTTTCCTGTTGTCGGCCAAGGGCAACATCCGGATCGAGGATCTGGCCCCGCCCCCGGCCATGGGGGTGATCGCCCGCATCGAAGCCTGGTGGGACCAGGCCGCCACCTGGATGCCGCTGGACGAAACCTTGCCGGTGCATCTGGAACCGCCGCAACAAAAAGCCGAATACTTCCCCGAGGCGGTGGCCGCCCTGGGCGGCAAGGCCCAAGGATTGGTGCGCACCAACCCGGCGGGCGGCATCGTGCTGTCGGTGGCGGTGCCGGTGCAGCGCTATAAACAGGTGGTGGGCGCCCTGATGGTCAGCCAGGACGGCAGCCGCGTCGCCCGCGCCCTGTTCCAGGTGCGCGTCGCCATCGCCCAGGTCTTCCTGGTGTCGCTGGCGGTCACCATCGCGCTGTCGCTGTACATGGCCGGCACCATCGCCCGGCCGGTGCGTCGCCTGGCCCTGGCCGCCGAACAGGTGCGCCACGGCCGTGGTCGTGCCCACCGTATCCCCGACCTGTCGGCGCGCGGCGACGAAATCGGCGAATTGTCGGTGGCGTTGAAGGAAATGACCGAGGCGTTGTGGGCCCGCATGGACGCCATCGAACGCTTCGCCGCCGACGTGGCGCACGAGATCAAGAACCCGCTGACCAGCGTGCGTTCGGCGGTGGAAACCGCCACCCGCCTGACCGACCCGGAAAAGCAGAAAAAGCTGCTGTCCATCATCCAGGACGACGTGGAACGCCTGAACCGGCTGATCAGCGACATTTCCGACGCCTCACGCGTCGACGCGGAAATGAGCCGCGCCGACACCGACCCGGTGCCCCTGGCCCTGTTGCTGGAAACCCTGGCCGAGGTCTATCGCAGCACCACCGAGAACCTGAGCTTCCCCCTGGATCTGCCGCCGGGCGACGATCTGGTGGTCAACGGCGTCGAGGGCCGCTTGGTCCAGGTGCTGCGTAATCTGATCGGCAACGCCATCTCGTTCTCGCCCGCCGACGGCACCATCCGCCTGAGCGCCGAACGCCACGGCAAAATCATCCGTCTCAGCGTCGAAGACGACGGCCCCGGCATCCCCGACGGCAAACTGGACGCCATCTTCGACCGTTTCTACACCGAACGCCCCGAAGGCGAAAAATTCGGCACCCATTCCGGCCTGGGGCTTTCCATCAGCAAACAGATCATCGACGCCCATGGCGGCCGCATCTGGGCGGAAAACCGCGAAGGTGGCGGGGCACGGTTCGTGGTCGAGTTGGTGGCGGGGTAGAGGGGATGGGGCGGCTTTGGGCCGCCAACGCCGACGAGCCAATGCTTAACCTTTGCCCCCCCAAGGGGGTGCCCTTCCTTTCATACGGGTTGCCATTGTCGGGCGAATGGGGCATCAACCCGTTCCCCCGGTTTCGGGCGGCTGCGTTTGTGAAAGGGTTGGACCATGTTTGCGGGAATTGACTTCGGCACGACCAACAGCGCCATCGGCCTGCTCGACTCCTCTGGCGACGTGCGGGTGGTTTCGCATCATCACCCGGCCGGTCTTTCCGACACTCTCCGCTCGATCCTGGCCTTCGACCGCCATCACTGCGATGCCGCTGGCCGCCCGCGGCCGCTGGTTGGCCATGAAGCCATTGCCACATATCTCGAGGGTGACGGCGACTGCCGTCTGCTGCAGTCGTTCAAAAGCTACCTGACCAGCCGCATCTTCAGCAGCGCCACGATTTTCAACCGGACCTATACGCTCGAGCAGATGATCGCCCTGGTGGTCGAGCGCCTGCGTCAGGCCGCGGAAGCAGCGGGCGGAGCGGCGGGTGGAGCGGCGATACGGCGGGTGGTCGCCGGCCGTCCGGTGCGCTTCGTCGCCGAAGACGGCAAGATCGAGGACGACTACGCCCTTACCCGCCTGCGGCAGGCTTTCGCCATTGCCGGTATCGACGAGGTGGCATTTGAATACGAGCCCATCGCCGCCGCCTATTACTACGAACGCGGTCTCGACCGCGACGAGACGGTGCTGGTGGCCGATTTCGGCGGCGGAACCAGCGACTTCTCGCTGGTGCGGCTGGGGCCCGGACGGGCGCGCCTCAACCGTCCCGAGGACGCCATCATCGGCACCGGCGGTGTCGGTCTGGCCGGCGATTCCTTTGATCGCCGTATCGTCGAGTGCGGCATCGCCGAGTTCTTCGGCAAGAACACCGAATTCCGCAGCGGCGACAAGGCCCTACCCGTTCCCGACTGGCTTTACGGCAAGTTCTCGCGCTGGCACCACATTGCCTTTCTTGGCACCGGCTCAACCCTGCGGATGCTGCGCGACATCCAGCGCCATGCCGACCATCCCGAGCGCATCGAGGACCTGCTGACGCTGATCGAACATAACCTCGGCTACCACCTCTACCGGGCGGTCGAGGCGGTGAAGCTCGCCCTCTCCCAGGCCGAAAGCACGACCTTCGCCTTTGACTACGATTCCATCCACATCGAGCGCCCAATCACCCGCGCCGAGTTTGAAAACTGGATCGCTCCCGATCTGGCAAAAATCGAGGATTGTGTGGAGACCCTGCTGCAAACCACCCAGACCCCGGCAGACCGCATCGACCGGGTCTTCCTGACCGGGGGGTCCTCGCTGGTTCCTTCCGTCCGGCGGATCTTTGCCCGTCGTTTCGGCCAAGAGCGTCTCAGCGGTGGGGGCGAATTCGTCTCGGTCGCGAGCGGCTTAGCCTACCGGGCGGAGGAGATCTTCGCCGCGGGATAGCCGCACCATGGGCGCGAGGGGGCCGGAAGGGGACGGGCGGTTATCTGGTGTGAAACAGGGAACCGGACGTTGCCGTAGAAAAGTGCTTCTGCAAAACCATGACCCATGGCGCTTATTGGCGGTGTGGCGGAGGGCATATGCGCGCTACCGGCACCTAATTATTTGCCAGGACAGGCAGCGTTCCGTCGCAGAAATTCAGCGAGGCCACGATCTAGCGAGCCGTAGGAGACCATGCTCTCGCTGATAAACAAGATGTGGTCTCGTCCATCCGCCCTTTCCACATATCCAGTACTGACTTCCATACCGTTGCTGATGCGCACGAGAAACTGCCCTTCGCCCGTTCCCATTGGGAAGGAGATCTCCTCGGTGGCGTTCCGTGAGCCAGACCATATTCTCAGGTCACGAATGAACACCTCAGCATTCAAGTGCGTCGGCAAGGACACAGATAGGATCAGCCGGTTAGGTGGGCAGTCGGTGCTGGCGATCCACCCCATCAGAACCATCAGACATGCAACGCCAGCACCAGCGAGAACAAGGAGGAATGAGCGCATCTCACTCCTCCTCGCCAACATCAGCGCCGGGGTGGATAGGTAAGGTCGCCGCCCATCGGAGCAGGAATGTTGAATGGCCTCGTTTGAAGCTTTCCGGCCTTGATTGCTTCACGAATTACCTCCTCGTCGGACCTGTCCTTGTTGCGCGGATCAGAAGCCAATTCGCGCCCGATGGCGTTGTTGTACAAGTCCATCAGGCGCTCTCCATCGGGCCGATCATTTCGCTCATGACCGTCGCCAAATGCCCTGGCAGCGCCGTCTCCAATTTCTTTGCTCATCTTATACGCCCATAAGGCGTGGCGGAAGGCATCTCCCTCACCATCCCCAAGAGAGGGGCGGTTGTTCGCATATTCCTTTTCTGCTGCTTCGGTTGCCTGCTTTGCAGCCTGTTTTGCCTTGATGGCATCAAGCGGATGTTTGATCGCGTTCCCGTAATCCCCGCTCCCGTCATGCTGGTAGCCCAATTGCTCATACAGTACCTGCGGATCAATGGGCTTATTTGTCGGCGATGGCATGGAGGGTTTTCCGGCCTGCTTGGCCGGCTGCTGTGCCGGTTTATCCGGCTGCGCAGTCGAAGAGGTCTCCGGCGGCACCGGAGCCGGCTTGCTCTCTGGGGGCTGCGTGGCAGGCGGTGTCGGAGGAACCGGTTGTGGCTGGGGCGCTGGTTCGGGTTTCAGCGGTTCCTGAGCTGGAGTCGGTGCAGGCGTGGGTGTGGACACCTGTTCCGGCGCGGCCTCCGGCTTCTTCTCCGCCTCCGCCGCCAACCCCGCCTTCTGCATCTGGGTAGCGAAGCTGGCCGCCTGGGCTGGGTTCTTTTCCCCCATGATCTCGTGCACGGCGGCGAGATAGGGCATGGCCTCGGCTCGGTTGCGACCGATCTCGCCCCGGAAGTGGGTGATCGCGTCGGCGTAATTGCCCCGCCCCAACAGCACCTCTGCCATGTTGCCCGCCGCCCAGCGGTCGGCGCCTTGGGCGGAACCGAACGGGGTTTTGGGGGCGGCGGCGATCCGCTCCTCCTCGGTCGGTTCGCGGAAACCCTCACCCAGCGGCGCCAAGCGATAGGGCAGCATCTCGCCGCTGACCTTGTGGATTTCGCGGCGCAGGGTTTCCGCCTTGGCACCGTCGAGCTTCTGGAACCGTGCCAGCAGGTCGGCCACGTCGCCGCGCCCCTGGTCGCCATAATCGTCGATGGCCCTCTTCAGCATGCGCGCGGTCTGGCTGGGATCGGAATCACGCACAAGCATCTCGGCATAGCCCTGGTTGGCGTCGCTACCTTCCTGATTGATGGTATGGCCTTGCAGCAGACGATTCCAGTCGTGGGGACGCGGCAAGGTGCCAGTGATGCCGCCCTGTTCCGGCAGGTCATTTCCAATGGGCGGAAAGCGCGGCGGCGTGGATTGCGGGCGCTCATTGATGACGTGCGGCTGCGGACGCGGATCGGGCGTCTTACCACCGTTCATGATGCGGATCAGCGCCTCCAATTGCTGTTGCGGCGTCAGTTCGCCGCCGGGCAGGTTGGAGTTGCCTGATGGCGGCTGGGGTTTCGGCATGGGAAAGGTGGTCGGCGGGTCGAACAACCCAGGATCACGGCTACCGGGGCGGGGCGGAGATTGGGGTTCGTCGCCGGGAAGAAGGACGCCCGGCCAATCGCCCTTGGGACCGCCCCAGAAATTCTGGGTCTGTGCATCTGGCTTGTTGGTGGTTTGAACCTGATGCCGGGTGTCCAGCAGACCGCCGATCTTGCCGATGGTGGGGCCGCTCGGCTTGAGGAAGCCGTCCACCTCCAGCCCCTTTTCCTTTTGGAAGCTGCGGATGGCCTGATCGAGGTTGGAATTGTGCCAGCCGCTGGGGCCGTCGCTGGTCAGCGGCTGGTAGTAGCCGGCATCGCCGAGGAAGGTTTCCACCTTGGCGACGTCGGGGCGGAAGTTGTCGGCGCCGCTGCGACCTACCGTACCATGCAGGGTGAAGGGGCTGGGGCCGAACAGGTCCTCGACCAGGGCGCCGTCCTTCCACGCCTTCTGAAAGGCGGGCATGGCGGGATCGTCCTCGGGTGAGGCGCCAGCCCCCAGTGGCGAGGCGTTTCGTCTCGGCCGCGTGGTGAAAAAGGATTGTATATTTTCGAACATTGGTGATGCTCCTTGCGCTATGGGCACGAAAAAGCCCGGCGTCGTTGCTGGCGCCGGGCAGAATTCGGGCATGAAAAAGCCCGGACGGTGGAAACCGTTCGGGCGTGGTTGTGGTGGTGATAGCCCTCAAGATAGCAAAGTGGCGACCGCTCGTCAATCACGTTTTGTTCTTGCGCGGACGCTAGGCTGCAACCCGGCAGCCCGGTGGAAGCGGAGAAGGTCCGGTAAGAGGAATCGGTACCGATCGATGGGGCGGCTGACACGGGTGTAAAGCCGTCCCCCCATACCTCTCCCCCCATTGATCCCCGCCCGCTGACCGCTTAAACAAACCCAGCCCCCCCCCGAACCGCACTGGGTCCCGTGATGGAGCTGATTTCCAACCTTGCCGCCGTGGTGGCGCCGGTTTTCCTGATGTCGGCGATGGGGTATTTCTGGAAGCGGTTGGGCTATGCCTTCGATCAGGCCCTGGTCACCAATCTGGTGACACTGGTCGGCGCGCCGTGTCTGGTGTTTTCCACCTTCACCAAGACCCCATTGCCGCTGGCCGAGTTGGGGACCATGGCGGTCGCCACCATCGCCTGTCTGGGCATTTTCGCCGTGGTGGCTGGGGTGGGGCTGCGGGTGGCGGGGCAGCCGTTGCGCATTTATCTGCCGTCTTTGGTCTTTCCCAATATCGGCAATCTGGGGCTGCCGGTGTGTCTGTTCGCCTTTGACGATCGCGGCCTGACGCTCGCCATGATCTTTTTCGCGGTGACCACCATTGGCCAGTTCACCCTGGGGCCGGCCCTGGCGGCGGGCGAGTTCAATCTGCGCCGATTGCTGAAAATCCCCTTCATCTATGCGGTGATCGTGTCGATGGGGCTGGGTATTTGGGGGGTGTCGATCCCGCAATGGATCGCCAACACCGCATCCTTGGGCGGGGGATTGACGGTGCCGTTGATGTTGATGGCCCTGGGGGTCGCCCTGGCCCAGTTGCGGGCGACCAGCCTGCCCCGTGCGGTGACCATGTCGGTCATCCGCATCATCATGGGCGCGGCGGGCGGTTGGGCAGTGGCGGCTTTGCTGGACCTTGATCCGGTCCAGCGTGGCGTGGTCATCCTGGAAAGCGCCATGCCGGTGGCGGTGTTCAACTATCTGTTCGCCGTCATGTACAACAACGCCCCCGAGGAAGTGGCCGGCATGGTGCTGGTGTCCACGGTGATCAGCTATCTGACGCTGCCGATCCTGGTGATGGTGCTGGTCTAAGCCCCCCTTGACTTGCCGCCCCTCTGCGCACACGCTGTTTTCATGCATCTGGTACACGCCACCAGCGTCGAGATCGGCGGTCATGCCGTCTTGATCCGCGGGCCTTCGGGCAGCGGCAAGTCCGACCTTGCGTTGCGGCTGCTGGACCAGGGCGCGCAATTGGTGGCTGACGACCAATCGGCCTTAAGCGCCGAAAACGGCCGGTTGTTCGTGTCTTGCCCGGCCAACATCGCCGGCATGATCGAGGTCCGCGGCCTGGGCATCCTGCGCCTGCCCCACCGCGACCGGGTTCCCCTGGCCCTGGTGGTCGACCTGGTCGCCGCCAAGGATGTGGAGCGGCTGCCCGAGCCGTCGCGGGCGGCTTTTTTAGGTATCCAGGTACCGCGCGTAGCGCTGTACGCCTTCGAGTGTTCGACCCCGGCCAAGGTTCGCCTTGCCGTGTCGGTGGCGACGCGAGATAGTACCGTCTTGTAATGACCGAAACGCTCTCCCCCTTGGCGGCCCAGGGCCGCGCCGTCATCGTCACTGGCCTGTCCGGCGCCGGCAAGACCTCGGCGTTGAAAGTGCTCGAGGATCTGGGCTACGAGGCGGTGGACAACCTTCCCGTCACCCTGCTGTCCAATCTGATGAGCGGCGGCGGCACCCGCCCGTTGGCGGTGGGCATCGACATCCGCACCCGCGATTTCGGCGTCGAGCCGGTTCTGGCCGAAATCGACCGCATCATGGCCGAGACCGGCCGCGCATTGCGCATGCTGTTCCTGGATTGCGACGACGAAGTGCTGCGGCGGCGCTTCACCGAAACCCGCCGACTGCATCCGTTGGCCACCGACCGGCCGCTGATCGACGGCATCCGCCACGAACGGGAATTGGTGTCGCCGCTGAAACGCCGCGCCGACGTGGTGTTCGACACCTCGAATTTGGCGCCGGGCGAGTTCAAACGGGTGCTGTCGTCGCATTTCGGGCTGGAAGGTGACAAGGGGCTGATGGTCTTCGTCACCTCTTTCGCCTATCGGGAAGGCCTGCCGCGCGAAGCCGATCTGGTGTTCGACGCCCGTTTCCTGGCCAATCCCCATTACGTCCCCGAGTTGAAGCCGTTGACCGGGCGCGACCAGGGGGTGGCCGATTACGTGGCGGCCGATCCGGCCTTCGCCGATTTCTTCGAGTCTTTGACCCATTTGCTCGCGCCGTTGTTGCCGCGCTTCGCCGCAGAGGGTAAGAGCTATCTAACCATCGCCATCGGTTGCACCGGTGGCCGTCACCGTTCGGTCTATACCGCCGAGCGGCTGGCCCAATGGCTGAAAGACCAGGGCGCCAGGGTCGAGCTTCGTCACCGCGAGCTGGGCCAGGAAGGGAAATGATGAGGGGATGGAAATGATCGGTCTGGTACTCGTCACCCACGGCCAATTGGCCGAGGAACTGGTGGCCGCCATGGAACATGTGGTCGGCCCGCAACCCAATGTCGCGTCCGTGTGCATCGGCCCCGACGACGACATGGAACAGCGGCGCAACGACATCCTGGCCTCGGTAGCCAAGTGCGACGACGGCCATGGCGTGGTTCTGCTGACCGACATGTTCGGCGGCACGCCGTCCAACCTGGCCATTTCCATCATGGACAAGGCCAAGGTCGAGGTCATCGCCGGCGTCAACCTGCCCATGCTGATCAAACTGGCCAGCGTGCGCCATTCCGAGCCCCTGGACGAAGCCTGTTCATCGGCCCAGGACGCCGGGCGCAAATACATCAACGTCGCCTCCAAGCTGTTGACCCAGGACCGGAAATGAGCGCTGATTCCGCCCCGATCCTGGACAACCCCGAAACCCGTCAGGCCACCATCTGCAACCGCCGTGGCCTGCATGCGCGGGCCGCCGCCAAGTTCGTCAAGCTGGCCGCCACCTTCGACGCCCAGGTCAACGTCGCCCATCGCGGCACCGAAGTGTCGGGCATGTCCATCATGGGCCTGATGATGCTGGCCGCCGCCCCCGGTTGCGTCATCGACCTGGCCGCGTCGGGACCACAGGCGACCGAGGCGCTGGATGCCATCTGCGCCCTGGTCGCCAACAAATTCGACGAAGAAGACTAGCCGCCCATGGCCGAAATCGTCCTGGAAGGCATGGGGGTCAGCCGGGGCATCGCCATCGGCACCGCCTACCGCCACGATTCCGATCACGTGGCGGTGCAGGAATTCTGCATCCTGCCCCACCAGATCGAATCCGAGAAACAGCGTTTTTCCAAAGCCGCCGAGGAAGCCGGCCAGCAAGTGGCCAGCCTGCAGGAAAAGGCCCGCACCCTGGACGGCTCGGCCGCCGAGGAACTGGGCTATCTGTTGGACGCCTATCAGCAGATGCTGGGCGGGTCGCGGCTGATCCGCGGCGTGCATCGCCGCATCGAGGTGGAAAAGGTCAACGCCGAAGCCGCCGTCCAGCACGAAATCGAACACATCGCCCGTGGTTTCGAGGCCATGGGCGATTCCTATCTGGCCGCCCGCGTCGCCGACATCCGCGATCTGGGGCGCCGGCTGATCCGCACCCTGACCGGCAAGACCTATCGCCCCTTTCAATCGCTGCCCAAGAACGCGGTGATCCTGGCCGAGGAACTGACCCCAGCCGACACCGCGCTGCTGGACCCCCGCCACGTGGCCGGTCTGGCGACCCAGTTGGGCGGCGCCGAAAGTCACACCGCCATCATGGCCCGATCCCTGGGCCTGCCCGCCGTTCTGGGTCTGCCCGCCGGTTTGGGCGGGGCGCAATCGGGCGATTGGGTGGTGGTGGACGGGGCCAAGGGCCGGGTCATCGTCAACCCCTCGGCCGAAAGCCTGGCCCATTACCGCCAGGCCCGGGCCAAGTTCCTGCGCGAACGCCGTTCGCTGAGCCGGCTACGTGATCTGCCGGCGCAAACCCGCGACGGATTGCGGCTGACGCTGCAGGCCAATATCGAATTGCCGTCGGAAATGGATTCGGTGCTGGCCGCCGGCGCCGAAGGGATCGGCCTGTTCCGGTCGGAATTCCTGTACATGAACCGCGACGACTTGCCGGGCGAGGACGAGCAATATGCCTTGTTGCGCCAGGTGGTCGAGGCTTTGGACGGCCGTCCGATGACCATCCGCACCCTGGATGTGGGCGGCGACAAACTGGCGCAAAGCCTTGGCATGATCCCCGGCCCCAACCCGGCGCTGGGCTTGCGCGCCGTGCGCCTGTCGCTGGCGCGGCCGGAATTGCTGCAGACCCAGATGTCGGCCATCCTGCGTGCCGCCGTGCATGGTCCGGTACGCATCTTGCTGCCCATGGTCGCCACCATCGACGAAGTGGTGGCAGCGCGCGACGCTCGCGACGCCGCCGCCAGCGCGCTGAAGGCCGCCGGCCACGCCTTGCCCGATCCGTTGCCGCCTTTGGGGGTGATGATCGAGATCCCCGGCGCCGCCCTGGCGGCCGATTCCTTGGCCCGACATGCCGATTTCTTTTCCATCGGCACCAACGACCTGACCCAGTATACCTTGGCCATCGACCGCGCCGACGAAAGTGTCGCCCATCTTTACAACCCGCTGCATCCGGCGGTGCTGCGCCTCATCCAGTTCGCCGCCGAGGCCGCCAACCGGGCCCGCATTCCCGTCGGCGTCTGCGGCGAGATCGCCGGCGACCCGCGCTATGCCGGTCTGTTGCTGGGTCTGGGCATCCATGATCTGTCCATGTCGGCCACCAACATCCCCATGGTGAAAAAGCGCCTGCGCGGTCTGGACCATGCCCAAGCCCGCAATTTCGCCGCTCAGGTGATGAACCAGAACGACCCGGCGCGCATTTCCGCCTTGCTGGAAGATTTCAACCGGAGCGTTTGACCAGCTTGCGCAGCCGCTGACGGATTTCCCGGCCCGAGGGGAACAACGGCAGACGCGGCTTGTCGATCTGGGTCGGCTCGGTGGCCAGGCCGATTTCGACGATCTGGTCTTCCGCCCCCAGGGCGCGGACGATCAGCTCGACCTCGCCCAGGGCGATGCGGTCGCCGATCCCCACATGTTTCCCCAAAGTGTCGGCCATCCATTGCGCCACCGTGACATCCTGGCAATCGGACGGCATGGCCAAGCCGTAAAGCAGTCCCAGATCGGTCATCCTGGCCAAGGGATCGATGGGGAAATCGCCAAAGAACTGACGATCGGCCTCGGCGGCGCCGGCCGGGCTGGCGAACAGGCGATCCAATTGGTTGACCCGGTCGGGGCGGGCGAACAGCCAGACCAGATCGCCGGGCCGCAGGGATTGCACCGTCACCCCCAACAACGAACGGCCGTCACGCACCACCAGGGACGGCGCCGCCCAGCGCGGCAGCTTGTGGCCCTGGGCGACCAGGGATTCGGGGACGATGCGGTACGACACCAATTCGTGGCGGGCGCCGGGGATTTCCAGCTCCATACGTTCCACCGGACCGATGCGGCGCGGCACCACCTGGCCCAGCCAGCGCGCCACCGGCGCCAGGGTCCAGCCTTGCACCGCCAGCGACACCAGCACCACCAGGAAGGCGACATTGAAGAACAGACGGCCGTTTTCCATGCCGGCCACCATGGGCAGCACCGCCAGCAGGATCGACACCGCGCCGCGCAGGCCGACCCAGGCGACAAAAGCGGTTTCGTTGCGGTTGGTGCGGAACGGCAGCAAGCCCACCCACACCGCCACCGGCCGGGCGATGAAGATCAAGACCGCCGCCACCACCAAGGATGGCAGGATCAGCGGGATGAATTCCGACGGCGTCGCCAGCAATCCCAAGGTCAGAAACATGGCGATCTGCGCCAGCCACGACGCGCCATCCTGGAAACGCCGCATGGTGTCGGGCGCCACCAAGGTGGAATTGCCGGCCACCAGACCGGCCACGTAGACCGCCAAGAAGCCCGAACCACCCAAGGCCGCGGTGCCGGCGAACAGCACCAAAGCCAAAGCCAGGGCGGCAATGGGCATCAAGCCGCGTTCCAGCCCCAGACGGTTGACCGCCTGGACGATCAGGGCGCCACCCGCCAGCCCCAGCACCCCGCCGATGCCGAATTGACGCACCAGTTCGAAGATGACGAACAGGCCGAAACCGCTGTGGGTCGAATGGTCGACGATGAATTGCAAAAGCACCATGGTCAGGAAGATGGCCATGGGATCGTTGCTGCCCGATTCCACTTCCAGGATCGAGCGCACGCGATCGCGCACGGTGATGCCGCCCACCCGCAGCAGGAAGAACACCGCCGCCGCATCGGTGGACGCGACGATGGAGCCCAGCAACAGCGATTGCAGTCCATCCAATCCCAACAGGAAATAACTGGGCACCGCCACCAGGGCGGCGGTGATCACCACGCCGATGGTGGCCAGCGACAGCGATGGCCACATTGCTTGGCGAACGCTTTTATAGGGCGTGTGGAAACCTGAATCGAACAACACCACGGCCAAGGCGATGGAGCCCACCAGATAGGCGGTGCCCACGTCGTCGAAACCCAAGCCGCCGGGACCATCGGTGCCGGCCAGCAGACCGATGCCCAGGAAGACCAGCAGCAAGGGGGCGCCGACGCGATAGGACAGCAGGCTGGAAAAGACGCTGACCGCAACCAGCGCCGCCAAAACCAGGATCATCGCGTTCAGGCTGTCGACCACGTCGTCTCCTTGTGTTGCCATAAACCGGTTTAAGAGGGCTGGGCCGGCTTGTCCAGTGGTGGTAATGACTGTGCGCTTGCGCAAGAATGCATAATCCCCTGTTCCGGAGCCCGTTTCGTGCATCACGGCATCATCGTCGACGTCCTTGTGTTCCTGGCCATCGCGGTCCTGGTGTCACCGCTGTGCCATCGCGCCAAGGTCAGTCCGGTGCTGGGATATCTGGTCGCCGGATCGGTGGTGGGACCGGCCGGGCTGGGGCTGATTGCCGACAATGACGGCACCCGTTCGTTGGCCGAGTTGGGCATCGTGTTCTTGCTGTTCATGATCGGGCTGGAACTGTCGTGGGACCGTTTGCGGGTCATCCGCCACTTCATCTTCGGTCTGGGCAGCGCCCAGGTGCTGGGCAGTGGATTGGTGGCGGCGATCGTGCTGTCCCAGTTGGTCCCCACCCTGTCGGCGCCCGGCGCGGTGGTGGTCGGCCTGGCCTTGGCGTTCTCGTCCACCGCTTTCGTTCTGCAGATCCTGTCGGAACGCAGCGCGCTGACCAGCCAGACCGGCCGCGTGGCGGTGGCGGTGCTGATCTTGCAGGACCTGGCGGTGGTGCCGTTGTTGGTGCTGATCCCGCTGTTGGGCGCGGGCGGTGGTTTGTGGGACACGGTTTGGGGCATGGGAGTGGCCATGACCAAGGCGGTGCTGGCCATGGCCGCCATCTTCGTCATGGCGCGTTTGGCCCTGCGCCCGTTATTCCAGGCGGTGGCCGCCACAAGGTCGCCGGAAGTGTTCGTCGCCGCCGCTTTGTTCGCCGTCATCGGCACGTCCTATGCCACCGAAGCGTTGGGGTTGTCCCATTCCCTGGGCGCCTTCCTGGCCGGGGTGATGCTGGCCAGCACCGAATTCCGCCATCAGGTGGAAGCCGACATCCTGCCCATTCGCGGCCTGTTGATGGGCTTGTTCTTCCTGACCGTGGGCATGACCATCAACCCCACCGAATTGCTGGCCGACCTGCCCACCACCGCCGCCGGGGTGGGGTTGTTGCTGGGGATCAAGACCGCCATTTTAGCCGCTTTGGCTTTGGCGTTCCGCTTTCCCCTGGGCACCGCTTTGCATTTGGGGCTGTTGCTGGCGCAAGGCGGCGAGTTCGCTTTCGTGGTGCTGGCCCGCGCCCAGCAAAACATGTTGTTGGGACCGGTCACCGCCGAATTGGTCACCGGCATCGTCGCCATCAGCATGGCCACCACCCCAGTCCTGGCGCTCAGCGGCGAATGGATCGCCAGACGGCGCCAGCAGGCCACCACCCATCCCACCGAACCCGACGACGAAACCAAGGATTTGGCCAACCACGTCATCCTTGCCGGCTGCGGCCGTGCCGGTCAGATCGTTCTGTCGATATTGCGCGACCGCAACATCCCCTTCGTCGCCATCGAACGCGACCCGCTGCTGGTGGAAACCCTGCGCAAGAGAGGCCTGCCGGTCTATTTCGGCGACATCCGCAAGTTGGAAGTGCTGAAAGCGGTGGGCGGAGACCGGGCCCGCGCCGTGGTGCTGACCATCGATTCGGGGTCCAGCCGGGAAAAACTGGTCCCGCGTCTGCACGAATTGTTCCCCGATCTGCGCATCCTGGTACGTGCCCGCGACCGCCGTCAGGCCAAGGGACTGGAACTGGGGGGCGCGGCGGCGGTGGTGCCGGAAATCCTGGAAGGCAGCCTGCAACTGTCCGGTCAGGTGTTGCGCCATCTGGGCACCCCCGCCGAAGAAGTGTCGAGCCTGTTGGAAGAGTACCGCCGTGACGATTACGCCAAGCTGGAACTGACCCACGAACGCGAATAAAGGGGAATCAAGCGACCGAGGCCGGACCGACACCCCGGGTCACCGCATCTTGCAATTGGCGCGAGCTGACCGGTTTGCGCAGCAGCGGAAAACCGGTGGAAGCGGCATCACGCAGGGTTTCGATCGAGGTTTCGCCGGTCACCAGCAGACCGGGAATGTCGTGGCCAAAAGCCTGGCGCAACAATTGGATGGCTTGGGTGCCGGTATGGTTTTCCGCCAAACGGTAATCGGCAACGATGAAATCGGGATTACGGCGAAGCGCGACCAGACGGGCCAAGGCCGAGGCGGCGCTGTCGGCACCGACGAAATCGTAACCCCAGCCTTCAAACATCAATTCATAAGCACTCAGCACCATCGGTTCGTCCTCGATCACCACGATCAAGGGTGACTTGTTGGTATGATGATTTGCCGCAAAGGCGCCCATTCCTCAATCCTACGCACAGAACCCTACCACCCTTGGATAATGGCCGAATTCCGGCCTTCCTCACAGCCTACAATCGGTATGTTGCCCGTCCACCTTAAGGACGCATACGATCTACCTATTACTGGCAAGTTCACCATACCGGTTGCCTTTGCCCCAGAAATTGGCTCTTACTTCACCATTGTCGGAAAAACGGGAGCCCGCCACTCCCCCCAGTCCATAGGCCAAGATTCCCCATGACCGAAACCGTTTTGCCGCTTGCCGCCAACGCCAAGACCGAGGCGGACATCGACCCGACGCTTGACCTGATCGAAGCGATCAACACGCTGCGCAAGGAAAAGAACGCCATCATCCTGGCCCATTACTACCAGGAAGGTGAAATCCAGGATCTGGCCGATTTCGTCGGCGATTCCCTGGACCTGTCGCGCAAGGCGGCGGCCACCGACGCCGACATGATCGTGTTCTGCGGCGTCCGCTTCATGGGCGAGGTCGCCAAGATCCTGTCGCCCGGCAAGATCGTCGTCATCCCCGATGCCGAAGCCGGCTGTTCTTTGGAAGAATCCTGCCGTCCGGAACCCTTCGCCGCCTTCCGCGCCAAGCACCCGGACCACGTGGCGGTCACCTACATCAATTGCTCGGCCGACATCAAGGCGCTGTCCGACGTCATCGTCACCTCGTCCAACGCCGAGGTGATCGTCAATTCCCTGCCCGCCGACAAGCCCATCCTGTTCGCCCCCGACCGTCACCTGGGCGCCTTCATCGCCAAGAAGACCGGGCGCGACATGACGCTGTGGCCGGGCAGCTGCATCATCCACGAACAGTTCTCGGAGCGTGAACTGGTCAAGCTGAAGACCCGCAACCCCAAGGCCCTGGTGGCCGCGCACCCGGAATGTCCGGAAACCGTGCTGCGCCACGCCGATTACATCGGCTCGACCAAGGGAATCCTGGATTACGTGGTCAAGACCGACAACCAGGAATTCATCATCGCCACCGAGCCCCACATCATCCACCAGATGACCAAGGCGGCGCCCGCCAAGACCTTCATCCCCGCGCCTTTCGCCGAGGGCGAATGCGCGTCCTGCGCCGATTGCCCGTTCATGGCCAAGAACACCTTGGAAAAGATCTATCTGGCCATGCTGAACGAAGGCCCGGCCCTGCAGGTGCCGGAAGAATTGCGCACCCAGGCGTTGAAGCCGTTGGAACGCATGCTGGAATTGTCGGCCTCGGTGCCCATGGGGGGATCGTCCAATGCCAAGTAAGTTGGACATGATCGACGCCCGCCGGGTCATCTTGTCGGCGCTGACCGAGGATGTGGGCGGCACCGATCTGGAAGGCGGCGACATCACCTCGTCTTCCGTCATCCCCGCCGATCTGCGCTTCAAGGGCGTCATGCAGGCCCGCCACGAAATGGTGGTGTCCGGTCTGCCGGTGGCGGCCGAGGCCTTCCACATGGTGATCCCCGAAGCCCGCTTCGCCGCCAAGGTCAGCGATGGCCAAAAGGTCGCCGCCGGTACCGTGCTGGCCGAGATCGAAGGCCCGGCCCGCGGTCTGTTGACCGCCGAACGCACGGCGCTGAACCTGTTGCAATTGATGAGCGGCATCGCCACCAGCACCGCCCAATATGCCGACAAGATCGCCGGCACCGGCTGCACGCTGCTTGACACCAGGAAGACCATTCCCGGCCTGCGCAAGCTGTCCAAATACGCCACCACCTGCGGCGGCGCCAAGAACCACCGCATGGGGCTTTATGATGGTGTTTTGATCAAGGACAACCACATCGCCGTGTGCGGCGGCGTCGGTGAAGCGGTGCGCGCCGCCAAGTCCGCCGGACACCCCAATATCGAAGCCGAATGCGACACCTTGGAACAGGTGGCGGAAGCGGTGGAGGCCGGCGCCGACATCGTGTTGCTGGACAATATGGGTCCCGACATGCTGCGTCAGGCCGTCGCCCTGGTGGCCAAGCGCTGCAAGACCGAGGCGTCGGGCGGCGTCACCTTGGACACCATCCGCGCCATCGCCGAAACCGGCGTCGACTTCGTGTCGGTGGGCCGCATCACCCAATCGGCCCCGGCTGTCGACATCGGCCTGGACTGGAGCTGACGGGGGCGAACCATGTCCTATGACTTACTGATCATCGGTTCGGGGGCGGCGGGGCTTTCCTTGGCCCTGCGTGTCCTCGACGCCCGCCCCCAGACCCGCATCGCCATCCTGGCCAAGGGGCCGCTGTCGGAAGGCAGTACCATGTACGCCCAGGGCGGCATCGCCGCCGTGCTGGACGCCACCGACAGCACCGACGCCCATCTGGCCGACACGCTGAATGCCGGGGCCGGTCTGTGCAGCACCGACACCGTGCGTTTCGTCGTCGACAACGCCAAGCCGGCCATCCAATGGCTGATCGACAAGGGCGTGCTGTTCGACCGCGAAGGGGCCGATTACCACCTGACCCGCGAGGGCGGCCATTCACACCGCCGCGTCATCCATTCCGCCGACGCCACCGGAAGAGCGGTGCAGAATGCGCTGATGGAGCGCATCGCCGAATCGGGCGCCGAATTGTTCGAACACCACATCGCCGTCGATCTGATCCGCGAGCGGTTGGGCGGCGGTCGTCTGGGCCGTTGCGTCGGCGCCTACGCGCTGGACCGGGCCAGCGGCCGAGTCCATGCCTTCCCCGCCCGCGCCGTGGTGCTGGCCACCGGCGGCGCGTCGCGCGTCTATCTGTATTCGTCCAACCCGGACGGGTCCACCGGTGACGGCATCGCCATGGCCTGGCGGGCCGGGGCGCGGGTTTCCAACATGGAATTCTCGCAATTCCATCCCACCTGCCTTTATCACCCCAAGGCCAAGACCTTCCTGGTCACCGAGGCGGTGCGCGGCGAAGGGGGGCATCTGTTGCGCCCCGACGGCACCCGCTTCATGGACGATTACGACCCGCGTGGCGAATTGGCGCCGCGCGACATCGTGGCGCGGGCCATCGACGACGTGATGAAGCGCCTGGGCTGTCCCAACGTCTATCTGGACATCAGCCACAAGCCGGCGGATTTCATCAAAAGCCACTTCCCCACCGTCTATGCCGAATGCCAAAACTATGGCATCGACATGACCAAGGAACCGATCCCGGTGGTGCCCGCCGCCCACTACACCTGTGGCGGCGTGTTGACCGATTTGTCGGGCCGCACCGACGTCCCCAACCTTTACGCCATCGGCGAAGTGTCGTGTACCGGCCTGCATGGGGCCAACCGCATGGCCTCCAATTCCTTGCTGGAATGCCTGGTGTTCGGCGCCTCGGCGGCCGAGGACATCGCCGCCAAACTGGACAAGGTGGCGCCGCCGCCCTTGGTTTCGGCCTGGGACGAAAGCTGGGTCACCGATTCCGACGAAGAAGTGGTGGTCGCCCACAATTGGGACGAATTGCGCCGCTTCATGTGGGACTATGTGGGCATCGTGCGCTCCACCAAACGGTTGGAACGGGCCAAGCACCGCATCAAATTGCTGCAATCGGAAATCGCCGAATATTACGGCAGCTTCCGGGTCACCAATGATTTGTTGGAACTGCGCAACCTGGCCACCGTGGCCGATTTGATCGTGCGTTCGGCGCTGTCGCGCCGCGAAAGCCGGGGATTGCATTACACCATCGACTATCCGGATCGCGATTCCATCGCCCCGGTGCAGAACACGGTTCTGGTTCCCAAGAACTTCTCGGCCCGCCGGTCGAGCTGACGAAAGGACCGCCATGAGCGAATTGTCCAATTCCCGTCGCAAGGTGTTCGCCCCCGGGTCCCAGATCTTCGAGGAAGGCGCCCCGGGTGCGGAAGCCTATGTGGTGGAATATGGGCGGGTCGCGGTGTTCAAGACCGTCCAAGGGCGCCGGATCTCGTTGGGCACCGTGTTGCAGGGCGGCATCTTCGGCGAGATGGCGCTGATCGACGACCAGCCGCGCATGGCGTCGGCCGTCGCCGAAGAAGAAACCGCCTGCGTGGTCATCGGCAAGGAACGCCTGACCGAGCAATTGGAAAAGGCCCCCAAAGGGGTGCGGGCCATCGTCGGCGCGCTTTTGGGCAACATCCGCCTGATGGGGGCCGAACTGGCCGAAGCCCGCGTCATCCTGTCCGAGCCCGACAAACCATGAGACGCCGGCTCGCCCTTTTCGCCCTGGGGGCCTGGATGTCGGGACTGGCGATGCCGGCTCGGGCTTCAGGCGGCGCCAAGGGCGGCGAGATCTACGTCAAGCTGCCCACCATCAACGTGGAATATTGGGACGAGGCCGGCATCTTCCATATGGTGGTGGTGGACGCCGCCGTGGTCTTCCACGAAGAAGGCGCCAAGGTGGACAAGTCGGTGGGCGTGCTGATCAGTCATGCCCTGTCGGCCATGACCTGGGAAGAGTTTTCCCGCGGCAACCCGGCCGCCACCGTCAAGGCCATCGCCTTGGACCTGGTGCGCAAGCAACCGGGTGCCGAAAAAGCCGTCGAAGTGCTGTTGGCCCGTCTGATCATCCGCTGAAAGGCCCCGCCCATGCGCAATCGGCTTCTTTCCCTTGCGCTGCTTCCCTGGTTCGCCGTGGCGGCCCACGCCCAAGAGGTCGAGCCCTTGGGCGATCCGGGACAGGATTGGTCCAGTTCCATGGAACAAGTGCTGACGACCAATTCCTTGTCCGCCACGGCGGCATTGGACCCGTTGGCGGCCCCTTTGCTGGCCTGTTCCGGCACCGCCTGCCGGCATCTGTGGCTGGTGGCGCTGGCCCCGGACGACCGTGAAGACATCCGCCATCTGTTCGAGGACGTCGCCGATTCCGCCCAGGAACGGCGCGCCATCGCCCAGGCCATCGCCCGCATCGAAACCAGCGTCGGCCGCCAGAACGGCACCTGGGCCGACGACGCCGGAAACCGCGTCTCGGAAACCGACGACCCCAGCCAGTTGGACTGTGTGTCGGAAACCGCCAACACCCGTTCCTACCTGCAACGACTGGTTCAGGCTGGGTTGATCAGCCGCCACCATGTGGGCCGGATGGTGATGCGCTTCACCCTGATCCTGCAACACGTGGCCTCGACCATTGTCGATGACGACGACGGCAACGAATACGTGGTCGATTCCTGGGTCGGCGCCAATGGCGAGGAACCCAGCGTCGAAACCCTCTCGCAATGGCGTTCGCACTGGCGGGTATAAACAGGTCGATGGAAACGACCTTGCAACGCACACATCCGAAAGGCATCCTGCCGAGGTCTTGAACCGAGGAACGGTCGTGCCATGAAACCGGAAGAAGTGTTCGCGTCTTTGACCGCCTTCCAGCAAGCCCTGGCCGGTCATTTCGATTGGCTGCACCGCTGGTATCAGGCGGTGCTGAACCGCGAAGACGGCGCCAACATCCCTGATGCCGCCACCACCGCCTGCCCCTTCGACCAATGGCACAAGCAGGTGGCCACCACCCCCTTCGCCGAATACCAGGGTTTTGCCCAACTGGCCGTCGAACACGACCAAGTCCATGACAAGGCGCAGCAATTGTCGGGCCGGGCGCAAGCCGGGCTGACGGTGACCACGTCGGATTACGAAACCCTGATGACCTCGGTCCTGGCCTTCGGCGCCACCGCCCAAAGTTTCGAGCGCGAAGTGTGGAAGGCGCTGGCCACCGTCGATCCGCTGACCGGATTGGCCAACCGCCAGGCCATGCGCAGCCATCTGATGGGCGAGCGCGACCGCTCGCTGCGCCAGAAATTGCCTTTGTCCCTGGCCCTGGCCGACATCGACCATTTCAAGAAGATCAACGACAGTTTCGGCCATTCCCAGGGCGACAAGGTGCTGCGTGCGGTGGCGGCGGTGCTGAAGGTGACCGTGCGGCCCTATGACGTGGTCTACCGTTATGGCGGCGAGGAATTCCTGCTGTGCCTGCCGGGCACCAATGCCGAAAACGGCGCCTTGGTTCTGGAACGCATCCGCGCCGCCATCGAAGCGTTGGAATTGACCGACGACCGTGGCGCCGCCATTGCGGTCACCGCCACTTTCGGCATCGCCGAGATCAATGCCGATCTGTCGGTGGACGACGCCATCGAAATGGCCGACCGCGCCCTTTATGACGGCAAGCTGCAAGGTCGCAACCGGGTGATCCTGGCCGGGCGAGCCTAGACTTAGGCCATAGCTTGGTGCATCCTGTTCCGCACAAGGGAAAGGTGTGGGCGGATGTCGCGCGAACCCGAAATCATCGCCGCCATGCGCAAAGCGGCGGAAGCCGGAGAAGTCTCGGCGCAATTCAGCCTGGGCGAAGCCTTTCGGCTGGGCCAAAAGATTGCCCGTGACACCGAGCAAGCGGTGTTGTGGCTGCATCGCGCCGCCGAACAGGGACATTCCCAGGCCAAGCGTTCCTTAGATATCCTAAAGACCCAGGGTATCGACATCACGCCCCCCGCCGACCCAGCATCGCAGCGCAAGCTGCAAAGCCTGGACGATCTGCTGGACAGCTTGAAACCGGCCACCGGACCGGAAGGCGATGGCGGCATCGATGCGCCGCTGCTGCCGCCCGCCCCCGAATCCGACCCGCTGGACCTGGAAGGCGGGTCGGTGGACGCCGCATCCTTGCGGTCCTCGGATGACCCTGTGGCCTGGGTCGCCTTGGGCAACGCCTATCGTCAGGGGCATGGATTCGATCAGGACGAGGTCGAGGCTTTCACCTGGTATGAAAAGGCCGCCAAGGCCGGCAACAGCCAAGGACAATACGCCCTGGCCGTCATGTACGACCAAGGATTGGGCACCCGCGCCAACGACAAGGAAGCCCTGCGCTGGTATCTGGCCGCCGCCAAGGCCGGCGACGCGCCGGCCCAGTTCAACCTAGCCAACATGATCCGCGACGGCCGGGGCTGTCCCGCCGATCCCAAGGTGGCCGAACAATGGTACCGCAAGGCCGCCGAACAAGGTGAAGCCGCGGCGCTTTTCTGCCTGGGCGCTTTGTACGAAACCGGCCACGACCGCGACAAGGCCCTGGACTTCTATCGGCAGGCCGCCGCCCAAGGGGTGGCCGAGGCCCAGTTCAACCTGGGCAACATGCTGCGCGCCAGTGATGGCGACGCCGCCATGGATTTCTATACCCAGGCTTCCGAACAGGGATTGGTCGCCGCCCAGGTCAATCTGGGGCTGATGCTGCAGGATTTGGACCCCCGGACCGCCACCTATTGGCTGCGCCGCGCCGCCCAATCGGGCAATGCCATGGCCATGCTGAACCTTGCCGCCATGTATCTGGAGGGTCACGGCGTCGACAAGGACGAGATCGAGGCCCATCTGTGGTTGGACGCCCTGGCCGACAGCAACCCCGATGCCAAGATCGCCGCTTGCGCCCAGCAGGGGTTGGCGGCCCTGGCCCGGGTGATCGGCGAACAAGGCCTGGCCGAATCCCGCCGCCGCCGCCCCTTGCGGGGCTTGGCACCCAAGCCGGCGGGGGGCTGAGCCATGGCCAGCCCCAACGTCTCTTTCGAAATTCAGGTGATGGCCGACAAGCACTGGGTGGTGGCCCAGTTCGCTGACGACGAAGAAAAAGCCAAGGCCTTCGCCGACAACCTGCTGCAAAAGGGCAACCACAGCGCCGTGCGCGTGGTGCGCGACTTCAAACGCCTGGACGGCTTGCACACCGAAACGGTGATCCAGGAAAAGACCACCACGGTCAAACAAAGCGTCGATCTGTCGCTGTCCCCCATTTCGGACGCGCCCTTGTGCAGCGAACTGGCCGATTTCTATGGCCCGGCGGCACGGCTGACCATGGGCCGGCTGGTGCGCAAATATCTGGACGAGGTGTCGGTCACGCCGACCGAAATGCTGCACTCGGCGGCCGAGATGAAACGCTTCGCCGACAAGGGCAGTTTGTTGTTCTCGGCCATCGACCGGGTGTCCAGTTTGCAGGCGGCGGCCAGTGGTCAGGAAACCAAGGCCCGGCGCGACTTCCTGTCGCAAAGCTGGGACGAATTGGCGGCGCGCGGACGGAAGTTCGCCTCCCGCAAGGCCAAGCCGCCGAAAAGCGTCGCCGACATCCTGGCGGAAGTGGAAAAGGGCGGCGACGACCATCCCTATCTGTGCCTGTCCATGATGAGCTTGGCGTTGCTGGAATGCCGGTCATGGCTGGGCAAACTGGATCTGCTGTTGAAATGGATGGCGGAAGCCGCCAGCACGCCGTTGTTGCCGATGATCGACGGCATCGTCGCCGATATCGTGGTTTCCGCCCAATTCATCCAGGATTTGCTGGGGTTCCAGTCCAATCTGGGGGCGGCGCTGACATCCTTGTGCAACCTGGCCGAGGGCAAGGCGGAACCGGCCAAGTTCTGCCCGGAAAGCTTCGCCCCCCTGAACCAGCAATTCGCCAGGGGGAATTTGGGCCAAGCGCGTGAGGTTCTGCTGGGCCGGGTGGTGCGCGAACTGGGCGGCGGCAACCCGCTGTCGCGCAACGAACCCAAGCAGGAATTCGAAGTCTTCTGCAAGGTGCTGCACCGGGTGGTGGGCCGCCAAGGTGTGCTGGGCGGCGGCGCCATGGCGGAAGCATGCCTCCATCGTGTCACCCGCATCCATGCCCATCTGGGCACGGTGACGGCGTCGCAGGCCATTGAACTGACCCTGTCGGCGTTGTCCGACCACGCCTTGGGCATGCAGTACCTGCTGGCTTTGGCCGACTCGCCGTTGGGACGCGGCATGGGCGAGTCCTTGACCGACCTGGTGATCGGCAAGATCCGCGCCGCCGACCACATCAACAAATGGGTGCCGGTCCGCCAATCGCCGCCCGACCGCATGGTCGCCCTGGCGGCACTGAACCGCGCCATCCTGGCGTCCGACGTTTTCCCCGAACCGACACGCGCCGAGTTGGGCCGCCATGTGGACGAAGTGCTGGCCCGCTATCTGGTGGACGAGGAAGTGATCGAGAAGATCGACAAGGCCGACGACCCCTTGGCCATGCGGGCCATCCGCTTGATCAAGTTCTGCGGCTCGGGGGTCCTGATCGAGGGAAGATCCATGAACCTGGCCAAGTCACGCGTTATCGAACACCTGCGCCAGCCGCAATTCGAGGAAAAGTTCCTGGCCAGCGTCCCCGAACCGGGCAAGGCCGAGCAACACTTGCGGGAATTCCACCGACTTTTGATCCAAACCGGCTTCCGCTAGGCGTTTGGCACGATTCCCCCATTGACGGGACCCCAGCGCTCTGGCAATTGGGTGTTCCATACGGATGGGTCCGCACATCAATTCTTACAGGGGAACGACTACCCATGAACAAGGCTGATCTGGTTTCGCGCGTTGCCGAACTCTCGGGCCTCACCAAGGCTGATTCCGAAAAGGCCGTCGACGGCGTGTTCGAAGCGATCACCGCTTCCCTGAAGGGCGGCGATGAAGTCCGTCTGGTTGGCTTCGGCTCCTTCTCGGTCGCCACTCGCGCCGCCTCGGAAGGCCGCAACCCGCGCACCGGCGAAAAGATTCAGATCCCTGCCTCGAAGCAGCCGAAGTTCTCGGCCGGCAAGGGCCTGAAGGAAGCCGTCAACGGCAAGTAAGATCGGGTTTCCCGATTTTCGCCCCCCGGTCCCTTGGGCCGGGGGGTTTTTTTTATTTGCGCCGCACCATTGCACAAGGGGGAACACCCACCATCTGGTGGTTAAGCAAATCATACGGGCCAGTGCTTGACGCCCCGCCCACAGCTTCCTAGAGTGAACCCAACAGTGGCCTGAGGCCCGGCAAACGACAAACGAACGCAAGGATGACGGTGATGAAGAACGTGACTGACCAGAGCTTCGAAGCCGATGTGCTGAAGGCCGCCGGCCCGGTGCTGGTGGACTTCTGGGCCGAATGGTGCGGCCCCTGCCGCCAGATCGCCCCGGCCTTGGAAGAAGTGTCCAAGGACATGGAAGGCAAGCTGACCGTCGTCAAGATCAACATCGATGAAAACCCCGGCACCCCCGGCAAGTACGGCGTGCGTGGCATCCCCACCCTGATGATCTTCAAGGGGGGTCAGGTGGCCGCCACCAAGATCGGCGCCCTGCCCAAGAGCAAGCTGGTGGAGTGGGTTCAGTCCAGCCTGTAAGGCCCGGACCAGCCGAGTGACGATCAGGCCCCGTCCCGCGTGGAAGGGGCCTTTTTGTTTGCCCTGAGACCTGACAAAAAAAGGGCGAGCATGCCGCCCGCCCTGAAGTCTTGAGGAGGAGATACGCTTTGCGATCGATCTCCCGCCGGTCGCCTCGGGACGCCGGCTGGGCCGCACTATAGCCGCAATCGCCTACCCTTTGGAATAGCCTTATGAGCAAGGGGATAATTTTTCCATGAAGCGCGACTACCCCGCAACCAGCAGAAACAAAGGACCTATCCTCGAGGTCTTAAAAGAGCACCTCCCACCCAAAGGGGTGGTTCTTGAGATTGCCTCGGGTAGTGGCCAACATGTCTGCTGGTTTGCCCATCACTTACCCGATCTGATCTGGCAGCCCAGTGACGGCGACCCGGAATGCCTGCCCTCGATCGAGGCATGGCGCCAGGACAGCGGCCTGCAAGACCGCATTCGTCCGCCGGTCCATCTGGACGTCACCGCCCTGCCCTGGCCGACGCAAGAGTTGGACGCGGTGTTTTGTTCGAACATGATCCATATCGCCCCCTGGGAAGCCGCCCAGGCCTTGGCGCAAGGGGCAGGCGCCGTTCTGCGCCCTGGCGGCCTTTTGGTCCTGTACGGCCCGTTCAAGCGCAACGGCGCCCACACCGCGCCCTCCAACCAAGAATTCGATGCCGATTTGCGCCGGCGTAATCCGCAATGGGGCATCCGCGATTTGGCGGATTTCGACGCCCTGGCCGGGCAAGCCGGCCTGGATCACCACGAAACCATCCCCATGCCCGCCAACAATCTGTGTGTGGTGTGGCGCAAATGCCCTTGAAATATAAAATAGTCATGGTTACATATTACCCATGAGCCAAAGCTGTCGATTCACCGTTGCGGTCCACACCTGCACCCTGCTGGGGTTGGAGACGGATCACGTCCTGACCTCGGAATGGATCGCCGCCAGCGTCAACACCAATCCGGTGGTGATCCGGCGCATCCTGTCGGCCTTGAACAAAGCCGGTCTGGTCTGTTCCATCCGCGGCAGCAACGGCGGCTCGACCTTGGCCAGAAAAGCCGAAGACATCACGCTTTTGGACATCAAACGGGCGGTGGATACCGAAGGTCCCATCCCCCTTTACAACCAACCGCCCAACGAGAAATGCCCGGTGGCGCGGTCCATGCAGCCGGTTCTGCGCCGAGTCATCGAACGGGCCGAGGCCGCCCGTGAAGCGGTTCTGGCCACCACCTATTTGTCAGAAGTCATCGCCGCCGTGCCCAAGGTTTAATTTTTGCCCCGTAATGTAACAGTAACAACTACAGTTATAAGGAAATCATCATGAGCTCTATCGCGATCGTCTTCCATTCCGGTTACGGCCACACCGCCGCTGTCGCCCAAGCCGTCGCCTCGGGCGTCGCCGAAGTGGCCGGCACCACCGCCCACCTGATCCCCATCGAAGAATTCGAAGCCAAATCCGCCCTGGTGGACCAGGCTGACGCGGTGATTTTCGGCTCGCCCACCTATATGGGCGCGGTTTCCGGGCCGTTCAAAACCTTCATGGATTCCACGTCCGGGCGCTGGATGCAGCGGTCTTGGGCCAACAAGCTGGCCGCTGGCTTCACCGTCTCGGCCAGTCAAAGCGGCGACAAGCTGGCGACGCTGCAGCAACTGGCGGTGTTCGGGGCCCAGCACGGCATGCTGTGGGTGGGTCTGGACCTGCTGCCGGGCAACAACAATTCCAAGGGCAGCGTCGACGATTTGAACCGTCTGGGCAGCTTCCTGGGGGCCATGGCCCAGGCCAATGCCGACCAAGGCGCCGAGGTGACACCGCCCGAAAGCGATCGCAAGACCGCCGCCTATCTGGGCAAACGGGTCGCCGAAGCCGCCCTGCGCTGGACCAAGTAAACAAAGAAAACCCCGCCCGGTCGCCCGGGCGGGGTTTGGCTTTCCGAAACCGGAAAACTTAGTACATGTGCTGACCGCCATTGATCGACAGGGTCGAGCCGGTGATGAAATCGGCGTTGTCGGCGATCAGGAACATCACACCGCGGGCGATGTCGTCGGCGCGGCCCAGACGGCCCACCGGGATCTTGGCGATGATCTTTTCCAGCACCGCCGGCGGCACGGCACGGACCATGTCGGTGTCGACATAGCCGGGAGCAATGGCGTTGACGGTGATGTTCTTGGCGGCGCCTTCCTGGGCCAGGGCCTTGGTGAAGCCATGGATGCCCGACTTGGCGGCGGCATAGTTCACCTGACCATACTGACCGGCCTGACCGTTGATCGAGCCGATGTTGACGATACGGCCGAAGCCGCGCTCGCGCATGGAATCGATGGTCAGACGCGCCAGATTGAAGCAGCTGGTCAGGTTGGTGTGGATGACTTCTTCCCACATCTGATAGGTCATGCGATGCAAGGTGGCGTCACGGGTGATGCCGGCATTGTTCACCACGATTTCGATCGGACCCAGATCCTGGGTGATCTTGGCCACAGCGGCTTCACACTGCGCCCAATTGCCGACGTCCCACTTATAGGCGGGAATGCCGGTTTCTTCGGTGAACTTGGTCGCGGCTTCGACGTTACCGCCGTAATTGGCGGCAACGCGATAGCCGGCGGCCTTCAGGGTTTCGGAAATGCAACGGCCGATACCGCGAGTACCACCGGTAACAAGTGCAACACGCCCCATGGTTATCTCCTGTCTCTCTTCGTCTGGCCGGCTTTTGCCGGCTCTGTCGTTTCCACCCGGGTTCTAAGAGGGGAGCCGCCGGGCGGGTCGCGGCTCCCCGATTCTAAATCAAACCCAAGCCGCGCGGCGCCGAGAAAACTCTCTTAAGCGTGCTTCGCACGCAGCGCGCCCGGCACGGGCCGTCACTGACAAATCAGCGCTCGATGCACATGGCGATACCCATGCCGCCGCCGATGCACAGGGTGGCCAGGCCCTTCTTGCTGTCGCGCTTGATCATTTCGTGGATCAGCGAAACCAGGATACGGCAGCCCGAAGCGCCGATGGGGTGACCGATGGCGATGGCACCGCCATTGACGTTGACCTTGCTGGTGTCCCAGCCGATGCCCTTGTTGACGGCGATAGCCTGCGAGGCGAAGGCTTCGTTGGCTTCCACCAGATCCAGCTGCTCGTGGGTCCAGCCGGCCTTTTCCAAAGCCAGCTTCGAGGCCGGGATGGGGCCGCAGCCCATGACCTTGGGATCGACGCCGGCGGTGGCCCAGCTCTTGATGGTGGCCAGCGGCTTCAGGCCACGCTTGGCGGCTTCCTCGGCGGTCATCAGCACCACGGCGGCGGCGCCGTCATTGATGCCCGAAGCGTTGCCGGCGGTCACGGTGCCAGCCTTGTCGAAGGCCGGACGCAGCTTGGCCATGGCTTCGACGGTAGCGCCCGAACGGACGTATTCGTCGGTGTCGAACAGCTTTTCTTCCTTCTTGACGACGATCTTCACCGGGACGATTTCGTCCTTGAAGCGGCCGGACTTGACGGCGGCTTCCGCCTTCTGCTGCGAGGCGACGGCGAATTCGTCCTGTTCCTCGCGGGTGATGCCGTATTCCTTGGCGACGTTTTCGGCGGTGACGCCCATGTGATAGGCGTTGAACACGTCGGTCAGGCCGTCATTGATCATGGTGTCGACGAAGCCCATGGGGCCCATCTTGACGCCGCCGCGCAGGTAACCGGCATGCTGCGAGTTGGTCATGCTTTCGTGACCACCGGCCACCACCACCTTGGCATCGCCGGCCAGCAGCGACTGCATGCCCAAAGCCACGGCGCGCAGGCCCGAGCCGCACACCTGGTTGATGGTCATGGCGGTGGATTCCACCGGCAGACCGGCCTTCAGCGCCGCCTGACGGGCGGTGTTCATGCCGTTGCCGGCCGACAGGATGTGACCCATGATCACGTCGGTGACGTCGGCGGCCGGCACGCTGGCGCGGGCCAGGACTTCACGGATGACGATCTCGCCCAGCTGCGCAGCCTGGTAGCCGGAAAGCGAGCCGCTGAACGACCCCACGGGGGTACGGGCGGCGGAGACGATAACGATATCGGTCATGACAGGCTGCTCCTTTAGATGGACACAATTGGTCGTTGCCAGGGTTATTTTTAAAATAATCTGCAAGTTTCATAGTACGGCGGCGCACCATCGCGCAACCGATTCATTGCAACAGGGAACGTTTCAACCATCGCGCCAGGGGGGTGTAGACCTCGGTCCCCGCCCTGGCGGACAACAGCATACCCACATGTCCCCCGCGTACAATCATGGTTTTCGCGCCCTTAATGGCTGCGGCCAGGGGGGCGGCGGAATCAGGGGGCACGATACGGTCGCGTTCGGGGATGACGGCCAGGGTGGGCAAACGCAATTGCGTCGGATCGACAAGGCGGCCATCCACTTTCCAGCGCCCCTGATGGGTGTCGTTGTCGCCATACCAGCCGATCAGGCATTCCAAGGCCACCGGTCCGGCCAGTTCGACCCCGTCATTGGCCCAGTCTTCCAGGGCGACGAAATCGCGGGCCCGGGCCGAGCGACGCTTCAGGCGGGCGAAGGCGGCGAATTTCTTGGCGGTCAGGCCGGGGTCAAGCGAGGCGAACAGCGCCTGCAAGATGTCCACCGGCATCGCCCCCACATTGTCCACCAGGGCGTTCAGGCTTGGCGACAAAGCCCGCAACAGCTTGCCATGGGCCTCGCGCCCGGCATGGAAGTTCCACGGCGTCGCCAACAGGGCCAGTCCCTTGACGTCGGCCTGGCGACGCAGCGCCAAGGCCAAGGCCAGGTCACCGCCCATGCAATAGCCCACCAAGGCCGGTTTGGCGCCGCACTGGGCGATGACCACGTCCAACACCTGTTCCAGGCGGCCGGCGATGTAATCGGTCAGGGTGAAGCCGCGTTCCTGCTCGCCCGGGGCGTCCCAATCCACCAGGAAAGGCGACAGCCCGCGCGACGCCAACCCCCGCGCCAACGACCGGCGCTGGCTGAGATCCAGGATGTAGGAACGGTTGATCAGGGACGGCACCAACAGCACCGGCGGCCCGTCGCTGCCCGGCCGTCGGTAGTCGAGCAGGCGCGTGGTCCCCTGGCGCCACAGCACCGGAACCTCGGGAACATGGCGATGATGCTGGTGAGCCCGGTACTGGCCGACGCCATCCAGCACCGCTTGATGGCGTTTCAGCGATTCGGCGGCGATGGCTTGTTCAAACAGGGTCCACCCGTCGGGTCCGGCGGCGTCCAGGCTTGCTTTCAGATCCGCCGCCCGCCCCGCCAATTTGGGATTCCAGGGCAGCAATCCGTTCTTCCAAAGCGGCAAGGCGGCGCGCGAGCCCATCAGGGTCGAGACATGAGCCAGAAGGTGCAGCGGCAGCGGCCGCGGCCCCAGACGGCTCTCCGGGGTCTCGGGTCGGGACGGGGCTCGCGCTTGGCGATGAGACATCAGGAACCTGATCCTCGCTGGCGGAAGCAGCGCCGGCTTTCGCCGCATGCACGAAAGCGTTCGCCCCTTCGGTCATGGCGGCAATGCCACGGGCAAGCGCCTCGGCCAGCGCCGGTTCATTGGCCATGGCCGCCACCTGTTCCTGCCAAAGGTCAAGGTAACGACGCGCAAGCGAATTGAAGTCCGGCGGCGCTTCAGACATGGGGGGAGCATACTCCTGGGAGACCGCTTTGACCAGCGCCACAAGGGCCGATCATATTGCAGTGCCATGAAAAATCTCTTGCCATTCTGCGCAATTGCGAAAACTCTGGTAGCATAGAATGAAAATCCAACAGTGCCCCAACAGCGGAAGCGAAGCCAAGATGTCCGAGACGAAAACCGCCGCCCAAACGCCGATCACCATCAAGAAATACGCCAACCGTCGCCTCTACAACACCGCGACTTCCAGCTATGTGACGCTGGACCACTTGGCGCAGATGGTCAAGGACGGCACCGATTTCGTCGTCTACGACGCCAAGTCGGGCGAAGACATCACCCGTTCGGTGCTGACCCAGATCATCGTCGAAGAAGAATCCAAGGGCGGCCAGAACCTGCTGCCCATCGGCTTCTTGCGTCAGTTGATCGGTTTCTACGGCGATTCCCTGGGCGGTTTGGTGCCGCGCTACCTGGAACATTCCATGCAAAGCTTCGCCCACAACGAACAACAGATGCGCCAGATGATGGAAAAGGCCCTGGACGGCCTGTTCCCCTTCAATCAAATGGAAGAAGTGGGCAAGCAGAACATGGCCTTTTTCGAATCGGCCATGAAGATGTTCACCCCCAATTTCTTCCAGATAGGCGAAGACGGCCTGCCCAAGATGCCGGGCGCCCCCAGCCTGGAAGACATGCAGGCGCAATTGCTGGCGCTGCAGCAACAGATGCTGTCGCTGAACAAGAAGAAGTAAACGCCCCCTCGGACCTGCTGAATTTGATCCCATTGCCCGCCGCTTGTCGGCGGGCTTATGCTGTGGGGTCGCATGATCGTCGGCAGGAGCCCGTTCCGTGGGGGACATGAGCACATCGGCGCTGGAAAGAAGCGTTGTGCCGTTGCAGATACGGCCCAATGCCAGCGCGGCCGTGCGCCCGACCGACCCCACCAAGCAACGTTTCCAGGTCGGCGAACGCAACGTCGACAAGCGTGATGCCGCCGCGACCGAGGCGGAGCAATCCCAATCCTCCGCCTTCACCGTCGACCCCGACGACATTGACACGTCGCCCCCCCAGGAATCCCTGCGCACAAATCGCGGCGGCTCGGGTCTGCTGGGGGCTTTCACCAATTTCCTGGCCAAAATCTTCACCCAAGCCGACAGCGGCGCCGAAGCCGCCGCCTCGAACCGGCTGAACGGTATCGGCGCTTATGGCCGCGCCAACGCGCAAAGCCCCAACGCCAATCCGTTCAGCGGCTATGGCAACGACGTGCAGGCGCCGGGACTGCCTCGCCTGGCCTCGGGTCGGGTGCTTGACCTGACCATTTAAGACAGCGGCGCATTCGGTCGCCCGTCTCCGGTTGGTTTTGGGTATTGCACAGGTCGAATCCGAGAAATATCGGATATCCACACTGGTAATGCCACTTGGCACACCGCATATATTGAGCACCAGAACAGCTGTTTTGTTGGCTGCCATCTGGTGATAACGACACCCTCTGAAGGCCGATGGGAAAAACGGCGTATGGCGTCTGCACAGATCATCGCCTAGGGGTTGTTTTGGCAAACCAAAAAATTAAACAAAATAAACATCAGCGACTTCTATAGCGTTTCCAGGGTTTATATCTATGTTGCCATAAACAACACATCGACTATTGCCAGCCTTGGTTTTTCATACTATGCACAAAAACCATATGAACTTCGTCCAACCCACCGGACATTTCACCCGACAACCACAGCAACGACACCAGCCTCGCCTCATGACCGCAGAACAATCCACTAACCCGGCCCGTCCGGTGAACCGCGCCAACGACACCGACCGCCATGTGGGGGCCCGCATTCGGGAGCGCCGCATCATGCTGGGTCTGTCGCAGCAGCAGATGGCCGACCTGATCGGCGTCACCTACCAGCAAGCACACAAGTACGAGCGCGGCATCAACCGCATCTCGGCCGGCCGGCTGTACGAGATCGCCCAGGTCCTTGGCGTTCCCGTCAGCTATTTCTTCGAAGGTCTGGACAACCAGCGCAGCACCGACCTGACCGCACGTCAGCGCATGTGCCTGGAACTGGCGCGCAACTTCTCGTCCATCACCAACGAGAAGCACCAGGAAGCCCTGTCGCAGATGGCGCGGGCCTTAGCCGCCGAAGATTGAGACCAGGCGAGTGAACGCGAATGCGGCAAGGGGCGGCTTTTCGGCCGCCCTTCGCCTTTAAGGCGCCTGCAACCGCGACAAAGCCCACAGCGCCGCCTGCGCGACTTGCGGGTCGTCGTCATCCACATGGGCCTGAACGGCATCCGCCAGATCGGTCCGGCCCGCGTTCCCGATCGCCAACAACACGTTGCGCAACATTCGCCCCCGCCCGATCCGCTTGATCGGCGAGCCGGAAAACACCTGCCGAAAGGCGGCATCATCCAGCGCCGCCAAATCGGCCAGACGGGGGGCTTGCAGCTCGACCCGCGGCAGGAAATCGTCCTCGGCGGTGACGGGGGCGAATTTGTTCCACGGGCACGCCGCCATGCAATCGTCACAGCCATAGACCCGGTTCCCCAAGAGAGGACGCAGATCGGCTTCGATCTCGCCTTTATGCTCGATGGTCAGATAGGAAATGCAACGCCGGGGCTCGATTTGCCCGGCACCGTCCAGCGCTTGTGTCGGACAGGCGTCGACACACGCCCGACACGTCCCGCAACGATCCGCTTCGGGCGGATCGGGCGGCAGGTCCAAAGTGGTGTAAATCTCCCCCAGGAACAGCCACGAGCCGAAGTGCCGCGACACCACGTTGGTGTGCTTGCCGCGCCACCCCAGGCCCGATCGGGCCGCCAGGGGCTTTTCCGGCACCGGGGCGGTGTCGACGAACACTTTCAATTCGCCACCCGTATTCTCCACCATCCAGCGCCCCAGCGCCTTCAGGCGTTTCTTGACGGTGTCGTGGTAATCCTTGCCCCGGGCATAGACGCTGATGGTGGCGCGATCGGGCTGCCCCAAAGTGGCGGCGGGATCGCTGGCCGGGGCGTAATTCTGCCCCAGCACCACCACGGAACGCACCTGGTCCCAAAGCGCGCGAGGATCGCTGCGATGATCCATGCGTTCGGCCATCCAGCCCATCTGGCCGTGGCGGCCTTCGGCGACGTATTGGTCCAAGGCCGCCCGCCAGACGGGATCGGCGACGGGGGAAGCAAAGCCGATTGCGTCGAAGCCCAGTTCCAGGGCCTTGGCGCGAATCCGCTCCTTCATCCGATCACCCGCGACCACGATAGGTGGGCACGCCTTGATCGGGCAGCCACAACCCGGCCGGAGGGGCGCCGGTCTGCCAGAACACGTCGATGGGAATGCCGCCTCGCGGATACCAATAACCGCCGATGCGCAGCCAGACCGGCTTGGTCGCTTGCGCCACCCGTTTGCCGATCATCACCGTACAGGCTTCGTGAAAGGCGCCGTGATTGCGAAACGAGCCCAGAAACAGCTTCAGCGACTTGGATTCCACCAAGCTTTGATCGGGCACGTAATCGATGACCAGATGGGCGAAATCCGGCTGGCCGGTGATCGGGCACAGCGAGGTGAATTCCGGGGCGGTGAAGCGCACGGAATAAATCTCACCCGGATGCGGGTTGGGCACCACCTCCAGGACGGCTTTGTCGGGGTCGTCGGCCAGCCCGGCGGATTGGCCCAACTGGGTCAGGTGCTGATAATCGGCCATGACCTAGTTCCCGTTCATTTTCTTGATGGTGTTGGTGGTGCTTTGCCCGGCGACCAATTCGGCCAACACCACCTTGCCGCCCCAGCCCATGACGTCGGTGGCGCCGACCACATTTTCCACCGTGTAATCGGCCCCCTTGACCAGCACGTCGGGACGCAGGGTCCGGATCAGTTCCAGCGGCGTCTCTTCGCCGAAGATCACCACCATGTCGACCATGGACAACGACGCCAGCACGGTGGCCCGCGCCGCTTCCGACTGCACCGGCCGGGTCGGCCCCTTCAACCGCGACACCGAGGCGTCGGAATTCAGGCCCACCACCAGTCGGTCGCAGGCCGAACGGGCCTGGGTCAACAACGAGATGTGGCCGGGATGCAGCAAATCGAAACAGCCATTGGTGAAACCGACGCGTTCGCCCTTGCGACGCCAGATTTCCACCTGATCAGCAGCGCCGTCCCAGCCCAGGACCTTGGTTTCGCCCACCAGCAGATCATCATGGTGCAGGGCGGCGACCACTTCCTCGGCATAGGCGACGGCGGTGCCCACCTTGGCCACCACGATGCCGGCGGCCACATTGGCCAAACGGGCGCCATCCAGCAGCGAGGCGCCGGACGCCAAAGCGGCGGCCAAAGTGGCGACCACGGTGTCGCCGGCGCCCGAGACGTCGAACACTTCGCGCGCTTCGGCCGGCAGATGGTGAATCTCGCCCGCGGCGGTCACCAGGGTCATGCCGTCCTGGGACCTTGTGGCCAAGACCGCCTCGATGCCGCAGGTGGTGATCAGGTGGCGACAGGCGGCGACGATGGCGTTGTCGCCCTCCACGCTCATGCCCGTGGCTTCGTGCAGTTCCTTGCGGTTGGGGGTCAGCACGGTGGCACCGCGATAACGGCTGTAATCGTTGCCCTTGGGATCGACCACCACCGGCTTGCCGGCGGCGTGCGCGGCGGCGATCAGTTCGGCCGGCACCGGCGGCGTCAACACGCCCTTGCCGTAATCGGACAACACCACGCACCCCGATGCGGCGATCAGGTCCTTGGCCCGGTTCAAGACCTGGGACCGGCTGATATCGGCCAGCTTGTCGCTGGTCTCGCGGTCGGAACGCAGCAATTGCTGGGAAGAGGCGAAGAAGCGGGTCTTGATGGTGGTCTGGCGCTTGGCCTCGACCACCAGACAGGGATCGATCCCCGAATGCTCGCCCAGCAGGCGGCCGATCTCGCGGCCCGGATCGTCGTCGCCGACCACGGCGACGAAAGTGGGGACCGCCCCCAGGGCCACCAGGTTGCGCACCACGTTGCCGGCGCCGCCCAACATGGCGTCCTCGCGCTCGATGCGCAGCACCGGAATGGGGGCTTCGGGCGAAATCCGCTCGACCGAGCCATAGATGAAACGATCCAGCATGGCGTCGCCGACGCACAAAACCGGCTTGTCCTTCAAACCGGCGACCCGTTCGGCCAAAAGCGAAAGTTCGGTCATGAAAACGTCCCGAAAATGATGACAGGGGTCAGCTAACCCAAGGCTGGCGGGGTTGCAAGAAAAATGGCTCAGGTGTGCAGGAAACGACGGGTGCTGCCGCGCAAAGCCAAGGCGGTCAGAACCCCCGAATCATAGGCCATGGTGTCGATGCCCAGGCGGTTCGAACGCACTTGCGGCTGAAGGTCGGGGGTATGACCATGCACCACCATCCGGCCGTGCCAGCGTTCGTCATCCAAAAATTCGTGCCGTATCCACAGCAAATCCGCCGGATGCTGTTGGTCCAGCGCGACACCGGGCTTGATCCCGGCATGGACGAACAAATAATCGCCGATCTGATGGGTCAGCTTCAGATTGTCCAAAAACCGGCGATGGGACGTCGGCACGTGGCGGCGGAAGCTCAGCTGGGCCTCGGCCATGTCGCCACGCCACCCCAGCATCGCCTCTTCCCCCACATAGGAACGCACGGTTTCCAGGCCGCCCCACGGGAACCACCGTCCCCCGGTGGAGGAATCGGCCAGGAAATCCTGCATGGCCTCTTCGTGGTTGCCGCGCAGACACACCCACTCGGCCCCCGACAAGGTCGGCGGCGGGCCGGCGGCCAGACGGTCGATGACGCCACGGGAATCCGGGCCGCGGTCAACCATGTCCCCCAAGAACACCACCGACACCTGTAATGGAGAAGTCACCGACACGTCGGTCGCGATGGTGCTGAGCAAACGATCAAGCAGATCCAGCCGGCCATGGATGTCGCCCACCGCATAGACCGCCAAGCCCTCGGGCACCGAAGGATTGGCGACAAAAGCGCTGGAATGGTTTTCTTGCTTCATTTCTGCCTAGGCCGACCTGTCTGGTCATTGTATTTTAAGCATTCAGAACTTAGCTTTGGAGGTCGCCAGCATGTCAATGCGAACGACATCCAAATCCGCCAGAACGGGGAAATGATGAACGCCACCGCGTTCGGTGACAAACCCAAAGAGATCGTCACGTCGGAGAATCTTCTCTACGACGCCGCCGAACGTGTGGGCCGTATCCGCGAAGGACGCCAGGCGCTGCATCTGCATTTGTCGCTGTTGCTGCCGGCCAATCGCGAAGAAGCGAAGATCCGCATCGCCTTTCGCATGTTCGAAACCATGGCCGACATGTTCCGCGGCCAGTTGTTCCTGCTGACCAACAACGACATCGTGCTGATCTGCAAGGATGCCCGTCTGGCCGATCTGGACGCCATCGTCTACAAGCTGCGCGCGCTTTTTTCCAAGGATCCGCTGACCTATGCGGAAAGCGAGGACGGCGAAGACCGCTTCGTCACCTTCTACGACCTGGAAAGCGAATACGACCAGTTTTTCGCCACCTGCGTGAAATTGCTGAACGATGCCAAGATGCGCATCGCCCAGTCGCGCAACGCGCCGCAGATCCAGCCGTTGGACGCCCGCAACCTGACCAAGGTGCTGGAGCGCATCGGCGCCACCGACATCGCCAGCGTGGTGCGCCGCCAACCCTGTCTGCGCTTTACCGAACGCCAAACCGCCGAAGTCGCCTTCCAGGAATTCTACATGTCCATCATGGACCTGCAGAAGGCCCTGGCCCCCGACGTCAACATCCTGGCCAATCGTTGGTTGTTCCAGCATCTGTCGCAGGTGCTGGACCTGCGCGTGCTGTCGGTGCTGCAAGATGCCGGGTTCCGCAAATTGCCGGCGGCGTTTTCGCTGAACCTCAACATGGCCAGCGTGCAGACCCAGGTGTTCCGTCAGTTCGAGGCCGCCATTCGCGGCAAGGCCGGATTGGTGGTGGAATTCCAGTTGATCGACATCTTCAACAACCTGGACCAGTTCTTCCAGGCCCGCGACTTCCTGCGCGCCCGTGGCCACAAGACGGTGCTGGACGGCATGAGCCCCATAACCCTGCAATTCATGGATGCCGAACGTTACGATTGCGACTTCGTCAAACTGAACTGGAGCGGCGACATGGCCGACGACGTGGTGACGACGGAACTGCACCACGCGTTGGGCCCTTATGGCTTCGATAAGGTCATCCTGGCCCGCTGCGACACCGAATCCGCGATCACCTGGGGCCTGAACCAGGGGATCGTCCACTTCCAGGGCCGGTTCCTGGATTCCATGGTCGCCGCCGTCACCTTGGCCCAATGCGACAAGGCCTCGGCCTGTACCATGGCCCAGTGCAACCAACGTCACGGGGTGATTTCCGGTCGCCTGCGGGTGGAATGCGGCAACAACGACATGCTTGACCTGTTCCCGCCCCTTCGGGTCCTGCGCTAGTGGGCCGATCCAAACAGAAGGTTCANNTGAACCTTCTGTTTGGATCGGCCCATAAAATCAAAAAATTGTGCTCCGATTCATTCTGAGGGTCGGTGCACCATCTGAATGAATCGGAGCACTGGGAAGATGCCATGCTAGGAAGCCCGACCGCCGCCCGAGCCCGCGCCGCTAGCCAGGAACATCTGTTGCTGGACTACCTGAACCGCTTGGAACGCCATCGCTCGGAACGCCGGGCCGTGCATATCCACCTGTCGGGTCTGGCCAAGCACAACCAGCGCGAACAGCATTTGCGCATCGCCGCCGCCACCTTCGACAATCTGGTCAAGATGCTGCAGGCGCAAGCCTTCACCATGGCCAATTCCGATTTGATGGTGGTCTACAAGGCCCAGGCGCAAGACGAGGTGGAATCGGCCATCGTCAAGCTGCGCTTCCTGTTTTCCGACGACCAGCTGATCATCGACGACGCCCAAAAGGGCACGTTGTGTACGTGGTACGACCTGGAAAGCGAATATGACGTCCTGGTCGCCCTGGCCCAGAAGATGGTGGCCGAGGAACAGGCACGCCGCCGCGCCGAACAGGAACAGGCCGGCATCGAGGCCCGCGCCATGGCCAAGCCCAAGGGCGCGCCGTTCACCCCGGAATTGCTGGCCCGGGTCGAAGCCGGTCTGGGGCAGGCCGATTTGTCGAACCTGATGCGCCGTCAGGCGGTGTGCGCCATCGTCGGCCAAGCCCCGCCGCAGCCGGTCTTCCATGAATTGTTCATTTCCATCGCCGATCTGCGCCAGACGCTGATGCCCAACGTCAACGTCAATTCCAGCCCCTGGCTGTTCCAGCAACTGACCGAAACCCTGGACCGCCGGGTGCTGTCTTTGCTGAACAAGCATGACGACCGGACCCTGGAAGGCGACATCAGCATCAACCTGAACGTTTCGACCATCCTGAGCCCGGAATTCATGGTGTTCGACGACAACGTCAAGGCCGGCATGCGCGGCACCATCGTCTTGGAACTGCAAAAGGTCGACATCTTCGCCGATCTGGGCGCCTATCTGTTCGCCCGCGATTTCGCCCACGATCGCGGCTATCGCATCTGCGTCGATGGCCTGACCTTTTCCATGCTGCCCTTCGTCGACCGCGAAAGACTGGGCGCCGACTTGATCAAACTGATCTGGGACCCCGCCCTGACCGAGGAAAAAGAGCTGAAGACCGACGCGCTGCGCCGCATCGGCATCACCCGGATCATCCTGGCCCGCTGCGACACGCCGTCGGCCATCGAATACGGCCATTCGGTGGGCATCACCTTGTTCCAGGGCCGCCATGTGGAACAGACATTGATGAGCGAAGCGAGGCGTCGCGGCATCGGCCGCGCCCGGCCAAGGGCTTAATCGCCAGCGCCCTCAGGCGGCGGGCGAGTTTCTCCGAAACTCTTGCCTCCCACGGCATAAGCCGTGCGGCCCTTTGGGCCTAACCAAATCCCGTTGATCGTCTTTCACTGGGATTTGGTGGGATACGCCATTGGCCGCGCCCGGCCAAGGGCCTGAAACACAAACGGCCGCGCCTTTATCAGGTGCGGCCGTTTCGGCTTCGTCAGCGACGAATCAGGCCTTGTTGCCTTCCAGCAAGCCTTCGGAAATCTGCAGGTTGACGTTGATCAGCGCGTCGATGGTGGCGTCGGACGCCGCCTCGGCACCGGCCAGGGTCTTCTCGGCGACGAAATTGGCCAAACGCAGCAGGTTTTCGACGACCTGCGACGAAGCACGACAGCCATCAGAGGTGATCAGGGTACGCAACGCGACCCACACCGCCATGTTCACTTCCAGCGCCTCGGTCATCTTCGAACGATCGGCCTTGGCTTGGTCCAGCAGGATGGCGGCACGGGACAGGTGAAAGGCCTGTTCCTCGATGGCGGACAGCGTGGTGGTCTCGGACATGGTTCCTCCTGCGAATGGCGTCGGCGCCGTGACCAGCGCACACGCATACCCGGTGTTGTCATCCGGGGTTTTGCCGGGGCGCGCCGTCTGAAGTCACGCGCCCACTCCCCCCTCCAAAAAACTTACTACCATTCGAATAAGGGCGCAATGGCCGCCCCCAAGAAGTATGGCCGCCTTGATCACTTCATGGCAGCATGATGAAAGACTTTCTGAACACTTGAACCGGAACCGACACCATGACGCTTTTGTTGACGGGGGCCGCCGGTTTCATTGGCTCGGCTCTGACCCGGGCCTTGGTCGGCCGCGGCGATGAAAAGGTGGTGGCGCTGGACCGTCTGGGTTATGCCGCCTGCCCGGATGCCCTTCCCGCCATGGATGCGCCCCATGTCTTCGTGCGGGCCGACATCCGTGACGGCGCCACCTTGGACGCCGTCCTGGGACAGCATGCCCCCCGCGCCATCATCCATCTGGCCGCGGAAACCCATGTGGACCGCTCCATCGATTCCCCGGCCGACTTCGTCGAACACAATATCGTCGGCACCTTCCAATTGCTGGAAGCGGCCCGCCGCCATTGGCAAGCCCAGGGTCACCCCGACCATTTCCGCTTTGTCCACGTGTCCACCGACGAAGTCTTCGGCAGCCTGGAAGCGGACGAGCCCGCCTTTGGCCCCCACAGCTCCTATCGCCCCAACTCCCCCTATTCGGCCAGCAAGGCGTCGTCCGACCATCTGGCGCGGGCCTGGTACGCCACCTATGGATTGCCGGTGATGGTCACCAATTGCAGCAACAATTACGGCCCGTGGCAGTTTCCCGAGAAACTGATGCCCCTGATCATCCAAAAAGCCCTGGCCGGCCAACCCTTACCCATTTACGGCGACGGCGGTCAACGCCGTGACTGGCTTTATGTGGACGACCATGCCGCCGGCTTGATGGCGGCGCTGGAACGGGGCCGGCCGGGCGGCACCTATCTGTTCGGCGCCGGCCACGACCAAGCCAATATCGACGTGGTGCGGGCCTTGTGCGACGAGTTGGACCGCCAGCGCCCGTCCCCCGCAGGCAGCTATCGCCGTCTGATCACCTTCGTCGCCGACCGCCCCGGTCACGACCGGCGTTACGCCATCGATGCCGCCACCACCCGTGCCGCCCTGGATTGGGCGCCGCGTACGGATTTCACCCAAGGCATCGCCCACACCGTGCGCTGGTGTCTGGAAAATCCCGACTGGGCCAGACGTGATTACGCCGGCCAGCGACTGGGCTTGGGCTAAAACCGTTCGTCCGGATCGGGGGCGCCCAGACGGACGGGCTGGTTCAGCAATTCGTCCACGTCGGTGCTGCCATCGCCACGCAACGGAATGGCGGTGACGAATTCGATGCGTCCCGGCACTTCGGCGGCGCCCCGACGACGATTGACCCAGGCTTGCAGGTCGCGGGCCAGATGCACGTCGCCGGCCTCGCCCGCTGGCACGATGAAGGCCTTCAACCCGCCATCGGCCTGGGCCACCATGCCGGCGGCCAGAACACGGGAATGCCAGGTCAGGGCGGCTTCCACTTCCGACAGGGCCACCGGCTGGCCGTCGACCAGGACCGTACCCGGCAACATCTCCAACTCTTCCGGCCAGATATAGCCGTCCAGGTCGCGATGACCGGCTTGTGACGACGGCACCCAGCCATTGACCAGCCGTCCCGGATGCCAGGAATCGCGGTTCCAGCGCCCCAGACATGCCCCTGGCGCGTTGGGGGCCAAGGCCAAGAAGCCGGGATCACCGGCCCTCAGCACCCGCCCGGAAGCATCCACCGCCTCGACCGTCTGGCCTGGGGCGGCACGGCCGGGTGAACCCACCCGGCTTTCCATCACTTGGGCGTTGTTGGCCACCACCGCGCCGATTTCCAGCGTTCCCCAAATCTCGTTGGGGACGATGCCGAACACCTTTTCCACCTTGTCGCGCAATTCGGCCGGCAACGGCGCGGGCCCGGTGCCCAGCACCCGGGGCAAGGGATGCGGTTTGTTGGCCGCCGCCTGGGTCAGCTTTTCCAACATGAGGGGGGGCATCCAGGCGGCCCGAATGCCATGGCGCGCCATCAACCCCAATTGCGCTTCGGCGTCTTGACCATAGGGACCGGCAACCACCGGCACCCCGTGATGCCACGCCGGCAGCACCACCCACATCAAAGCGGAATAGGTCATCCAGTCGGCCGGGCTCCACAAGATGTCGCCGAATTGGGGAAAGAAGCCCAGGCCGAATTCCACCGCCGGCAAATTGCCCAGCAACGCCCCATGGCCGTGCAGCAATCCCTGCGGCTTACCCATGCTGTGTTCGGGATAGACCAGCAAGGCCGGGCTATCCAAAGCGGTGACCAAGGGGGTGAAGGAATCGCCGGCTTCCTGCAACTCGGCCCACAGATCCAGGTTGCCGGCATTGGCCTCGCCAGCGACCAGGATGGTTTCCAATTGGGGCGCGCCGTCGCGGGCCGCCTGCACCCGCGCCATCATGGCCTCACCCACCACCGCCACCCGCGCCCCCGAATCGGCCAAGCGCCAGGCCAAGGGTTCCTCGCCCAGGGACAAGGGCAAGGGCACCAGGACGGCCCCCATCTTCAGCACCGCCAACACGGTCGCCGCCGCTTCGACCGATGGCGGCAAGGCCACCGCCACCCGGTCGCCCAGGCCGATGCCACGCGCCGTCAGCACATTGGCCAGACGGTTGGACAACAGCCGCAACATCAAAAAGGTGTGGCGTTCCACCGAACCATCGGCGGCCTCGACGATGAGCGCCGTGCGATGGCCGTCGGCGCCGGCCATGGTCTGACGGTCGCAAACGTCGAAGGCCATGTTGTAACGGTCGGGCAACCGCCAGCGGAAGGTGCGGCAAGCCTCTTCATAGGAACGGGCGGCTTTCAGCATTCCCCCCCTCCCTCCGTCTCGCCCAGTGAGGACTGAACGTGCAACCCATGCACCCGACCTCCGACGGAATCGAACTTGTGGGCAAAGATATCGAAGAACGCGCTGTTACCACGCTCGAACTTCTGAAACATGGCATAGGCAACCAAATCCGCCAATTGGATCAGACGTGAAGCCTTGGAATCCAAGAAAACCGGGACTTCCGATAAGTTTCGAGGATACCCCCAGCTATGACCTTTGCATTTGAAGTCTCGGGCTAAATTCTGAATGGCGTTTTCCTGCGTCGTCTTGTCAAACAAGATCAGCCCCCGTTGGGTATCGCCGTTCTTGTGCAAGCGCATGAGATAATGATCGAAACGACTGACTAATTGTTCAAACGCATAGGCCGTTGGTTCCGCCGGTTCAATGTCGACTTTGCGGACCACCACGCCGAACACGCGATTGGAATGGTGAGACGATGCCAGAACTGCCAGGGCATCCGACATGGCCGTCATTCTGTCCGCTAATGGATAACGTCGCCAAAAACCGCTGCCCCGCAACATGGGGGCACCATGCAACTCGACCTCATGCGGTTCGGCGGGATTGAAACGGGCGGCGATTTGGTCCAACCGCTCTGACAACCAATGCCCCTGACGCTCAAAAACCGAAACGCCGGCCAGGACAAAATGCTGTTGCCGAACGTCGCCAACGGCACCGGAATCATCAAGGTACAGAAGGTGCATCACACACCCCCGACCAATAGCGAATGGGATGAAAGGCGGTCGAGCGGGAACCAATGTCCCGACGGATCACGAAGGGCGAACCTCTCGACCACCGTACGACTTTGTCGTACTAAGTACGAAATCGTCAACGTAGATTCGCGTTTTTTCGCGAATTTTGCCATCGATTCGCATTTTTTCGCGAAGTAAGTCATCGGAGCGGCATCAGCTCCTCGAACCACAGATAGGTGTCGGCGTCGTCCAACACCACACCGTCATAACCGGCGGAGATGATGCCGGCCAAGGCCTTGCCCAGCATTTCCTTCCATTGGGCATCGTTCATGTCGACCACCCAACTGCCCGGATGCTCTTCATCGGGGGCGAACAGGAAGGGGGGCTCGCCCGTACGCCATTCCGGCTTCCAATACCAGCGCGAATCATAGGCCTTGCCCAGGGACAGCACCGCCATCACCGGACGCCGCGACCCCAGATTCTTGTATTTCAGCCGCAGGGTGTCGGCATAGGCCAATCCGTCCATGCCGCGATAGGCCACGTCCACCAGCAGCATGTCGAAATTGCTGCGTTCCATGGCCGCCACCCATTCCGACTTGCTGCCGAATTTTTCCGAACTCAGCACCGGCAGCCAATTCTTGGCCTGGTTCAAGGTGGGCACCGGGTCGGCGTTTTCCGCCCACGGCCGGGCGCCGGGAATCCGGTTCAGGCCTTCGGTGTCGGCATGGACATAGGTCAGCACCTTGTCCCGCGCAGCATCGCGATAGGCCGCCGCGATGGTTTTATTGTCCTTACAGCTTTCCAGCGACAGGATGCGGCGTCCGGCTTGGCGCAGGCTGTCCACCGCATAGATGACGCGGCGCTGACGTTCGACCTTTTCCGCCTGACGGCGGTATTCGGCGGCGCGGGCCTTTTCCACTTCCGGGTCGATGCTGAACGGCCCCAAAGGTTCGGGGATTGGTGGACGCTGGACGCCCCGGGCCCGTTCCTCGGCCAGCACCTTGTCGAAGTCACGACGATCCTTGATGGCCTGATCCAACGGCTTGGCGAAAGCTTCCGGGCCACAATAAAGGTCGTCCAGGATGATGCCGTCGATGGCGTTGACATAGGGACGGAAGGCCTGACCCAAGGGGTGGCGCTTTTCAAAGAACTTGCCGTCGGGGTCCTGGACCTCGTCCCATTCGGCTTCGCGTTCGCCCTTGACCACCAATTCGACACCGCCGCGCACCAGCACGGTGAAATCCTTCTTGCGAGCCTTGGCGTAACGGGCCAATTCGATGACGATCTGGCGCCACATCTCGCGGTGGTTGGGCACCGATTCGGGCGGTGGCGCCTGCCAATCGCGGGGCTTTTCCAGGGCTTGCACACTGAGTGGAGCCGCCAGAAGCGCCGCCAGAAGCATCACCGACAGGCGCTTCATGCCGTCATCTCCTTGACCATTTCCGCCAAAGCCAGGGCCGAGGTCAGCCCCGGCGATTCGATGCCGTACAACGCCACCACCCCCGGCGCCCCGTGCTGATCCGGGCCGTGGACGGTGAAATCGGCCGCCGTCTCGGCCGGACCGCTGATCTTGGGTCGGATGCCGGCATAGCCCGGCTCCAGGGCGCCGTCGGCGAGACCCGGCCAATAGCGACGGATGGCGGCATAGAATTGGTCGCCACGGCGGGCGTCCACCTTGTAATCCTCGGCCTCGACCCATTCCACGTCGGGACCGAAACGGCCGCGTCCGGCCATGTCCAAGGTGTAATGCACCCCCAACCCCGCCGCCACCGGCACCGGATAGACCAGCCGCGAGAACGGCATCTTGCCGGTCAGGGTGAAGTAATTGCCCTTGCACAGATAATCCTGCGGCACCTTGGCCAGCCCCAAGGACCGCCCCAGGGCGCAGGCGTTCAACCCGGCCGCCAGCACCACATTCTTGGCCAGCAAGGTCATGGGCTCGGCCCCGCCCACCTGCAGCAAAACCCCGTCCGCGTCGGCGCGGCCACCGACAACCGGGGCATGCAGCACGACGGTGCCGCCCTGGGCTTCCACCACCCCTTGCAGGGACAGCATCAGGCCATGGACGTCGATGATGCCGGTATCGGCGGAAAACAACGCCGCCTGACAGGACAGATTGGGTTCCATCTCGCGCGCCTGCGCGGCGGGAATGGCCGACAGACCGGTAACGCCGTTGACCTGGCCCTTGGCCAGGATGTCGGCCAGCTTGGCTTCTTCCGCGTCGTCGGTGGCGACGATCAGCTTGCCGCACATGGAAAACGACACGCCGTGATCGGTGGCGAAATCCCGTAACAACCGGTTGCCACGCACGCAAAGGCGCGCCTTCAGCGACCCCGCAGGATAATACATGCCGGCATGGATGACTTCGGAATTACGCGACGAGATGCCGCCGCCGATGGCGTTTGCGGCCTCCAACACCAGCACCTCGCGTCCGGCCAAGGCCAGGGCCCGGGCCACGGCCAAGCCGACCACACCCGCGCCGATCACCGCGCAATCGATCCGTTCCGCGCCGGCCTCGGTCAATCTCTTGTCCTTTTTTGCCCAGAAAGCATCAACATGATGCGCAGAATAGCATTACAAGACAGGGGCGCAAAGTCTCTGGACATTGCCGGCTGACGCTGTCTTGGCTATTGTTCGCCCATGCGACTTTCACCCTCGGTCTGCCCCCATGATTGCCCTTCGGCCTGTCCCTTGGACGTGGTCGTGGACGATGACGGCCGTGTCGGCCGCCTGCGCGGCGCCGCCATGCCTTATACCGAAGGGGTGATCTGCGCCAAGGTCGCCCGTTACAACGAACGCATCCACCACCCCGACCGCATCCTGACGCCGCTGCGCCGGGTGGGCGACAAGGGGGAAGGCCGCTTCGCCCCGGTCACCTGGGACGAAGCCTTGGATGAAATCACCCGGCGCTTCACCGAGAGCGCCGAAAAATGGGGATTGGAAAGCGTCTGGCCCTATTTCTATGCCGGGACCATGGGATTGGTGCAAATGGGCGCCACCAACCGCTTGCGCCGGGCCATGGGCTATTCGGGCCAGCAAAAGACCATCTGCGCCGCCATCGCCGGCGCCGGCTGGCTGGCCGGCAACGGTGCCAAATACAGCGTCGACACCCGCGAGATGGCCGACAGCCAGATGATCGTCATTTGGGGGGCCAACCCGGCGGCCACCCAAGTGCATGTCATGGGGCTGGCCGCCAAGGCCCGCAAGAGCCATGGCGCCAAGCTGGTGGTGATCGACCCCTATCGCACCCCCACCGCCGAAAAAGCCGATTTGCATCTGATGCTGCGCCCGGGCACCGATGCCGCCTTGGCCTGCGCGGTGATGCATGTGCTGTTTCGCGACGGCTTGGTGGACCAGGCCTATGTGGACAAATACGCCCAAGGCACCGAAGCGCTTCGCCACCACGTGGCCGGCCGCGATCCGAGTTGGGCCGCCGCCATCACCGGGCTTGACGTCCAGCAGATCGAAGATTTCGCCCGTCTTTACGGCACCACCCGACGCAGCCTGATCCGCGTCGGTTACGGTATGAGCCGCTCGCGCAACGGCGCCGTCAACGTCCATGCGGTGTCGTGCCTGCCGGTGTTGACCGGGGCTTGGCAGCATCGCGGCGGCGGCGCCACCCAAAGCCTGTCGGCGGGCTTCGTGCTGGACCGCACGCTGATGGACGCCCAGGACCTGCCCGAACCCAAGGTCCGGCAATTGGACATGAGCCGCATCGGCGCCATCCTGACCGGCGAAGCCAAAGCCTTGAAGAACGGCCCGCCGGTGATGGCCATGCTGGTGCAAAACGCCAACCCGGCCAGTGTCGCCCCTGACACCGCCAAGGTGTGGCGCGGCCTGGCCCGGCCCGAGCTGTTCCTGGCCGTCCACGAACAGGTGATGACCCAGACGGCGCGTTTCGCCGACCTGGTTCTGCCCGCCACCACCTTCGTCGAACACGCCGACCTTTATACTTCTTATGGCCACACCTTCCTGCAAGCCGCCAAGCCGGTCATCGAGCCCCTGGGCGAAGCCCGCTCGAACCATTGGCTGATCGCCCAATTGGCCCGCCGCCTGGGGGCCGACCATGCCAGTTTCGCCATGACGGAATGGGATCTGATCGATTCTTGCCTGCGGGCCAGTTCCCTGCCCGGCGCCGACGCCCTGCACGCCCAGCGCTGGCTGGATTGCGCGCCTTCCTTCGAAAAGTCCCATTACCTTGACGGTTTTGGTCATGGCGGCAAGTTCCGCTTTGCCGCCGATTGGGCCTCTGTCGGCCCCGACCACGCCGGCCTGCCCGCCCTGCCCGACCATCTGGGCACGATCGAGAACGCCGATGCGGACCATCCGTTCCGGCTGATCACCCCGCCGTCGCGACATTTCCTGAATTCCAGCTTCACCGAAACCCCCACCGCGCGCCGCATGGCGGCCCGCCCCACCGCCTTGGTGCACGGGGACGACGCCGCCCGATTGGGAATCGCCAGCGGCGACGTCATTCGTCTGGGCAATTGCCGGGCCTCGGTCCTGGTCCATGCCAGCGTCACCGACGGCATCGCCCAGGGCGTGGTGGCGGTGGAAGGCATCTGGCCCGACGAATGTTTCCTGGGCGGCATCGGCATCAACTCTCTGGTGGGGGACGACCCGGTCCCCCCCAGCGGCGGCGCCGCCTTCCACGACAGCGCCATCTGGATCAAACCCGCGTTCTTGGGGGAAAGCGCATGAGCAAACGGGCCCACGTCATCGTCGTCGGCAACGAAAAGGGCGGCACCGGCAAGTCCACCGTCTCCATGCATCTGATCGTCAGCCTGCTCAATCGCGGCCTCAGCGTCGGCTCCATCGACCTGGACGCCCGTCAGGCGACCTTGACCCGTTATGTGCAGAACCGCCAGAACCGCAAGGATTCTGCCCTGTTGGGACTGCAGGTGCCCAACCATGTGGCGGTGCCGCCCACCGCCGACCGCGAGGCCGACGAACGCCGCCTGCTGGAAACCTTCGGCCATCTGACCGCACTTCACGACGTGGTGGTCATCGACACCCCCGGTTCCGACCATTACCTGTCGCGACTGGGCCATTCCTTCGCCCAGACCCTGATCACGCCGCTGAACGATTCCTTGGTGGATCTGGACGTCCTGGCCCGGGTGGAACCGGAAAGCATGAAGATCGTGCGGCCCAGCCATTACGCCGAAATGGTGTGGGACACCAAGAAGACCCGCGCCATGCGTGGTGAAAAAGCGGTGGTCGACTGGATCGTGCTGCGCAACCGTCTGGCCCATCTGGACGCCCGCAACAAGCAGGTGATGGAAAAGCTGCTGGTGGATTTGGCCAAGCGCATCGGCTTTCGTACCGCGCCGGGTTTGGGCGAACGCGTGGTCTATCGCTCGCTGTTCCTGGAAGGCCTGACGCTGCTGGATTTGCGCCACGGCATTCCCGGCTTCGACCTGAACATGAGCAACGTCGCCGCCCGCCAAGAATTGCGGGCACTGGTGGATTCCATCGGACTGGATGGTCTGGGAAGCGATACGGCCGAGGACTGAGCCTTACACCGTCCGCGTCAATGCCTGGCCGGAATCTCGCCATCCATGGCCGGCTGCTGGACGATGATGCCGTACCAGCCCATACCGGCATAGGTTTCGTAACCCGGCGTCGCCGAGAACCCCACGACGTTGCCCATGTCGTCCACATAGGCCCCCATCTGGTTGCCGTCAGTGCGCAGACGAACAACGTCTTTCAACACGCCGTTTCCGTCCGACGACGCCAGAACCTTCATGTTGCGGTCCACCAACAGACAGCGGGTGCGGGTCTTTTCCTCGGCCTGCAGACGCACGCCCTTGACCACCGAATCCGCCTGGGGCTGCCAGTCGAAGAAGATGCCCAACACGCCCAAGGCCGCCCCGTCGGCTTCGCCGCCCTCGCGGATGGCGGTGGCGTAGGAAGCCACCAGAGCATTATCCAAAGCCGGATTGGCGGCGATGTCGGCCATGGAATAATCGTTGCCGGAAGCCGTGGCCATGGCGTCCACGAACCAGCTTTCCGAGGACACGTCGGTGCCCACCACCCCCGGATAGCGCCCGGGACGACCATTGGCGACCACCCGGCCATTGGCATCGGCGACCCACAGATCCAAGTACACGGTGTAGGAATCCAGGATCACCCCCAGCCGGCGCGACGCATAGGCGGCGCTTTCCGGGCTGGCATGGGCCAAGCAATCGACCATGGCCGAATCGGTGGCCCACCAGCGCACGTCGCAGGACCGTTCGTAAAGGTTCCGGTCGATGATCTCGATCATGTTCAGCGCCAGATCGGCCAAGCGCGAGCCGCGCAATTGACCGATCAGGGTTTGCCCCAGGCTCATCAGGTCGCGGATGGTGCTGGACAGCTCGCCTTCCAGCGACTGGGTGATGGAATCGATGCTTTGCGAAACGTTTTTCACTTCGTTGGCCACCACCGCGAACCCCTTTCCGGCTTCGCCGGCGCGGGTGGCTTCGATCAAGGCGTTAAGGGACAGGATGCGGGTCGTACCGGTAACCTTTTTGATGGCCTGAATTTTATCGTTCGCCACGTCATGAACGGCGCGAGTCAATTCCAGAATACGTTCCGGCTCCGACATACCTTCCCCCTTATGGTCACTTTTTATGCACACACCCCTCTACGGTCTAATTTATAGGCAAAGTCTTTATGTTTCAAGAATCAGTCTGGGTTTGCATCACTTTTCCGCAAAAACAAAAGGCCCCGTCGAAACGGGGCCTTTTGACATCAGCGATCAGGCGACACGACGCCGGTCAATCCTCGCGATGGGTGCGCTCCATGCGTTCGTGCCGTTCCTGCGCTTCGATGGAAAGCGTGGCGATGGGGCGGGCTTCCAAGCGACGAATGGTGATGGGCTCACCGGTTTCTTCGCAATAGCCATAAGACCCGTCGTGAATGCGTTCGATGGCGGCGTCGATCTTGGCGATCAACTTGCGTTCGCGGTCGCGGGTGCGCAATTCCAAAGCGCGGTCGGTCTCGGCCGACGCACGGTCGGCGATATCGGGCTCCTGCAACCCACCTTCTTGCAGGTGAGCCAGGGTTTCGTCGGATTCGCGCAATAATTCCGAGCGCCAGTCGAGCAATTTCTGGCGAAAATATTCCTTCATGTTTTCATTCATGAAGGGCTCGTCCTCGGACGGGCGGTAATCCGGCGGCAGCGTGACGGTCATCCAGTCCCCCGATTTGCTGTCGGTTCGATCAAGTCGGCCCGCAATATATGGTGTGACCCACCCTATCGCAAGCGCGGATGTTCGAAACACGTTCAGGGATGGGAAAGAAATGTTTCAGCGGCCACGGCTGAGCTTGGCGATTTCCACTTCGGCCCGCAATTCGATTTCGTCCAAAAGCGCCGCCAAACGCGGATCTGGGCAGGCTTCCTTGCGCGAACGGACCATGTCCGCCAACTGCACCAGCTTGGATTCCGGCACCGTCCCCAACAACAAGCCGTGACGCAGTTCTTCCAGCTTGTCCAAGATGTCTTCGGCATGACGGATGTGACGCTGGCGTGCCTCGCGGTCGGTGGCATCGCCCACCGCCTGGGCCACCAGCAAAGCGTCAACGGCACCGATGGAGGCAGGCGCGTCGGCGGCGTGCACGTCCTCCATGGTCTCCATGGCGTCGACCAAAGCCTGCTTGAATTCGCTTTTCTTGCCGTCGGACTTGCCGACGCGACGGGCACCCCCGGACGCGGCGGCCCCCGATCCGACCCCGGAAACCTTCATGGAACCCCGATGGTTGTGGGTTGGCCAGTCTTCGCCACAGTGTAACCGGCATAAGCCCGGCGCGAAAGCCGCTATTTCTGCCGAGCGCCCCCGGTCAAAGCGGCAAGTTTTGCCGGGCAAAGCGGGGCAATGCCGCCGCCACATCCCATCAACACATTGATTTTACTTCATTTCGTCCACTGGCACAGGCTTCGCAAGGAAGGTTACGCATTATTCCGCTGTCTGTTGCCCTGTCGAGGACGCCATGTTCCGCAAAGCCAAAGCCACGATCGCCAACTCTTCCGCCATCCGGGCCTTCGCCCTGGCTGCGGGCCTTGTGGCCGCGACCCTTCTGGCCATGCCGCCGGTCGCCTTCGGGGCGTCGCGCATCAAGGACATCGCCGAATTCGAAGGCGTGCGCGACAACCTTTTGGTGGGCTACGGCCTGGTGGTCGGCCTCAGCGGCACCGGCGACGACTTGACCAACGCGCCCTTCACCAAGGAATCGCTGGTCGCCATGCTGGAACGCCTGGGCGTCAACATCCGTGAACAGGGCGGCACCATCGCCACCGTCAAGCCCAAGAACGTCGCCGCCGTCATGGTTACCGCCACCCTGCCCGCCTTCGCCCGCCAGGGCACCCGCATCGACATCCAGGTGGCGGCCATGGGCGACGCCAAGTCGCTGATGGGCGGCACGCTTCTGGTCACCCCGCTGGTCGGCGCCGATGGCGAAATCTACGCCGTGGCCCAAGGCCCGCTGGCCGGCACCGGCATCACCGCTTCGGGCGGCGGCGCCGGCGGCGGCGGCACCACTTCGGTCACCAAGGGCGTGCCCACCGCCGGCAAGGTCTCGAACGGGGCCATCGTCGAACGCGAACTGCCCTTTGAAATGGCGCATCTGGAATCGGTGAAGCTGTCGCTCAGAAATCCCGACTTCACCACCGCCAACCGCACCGCCCAAGCGGTCAACGCCTTCCTGGGCGGCGCCGTGGCCCGGCCCATCGATCCCAGCACCGTGCAGATCACCGTGCCTGGCGATTACCGCGGCAACGTGGTCGGCCTGCTGACCGACATCGAACAATTGAAGGTCGAGCCCGATCAGATCGCCAAGATCGTCATCGACGAAGCCAACGGCACCATCGTCATGGGCGAGAACGTGCGCATCAGCACCGTCGCCGTGGCCCAGGGCCAGTTGACCATCCGTATCACCGAAACCCCGCAGGTTTCCCAGCCCTCGCCGTTCTCGGCCACCGGCGACACCACCGTGGTCGACCGCACCGACATCGAAGTCGACGATGGCCAGGGCAAGAAGCTGACCGTGGTTCCCCACGGCGTCACCCTGCAGGAGCTGGTCAACGGTCTGAACAATCTGGGCATCGGCCCGCGCGACCTGATCTCGATCCTGCAGGCGATCAAAGCCTCGGGCGCCATCCAAGCCGACATCGAGGTGATGTGATGAACGTCGACACCACTTCGGCGCAACTGGCCGCCAGCGCACCGGCCGCCATCAACACCCGCGCCGCCAACGCCGATCAGGCCAAGGCCGTGGGCAAGCAATTCGAATCCATGTTCCTGAGCCAGATGCTGCAGCACATGTTCGAGGGGATCAAAACCGAGGACGGCCCCTTTGGCGGCGGCCATGCCGAAGCGATGTTTCGCCCCATGTTGCTGGACGAATATGCGAAGATGATAAGCAACCGTCCCGGTGGAATCGGCCTGGCCGACCAAGTGACCCGGACGATGTTGCAGCACCAGGAGGTTTGACGATGACCGAGACCGCCACCTTGAACATCGACGACATCGTCTGGGCCTGCACCAATCTGTGCGAGCTGTTGGAATTCGAAAACGACGCCTTGAAGCAACACGATTCGCGCACTGTCCGCGAATTGGCGGAAAACAAGGCGGCCCTGGCCCGCATCTATGAAAGCGCCATCATCCCGCTGGCGGAAAATCCGTCCCTCGCCGACGCGCTGGAGCCCGAACAAAAGGAAGAGCTGACCGCGCTGGGCCAACGACTGAAAGCCTTGGTGGAAGAAAACGCCCGCCGGCTGAAGGCCGAAATCGACGCCACCCAGATGTTGATGGACGCCATGGTCAACGCGGTGAAAAGCAACGCCACTAATACCGTGACCTATGGCCCGGCCGGCCAGTTCGGCGCCGCCCCCACCGGCGAGCAGAACTCGTTGGCCTTCAACCAGACCCTGTGACCGGAGCGCCATCATGTCCCTGACCCTTGGCCTCAACACCGCGCTTTCCGGCCTGCTGACCTCGCAGCGGGCGCTGGACACCATCGCCCAGAACGTCACCAACGTGAACACCCCCGGCTATGTCCGCAAGGTGCTGAACCAGGAAAGCCGCGTGCTCAACGGTAACGGCGCCGGCGTGCAGGTGGGTTCGGTCAGCCGGATGGTCAACGAGGGGTTGCTGAAGGACATCCGCAAGCAAAGCGCCAATCTGGGCAAGCTGGAAGTCGAAAACAGCTATTATCCCCGCATCGACGACCTGTTCGGCGACGTCGCCGACAATTCGTCCATCGCCCACAAGATGAACGACCTGAACAACGCCTTCGACTTGTTGAGCACCCAGGTCGAGAAACCTTCCATCCAGTGGTCCACCGTGCAGTCCGGTCAGGACGTGACCGACCTTTTGGGGCGCATGACCGACCAGTTGCAGTCGCTGCGCGTCGAAGCCGATCGGGAAATCGAATATACCGTCGGACAGATCAACGACCTGTTGACCGACATCCACGACCTGAACCAGAAGATCGTCAAGAACTCGGCCGTGGCCACCGGCACCACCGATCTGGAAGACAAGCGCGACAAGGCGATGACCGACCTGTCCAAACTGATCGACATCCAGTATTACAAGCGCCAAGACGGTTCGATGATCGTCTACACCACTTCGGGCGAAATGCTGGTCGACAACCAGGACCAGCCGCTGTCCTATACCGCCAACTCGCAGATCGACACCTGGATGACCGCTGCCGGCGGCCAGTTCAACAAGATCGCGGTGGAAGGTGGCACCAACGATCTGGGACCGCTGGTCACCGGCGGCAAGCTGCGCGCCCTGCTGGACATGCGCGACAAGACGGTCACCGACCTGCAATCGTCTCTGGACGAAATGGCCCAGACCATGACGGAAGAGATCAACCAGGCGCACAACCGCGGCACCTCCTATCCCAGCCCGTCCTACCGCTATGAAGGGACGCGCACTTTCGCCAAACAGGGCAACATCGTTCCCAACGCCGCCGACACCACGCTGGACATCTATTTGGGTGCCACCACCATTTCGCCGGCCACCACCGCCATCGCCTCGAACACCACCAATCCGTGGCAATCCACCTTCACCTCGGCGGCCGGCACCTATTCCGCCCTGTCGGCCGGCGACACCATTTCGATTTCGGGGGCCGAAGACAGCGCCAACAACGGCAGCTACAAGATCATCAGCGTTTCCGGCACCGGCAACAGCATCACCGTGGAAAAGGTCAATCCGCACCAGACCATTCAGCTGTCGGGAACCGAGGACGTGGTCATCGGTGTGTTCGGGTCCGACGGCAAGGAATTGCAGCAGACGACGCTGAACACCATCATGCAGACGAATTATGCCGGCTCGTACACCGCCGCCACGGTGGGCACCGGCCGGTCGCTGTCGGATTTCGGCGCCAAGGGCGACCACGACCAGTGGAGCATCAACGAAGTCAGCGCCCACGTGGAAGCCTGGCTGAGCGCCCAGGGCTACACCAACGCCTCGGTCAATTTGGACAGCGAAGGCAAGATGGTGATGGATTTGGGCGTCACCGACAAATCGCTGGTGTTCCGCGACCAGACCGCCGCCGCCGACGGTTCGGACACCACCGACGCCACCATCTCGTTCGACGTGGACGGCGACGGCGCCGTCGACCAAACCATCAAGGGCTTCGCCAATTTCTTCGGGCTGAACGATTTCTTCGTCAATTCCAACCAGAACTCGATCCAGGATTCGGACATCGTCGCCAACACCTTCAAAACCACCATCGGGCGCGATCTGAAGATCTTTGACGAATCGGGCCAGATCGGACCGGACATCTCGATCCCCTCGGGCTCGTCCCTGGAAAAAATTGCCCAGTACATCAACCAGTTCAGCCGGACCACCGATTCGACCCTGCTGAGCCAAGCGCAGACCACGTTCACCCTCAGCACCGCCTCGACCATCACCGTCTCCAATGGCTCGGGCACCGCCTCCACGGCCACGGTCGGCCCGGGCGCGGTGACCTTGCAGGAAATCGCCGGCAAGCTGACCCAGGGCTCGGTGGTGGCCAGCGTGGTCCAGGACGGCGCCGGTTACCGTTTGCGCCTGAGCAGCACCCAAGGCCAGGAACTGACGGTTTCGTTCTCGGGCGGCACCACCACCACCGGCACCTTGGAAACCGACCTCAACATGGAAAAGATGCAGTTGGTCACTGCCGCCGTGGTCCCGGAAGGGTCTGGCCAGCGCCTGCGTCTGGTGCAATCGGAAAACAAGGAACTGTTCCTGTCGTCGTCCCTGGACGTCAACAGCAACAACCTGCTGAGCGATCTGGGAATGAAACCGGCATCGACCCGCACCGCCGGCAACATTTCGGTGCGCGCGGACTTGCTGGCCGGCCCGGAAAAGCTGGGCCGCGGTCAGATGCAATGGGATGCCGACCAAGCCGGCTATTACATTTCCGAAGGCGACAACACCACCGCCTTGGCCTTGGCCGACGCGATGAATTCCAAACGCGCCATGAGCAGCGCCGGGGGACTTTACAGCGGCAATTACACCTTGTCGGAATACGCTGCCGCCTCCATATCCCTGGTGGCCAACGACGCGGCGCATTCTTCCAGCCAGCTGGAATACCAGACAGCGCTGAACAACTCGCTGGACTTCCAGAACACGTCGTTCAGCGGCGTCAACCTGGACGAAGAGGTGTCGGCCATGGTTGACTATCAACAAGCTTATGCGGCCACGGCCAAGGTGATCACCGTTCTCCAGGAAATGCTGGAAACGCTCACCTCGATGATTAACTGACGGAGGGTGTCATGACCCGCGTTGCAACTTATGGCGCCAACCAGCTTTACCTCTCGCGCATCACGGCGCTGAACGAGCGTATCAACAAGCTGACCACCCAGGTCGTCACCGAAAAGAAGTCACCGAACTACACCGGCATCGCCGAGGACAGCAACCGGCTGATCAATTTCGAGAACGAGAAGTCACGTTCGGAAGCCTTCATCAAGAACAACGATACCATCCAGACCACCATCAATCTGGCCAACGTGTCGTTGACGGCGGTGCAGACCACCATGCAGACGTTCCGCGACCGCCTGGATTCCTTCCGCACCAACAAGAACCGAACCCAGGAAGACGTGGAATCCATCCAGAATCTGGCCTTCCAGTCGATGATGGACCTGCAATCCTATCTGTCCAGCACGGCGGACGGCAAATATCTGTTCTCGGGCGGCCTGGTGTCCCAGGAACCGGTGCAGTTGCCGGCTTCCACCCGGGCGGGTTTCAGCAACATCTATGACGGGTTTTCCGTCACCTATCCGACCACCCGCGACGCCCACATGCTGGAAACGGCGACCAAGCCCGCCACCACCGGCAACCTGACCTTCAGCACCGCCGGCACCATCTCCGCCACCAATCCCGGCACGCTTTCCGATTTCCCGGTGGGGACCCGCGTCACCGCATCCGGCGCCTCGGCGGCCAACAACCAGACCTATACGGTGGTGGCCAATACCGGCTCGCAGATCAAGGTTTCGCGCCTGACCACCGAAGGTCCGATAGCGGGCACCATCAGCTATTACAACGCCGGTGACGAAGCCCATGTGCAGACCCTGAACGGCAATCTGACCTTCACCCCCGGCTCCGACACCATCCAAGTCTCCAACGCCACCGGTTTTTCGGTGGGCCAAGTGTTCAGCGTCGCCGGCACCAACTTCAACGACGGCAGCTATCAGATCAAGTCCATCACCGCCGGCCCGCCCGATTCGATCACCATCGAAAGCGTCAAGGTGGGCGCCAACGAATCCGTCGCCGCCACCCTGACCGCCGAATCCTGGTACAAGGGCGACAACATCAATATCCAACAGCGCATCGACCAGGACCGTGCCGTTTCGGTGGGGGTGTTCGCTTCGGACCCCGCCTTCGAAAAGGCGTTCCGTGCCATGGGCATCATCGCCCAAGGTCAATACGGGACCGCCGGCGGCTTGGAAAACAACCTGGACCGTGTGGACGACGCCCTGTACCTGATCCGTGACGCCTTGTTGCACCCGGCCGGCAACCAGGCCCCCTATGGCACCGAACAATCCAGCGACCTGGAATCGGTGCTGTCGCAATTGGGGACCACGCAAAGCCTGATCAACACCAAGACCGAGAAGCACAAATCCTATATCGGCTTTTTGGACGACCGCATCATCGCCATGGAAAACGTCGACAAGAACGAAGCCATCACCTTGCTGCTGGACGACCAGCGGGCGCTGGAGGCCGGCTATCAGACCCTGTCGAAAGTGCGGGAAATGTCGCTGATCAACTTCATGAAGTAGGCGCGTCGGGCAAGTCGAACAGCGGCCGCAATTCCAGCAGCGCGTCGTCGATCACCCAAGGGACGGCGTGGGCGAAGGTGTCCAAGATGACGATGGCGTTGACCACCACGTCCTTTTTAAAGGCGGCGCGGATACGGTCGGCCATGGTCAGGTTGACTTCGGCCACCGCCGCGTAACGCTGCTGAAGCCCGGCCACCCCCACCATTTCGTCCCCCTGCCCGCCTGCCCGTAGATATTCCCCCAGCAGATGAATGGACAGCGCCCGGAACAAGGTTTCCTGTTCGCTGGCGAAGGGCAGGTGGAAGCGGGCCATGGGGCGGAAGAAATCCAGATGCGGGCAGCCCGACGTCGCCCCCACCAGCCCCAGGATGGACGCCATGGCCGCCTGCAGGGGCTGTTTGGCGATGATCCGGCGGTGCCCGGTCACCACTTCGACCTCGGCGATTTCATAGGAATAGAAACGGTCGAATTCGCGGACGAAGCCTGAAAGCGCCCGGGCCAGCGGGCAATGGGCGTGGGTGCGCGTCTCTAACGGACAATGCGGACATTGATGGAAATCCAGCGCCGTCCATGCTTCGGCCCCTTGCGTCGTCGGCGGGCGGAGCAAGAAAGTATGGTCGTCGAAATCCAACACCACGCTTTCGTGGGCCCCGTCGGGAAGATGGAAGATATAGCGAATTTCGGCCATTCCCGGCTCCGACTTGCCAGCAGATCCCTCCGAACATCCATAAGGTACATGAACATGGGGAGGAGTACAGCGCCCTTGACATGGCGGTACCCAAGCCCCAATGTGAGTGAACGTTCACTTATGACATGGGGCGACAATGCGCGACGGTCAGGCCACCCGATCCCGTATCCATCAAGCGGCACTGGATTTGTTCGTGTCACGGGGGGTGACGGAAACCAGCGTGCGTGACTTGGCGCAACGGGCCGGCATCGCCGAAGGCACGCTTTACCGTCATTACGCCTCCAAGGACGATTTGGTCGCCGACTTGTTCGCCAGCAATTACGCCGCCTTTGCCCGCCGCCTCAGAGAACGCGATCACCCATCCCTGCCCTTGCGCCAACGTCTGTCGGCGGTGGTGTCGGAAATTTTTTGCTTTCACGACGCCGAACCGACCCTGTTCCGCTTTTTGCTGCTGGTCCAGCATCAGGCCCTGCCCCGGATGGCCGAAGGTCACGACAACCCGGTCAGCGTCTTGCAGCAGATGATCGAAGACGCCCTGGCCAAGGGGGAAATCCCCGCCCTCGACCCGGCCCTGGCCACCGCCATGGTGTTGGGCCTGATCTTGCAGCCGGCCACCGCCTTGGTTTACGGCAACTTGTCCGCCCCGCTATCCCGTCACGCCCCCGACATCGTCGCCGCCTGCTGGCGCGTTCTGTCGCAAACGGAGATCGAAAATGGCTGATCCCACCTTCCACCTGTTGGCCCGCCGCCGTTTCCTGCCGTTGTTCGTCAGCCAGTTCCTGGGGGCGGCCAACGACAATTTCTTCAAGAACGCCCTGGTCATCCTGGTCATCTATCGGCTGGGTGCCGAAAGCGGCATGGCTCCGCAAGTGCTGGCCACCATCGCCGCCGGCCTGTTCATCCTGCCTTATTTCCTGTTTTCCGCCACCGCCGGGCAACTGGCCGACAGATACGAGAAATCGCGGCTGATGAAGGGATGGAAAGCGGCGGAAATCGCCATTTCAGCCCTGGGGGCCTGGGCGCTGGTCAGCCACAGCGTGCCGTTGATGTTGGTGGCGCTGTTCCTGCTGGGCCTGCAATCCACCTTCACCAGCCCGATCAAATACGCGGTGCTGCCCGAATATCTGCGCCAGGACGAATTGGTGGGCGGCAACGCCCTGATCGAGGGCGGCACCTTCCTGGCCATCTTGGCCGGCACCATCGCCGGCGGCACCTTGGTTTTGGTCGAAGACGGCACCGCATTGGTGGGCTGGGCCATGCTGGTGCTGGCGGTCTTGGGTTTCGCCGCCAGTCTGGCCCTGCCCCGCGCCCATGGCGGGGACCTGTCGGTGAAGGTCGGCTGGAATTTGGCGACGGAAACCGTTGGCCTTTACCAATTGGTGCGCCGCAAGCGCGAGCTGTTCCTGGCGGTGCTGGGCATTTCCTGGTTCTGGCTGGTGGGCGCCACCTATCTGTCGCAATTCCCCGCTTTCGCCAAGGACGTGCTGAGCGCCGACGAACATGTGGTCACCCTGATGCTGACCATGTTCTCGGTGGGGATCGGCCTGGGTTCGGTGCTGTGCGGACGCCTGTTGAAGGGGGAAATCTCGGCCCGCCATGTGCCCTTCGCCGCCTTGGCCATGACCCTGTTCGGCCTGGATCTGTATTTCGCCGCCGGCCCCGCCGCCGGCGGTCCGCAATTGGCCAGCCTGTCGGAATTCCTGGCCCAGCCGCCATCATGGCGGCTGCTGGCCGACTTGCTGCTGTTCGCCATGGCCGGCGGCGTCTATATCGTGCCGCTTTACGCCATCCTGCAGGCCCATAGCGACGAATCGGAACGGTCGCGGGTGGTGGCGTCCAACAACCTGATCAATGCCGGGTTCATCGTCGCCGGCGCCCTGGCCAGCGCCGGCTTGCTAGCCCTGGGTCTAAGCCCCACCGATCTGTTCCTGGTCCTGGCCTTGGCCAATCTGGGGGTCGCCATCCACATCTGCGGCCTGTTGCCCGACGCCGTGTTCAAAGGCGTGTTGTCCTGGCTGTTCCGCCGCCTGTACCGGGTGCGGGTGATCGGGGCCGAACATCTGCCCCAAGACGGCGAACGCGCCGTGCTGGTGGTCAACCACACCTCGTTCCTGGATCCCGCCTTGTTGGCCGCCTTCCTGCCGACCAAGCCGGTCTTCGCCATCAATACCTTCATCGCCAAGCGATGGTGGGTGCGTCCCTTCCTGCGTCTGGTCCAAGCCTTTCCTGTGGACCCCACCAACCCCATGTCGACCAAAAGCCTGATCAAGGTGGTCCAGGACGGCCAGTCCCTGGTCATCTTCCCCGAAGGCCGGTTGACCGTCACCGGCGCCCTGATGAAGGTCTATGAAGGCCCCGGCATGATCGCCGACCGCGCCGACGCGCCCTTGGTCCCCATCCGCATCGACGGCGCCCAATACACCGTGTTTTCACGGCTGCGTGGCAAGGTGCGGCTGCGCCTGTTCCCCACCATCACCATCACCGTGCTGCCGCCGCGCCAGTTCAGCGTCCCCGACGAGGTCGTGGGCCGGGCACGGCGCCGCCGGATCAGCCTGGCGTTGTACGATGTCATGGCCGACACGATGTTCCGGACCACCCAGTGCAACCGCAGCCTGTTCACCGCGCTGCTGGATGCCAGACGCATCCATGGCGGCAAGGCCATCGCCGTCGAGGACGTCACCCGCCAGCCCCTGACCTATGACAAATTGGTCACCGGGTCCCGGGTGTTGGGCCGGGTTCTGTGTCGCCGAACCCAGCCCGGTGAAGCGGTGGGGCTGTTGCTGCCCAACGCCGCCGCCACCGCCGCCGCCTTCTTTGGGCTGCAGGCTTTCGGCCGGGTGCCGGCCATGCTGAACTTCTCGACCGGGACCGACAACGTGCTGGCCGCCTGTCGGGCGGCGGAACTGAAACGGGTGGTCACCTCGCGCCGTTTCGTCGAACAGGCCAAGCTGGCCGCCATGGTCCAGGCGCTGTCCGATTCGCTGGACGTGGTTTACCTGGAAGACATCCGTCAGTCCTTGGGCTGGACCGACAAGCTGGCCGGTCTGATGGCCAAACGGCCCAAACTCGCCGCCGATTCCCCGGCGGTGATCCTGTTCACCTCGGGCTCGGAAGGCACGCCCAAGGGGGTGGTGCTGTCCCACACCAACATCTTGACCAATTGCGCCCAATTGGCGGCTCGGGTGGCGTTCAGCCCCGCCGACACGGTGTTCAACGCTTTGCCGGTGTTCCATTCCTTCGGACTGACCGGCGGCATGTTGCTGCCGGTGCTGTCTGGGATCAAATGCTTCTTGTACCCGTCGCCGCTGCATTACCGCATCGTCCCCGAACTGGTCTATGACACCAACGCCACCATCATGTTCGGCACAGACACCTTCCTGGCCGGCTATGCACGGGTGGCCAATCCCTATGATTTCTATTCGGTGCGTCTGGTCTTCGCCGGGGCCGAGAAGGTCAAGGACGAAACCCGCCGGGTGTGGAGCGACAAGTTCGGCCTGCGCATCCTGGAAGGCTATGGCGCCACCGAAACCGCCCCGGTCCTGGCGGTCAACACGCCCATGCATTTCCAGGCCGGTTCCGTCGGCCGCCTGCTGCCCGGCATCGAGCACCGTCTGGAAACGGTGCCCGGCATCGATCGGGGCGGCAAATTGTGGGTGCGCGGCCCCAACGTCATGTTGGGCTATCTGCGTTGCGAAAATCCCGGCCAGTTGCAGCCGCCCAGTGATGGTTGGTACGACACCGGCGACGTGGTCGAAATCGACGAGGCGGGCTTCGTGCGTATCGTCGGGCGGGTCAAGCGCTTCGCCAAGATCGCCGGCGAAATGGTGTCCCTGGCCAAGGTCGAAAGCGAAGTGGCGGCGCTGTGGCCCGATTTCCCCCATGCGGTGGTCGCCCTGCCCGACGAGCGTAAGGGCGAACAATTGGTGCTGCTGACCCAAGCCACCGACGCCAACCGCGACATTCTGGGCGCCCATTTCCGCGCCCGCGGATTGTCCGAACTGCTGGTTCCCAAGCAAGTGCTGACACTCCGCCAAATCCCGCTTTTGGGCAGCGGCAAAATTGATTACACCAAAGCCCGTGAGCTGGCGCTGGCGGGCCGGACAGAACCGACGCCAACCGGTGCAAGGGAGCCCGTTTGACCATGTCCGCTGTGCTGCGATTTTGGAACGGGCTGGAAATATCCCAGTTGCGCCAACGCCGGCTTCCGCCGCGTTTGCTGCCCCATGTCCCCAAGGGCGGGCGGGTGCTGGATGTGGGATCGGGCAACGGTCACATCGGCGCATGCTTGCTGCACGACGGGCAAGCCGCCCTGGTGCAGGGCGTCGACGTGGTCCTGCAACCCGATCCGCACATCCCCACCATGGTCTTCGACGGCGAGAGCTTGCCCTTTGACGACCAATCCTTCGACCTGGTGACCCTGGTCGACGTCCTGCACCATTGCGACCACCCCCAGACCTTGTTGCGCGAAGCCATGCGGGTGTCGCGCCAACGGATCGTCATCAAGGACCATTACTGGCTGACGCGTCTGGATCGCTGGGTGTTGGCGTTCTCGGATTACCTGGGCAACAAGGCCTATGGCATCAGCCTGCCCTATAATTTCCTGCGCCTGGAACAATGGGACGCGCTGTTCGCCCAATTGGGCTTGGCCATCGTCTGCCAAGAACGCTTCACCTATGCCCGCCACGACATGACCAAACAGGTGATCTTCGTGGTCGAACCTATTGCGGTGGCGCGGCGATGTGGATCGGATGATCCGCCAGGCTGACCACCACCGGTTGGGTGGTCACCACGTCGCCATCGGCCTGGACCGGATCGCCGGGACGGCCCGACACCTCGATGGTTTGACCTTTTTTGTGACCGATCAGCTTGCAGCGGTTCAGCAAGCCCAAAGGCAAGGCGGCGGAATAGCCCGCCATGGCCCAGCGCCCCGGACGGCGGAAGATCGACACGTGGAATTCCGGTTTCTGCAAATCCGCCTGCGGCGCCATGACATAACGGCCGCCATACAGACGACCGCGCGAAATCACCAAGGTGGCGGCCTCGACGGCATCGCCGTCGATGGAGACATTCAAAGGCGGACAGGGATAGCGCCACAATTGACGCACAGCCTCGACGGCGTAAACCAGCTTGCCGATGCGCCGCTTCATCTCGCGCCGCACCCCGCCGACCACATGGGCGTCGAAGCCGACGCTGGCCATCATCATGAAGCGGCGGTCATTGACCTGTCCCGGTACCACCGACAGGCGCCGCCCCGCCAGCAGCGTGTCGGCGATATGCTGTGGGTCGGTTCCCAAACCGATTTCATAAGCCAGCACATTGGCCGTTCCCAAAGGGATCAGCCCCAGCGGCGGCGTGCCCGGATGAAAGCCGTTGATGGCGTCATTGATGGTACCGTCGCCACCGGCGACCACCACCAAATCCACGTCGGCGGCATCGGCCCGGGCGGCGAAGCGGGCGGCGTCGCCGGCAGCCCGGATTTCCTTGATCTCATAGGAACACCCGGCCTGCCGCAGACGTGACAGCACCGCCTGGAAACGATCCATACGCCTTTCCGACGCCCGACGGTTCAAGATGATCAGCAGATGACGGGGACGTTGCGTCGTCTTGTTGGAAACCTCGGTGACACCAGCCAAATCACTGCTCCGTCGAACAAGCCGTTCCGCCTGCCCAGAGATGTGCAAGACATCCCCTGAATATTCGCCCAAGACGATTATACATGTCTTGACCACGGGCGAAATCCAGCAAAATCCCTAGACCATCCATGGCCAGACGACAAAAGGATGATGGACGATAATCCCTGTGGCATTATCGGCGCTTCTGCCTGAACGGTGTCCTTCCCTTTGCGCACAAGGCGTCACAGATGTTGTCCGAACTCGCCCTTTCGGCTTTGACTGATGTTGTCCTGGCCAGTGTTCAAGCCTTTGCCGCCGGCATGCTGTATGGCAAGGGTTTCAGCCCCGGCTCGGCGGCGCGGTGGTGGGGCCTGACCATGATGGTGATTGCAGCGACATTTCTGGTGGGCGCCATCGACCACGGTTTTTTCGAGCCGGCCGAGCACCCCTGGCACCAGAAGCTGATGTTCGTCAACCGCGCCCTGGTCGCCGTCGCCGCGTTCCTGATCGCCGCCACCGCCGCGCTGCAATTCCTGGGACCACGGGGACGCAAGCTGGTGATCGCCCTCGCCGCCCCGCTGGCGGCGATCGTGGTGGTGCTGGTGTTCGTGTCGGACAATTTCTTCATCGTCATCGCCGGCTACAGCGCCGCCATGGTGTTGATGCTGGTGTTGAACCTGATGCACTTGCGCGATGGCCTGGGGTCTTGGGCCATGGTCGCCGGCATCGCCGTCACCTTCGCCGCCTCGGCCCTGCCCTTCATCGGCGGGGCGGGTTTTGCCGGAATTGGTATCTATGCCGCCTATCACATCGCGATGATGCCGGCGGTGGTGGCATTTTACGCGGCCGGCATGGCGCTTGACCGTCGCCCGGTCGCGTTTTTTTCACAAGGCGCATAAATGGTTCAGGGACATCCGATGACGGTGGAACAAACGCTTTTGCAATCGTTTCACCAGCACTTGCCGGGTTTGGCGCCTCAAACCATCGATGCCATGCGCCAGGTGATGCGGGTCTATACCGTTCCGGCGGAAACCATGCTGACGACCCAAGGGGAAGCCACCAATTCCCTGTTTCTGGTCGAAAGCGGGCAAGTGGCGGTGTTTTACGAAGGCAACAACGGCGAACGCAGCGACGAGCGGCTTTTGGCCGATCTGACCGGTTCGGTGATCTTGGGCGAGATGGCGCTGCTGGACGGGAAACCGCGCTCGGCTTCGGTCCGCACGTTGACCGAATGCCGGCTGATGGAATTGCGGCCGTCGGAAATTCAAGCCCTGCCCGGCGGCGACCACGTGCTGGCCGATCTGCGCAGCAACCTGGCCATGGCGGTGACCAACCGCATGCGCGAACAAACCAGCAAATACGTGGCATCCATGGAACGCGAGATGAAGGCGATCAAGGAACGCCAGCATTTCGGCCAGTTCTTCATCTACACCCTGGGGCTGATGACCATCGGCATGCTGGTCAACGACATCCTGGCCAAGCAGGTTTTAAAGCTGAACATCTTCACCCCCACCTTCGCCTGGGTGTATCTGCTGATCATAATGGTGCCGACCTCGTTCGTGATCTGGCGCATGAAGATCCCGCTTTCGGATCTGGGGGTCACCTTGGTCGGGATCAAGAAATCCCTGCGCGAAGGTGCGGCGTTGTCGGCGGCGTTGATGGTCCTGGCCTTCTCGGCCGCCTGGATTTTGGGATTGCTGGGGATCAAGACGGGCACCCCCGTCCCCGCCGATTGGGCGGGAACGTCGGGTTATTTCTTCCACTCGGTGCTGCAGGAACTGATCGCGCGCGGCTTGATGCAGTCGTCGTTTCAACGCTTTCTCGGCGACGACAAGGGCCTGCGCTCGGTGGTTCTGGCCTCGGTGCTGTTCGGGATTTTCCACATCCATTTCGGCCTTCTGGCCGTCGTCACCACCATCGTCTCGGGCCTGATGTTCGGCTTGCTCTATCTGCGCCACCGCAATTTGGCCGGGGTGACCTTGGTGCACTTCTTCGCCGGCGCCGCCGCCTTTTGGAGCGGGTTGATTTAGCCCCCCGTGGCAAGGATCGTGTCGACGATGGCGGCGATCTCGGCCGAGGCGGTGTTGGCAACCGCCTGGGGTGCCGCACCGCCTGATCGCAGATGGCCGATCAATCCGGCCACACCGCGCCGGAAATCCCCCTTGCCGCCAAAAGCGGTGCCGGAACCGGTGGTTTTCAGCCATTTCAGCACCGGCGCTTCCTGGGGCAGCGCCATGCTTTTGTCCAACAACAAGAACAATCCGTAACTGACCGCTTCGCTGACGCTGCCCGGACCGGGCTTGCCGACGAAGATGTCGGACGCGCCGAAATACAGCGGCACCTGATCGGTGAATCCCATGATCCGGGTGGGAAACGGCCAGTTCATGGCCTGCATTTCGGCGGCCAAACCCTGGTTGCGCCCGCACAGGAACAGGAATTGGCCATCGGGCGGATCCTGCCGCAAGCTGTCGGCCAATTCCAGCATGCGACGGCTGCCCTGGGCGCCGTACATCATGCAGATGACCGGGCGCTCGGGATCCAGTCCCAAGGCGGATTTGGCCGCCTTCTTGTCCGGGGGCGGTCCACCCTGAAATGACGGCTTCAGCAACAGCCCTTGCGTCCGCATCACCCGCCCCGCCAAATTCCGATAGGCTTCGGCGCGGCGGGCGGCGGCTTCGGTCCCGCAGATCGCCGTGTAATCCCGCCCCTTGGGGAACCAGATATGGCGACCGTATTCGGTCCAATCGGTGATCAGCACTGCGCCTTTGGTCTTGGCCCGCTGGGGCGCCTGATCGCGGTAATCCTGCAGGGCGTCGAAAATGATGCGGTTCAACATGGGCAACACGCTGATCACCATGTCGGGTTTTTGCTGCTCGAAATATTCGGCCAAAATCCGCCGCCCCCGACCATAGGCCAGCCGGAAGTTCAGCAAGATTCCGGCGTAATAGGTCAGACAATAAAGACCGGTCTTGCCCTCGCCGATGACCGACTGGTTGTAGATGTCCTCGGAGGCGCGGCCGGTCAGGCGCGCCCACATGTCCAAATGCGGCATCAAATCCACATAGGGGTTGACCAGGCTCACCCGATAGCGGCCCGTCGCTTCCAGGATTTGCTTCAGCGCGTTGGCCGCCGCCACATGACCGCCACCGGCAACCGTGTAGAAGACGACGACATGGGCCGGCTGCGTCATATTCTTTTCCTTTCATACCCGGGAAGCAAAGGCTACACTTCCCTCATATCCGTGAGAGATCGGCGGCAAAAACATAAACAACAATATCCGCGACTCTTTCGGCGTCCCATGGACAAAATATGAAAACGCAATCCTTTAGAACATTCTGCGCCACTATAGCATTTTACCCACAATGGGCGCTGATTACTGCTTTGGCGGCGACAAAATCGATTTTTGTCAGACTGACCCATCAGGACTTGGTCAAAGGAAGCCACCGCATCGTACGGGCGTTAAAGCGCTGTGGCGTTCGCTTTGACATCACCGGGGCCGAAAGCTTGGCCACGGCGCACGGGCCTTATGTCTTCGTCTGCAACCACATGAGCGCCATGGAAACCCAGGTTCTGCCCGCCATCGTCGACCGCGTCGGTCCGACGACCTTCGTGGTCAAACCCAGCCTGATGCGTTACCCGGTCTTCCGCCGCGTCCTGGCGTCGTTCGATCCCATCATCGTCAGCCGAACCGACCCCCGCGCCGATCTGCGCCATGTCCTGGACATGGGGAAACGCAAGCTGGAGGCCGGCATCTCGGTGATCATCTTTCCCCAGGCCCACCGATCCGAAGATTTCGACCCGGCTTCGTTCGGGTCCATGGGCTGGCGACTGGCCAAAGCCGCCAAGGTGCCGATGGTTCCCGTCGCCCTGTCCACCACCGCCTGGGGCAAGGGATCTGTGCTGGACGACGCCGGCCCCATCGACCCGGCCAAGCCGGCACGGTTCGCCATCGGCGCCCCGCTTGAAATCGGCGCCGACCCGGCGGCGGCGCATCGCCGCACCACCGATTTCATCGCCGGACGCTTGGCCGAATGGTCGGCGGCCGGAGCCGATCAAGGGCAATAAAGGTCGCTGCGGGTCAACGGGACCTCGTCGCTCAGACCATTGGTGAACAACACCTGGAACAGCCGGTTGTCGCCATAGCGGAACGACGACATGCTGACTTCCATGTACAGGCGGTAGCTGCGCAGGAAGGTTTCGTCATAGTTCTGACGCACCCAATCCTCGTTGGCTTTCAGGTTCTGCAGCCAGTGGACCAGCGTCAGCTCGTAATGCAGACGCAGGCTTTCCACATCGACCACGTTCATGCCGATCTTGCTGATGCTGTCGACCATCAAGGACAAGGTCGGCACCTGGGCGCCGGGGAAAATGTACTTGTCGGTCCACGGATCGGCCTTGTGCAGGACGTCGTTGCCGATGGTGTGGACCAAGGCGACACCGGCCGGCTTCAGGATCGACTTGATCTTGGCGAAACACCCGGGCACGAAGCGGATACCCACATGTTCCATCATGCCGATGGACGCCACCTTGTCGTAGGTGCCCTGGATTTCCCGGTAATCCTTCAATTCCACCCGGATCCGGTCTTGCAGCCCCAATTGGGCGATCTTCGCCGTGCCGTATTCGTATTGCTCTTTCGACAGGGTCACGCCGACGCCGGTGATCCCGTAATTTTGTGCCGCATGGATCAACAAGCCGGCCCAACCGCAGCCCAAATCCGCCAAATGTTCGCCCGGCTTCAGCCGCAACTTGCGGCAGACAAGATCGAACTTGGCGGTTTGCGCCTGCTCCAACGTATCATCCGGCGAAGCGTAATAGGCGCAGGTATAGGCCATGGTCGGCCCCAACAGGCGCGAATAGAAATCGTTGCCCACGTCATAATGGTGGCTGATGTTCTTACGCGATCCGGACAGGGTGTTCTGCTTCAGGAAATACAGCACCAAGATCCTGATCTTCAGCCCCAGCGACATGGAATATTGGGTGTATCCGACAGCGAAACCCATGCGGAACAGCAATTGCAGGTCGCCGTCAACCTCGATGTCGCCGAACATGTAGCCTTCGCCAAAGCCCATGAAGCCGTCGGCCAATACCGCCGAGGCGGCATCCTTGGTCTTGAACCACACGGTGAAAGCCGGCACGTCGCCCAGGGCGAAGACTTCGTCGTCCCAAAAGCGCACGGCCAAGGAACTGCCCGGAACAGTGTTCTGCATCGCCCGCGCGATGTCTTTGATGGCTGTTTTCACGGTGTTTCTAAGCTCCTACGAATGTTGAGACGAGCTGGGCCACGGATATTTGGGGCCGCGTATGACGGTCCAATACGAGACCACGCTGTTGTTGAATTCCGGGATGGTCGCCTTCAAATGCGCATGCACTGCCGGCAGGTGGTGATAGGGCACCCCCGGATACATGTGATGGGCGGTGTGATAGCGAAAGCCGATGGGCTGGATCAGCACGGCCAAGGGCGTTTCGACGCTGAAACTGTCCAGCATCTGGTCGCGGCTGGTCGAGGTTTCGTCATAGCGTTCCAATTCGTGTTCCAGCGGAATGCGCAACACGGTCAACAGCCAACCGGCGACCAGGACACCGTAATAGAACGGCACCGCGTCAGGCAGAGCCATGGCGAAGACGATGAAAGCCGCCAGGTAATAGCGCGACAGCCAGGTCACTTCCGCCTTCTTGTCGTCGGTCAACGGCGTCGAGACGGAAAAATTGAAATGGCGTCGGGTGAAACGGTCCAAGGCCTCTTCCAGGGCCAGACCGCCGATACTGGCGACGATGATTTGCAGAAAAATATAGATGGGCGTCAGGAACGGCAGCACCACCAGCACGAAGAACGCCAATTTCGCGTTGCTGCGGATCAGCAGATATTGCGGGTCGTCCTTGGTGCGGAAAGTGCCGGTGGCGTGGTGGGCCTGATGCGGGCCGAAAAAACGTGCCGACGGCAGCATGATCACCGCGCCGGTGGTCACTTGCCAGACCCAGTAAAACAGCCGCATGCGTTTGTGATTGGGACGGTGGACGATTTCGTGGGCGAAGATTCCGGCCCGATAGAGGAACGCCGAAGCCAGGGCGAAAGGAATGATCACCCAAGGCCAATCCGCCTGCACGCCCCAGACGAAGGCGGCGACGAAGACCGCCATGGAAACCAAATGATCACGGAAATAAACGACCGGATCGGGTTCGAAGAATTTCGCGTCGATCATGGTGGGCGCCCCCGTCAACCGGTAAAAGCCGAATGGGTGAAAAACGCGCTGGTGTGCCACGACCAGGCGTCGCCGATGATCGAGGCGAGGTCGCTGCGGCGGGGCGCCCATGACAAGGCGGCCATGGCCTGCGACGGGTCGCCCACCAAGGCCGGCGGATCGCCGATGCGGGGGTCGGCCCAATGGGTGGGCACGGCCAGACCCGCCACGTCCCCAAGACATTTCAACACGTCCAACACCGACGCGCCGGCCCCGCTTCCCAGGTTGAACGTCGCCGACGGGCCGCCGTCCAGCAAACGTTTCAGCGCCAGCACATGGGCCTCTGCCAAATCCAAGACATGGATGAAATCGCGGATACAGGACCCGTCGGGGGTGGGATGGTCGTGCCCGAACACCGCGAAACTGGGGCGTCGCCCCAAGGCGGCTTCGATGGCCAGGGGGATCAGATGCGTTTCATGGCGATGCGCTTCGCCGATTTCACCGTCCGGGTCGGCGCCGGAGGCGTTGAAATAACGAAGGTTGGTCCATTTCATGCCGGTCGCCACCCCCATGTCGGCGATCATCCTTTCGGCCATCAATTTCGACCGGCCATAGGGATTGATCGGCTCGCAGGAATGGGATTCCGGCGCCGGAACCGTTTCCAAGATTCCATAAGCGGCCGCCGTGCTGGAAAAGATCAGGGCTTCGATTCCGGCGCGCGTCGCCGCATCCAGCAAGGTCAGGGTGCCGTGGACGTTGACGTCATAAAAATCGAAAGGCGCCTGAACCGATTCCCCCACCTCGATGCGGCCGGCAAAATGCATGATGCCCTGGGGGCGATGCCGTGCCAGCACCGCATCCAGACGGTCTTTGTCGCGGATGTCGCCGATTTCCAAAGGCCCCCAGCGCACCGACCACGAGCGGCTGTTGGACAGGTTGTCGTAAACCACCGGAACCCAACCGTCCTGGGCCAGCGCCTTACAAACATGGCTGCCGATATAGCCGGCTCCGCCGACAACCAAGACCTTGCGCTCCACAGCCATACGGTAAACACCCTAGTCAGCTGACAATATTCATGTCTATTTAAACAGTTCCAGGGAAACATAGAGTGACGCCAATGTCCACCCCGCCTAAAAGATCATTGCTTCGGAATTAAGCTCGGCCACTCAAACACGTCAGAGGTTTGCATTTATGTTGCATTGGCTTTCCCGGCGCACTAAGGCGGCCCTGCCATCGGTGGACATTGTCGTCCTGACCACCGCCGCTTTGCCTTGGCGGACCGGACCATCCTTGTTTTCCATCTGGCATGCCGGCGGCCTGGCGGATTTGGGTTACCGCGTCGCCTATGGAATTCCTTGGCTGGGGGCGTCCTCGCAACGGAAATTGTGGGGCCGGGTTCTGTTCCAGGACCAAAGCGAACAAGCGCAATGGCTGCGCGACGAAGCCCGCCGTTTGGGCATTCCACCCTTGCCCGACATCTTCTTCTTCAACGGCGTGTTTTCCAAATCCCTGTTCAGCATCTTCGTTACCGAAGACCCTTTTGCCGCAGCCCCCCCCGCCCGCTTTTTCCTGGTGCAAGAGCCCGAACATTTCGGCTGGCTGCCGACCATCCGCCCCAAGGAACGGACGGGGGCCGACAAGATCGTCGGCATCGTCATGACCAATTACGGCCACTACATTCGTCGCCCCGGACGCCCCGACCGCTCTGCCTTTGCCTGGGTGGTGGAAAACCGCCACAAAAGGCTGATGCGCAAACACGCCCATGTGATCGTGCCGTTGTCCCCGGCCCTTGACCTGTCAGGCCTGGAAGACATGACCGAATGGCGGCAGGTCACCGGCATCCTGCCGGCCTTCGCCGAGATGGCGCCACCCTCCGACGATTGCCGGGGGGTTTATTTCCTGGGACGGCTGACCTGGGACAAGGGGTTGGATACGGTGATCGAAACGGCGAAGCGCCTGAATGTGCCCATGGACATTTACGGTGATGGCCCGGATCAGGACGCCATCCGCCGGAAAGCCGCCGAACTGCAATCGCCGGTGCGGTTTTTGGGACCAAGCGACAGCCCCTGGCAGGTACTGGCCGATTACCGGGTCTTCTTCAACCCGTCGCTGTCGGAAGTTCTTTGTTCCACCACCGCCGAGGCCCTGGCCGCCGGGCGTCATGTGGTCATCCCCGATTGCCCGGCCAACCAACCCTTTTACGACCTGCCCAACGTCCATGTTTACACCACGCCGCAACAGGCCGACGACGCGCTGCGCCGCGCCATGACGGCGGAAACCGTCCCTCCCACCATGGCCCGCCAACGCTTCGACTGGCGCGCGGTCTCCCGCTCGGTGGCACAATTGCTGGAAAGGTGATCAGCGGCGCCGTCAGGAGGCAGGCGTCCCCCGCCCCCTGACCGACAAGACGAACAAAGCGGGGGCGAAAATCAAGGCCAGCAGGGTCGATCCCGTCACCCCGCCGGCGATGGCCACCGCCAAGGGCTGCCAGAACGAAGAGCCCCACAAGATCAACGGAACGAAGCCGGCGACCGTGGTCAGGGTGGTGGACAAAACGTGACGCGTGCACGACCCCACGGCAGCGCGAATGGCAGCGGGGTCGCCACGGCGGGCGGCCGGGGCCTCGCGCAGGGCGGCCAGGACGACGATGGAATCGTTGATGGCGATGCCGACCAGACCCATGCCGCCCAGGATGGTCATGAAGCCCAGCGGCATCTGCCCCACCCACACGGCCAGCAGGGCCAGCCCCATGCTTTGCACCGCCACCAAACCGATCACCCCGGCCATGCGGAAACTGTTGAAGGCCAGCACCACCGTCGCCGCCATCATCACCACCAACGGCCCCACCATGGCCAACAACCCGGCCTGGGACTTGCCGCTTTCACGGGATTCGCCGCCAAAGGACATGCGGTATCCGGTGGGCAATTGCAGGCCGGCGGCGGCGAAACGGCGCTGAAAATCCTGCAAGGTCGCCGCCGGCAGGGTGTAGGGCGCCAAGAAAGCCTGGATCCGGTTGACGTGTTCGCCCTGATAGCGGGTCACCGCACTTAAGGCCGGGCGCAATGTCAGGGTCCCCAAGGCGTCCAGCGGAACCATGACCGGGGATTCCCCGCCTGTTCCACTGCTTTTCTCGGCCAGCGGCATGGTGGAAATGCGGTGCATGTCGGCGCGAAAACCATCATCGGCGCGCACCCGGATCTTCAATTCTTCCGTATTCTCGACGATGGAGCCGCCGGTCACCCCGTCCAGATGCGCCGACAGCGTGGCAGCCAGGTCGGACAAGCCGAAATCGGTCAGTCGGGCGGTGTCGGCGTCAACGTTCAAAGACAGTTTCGGCAGACCGCCGACCAGAGTGGCGCGGGTATAGGTCACCCTTTCGGCCCCCGCCAGGATCAGACGGATCTGGTCGCCCAAATCGCGCAACACGCTCAGGTCCGGGCCATACAGCTCGACCTCGATGGGGGCGTCGAACAGCGGACCTTGCTCGAAGGGCAGCACCAGCACCTCGGCTTGCGGGATCTCGGCCCTCAGCTTTTCCTGCAAGCGCGGCAGCAAGGATCGGGTGGCCCGGGGCGACACGGTGTCGATGAAGGCGGCGGCGGCCCCGGCAATCCGATCGGTGGCGGTGGTGACGTTGTAATAGACCCTGGGCGGGGCCGCCCCCAACACCCAGGTGTCGGACACGATGTCGGGCTCGGCCGCCAGAATCGCCCGCACACGCTCGACCACCTGGCGGGTTTCGTCCAGCGTCGCCTGGGCCCGCAACGTCACCGACAGCTGAAACTGGTCGCGGTCGGTGGGCGGAAAGAATTGTTGCACCAACTGACCGCTCAGCAAGAAACCGATGACGGCCGGTGCCGAAACCAGTAAGGCCGCCCGGACCGGGCGCCGCAGCACCCAATCGAAGACGCGGTCGTACAATTGGGCCAAGACCTCGACCTTGATCCCGGTATGCGGAAAACCGCGCAATTCGGGCCCGCCTTGTTGACGACGGTCCAAAGTGCCGGCCAAAGCCGGGATGATGGTCAAGGACAACACCAACGACGCCACCACCGCCAGAATCACCGACACCCCCAAAGACCCGGCGAATTCGCCGGTCGGTCCGGGAAACAAGGCGATGGGGGCAAAAGCCAGCACGGTGGTCACCGACGACGCCAGCAGCGGAACCGTCAGATGCTTGACCGTCCCCGAAACCGCCTCAAGCTTGGACAGCCCGTGGGAACGACGCTGGTCGTATTCATCGACGGCGACGATGGCGTTGTCGATCAGGATGCCGATGGCGACGATCAGGCCGGTGATCGACACCTGATGCAAGCTGGCCCCGGTGGCATGCAGCACCGCCACCGACAGGGCCAAGGCCAGGGGCAGAATGGCGCCAACCACCAAGCCGGAACGCCAGCCCATGGTCAAACACACCACGATGATCACCAACACCAAGGAAACCATCAAATTATCGGCCAGTTCCCCCAGATGCGACGTCACATAACTGCTTTGGTCGAACAGAATACGGGCTTGGATGCCATCCGGCAGGTCACGGGTGAAATCGGCGAACAGATGGCGAATTCCGGCGGCCCATTGGTCGGTGCGCCAACCGTCCGCCATCAAGGCCGACACCAGCACCGATGACCGGCCTTCGACCAGGGCCATGGATTCGGCGGGCAGACGTTCCGATTTCCGCACCTGGGCGATGTCGCCCACCCGCAGCATGCGGCCATCGTCAAGACGGCGCAGCGACACATGGCGCACCTGCTCGATCTGGTCGAAGGGACCGCGCACGTCCAAGGTCAGCTGATTGTCCGAGGCGAAGACGCCGCCGGCGGGTTGTTTGACGTCGGCGTCGGCGATGGTCTTGGCCATGGCGGTGGGCGTCAACCCGGCGGCGGCCAAGGTGGCGGGATCATAGGTGACCGCCACCTCTTCGACGGCTTCGCCAAACAACTCGGTGCGTTCCGTTCCCGGCTTCAGGCTGAGTTCGCGTTCGAAAGCCTTCGCCAACCGGGTCAAAATGCCCCGGTCCGGTGGCCCGTCCAGCGCCCAAGTGAAACTGACGACCAAGGTGTGGGCGCTGGGTTTGTCCTTGCGGAAAAAGGGCCGCCCGGCGCGATCGGGCAAAACCGCCCGGGCATCGTCCAGCTTGGCCCGCACCCGCGACCAAACCTCGTCCAGATCGGCGATGGGAACCTCGTCCTCCAAGATGACCACGATCTGGCTGAACCCGGTTCGTGACACCGATTTGATCTCTTGGACCTCTTCGATCTCGAACAAATAGGTTTCCAGCTTTTCGGTGACCTGGGAATCGACCATTTCGGCGTCGGCTCCCGGATAATCCGTTTGGATCGAGGCGTAACGCGACGCGATCAGCGGGTCTTCCAGGCGGGGCATCTGGCTGAAAGCCGACAGCCCGGCCACCAGGATCAGGCCGATCGCCAACCAGGTCAGCCGGGCATTGCGATAAAACAGGGTGGTCAGGGCATCCATCGGCGTCTCGGGCTCAGCGTAAGATGCGGCTGTCGGCGGTGGCGAGGACCGTCTGCACCCGCATTCCCGGTCCCAAACGGTGCAACCCATCCACCACCACGCGTTCGCCGTCGCGCAGGGTTCCCGAGACGTAAACCCGATCTTGGTCCACATGCACCAACTGCACGTCGCGTCGCGACAGAACGCCGGTGGTGGCATCGGAAGCCGTATTGTCCGCTTCGACCACATAGACCGCCCACAAGCCGCGACGACTGTCGGTCAGGGCGGAAAGCGGCAACCAGAAGCCGGGAAGGTCCAACGAGCGACGGGTCACCAGATGGCCCAACGTCCCCGACAATGGCGGCGCGTTCATCGACGGTACGGCAAAGATGGCGGTGACCGTGCGTGTCGACGATTCCACCTGGGGCAACAAACGCAGCAAACGACACGATGTTTCGACGCCGTTGATCAGCACCGGATAAGACGTGCCTTCCTTCAGACCGGCCGCGGTTCGTTCCGGTACGCCGACACGGAATTCCACCGCTTCGGATTCGATCAGGTCCAGCACCGGCTCGCCGGCGGTGATGGCGGCGCCCTCGTCAACCCGGCGGGCGACGATGGTCCCCGCATAGGGGGCGACCAGGACCGATTGGTCCAGCTCGACCTGCAGACTGGCCAGACCGGCCTCGGCATGGCGCACCGCGCTTTCCGCCGCGGCGCGTTCGGCCACCGCCTTGCGATGATCGTAAACGGTGTCGTCATGGGCTTTCTTCGACACCCAATCCTTGCGTGCCAAGGCGCTGCTGCGGTTTTCCACCGAGGCGGTCTGTTCGCGCACCACATTGGCGACCTCAAGACGGTTGCGGCTTTCCGCCAAGGCCGAACGCAGCTCGGCCGCCTTGGCCTCCAAGGCACGGGTATCAAGCCGGGCCAGAACCTGCCCCGCCGCCACTCGGTCCCCCTCGCTCGCCTCGACCACGCGCAACAGCCCGCCACGCGCGAATCCCAAGGCGCTGAGCCGACGTGCGGCAATGGTTCCGGCGTGCTTTTCCGCGACCACGTAACCGGTCTGTCCCTGGGCGACGACCACCGCTGTCGGGATCGCGGCCCCCTCGCCCGTCGGGTCGGCGTGCTGGGCGGAACGAAGGGAATAAAGCCCCGCCGCCGCCACGATAACGAAAACCGACACCCCGGCCAGGCGCCGACGAGAGGCCATCACCCAACGCCCCCAAGCGACAATGCCGCCTTTATCCAGCAGCTTGTTCCATGGCGTCACGTCGGACATGCCTCCCCCTTTGATCAGTACTTGCCTAGCCCCAATCCAAGCATGACGGCGAAGTTCCCACACTTTGCCACGACCACTGTAACGCACCTGAAGAAGGATGAAAATCGATCGCGGCCATCCCGTGTCGGGACGGCGACGGCCAAGGCAAAACCGTGATAACCGTCATTCCCACCAGCCGATCTTGCCCGTCCGGTGCCATTGCGCCAGTTGCGCATCCATGGCCATTGCGCCATCAGCGCCTGCGGCGGCGCTTGGACCATAGCCCTGATGGCCATCCACCAAGCGTCCTCGGACCAACGCCGAGGACACCTGCCAAAAGCGAAAACGGGTCAAGGCCGGGCATTGCGACAGATAGCGGCACAGGGCCCGCTCTCCGGTTCCATGCAAAACGGCGCGAAGGGTGGAATTGGGCTGAACGCCCAGAGTGGCGGCATAGCTTCCAGGGGGCGACGGGTCCGGCACCACCACCGGATCGCCCCGCCCCGAACGACGCGCCAGCTTTGCGTGGGCGGCGGCGAATTCCCGGCCTTTTCCGCCGAAATCATAAGGGCCGCCATCCCTGGGCATGGGCATCACCGCTTGGCGTTGCCACAATGTGCCGGCCAGATCGTCCGGCAACCTCACCGCCCCCTCGTCGCAGAGGTCGCACAAAACGTCGAGGATCGGATGCCTGGCGTCGGCGATACGCAGACGGCATTTCTCGACATCGACCGCCAGCATGTCGCGCATCAGCAATCGGGCCGCCCGTTCCCCCATGCATCCCAGCACGAAATGCCGCAGACGGGGAGACACCTCATCGCCTGCCGGGGCCAAGGCCCAGACCCAGTCGTCTTTTTGGGTCAGACGGAACAAGGCCAGCATGGAAACGGGATCGAGACGGGGCAGATCGTCGAATTCCAGTTCGGCCACCGCCAACAAGGGCCAAATATCGTTGGAAGACGATGGAACCACGGACCACCCCTGTTCCATCAGACGGCGGGCGGTCTTGGGCACCACAGCGGGCAAGGTCAATCCAAACCGTTCGGCGACCGCGTCCACAAAGACCCCGTCAACAGGGGGGAAACCGTCGACGCGGGCCGTCGCCAGCCACCATGCGGCCTCGTCGCGTTCCCCGTCCTCCGCCAATAAACCGGCCAGTCGGATTTGCGCGTCCACCAGCCCCATTTCCGCCGCGCGGGTCAACCACCACAATCCGTTGACACGGCTCCCCGATTCCGCCAAGCCGCGCCCCAGGGTGAACATCGCCCTGGGATCACCGTCCTGTGCCGCCCTTTCGGTCATCGTCCCCATCCCACTCGGCTTTGAGACGGATTGCCCACCATTGTCTCTTGGCTTTGCTCAAGAGAAAACCATGCTACCATGAGTAAATATTGACACCAACATATACAGCCCATGGAAACAATTGACACATTTCTTACCCGCCTGAAAGCGACAATCCCCACGGATCAACTGACGGAGTGGCGCGCTCTTGCCGCCCGTAAGGGGTGGCTGGCCGTGGAGATGTTGGCGGAAGGGTTTGAGGCTGCAGGACGCCGGGACGAAGCAACACACGCCTGGATAGCTTGCGCGTCGGAAGATGGTTCACCATCGGCTTTATTGGCGCTGGGCAGGCATCGGAATGATGAGATCGGCCGAAAAATGTTGGAAGAGGCTGCCAAGGACGGTGAGGTCGAGGCGGCCAACCTGCTGGCCGAGCGACTTGAAGGCGAGCAAGGTATTTACTGGCAGCACCAAGCGGCCCTGCGGGGCGACATGGACACCGCCTTCGAGATGGTCAGGCGGCTGGTGGCGGTTCCGTCCCACGATGTTGACATCAATGCACGCTACTGGCTGGAAACCGCAGCCCGCTTTGGTCAACCACAAGCCCGTTTCACCTTGGGTGCGGTCCTGATCGAAGAGGGCGTAATCGAAGCCGGATATGGCTGGCTACACCGTGCCGCCAATGATGGGGTAGCCGAGGCCAAGGTGATGCTGGAGGCGATGAAGGAAGCCCAGCTAGCCACCACGAAACCGATCAAAGGAATCATTATCTCTGACTCGGTCAGTGCCCCGACTGACCTGACATGGCTGGATGAAACGAAGCTTCAGGACCTCATTCGCAAAACCGAGATCGGTCCCCTGGCCTTGGCCCTGCGTGACGCCTCTCCCGAGATGCTGGATCGCTTCCGCGGTAACGTCAGTACGAGAGCATGGAAAACCCTGGTCCGCCACATGCTGGCAGCCCCTCCCTCTGGTGACACGTTGGGATCACAGACGCTGGCGGAACTGGTCAGGGGGGAAAGCCTGTGACGGACCTCCCGCGTTTAAGGCTTACGGTTACGACCTCAACTCCAGAAATCAAAGACTGACCATATGACACTGATCGCAATATTCAATTCCAGCAAGCCAACGCTGATCTCCGATGTCTTGCTTTCTTCAGCCCAAACGCCTCCAGCGGTTAGCGTAACCCCAACTGGCGTATCGATTGACCCCGCAAAATATGTCTCTGCGGATTACTCGCCACTTCACTTCCAGCAGAAAACAGCGATTTTGCACGGGGGAAAGGTCGCTATTGCGGTTGCCGGTGACTTCAAACGGGCACAGAAGGCGGCTTGCGCGCTCAGGGACGACATCCGAAACGGGGTCCTATGCCAATCGAACCTGCAAGAGTGGGGACAAGAGGCTGATAAGAAATTTGGCAAAAGTGTCTCCATGTTCATCGCTTGGAACGAGCCCGAGTCATGGCTCATCGGCAAGATCGGAGATCCGTTTACAGTTCGGCGTACCGCCAGCGGCACTGAAGTTTTCTGGGCGGGATCAGGATCCGAGTGGTTACAAACCTGCATGCTCACCCTAGGTGAATGTGTTGAGCAAATTGGACCGCTGGAAGAGGCTGAACGAATTAGGATGTTGGCAATCGCACAGACTGGATATCACCTATTCAGCGAGCGTGTTTTAGGTCTGAAAGACCATTTTGGCGGCGGATTCCAAATAACAACCCTCCATGAAGACCTATTCTACCCCGTAACAGGGATAACTTATATTCACATGACAGTTCTTCATAATGAAAAAGGAATCCCATACACTATAAAAATATTACCTTCCATTGTGATACAGGGTTACGATTCTGGAGACTTGACATTTGATACGCTCAGTCTCTCAGACATTGAACGTCTCGACCTCGGCGACAGGTTTGAATTCCGAGGGCGATTCGAACGTAGTTGTCTCCCCGTAAAGCCTCTGCTGACCGGCAACAATCTTCCGCCGCCACCTCCATCCCTGGAACGCGTGCGTTATTTTCATATCCAAAGAGCGCATATCTGGAATGGTTCGATTGTCCATCTTGGTTCTTCGCAAATGCTTCAAGAGGGCACAGCGCCATGTCCGATTGAGATCGTCGAACATCCAGATAACACGGTGAGTATCTTCGTCCGCAAGACGGAACTGAAGATGTGGCAACAGGAAGGCCCGAGCAGGAAGACCTTGAAAAAGCATCATCAAACTTGAATTCGTTCCAATGCCGATCGCGCGTGAAAGCAGGGGACTTTTTTGATTGCCTGCGCTCAGGGGGGCTCCAATGCTGGGATCAAGCCCCCCGTGACCTAAGAAGCCATTAAGCCCGCCCGGCCATCCCCAATTCACGCCCTCCGGCCGGGCGCCGCACAAAGACCTCAGTTCGAGAACCGCCGATAAAGTCTGCTGAAAGCGGGCGCCAGACCTTGGGGCAAGGCGATGATGACCACCACCAGCAGCAGGCCATAGATGAAATAATGCAGGCCGGGCAGCATCGAGCCGAAATGGCCGCGCAGCATCTCGCCGATGGGGATCAGCAATCCCGCCCCGACCAGCGGCCCGAAAGCCGAGCTGACGCCGCCGATGGTGGCCAGCAGGACGATTTCGATGGTCAGGTTGGGGGACGCCAGCAAATAAGGGTCGGCGAAGGTCAGATAGCGGGCATAAGCGGTACCGATCAACGAACACAGGACGGCGCTGATGGCCATGGCCAGCATCTTGTTGCGCAGCACGTTCACCCCCACCGCCTGGGCCGCCCCTTCATTGCCGCGAATGGCCCGCAGGAAAAAGCCCAAGGGGGAATTCAGGATGGCCAGGTTCACCCCCAAGGCCAGAACCGCCAGCAGCATCAGGAACCAGAAATATCCGGACGAGCCGCCGAACTGGAAGGACTGCAGGTTTCCCTGGTCCTTGGGCAGGTACAATCCCGAAGCGCCGCCCAGGAAATCCCAGCCCAGCACCACCAGTTCGCCCACTTCGGCGAAAGCCAGGGTGATCAGGGCAAAGGACAGATGGCCCAGCCGGAAACGGTAGTCGACCCAGGCGATCACCGCCCCGGCCATCCCCGACACCAGGGCGGCGATGAGCATCCCCACCCACATGTTGATCCCCAGGCGCAGCAGCAGCGCCGAGGCCAGCATGGCGCCGATGCCGACGAACAGGCTGTGGGCCAGCGACACCTGTCCGGTCAGACCACCGACGATGTTCCAGGCATAGGCGAAGCCCACATAGACCAAGGCCAAGGTCGCCATGTGCAGGTAATAGCTGGGCAACCACAACGGCAACACAGCGGTGAAAACCAGGGCCAGCCACAACACCGGCGACCGCAGGATGCCAAAGAATTCAGGTTTCATGTCAGCGGCTCCCCAACAATCCGGCCGGCCGGAACAGCATGATGACGATGAACAGGGCATAGGGCAGGATCATGCCCGACACCCCGGACAAAAAGGTGGTGCCCACCGCCTCGGACAGACCGATGATGTAGCCACCCAACAAGATGCCGATGAAGTTGCTCATGCCGCCCAGGACCAGGATCAGCAGGGTGATGACGGTGTAGCGCAGCCCCATGCCCGGTTGCAGCGTCGCCCCCGGCAGCAACAGCGAACCGGCCACCGCCAGCAAGGCGATGCCCAAGGCGAAAACCAGCGTCCGCACCTGGGTGACGTTGACCCCCATCAGCGCCGCCGCCTTGGGGTTTTGGTTGACCGCCCGGATCTGGCGGCCGAAATCGGTCCGCGTCAGCATCAGGTAAAGCAGCGCCGACAGCGCCAAGGACGCGATGAAGGCGATGAGAAGCGGCCAGCGCATCACCGTGTCGCCCATCAGGAACAGCTTGCTTTCCACCATCGAGGGCACGCGCAACATCTGGCCGCCATAGACCATCAGCAGGCCGTTCTGCAGCAAGAAGGTCAACCCCAGGGTCAATTGGATGATCATCAGCGAATTGCTGCCGATGACCGGACGCAGAATGAAGTAGTAAAGCCCCCATCCGACCAGCGCCAACACCGGAAAGGTGATGAACACCGAGACATAAGGGTCCATGGCGAAGGCCGCGAACAGGCTGACCGACAAATACATGGCCAACGACATGAAATCGCCGTGGGCGAAGCTGACGATGTTCGAAACGCTGTAGATCAGTCCCAGCCCCAAGGCCACCAGGCCATAGGTGCCACCGATCAGAAAGCCCTGGATCAGGGCTTGGGCAAGCATGTCCATTTTATTCCCCCGATCACATTCCCAGATAGGCCTTGCGGGTGGCCGGATGGTTGCGCACCACCTCGGTCGGCCCGTCGATGGCCACCCGCCCCTGCTCCAGCACGTAGCAGCGCGAAGCGTGGCGGAAAGTCAGGCTGGAATTCTGCTCGACCAGCAAGATGGTCAGGCCCATCCGGTGCATCTTGGCGATGGTTTCGAAGATGTATTGGACGAACAGGGGCGACAGGCCCAGCGACGGCTCGTCCAGCATCAGCACCTCGGCGCCTGCCATCATGCCGCGACCGATGGCCAGCATCTGCTGTTCCCCCCCCGACAAAGTCCCCGCATGCTGATCAAGGCGTTCCTGCAATCGGGGAAAGGTTTCCAGAACCTGTTCCAGACGCTGACGCCGCTGCTTGCGGGCGCGGGCGCTGATGCCACCCAGCATCAGATTGTCGCGGATCGACATTTGCGGGAACACCAGACGGCCTTCCGGCACCTGGATCATCCCCAGATCGACGATCTTGTGCGGGGCCAGGTTGGTGATGTCCTCGCCTTTGAAGCGGATGCGGCCTTGGCGCGGCCTGACCGTCCCGGAAAGACAATTGATCAGCGTCGACTTGCCGGCATTGTTGGCCCCCAGCAGCCCCACCAACTCGCCTTGCGCCACCTTCAGCGACACGTCGTGCAGCACCGGCACCTGGCCATAGCCGGCAACCAGGGATTCGATCTCAATCATGCAGGTCTTCCTCGCCGAAATAAGCCTCGCGCACCTTTTCGTCGGCGACGATCTCGGCCGGGCTGCCCTCGGCCACTTTCTGGCCAAAGCTGATGACGACCATACGGTCGGCGGCGCTCATGATGACCGGCATGACGTGCTCGACCATCACAAAGGTCATCCCGGCATCGCGCAGATCGCGGATCACCTTCAACGGCGCCTGGGTCTCGGCCAGGGTCAGGCCGGCCATCACTTCGTCCAGCAAGATCAGCTCGGGTTCGGTGGCCACGCATTTGGCCACCTCCAGCAGCTTCTTGTCCTGAAGCGACAGCGATGCCGGGGTCTCAAGCGCCTTGTGCCCCAGACCGACCTGGTCGATCACCTTTTCAGCCTTGGCGATGGCCGCCCGCATGGGATGGTTCAGCAAGGCCGCGGTGGTCACCGCGTCCAGAACCGTCATGTCGGTGAACACCTGCACCACCTGAAAGCTGCGGGTCAGCCCCCGTTTGGCGATACGGTGCGGCGGTTGTCCGACGATGCTTTGACCTTTGAACACGACATCGCCGCCATTGGGCGGCAGAAAGCCGGAAATCAGGCTGAACAACGTGGTCTTGCCGGCACCGTTGGGGCCGATGACGCCCAAGATCTCGCCCTTCTCGACCGAAAAGCTGACATTGCTGACCGCCGTCAGGCCACCGAAGCGGCGAGAAACGTTTTGTACCTCGAGGATTGCCATGACAGATCCGTCCTCCCTGGCAATTCGGAACTGTGCGTTCCGTTATATTTGTCAAAGCAGCACTGGCTCGGACGACACAGCGAGGTGCTGTGCCGCCCGGCTTCAAACGCCTTCGGCCTTGCGGCGCTTGATCAAGTTGCGGGCGATCAGCAATTGCTGGATCTGGCTGGTGCCTTCGTAGATCCGCAGCAGGCGGATGTCGCGATAAAGGTGTTCGATGGCGCTTTCGGCCATATAGCCGGCGCCGCCATGAATCTGTACCGCCCGGTCGGCGACGCGCCCGGCCATTTCGGTGGCGAACAGCTTCGAGCACGACGCTTCCATCACCGCCGCCCCCAGGCGATCCTGGGTTTCGGCCGCGGTGAACATCAGGCTGCGGGCCGCCATGATCTCTGTCTGGCTGTCGGCCAGCATGGCCTGGATCAACTGGAAATCGCAGATGGGTTGGCCGAACTGACGACGTTCGATGGCATAGTTCAAAGCCTCGTCCAGCATGCGCTGGGCCGAGCCGATGGCCATGGCGGAAACATGGATGCGGCCACGGTCCAACACCTTCATGGCGGTCTTGAAGCCCTGATTCAGGCGCTCGGGCCCGCCGATGATGGCCGAGGCCGGGATGCGCGCGTCGTCGAACACCACGTCGCAGGTACGGGTGCCGCGCTGCCCCATCTTCTTGTCGTGCTTGCCCAAGGTGATGCCCTTGGTGTCGGCGGGAACCAGAAAGGCGGTGACGCCCGCCGCCCCCTTTTCGTCGGGATTGGTCCGCGCCATCAAGGTGAAGACACTGGCGCGCGGCGCGTTGGTGATGAAGCGCTTGGTGCCGTTGATGATGAAATCGTCGCCGTCGCGCCGCGCCGAGGTGCGGATCGACCCGGCATCGGACCCCACATCCGGCTCGGTCAGGGCGAAAGAGGCGATCATCTCGCCCGACGCCAGTCCGGGCAGATAATCCCGCTTCTGTTCGTCGGTACCGTCCATGACGATGCCTTGGGCGCCGATGCCCACATTGGTGCCGATCAACGAACGGAAAGCCAGCGACGCCCGGCACAATTCCATCACCACCTGCACTTCCTGGCTCATGGTCAGGCCCAGACCGCCAAACTCGTCAGGAATGGACAGGCCGAACAAGCCCAGTTCACGCATGGCCTGGACGATCTCGACCGGGATGTCGTCCTCGTCCTCGACCCGCCGCTCGTTGGGGATCAGTTTTTCGCGGGTGAAACGCGACACCGTCTCCAGCAATTGGGAAAAGGTCTCGTCGTCAATGGAAGCTTGGGCACCCATGGTAATCTCCGATTTCAGAATTTATTGCCGCCTAGCGGAACACACCAGACAAGCGAAAAGGATCAGTGTGACAACAACACCGGCAACGTCATGTGTCGCAGGATGTAACGCGTGCCACTGCCGCGCCCCAGGAAGGCCAGGCCATGTCCGCCCGACGCCCCCATGGCCAGCAGATCGGCCCCATGGTCGGCGGCGCGGTTCAGCAAAGCGTCCATCACCCCTTCATCCTCGACCACCAGATGGTCTGCCTCGGCGGTGACATGGTGGGTTTCCAGATGGGCCAGGATCTGATCGACCGAATCGTGATCGGCCGTCGCCTTGTGGGCGATGGAAACCACCATGGCGTGGGCCTGGGGCTCCACCAAAGCCAAGCTGTCGTTCAAGGCCCGTGCCGCCGAGGGCGCATCGTGCCAGGCGATCAACGGCCGGCGGCCGATGACGTCATAATGTCCGGCATAGGGGACGACCAGAACCGGGCGTCCCGATTCCATGATGACGTCTTCGCACAGATCGGCGGGAAGCGGGGCGGCATGCTGCGGGTCGCGCTGCCCCAACACCACCAGATCATAGTGACGGGCCAACAGGATCAGGCGATTGGTCACCTCGGCCTCGCCACCGCGATTCAAATCCAGCCATTCGGCCTGGGCCAGTTCCCGCGTCGCCAGTTGAAAGTCGGCACGGCTGTTTTCGGATTGGATCCGGTATTCCTCGCTGGGCCAGGTGGCCAGCACGCCGACATGACGTCCCGTCGCCATCTGAGCGAAGACGCCGACCAGACGAGCCCCGGATCGCGCCGCCAGGGCGACGCCGAGACGCAGCCTTTCGGCACAACGGGCCGAGCTGTCCAGATGCACCAGGATGTTCTTCACGGACATGGACGTTTCCTTGCGTGCGCCAGCCCCCCTTAAAGGGTGCGGGCGATGATTTCCTTCATGATCTCGCTGCTGCCGCCATAGATCCGCATCACCCGGGCATCGGCCCAGGCCCGGCCGATGCCGTATTCGCGGGTATAGCCATAGCCGCCGTGCAATTGCAGCAGATCGTCCAGCACCTTGCTTTGCAGTTCCGAGCCCATCAGCTTGGCCATGGCGGCCAGTTCGGGGGTCAGCTCGCGCTTCAGATGCAAGGCCAGACAATGGTCGGCGAAAACCCGGAACATGGCGGCTTGGGCCTTGACCTCGGCCAGTTTGAAGCGGGTGTTCTGGAAGTCGAACACCGCTTGGCCAAAGGCCTTGCGGTCGCGGGTATAGGTGATGGTGGCGTCCAGCTGCGCTTCCATGGTGGCGGCGGCGCGGATGGCGATGATCAGGCGTTCTTGCGCCAATTCGTGCATCAGATAGGAAAAGCCCTGGTTTTCCTGACCCAGCAACTGATCGGCGGGGATGCGGACATCCTCGAAGAACAATTCAGCGGTGTCCTGGGCGTGCTGTCCGATCTTTTCGATGGCCCGGCCCTTCGAGAAACCGGCGGTGCCTTCCTCGACCAGGAACAGGCTGATGCCCTTGCGCCCGGCCTCGGGGTCGGTCTTGGCGACGACGATGACCAGACCGGCATTGCGGCCGTTGGTGATGAAGGTCTTCTGGCCGTTCAGCACATAATGCTCACCGTCGCGCACCGCACGGGTACGCACCGCCTTCAGGTCGCTGCCGGTTCCCGGTTCGGTCATGGCGATGGCGCCGACCAGTTCGCCGCTGCCCATGCGCGGCAGCCATTTCTGCTTCTGCTCTTCGCTGCCGTAACGCAGGATATAAGGGGCGACGATATCCGAATGCAGCGAAAAGCCCGGTCCCGACGCCTGGGCGCGGGACAATTCTTCGATGACCACGGCGGAATGGCCGAAATCGCCGCCACCGCCACCGTATTCTTCGGGGATGTTGCAGCACAACAGGCCCATCTCGCCGGCCTGGCGCCACACGTCGCGGGGGACCACACCGTCATTTTCCCAGGCCGCATGGAACGGGGTGATCTTCTCGGCGACGAAACGCCGAACCTGGTCGCGGAAAATTTCGTGCTCGGAATTGAAAACCGTGCGCATCACCTGACTCCGACAAAGGGAAACAAGGGCCGCCCCCGAAACCGGCGGCGGCCCCTTCACGAAAACGCCTAGCGGCTGACGCGCGGCGTGGTCACGGCGAACTTGGCCGGGGACACCACTTCGGTGGTGCGGTCCTTGGTCCACTGCACCACCAGGGTGCTGCCGTCCTTGACCAGACGGTCGTCGGCGAACGAGACGCCGCCGCTGCGCGGCAGCACCATGTCCGGATGGCCCAGCGGCAGGTCGACGGCGGCCATGGCTTGGCGCAGCTTTTCCGGGTCGGTGGAACCGGCCTTTTCCAGGGCGTTCTTGATCACCAGCACCGCCTGGGCGGCGGACACCGCGAACTGGCCGAACTTGTCGTTCAGCTTGCCGCTGCTATCCATCTCGGCCGCCAATTCGCGGGCGGTGGCCAAAGCGGCGGGAGAATACAGCGACAGGGCGAAGGTGTTGTTCAGCAGCGCCTTTTGCGCCACGTCATCGCCCAGATCGGCCCAGAACGCCGGATCGGCACCGCCGGTGGCTTCGACGAAGACACCATCATAATAGTTCAGGTCGTAACGGGCGCGCTGCAGCTTGACCGCTTCGGGGCGCAGACGGATGCCCAGCACCGCGTCGGGCTTCAAGGACCGGATCTTCAGCATGGCCGGCAACAGGTCGGTGGCCTTCATGTCCAGCGGCACATCGCCCACCAGTTCATAGCCGCGCTGCTTCAAAAGGGCGGTGATCGCCAGATTGACCTGTTGCGCCCCTTCATAATTGGAATAGGCGGTGACCACGCGCTTGACGGGGTGGCCCTTCTCGCGCAGGTAATCCAGGAAATCGACCATGGACTTGGCATAGCCGCGTTCATAGGGCAGGCCCAGGCTGAACAGATAGGGCGACTTGCTGCCGGCCCCGAACAGCGCCAGGGTCGGCACCTTGTATTCATCCAACACCGGCGACAGGGCCAGGGAATGGTTGGTCAGCAAGGTCCCCAACAGCACCGAGGCCTTTTCTTCGGTGATCAAGCGACGGGCCTCGGCGGCGGACTGACCGGGCTTGCCACCATCGTCGGCCGAGACGATCTCGATCTTGGCGCCGCCCATGCTTTTGATGCCGCCCTGGGCGTTGATCTTGCCGACCAGATATTCGATCACCGGCTGGGTGTCGTGCCCATAGACCGCCAGGCTGCCGCTGAACGGCTGGACCGTTCCCAGACGGATCGGGGCGGGATCGGCAGCGTGGGCGGCGGTGGCAGCGGCCAGCGCCCCCACGGACAAGACCGCGAGAACTTTCGAAAAGGCTTTCATGGATTAGTCACTCCCGTTTGGTTGGTTTGGCTTCGGCTTGACGCCTTGTTTGGAATTATTGGCGCTCGGCCTCGGCCACACGCAGGGAAACGCCCAAGGCGGCGCGGCGCTTTAACCACGGGCTGGGACGGTAACGGGGATCGCCATAGAAGGCCTGCATCCCCTCGAGAACTTTCAGGACATGACGGGCGCCGACACGGTCCCCCAAGCTTAAGGGGCCGGCCGGATAGCCCAGCCCCAGACGCACCAGGTCGTCCACGTCGGCGGGGGCGGCGATGCGCTGTTGGGCGATGTCGCAGCCGATATTGACGATGGTGGCGACCACGCGCTGAGCGACGAAACCGACACTGTCGTTGATCACCGCCACCGCCCGGCCGCTGGCGGCCAGAGCCGCGTGGGCGGCATCGCGCCAAGCCGGTTCGGTCAGGGTGGTCAGCATCAGGGTCACCCGCTTGTTCAGGAACAAGGGATCGACGGCGACGGTGCGCCGGGGGTCGACGCCTTGCTGCAAGGCCGCGCTGCCGGCATCGCTGCCCAGCGGGGTCACCACGCACAGGCTGTCGGCATCGGGCCGCTCGCCCAGATCCATGACGCATCCCGCCTGGGCGAACAATTCAGCCACTGCCGGCGCCAGATCGGCCTCGGCCCGGCTGACCCAGACCTTGGGCAAAGCCACCGACGGAACCGGCGCCTCGGGCGGCTGTTGCTGCTTGCCTTCGGGATAGACGTAGAAACCTTCGCCCGACTTGCGGCCGAACAGGCCGGCGGCGACGCGTCGCGACGGCAGCGGCGACGGACGAAAGCGCGGTTCTTGGAAGAACTGATGATAAATCAGCTCCATCACCGGATAAGAGACGTCAAGGCCGGTCAGGTCCATCAATTCGAACGGACCCATCTTGAAGCCGCCGGCCTCGCGGACGACGCGGTCGATGGTGACCGGATCGGCCACCCCTTCCTGGACCAGACGCAAACCTTCCGAATACATGCCGCGACCGGCATGGTTGATGACGAAACCGGGGGAATCCTGGCACAGCACCGCCTTGTGCCCGCAGGCTTCGGCCAAACGGCACAGGATCGTGGTAACCGACGGATCGGTCCGCTCGCCGGGAATGACCTCGACCACCGGCATCAACGGCACCGGGTTGAAAAAGTGATAGCCGGCGACACGGCCGGGCAAACGGCAGGCGGCGGCCACCGCCGTCACCAGCAGCGACGACGTGTTGGAAGCCAAGATGCAGTCGTCGGCGACGATGCCTTCCAACTGGGTGAACAGGTCCTTCTTGACCTCCAGCTTCTCGGCCACCGCTTCGACCACCACGCCGCAAGCGGCCATGGCGGACAGATCGTCGGCGATGGTGATGCGGGCGATGGCGGCCTCGGCGGCTTGCGCGTCCATGCCACCCTTGGCGGCGGCGCGGCGCAGCATGCCAGCGATGAAGTCATAGGCGGCCTGGGCCGATTGCCGGTTGGCGTCGAACATCACGACATTGAAACCACCTTGGACGTGCAACTGGACGATCCCCCGCCCCATCACCCCGGTCCCGATGACACCGACCACCTGCGGGACGCCCGCCGATTGCTGCACACTCACGTCAACCTCCACAATTCACATGTTTTCGTTCCACTAAGCGGAACTACATTTTGCATTTGCTGGATGGTATACAGCATTTTCAGATTCCGCAACATCAGAACGCATATCTTAGAACCGCAATAGCCCCTTGGAAGGGGGGCGCTTTTGGTCCATCCTGGGAACGGTTATGGCCAAAGCACGGCGATGTGCCGCGGAAGTCCCGCCGAGCGGAATGCCCTGTGGCGCGATTGTTGACACGCAGACGCCCTCATGGGATCAATCGCCAACTGCCCGACGGCCTGTCCGAATGGGATAAGAGGAGTTTCTGGTTCATGGTGACCCCCACCGACAAGACGGACAAACCCAAGTCCCCGCCGCGCAAGAAGAAGACCCCCGACGCCGCCCCGCCGACGTCGCGTTCAGCCGTTCCGCTGGTGTTCGACAACGACGACATCAGCACCCGCCATGCCAGCGACCGCAAATTCGTCTGGGCCTTGGCCCGTGGATTGGAAGTGCTGCGCGCCTTCAAGCCGGGCCAGGGGCCGCTGGGCAACAACGAATTGGCCAGCCAGACCAAACTGCCCAAGGCGACGGTGTCGCGCCTGACCTATACCTTGACCGAATTGGGCTATCTGAATTTCATCAAGCGGCTGGGGAAATACGAACCGGCGCCGTCGATCCTGGCCTTGGGCTATCCGGTGCTGTCCAACCTGCGGATCCGCCGCATCGCTCATGATTACATGCAGCAATTGGCCAACCATTCCAACGGCTCGGTGGCGCTGGCCAGCCGTGACCGGCTCAGCATGATCTATGTGGACGCCTGCAGCTCGGCGGCGCTGACCACCATGCGCCTGGACATCGGCAGCCGCGTCGACATGGCCCGCACCGCCGTCGGCCGCGCCTTCCTGGCCGGCATCGGCGAGGCCGAGCGCGACTTCATCTTCCATCGCCTTGAGGCCCGCCACGGCGCCGAATGGCCCGATCTGAAGTCCCGGGTTCTCGATGCCATCGCCCAGGTGGCCGACCGTGGCTTTTGCTATGTGGAAAACGAATGGCGCCGCGACGTCCGCGCGGTGGGCGTGCCGCTGGTCTCGCCCGATGGCAGCACCGTGATGGCGATGAATTGCGGCGGCCCCGCCTTCAACATGGATGCCAAGAAGCTGATCGAGGATTGCGGCCCCCGTCTGGTGCACCTGTGCAGCAGCATCGCCCCCATGCTGGGACGTTGAAACAAAAAGGGGCGGCTGCCGCAGCCGCCGCCCTTGCTTTTCCTACATCCCCAAGGTCACCCGCCGCAGCTTGTCCAGCGAGCGTTCGGCGTCGTCCATGATCTCGCCATAGATTTCCTCGACCGAGGCGATGCGGTCGGCGAAGACCGCCGATTGCCCCATGGACAGCAGACCCTTTTCCGGGTCGCCGCTTTCATAGGCCTCGACCTGGAAACTGCCTTGCACCAACGGGCGATAGACTTCGAAATCGGTCTCGCCCGCCGCTTCCAGTTCCGCCACCTTGCGGGCGGTGGTGTTGTCCATCACCCGATAAGTCTTGCGCAAGGACGACAGCACCAGTCGGCTGCCGCCCTCGTCGGCGTCGATCACCCGCTGCTTGATGCGTTCGTCGGCCCAGATTTCCTTGGCCACCAACATGCGGGTCCCCAACATGATTCCGGCGGCCCCCATGGCCAAGGCCGCCACCAATTGACGCCCCGTCCCGAAACCGCCGCCCAACACCACCGGCACCGTGATACGGTCCGGGGCAATGGCGCCCTGAACCATGGAACCGATGAAATCAAGCCCGGGATGCCCGCCGCATTCCATGCCGACGATGACCACCGCATCGGCGCCGTCGCGCACCGCCTTTTCCGCATGGCGGACCACCGAGGCCTTGTGGATCACCGTGCAACCGGCTTCCTTCAACCGGGGCAGTACAGAACGCGGCGTGTTGGCGGCGGTTTCGACCGCCTTCACCCCTTCGTCGATCAACACATCCACATAGGATTGGTTGACGCTGTCATCGGCGTCGCGCCCGGTCATGTACAGATTGACGCCGATGGGGTTGCCCTGGGCCAGGTCACGGCATTTCTGGATTTCGGCACGAAAGTGTCCCAAATCCTTGAACGAGCGCGAGGTGATGAACCCCAGACCGCCGGCCCGCCCCACCGCCGCGACGTAATCGGCGTTGGACAGCCACATCAAGCCGCCGCACAGGACCGGGTGGCGGATGCCGAACATTTTGGTGATGGCGGTTTCAAAGCGACGCTGGGTCATGACGGTTCTTCCCTGTGGAGTTTTTTCAGTCTTGGTGGAAACGGGCGAAAGCGGCCAAAGGCTCGCGGTCGCTGTGCAATCGGTTGACGGCGGCCCCCGGCTCGGCATGACCCAAGGCCACGACGCAGGCGATCTGGCGTTCGGCGGGAACCCCCAGATGCTGACGGATGACCGGCGCGAACTGGGCCGGGGCCTGCATCGGGCAACTTTCCAAACCAAAGCCACCGGCAGCGACCATCAATCCCATCATGAAGCCGCCCAGATCCAACCACGACCCTTGGGCCAAATGGCTGTCGATGGTGACGACCACCCCGACGGGGGCGTCGAACAGGGCGAAATTGCGGGCCATCTGGGCCCGCGCCGCCGCTTCGTCGCCCTTGGCCACCCCGGCCAGGGCGTAAAGCGCCTTGCCCAGGGCGCGACGGCGGCCCAGATAGGGTTCGCTCCATTGCGGCGGGTAATAAGGCCATTCATTGTGGGCCTCACCGCGATCGAAAGCGGCCAGCATGGCGGCCACCAGACGATCGCGGGCCGCCCCCGACACCACTTCGACCTGCCAGGGTTGGATGTTCGAACCACTCGGCGCCCGCGCCGCCAATTCGACGATCCGTTGGACCATCGCCTTGTCCACCGGCCGGGTCGGGTCGAAGGCCCGGCACGATCGGCGGGCGACAAGGACCTCGTGGGCGCTGGGCAGCGGTTTCATACTCAATTGCCCCGCCGTCCCAAAAGCCCACGGGCGATGACCATGGCCTGGATTTCGGCGGCCCCTTCGAACACCGACAGGATGCGGGCATCGCACAGCACCCGGCTGATGGCGTATTCCTGGGCATAGCCGTTGCCGCCGTGAATCTGCAAGGCGCAATCGGCGTTGGACCAGGCGACACGGGCGGCCAACAGCTTGGCCATGCCGGCTTCGATGTCGCAACGATGGCCGCCGTCCTTTTCGCGGGCGGCGAAATAGGTCAGCTGACGGGCGATCATGGTTTCCACCGCCATCATGGCGATCTTGGCGTGAACCCGGGGAAAGGCCAGCAGGGCCTTGCCGAATTGCTTGCGGTCGCGGGCATAAAGCGCCCCCAGTTCCATGGCGTATTGGGCGACGCCGGTGGCCCGTGCCCCGGTCTGGATGCGGGCGCTTTCGAAGGTTTCCATCAATTGCTTGAAGCCCTGGCCCTCGACTTCGCCCAGCAAATTGGCGGCCGGCACCTCGAACCCGTCGAAACCGATCTCGTATTCCTTCATGCCGCGATAGCCCAGAACCCCGATCTCGCCGCCCTGCATGCCGGCGGCGGGAAACGGATCGGCTTCGGTGCCGCGCGGCTTTTCCGCCAACAACATGGACAGGCCGGCATAGCCCGTCGAGTGCGGGTCGGTGCGCACCAGCAAGGTCATCAGATCGGAACGCGAACCGTGGGTGATCCAGGTCTTGGCGCCGGTGACCCGATAGACGTCGCCGTCACGCACCGCCCGGGTGCGCAACGAGCCCAGGTCGGAACCGGTATTGGGTTCGGTGAACACGGCGGTGGGCAGGATTTCGCCGGCGGCGATCTTGGGCAGCCAACGTTCCTTTTGCGCCAGAGTGCCGCCGATACGGATCAGTTCGCCGGCGATTTCCGACCGGGTCCCCAACGAGCCGATTCCGATATAGGCGCGGCTCAGGATTTCAGAGGCCAGACACATGGACATCTTGCCCAGACCCAAGCCGCCGAATTCTTCGGGAATGGTCAGACCGAACACCCCCAGTTCGGCCATCTTCTCGACCACCGGCAAGGGGATCAACTGGTCCTTCAAATGCCAATCATGGGCATGGGGCAACACTTCCGCCTCGGCGAAACGGGTGAACTGGTCGCCCATCAGGGTCAGGGTCTCGTCGTCCAGGCCGAAATCGCCGAAACGGCCGTCCACCACCTGGCGGGCCAATTCAAGGCGCAGCGATTCCAGTCCCTGGCCGTCGATCAGGACGGCCACCGCCGGGTCGGTCAGAAAGGCGTTCAATTCCCAAGACGCCACCCCCATGTCGGCGGGGCGGATGATCTCGCACTGGCTGATGGGAATCCCCCCCACCATCTGCGACAGGTATTCGGTGAAGCCCAGCCGCACGATGGCTGCCTCGACGGCGCCGAAAGCGCCACGTTCGTCCAATCGCCGGGCCCATTCGGACAATTGGCGCAGGCCCTGGACATAAGTGCCCAGCCAGGCCAGACCATGGGCGGCCAATTGCTTGCTTTCGAACAAGTCGGGATCGATGCCCCCCGGCCCGCCGCCCTTGGCCGGGGCCACCAGCGCGGCGACACCCCGGCGGGCGGCGGCGAACAAGGTGTCGGCGGCCGTCACGGCGGCGGTGGCGGAAGCAAGCAGATGCGGATAGGACTGGATCATCGGAAACACACCTCGAAGGTCAAATTCTGGATATCAGGCGGCCATGGGACCGGCGATGATGCCGCGATCGTGCAGACGGCCGATTTCTTGATCGGGCATGCCCAACACTTCCGACAGCACCAGATCCGTATGTTCGCCCAGTACCGGGGCGGGCTTGATCTGGCTGCGCGGCACCTCCGAGAATCCCAGCGGCGTATGCGAGACCAGGATGTCGCCGACACCCGGCTGATGAATGCGTTGGAACATGGGGTTGTCCGCCGAACAGCGCGGGTCCTCGCTGACCAATTGCTTGAAGTCCTGGAACACCCCCCACAACACCCCGGAACCGTCAAAGGCGGCGCGCACCTGATCCAGGCCACGGGCGGCGAACCACGGCGCCAGCACGGCGGCGATGGCGTCGCGGGCCAGATAACGACCGGTTTCGTCACCCAGATCGACCCCCATCATCGGTCCGGCCATGGCCAATTGCTGGCCCAGCCCGGTGGCCTCGCACAAGGCCCGCCATTGGCGGTCGGAAATGGCGACCACCATCACCCGCCGACCGTCGGCGGTGGGAAAATCGCGACCGAAAGCGCCATAGACGTCGTTGCCCAAGGGCGGGCGCGAACTGTCCTTGACCTGCGCCTCGGCCACGTAGCCCAGATTGGCCACGGTGGACAACATGACGTCGGCCAAGGACAGCGACACCTGTTGTCCCTGGCCGGTCAGGCGGCGATGACGTTCGGCCCCCAACAGGCCGACGGACAGATAAAGCCCGGCGGCCACGTCCCAGGCGGGCAGCGCATGGTTGACCGGTTCGCCGCCGCGCCCGGTGATCATGGGAAAGCCCCCTGAACAGTTCACCGTGTAATCAACAGCGGTCGAGCCATCGGGATTTCCGGTCAAGGTCAGCATGATCAGATCGGGGCGCTGGGCGGTCAGGGCGTCGTAGGACATCCACCCCCGGGCCGGCAGGTTGCTGAGCAGGATGCCGTCTTGCGCCCCGCCGCTGCCCACCACCAGTCGCTGGGCCAGTTCCTGGCCTTCCGGCCGCGACAGGTCAAGCCGCACCGAACGCTTGGCCTTGTTCAGCGACGTCCAGTAAAGGCTGGTGCCGCTGTCCGCCAACGGCCAACGGTGATAGTCGATGCGTCCGCGCACATCGCTGATCTGGATGATGTCGGCGCCCATCTGCGCCAGGGTCACGCCCCCCAGCGGCGCGGCGATGAATGCCGAAACCTCGACCACACGCAATCCACTCAAGACACCGGTCACGGTCTGATCCTCCCAAGCCTGATGCGACCCTGATGGGCTGACGCTTGCCCAGGATACTAACCACCGGAAAGGCCCCAGATCAAGATAAAGCGAAAATGATTACCGCCTAGCGAAACTTATATATTGATTTTAACCGCTATGCAGAACAATAACAGTCATAACCATACAGACGCTCCCGACACGCGGGCGAAAATGTCATAAGATCGGAAGGAAGGAATTGTCATGACCTCGTTGCCCTTGGCCGGAATCACCATCCTCGACCTTTCCCGCCTGCTGCCCGGCCCCATGTGCAGCCAGCACCTGGCCGACATGGGGGCCGACGTTATCAAGGTCGAAGACCCGGGTATCGGCGACTATGCCCGCTGGTCCGGCAAACCCCAGGCGGTCAACTCGCCGTTCTTCCTGGCGCTCAATCGCAACAAACGCTCGGTGTGCCTGGATCTTAAAAAGCCGGAAGCGGTGGAATTGCTGAAGCAGCTGGTGGCCAAGGCCGACATCGTGCTGGAAAGTTTCCGCCCCGGCGTCACCGCCCGTCTGGGCTGCGATTACGAAACCCTGAAGGCGATCAATCCACGCCTGGTCTATTGCAGCGTCACCGGATACGGCCAGACCGGGCCGCTTAGCACCCTGGGCGGGCATGACATCAACTTCATCGCCGAGGCGGGCATCTCGGACCAGAACGGTCCGGCCGACGGCCCGCCCATGCTGAGCAATTTCCAGATCGCCGATCTGGCCGGCGGGGCACTCAGCGCCGCCATGGGCATCCTGGCCGCTTTGTTCGACGCCCAACGCAGCGGACAGGGACGGCATGTGGACGTGTCGATGACCGATTGCGCCATGGCCCATTCGCTGTTCCCGCTGGTGGCCAAGACCCGGACCGGCCAAGCGGCGCCGCGCGGCACAGACCGGCTGACCGGCGGCACCGCGGCTTATGGTTATTACCGCACCGCCGACGACCGTTTCCTGGCGGTCGGCGCCCTGGAACCGCAATTCTGGCAACGTCTGTGCGTCGATGTCATCGACCGCCCCGATCTGGTCAAGCCGTCCCCCGATCAAGCCGTGCAATTGGGGGAAATCCTGGCCGACATCTTCGCCGCCCGGCCCTTGGCCGAGTGGCGGCAGCGTCTGGCAGGCGTCGATTGCTGCGTCAACCCGGTACTGACCCCCGACGAAGCCATGGACAGCCCGCATGTCCGGGAACGGCAATTGGTGATACGCCACCCCCACCCGGTCGAGGGCGAGGTGCTGCAATACGCCTTTCCCATCAAGATGACCGATTTCGATTTCGCCATCCGCCGTCCGGCACCGATGCTGGGCGAACACACGGCCGAAATTCTGGGCCTGTCGCCGGAACGGGCGGAAGAACTGGCCCGCTGCGGGATCACCGCCATCGTCAAAAACTAGACAGCGCGATAACGCACGGTTCCGTCTTGCCCCTCGACCGGGGCAAGACGGCCCAGGCTCAGCAGATGGTTGACATGGGCCTGGGTTTCCCGCAGGGCCAAGGCCAGGAAACCGGCCTCGAGCTGCCGACGGAACAACAGCGGCAGCATGTCGAAGCAAGAACGCGGCTCGATCACGCAGGCCGCCAGCAGGGCCTGACAGCGCCGGTCATGATGGGCCACCAATTGATCGATCCGCTGATGCAGACCGACAAACGGCATGTTGTGCGACGGCAGCACCAACACGTCCGCGGGAATTTCCCGGCGCATGAGTTCCAGGGAACGCAGGAACCGGCCCAACGCGTCGGCATGCGGGTCCATGACCATCACCCCCACATGGGCCGAGATCAGCGGCAACACCTGGTCCGACGTGAAAAAGACATTGGCTGACGGACACCAAGCCGCCACCAGATCCAGGGCATGGCCGCCGCACAGGAAGATACGCCAGTGCCGCCCGCCCAGAACCACGTCCTGACCGTGCACCAATCCGTCGAATTCCGCCGGCATCGGCCCGTGTCGGCGGCGTCCGTTGGCCATGTAGTCAAGCAGGCCGGCAAGCCCGTCGCCCCCCAATCCTTGACGGCGGTGAAAAGCTTCCGCCGCCGCCACCGAAGCGCAATCGGGGGGGCGATCCAATCCCCGGCACTGCAGGAACTCGCTGGCGGCCATCAGCACGGGCGCCCCATGACGCAGGCTCAACCAACCGGCCAATCCGGCATGATCGGCATGCCAATGGCTGACCAGCAAACGGGTAATCGGTCTGCCGCCCAATCCGTCGCGCTCGACCCGCGACCATAATTCCTTGGTGACGTCGTCGTGGACACCGCAATCGAACATTGTCCACCCGCCATCGGGTTCGGCCAGACAATAAAGGTTGATATGGCCGGGCGGAAACGGCAGCGGCATCCGCAGCCAGAACATGCCCGCCCCCACCTCCTGCAGGCAGCCATCGGCGGGGGGCTCGGCGAAGGGATAAAGGAAGCTTTCCTCCATCCCGATCAACACCCTTCGAAACGGGGCTTCCGCTTGGCCAAAAAGGCGGTGCGGCCTTCCTCGAAATCCTTGGTGGTGAACAGCAGGGATTGCGAATCGGCTTCGGCCTTCAGCATGGTGTCCAGACTGGCGGGCATGCGGGCCAGCATGGATTTGGTGATGCCCAGGGCCAAGGGCGCCACCTCGGTCAGCCGTGCCGCCAAGGCGCGGGCCTCGGCCAAGGCTTGTCCCGGTTCGCTGACCTGCTCGACCAATCCCCAGGACTGGGCCGTCTCGGCGTCGAAGGGGTCGCCGACCATCATGACATGCTTGGCCCGGCCCATGCCCATGCGCAGCGGCAGCACATAAGCGGCCCCCAAATCGGGCGCCAGACCGATCCGGTTGAAGGTACAGGAAAAACGGGCGTCACGGGCGGCGACCACCAGATCGCAGGCGGCCGCCAGGGTCAGGCCGGCACCGGCGGCCCAGCCCTCGACGGCGGCGATCACCGGCTTTTCGCCTTCCAGGATCAGCTTCATCAGGCCATGGACCCGCTGCAGCCGGACACGGCCACGCGTGCTGTCCAAGCCTTCCATGGACGAGATGTCGCCGCCGGAACAAAAGCAGCCTTCGGCGCCGGTCAGCACGATGACCCGACACTCGGGCGATTCCATGGCTTCGGTCAGGCATTCCAACAAACGGGCCCGTACCGGCAAGGACAAGGCGTTGCGACGGGCCACGTAGTCGATGGTGACCACGGCGATTCCGTCCTGCATGCTGAGCGTGGCACCCTCACGGCGAGGGGCGGCGTCTTCCTGGGGAGAACTCATCGTTTCACTCCGTTGCGTTCCGCATAGCGGAATCTTTTTTTGATGTACGGTTTTGTTATACATGGTATGAACCTTCTCATCATAGTGAAAATTCGCCCGCACCGTCCTGCCTCGGCGCGATCCTCGCCTGCGGAGTGCATGACAGAGAGGCCGGATCAAGGGAGTGTCCAAAACCGTCATGTCGATCTTGTCCCAAATCCAGGCCGCCATGCCGGCCCGCATCAGTGACCTGCCTTTGCGTTGGGCGGAACAAAGCCCGGACCGCGTCGCCCTGGAAACCGACACCCGCACGGTCACCTGGGCCGAGATGGCGGCCGCCATCGACCGCATGGCGACCTTGTTGAAGGACCAGGGGATCCGCCCTGGCGACCGGGTGATGGTGATCAACGAAAACGGTATCGCCGCCGCCATCCTGGTGTTCGCCATCAGCCGGCTGGACGCCTGGGCCTCCATGCTGAACGCCCGCATGTCGGCCCGTGAAATCACCACCATGCGTGACTTCGCCGGGGCTCGGCGGGTCATCTACACCACCGGCGACAGCCCCGCCGCCGCGGCCCATGCGACGGCGGTGGGGGCCAGCAGCCACCACGACCCGATCCTGGGCGACATCGCCATCGGTCCGTTGGACGAGACCTGCACCCCCGAGCCGGTCTTCGCCGAAGGCAACCGCCAGATCGCCACCCTGACCTTCACCTCGGGCACCACCGGCCATCCCAAGGCGGTGATGCTGGCCCATCATGCGGTGATGTTCACCGGCGCCAGCCAGTGCTACAGCCGCAAGATCACCCAGGCCGACCGCCTTTACGTGGTGGCGCCGCTCAGCCATTCCATCGGTCTGTCCAGCAATCTGCTGGCCGCCGCCTGGTCGGGAGCCACCGCCATCCTGCCGTCGCGTTTCGATCCGGCGCATCTGGCCAAGGCCCTGCAGGACGACAAGGTCACCTTCCTGGTGGCGGTGCCCCAGGTCTATGGCCGCTTGCTGGATTATGCCGACGAACACGGCCTGTCGCTGTCCAACAAGGCGTTGCGGGTCACCGGATGCGGCGGCGCGCCCCTGGACGCCACCTTGAAGAAGCGGGTCACCGGCACGTTCGGCCTGCCCTTCGGCAACGGTTATGGCGCCACCGAAATGGTGCCGATCACCCGCGTTCCCGACGGCGTCGAAGCCGAGGACAACATCATCGGCGAAGCCCAGCCCGGGGTGGAAATCCGCATCGTCGCCACTGACGGCACCGACGTGCCCGAAGGTCAGGTGGGCGAGTTGTGGGCGCGCGGCCCGTCGTTGATGGCCGGCTATTACCACGACGACATCGCCACCGCCGACGTCATGCGTGACGGCGGCTGGCTGGCTACCGGCGATCTGGCGCAACGCGACCCCGATGGCAATTACCGCATCGTCGGCCGCATCAAGGAAGTGATCATCCGTTCCGGTTTCAACGTCTATCCCACCGAAGTCGAAGGCGTTTTGAACACCCATCCGGCCATTGCCGCGTCCGCGGTGGTCGGCCGCACCGTCGAAGGCAACGAGGAAGTGGTGGCCTATGTGCAATTGCTGCCCGGTCGCGACGCGCAGATTTCGGAACTGCACGGCTTTTTGCGCGACAACCTGGCGGCCTACAAGGTCCCCAGCGAGATCATCATCTTGCAATTGCCCATCGGTCCCACCGGCAAGATCCTGAAAAGCGCCCTGAAGCGCGACGCCCAGGCCATGGCCCGGGGCGGCACTCTGGCATGACCGTTTCCGGTGACGCCAAACCCCACAAGGCCTTCGGCCTTTTGGCCGTTGCCGGCAGCGTCGCGTGTTCGGTCGGAACCTTGGTGGCAGGTTTCGGCCATTCCTGGGGCCAAGTCGTGGCGGCGGGCGGTTTCGTGCTGTTCGCCGCCATCGAACAGCCCCGCCTGAACCGAACCGCCCGGGTATATTGCCTGATCGCCTTGGCGGCGTTGGTTCTGTCGGTGATCCGCCGGGGCGAGATCGGCCCCGGCTTGATCCACGCCCTGGCCGACGGCGCCCTGTTCGCCGCCATCTTCGCCTCGGTCGGATTGCTGGCGGCGGCATCCCGTCATTCCACCTTGGTGCAACGCTGCGGCCAGGCGCTGATCCGTCAGCCCCCCAGCCGTCGCTATGCGGCGCTGACCGCCGGGGGACATTTGCTGTCCATCCTTCTGAGCTTTGGTGCCCTGCCCTTGCTGGCCACCATGATCGGCCAAGCCAATTCCCTGCACGAAGCCGGCGGTGACGAACGCATCCAGCGCGTGCGCTCGCAACGCATGCTGCTGGCCCTGCTGCGATCGTTCTGCGCCATCTTGCTGTGGTCGCCGCTTTCGGTGGCCGTGCTGATGGTGCTGGGCACCATTCCCGGACTGGGATGGCGGGACATCGGCGTGTTCGGCATCATCGAGGCGGCCATTCTGCTGGCCTTGGGGGCGCTGGTGGACCGGGCGTCCTTTGCCCGGCGGACGGTCCCGACCGCCGGCGACACCGCCATCCCCTGGCGTGACGCGCTGATCCTGGCCGGCATCGCCGCAAGCGTCTTCGCCACCGCCAGCCTGATCCATCACGGGACCCAGGTGCCCTTGACCATCGGAATCATCGCCGGTGTGCCGCTGGTCGCCCTGGGGTGGCTGATGGCCCAGGTCCGCCCCTCGGCGTGGATCGACCACGGCTTGATGGTCATCGGCCCCTATCTGCGTCACGGACTGACCGCTCAGCGCACCGAAGTGGCGGTGGTCGGGGCGGCTGCCGCCATCGGCGCGGTGATGCTGGACCTGCTGCCCGCCCATGCCATCGACGGCGCCGCGTCGCATCTGGCCTTGCCGCCCTGGTTGGCGGTGGGGGTCATCGTCTGGGTGATCGTCGGCTTGGGACAGGTGGGATTGAATCCGGTGCTGACGGTGGCCATGTTGGCCCCCGGTCTGGCCCAGGGATTTCCCGACATCCATCGGCCGGTCCTGGCCTTGGCGCTGGTCACCGGTTGGTCCATCAGCCTGCAATCGTCGCCGTTCACCGCCGGAATTCTGATGTTGTCGCAATATGCCCAGGTGCCGCCGGCCACCTTCGGCCGCGTCTGGAATGGACGTTATGTCCTGGCGGCCCTGTGCGTCGCCTCGTTGTTCCTGGGCGTCTTGCAGATGGCGTGGGGGTGACGGGCGCTTTTGGCCCCCGCCTCCCCTTCCACCATCACAGCCGTTCGATAATCGCCGCCGATCCCATGCCGCCGGCCACGCACAAGGTGGCCAGGCCGGTGGACAGATCGCGGCGTTCCAATTCGTCCAGCACCGTACCCAGCATCATCGCCCCGGTCGCCCCCAGCGGATGCCCCATGGCGATGGCGCCGCCATTGACGTTGACCTTGTCCAAGCCCACCCCCAGCTCCTCGGCGGTGTACAGAACCACGGCGGCGAAGGCTTCGTTGATTTCGAACAGATCGATGTCGGAAACCGCCATGCCGGCGCGGGCCAGGGCCCGGCGCGCCGCCGGCACGGTGCCGGTCAACATGATGGTCGGTTCGGAACCGACCGCCGCCCAGGATCGGATGCGCGCGCGGGGCTTCATCCCCAGGGCCTTGCCCATTTCGGCGTTGCCCAGCAACATGGCGGCGGCGCCGTCGACGATACCGCTGGAATTGGCCGCCGTATGCACGTGGTTGACGCTGGCGACTTGCGGATAACGCATGATCGCCCGCTCGTCGAAGCCTTGCTCGCGGCCCGGCTTGGCAAAGGACGCGTCCAGCTTGCCCAAGGATTCCAAGGTGACTCCGGCGCGCGGGTGCTCGTCGCGGTCCAGCAGCAGGTTGCCGTTGATGTCATGGATGGGCAAAAGCGATTTGGCGAACCGTCCCTCAGCCTGGGCCTGCGCCGTGCGACGCTGGCTTTCCACCGCCACCGCGTCCACGTCCGTGCGGCTGTAGCCGCGCAAGGTGGCCAGAACGTCGGCGCTGATGCCCTGGGGCACGTACAAGTTCTGAAAGGTCTCACGCGGGTCGGACACCCACGCCCCTTGGTCGGCACCCATGGCCACCCGCGACATGCTTTCCAGGCCGCCACCGATGGTCAAACCCGCCTGGCCGGAAGCCACCTGCGCCGCCGCCATGGCCACCCCTTCCAAGCCCGAACCGCAAAAACGGTTCAGTTGCACGCCGGGCACGCCTTGATCATAGCCGGCGGCCAGAACCGAGGCCCGGGTGACGTCGCCGCCCTGCTCGCCGAACGGGACCACGCAGCCGAAAATGACGTCTTCGACCAGTTTGGTGTCGAACCCGCCACGTTGCTGCAGGCCGGCCAGGACGGCCGCCCCCAATCGAATGGGGGTCAGGTGCTGTAGCTTGCCGCCGCGCATCTTGCCGCGCGGAGAGCGAACGCTGTCGTAAACAAAAACCTCGGCCATCGACATTCTCCTCCCGGCCCCGGAACAGGGCCACGTTCATCACAACGGTTCCGCAGGGCAGAATTATCCGCGATACAGGCCCGCATAATGGGCCGCACAGCTCACCATGCGGGACATTGATGTACCAATAATAGGCACGATTAACAGTTTTTGCAAAATTCTGTTTTGCCTAGCGGTACTGTTTATGCAAATATCCCACATCATTCAAGCGCAACAGGGCGCCAATCAACGACAATGAAGGAAGGATTGCGTCGATGATCAGCTATGCGGTGGATACGGACGGCATCGCCACCCTCACCTGGGACCTGCCCGATCGTCCGGTTAACGTGCTGTCCATGGACAGCCGCCTGAAGTTCGTTTCGCTGATCGAAACGGCCATCGCCGACCCGGCCGTGCGCGGCATTCTGATCACTTCGGCGAAGAAGGAATTCATCGCCGGCGCCGACCTGACCCTGCTGGCCAGCTTCCGCGGCGCCCCGGCGGCCGAGATCACCGGCAAGATGAACGCGCTGCGCGACGTGCTCCGGAAGATGGAAACCTCGGGCAAGCCGGTGGTCGCCGCCATGAACGGCACCGCCTTGGGCGGCGGCCTGGAAATCTGCCTGGGCTGCCATCGCCGCATCGCCGCCGACCGTCCCGACGCCGTCTTCGGCCTGCCGGAAGTGGGCCTGGGCCTGCTGCCCGGCGCCGGCGGCACCCAGCGCCTGCCCCGTCTGATCGGTATCAAGGCCGCCCTGCCCTTGCTGCTGGAAGGCAAGAAACTGTCGGCCCAAAAAGCCAAGGACGCCGGAATCATCGACGAATTGGTGCCGGCCGATCAGTTGATCGACGCCGCCCGCGCCTGGCTGCTGTCCAATCCCAATGCCAGCCAACCCTGGGACCGTCCGGGCTATGTGCCGCCGGGCGGACCGGCCACCAGCCCCGAACTGCATCGCTTGTTCATGGCCCAAGGGGCCAAGACCCAGGCCGAAACCCGCGACAATTTCCCGGCGCCGGCGGCCATCCTGTCCGCCGTCTATGAAGGCTTGCGCGCCCCCATCGAAGTCGGCCTGGACATCGAGTTCCGTCTGCTGGCCGAACTGGTGCGCGGCGACGTCGCCCAGAACACCATCCGCACCATGTTCTTTTCCATGAACGACATCCGCAAGCTCAGCGCCCGTCCGCAGGATGTGCCCACCTTCCAGATCGACAAGCTTGGCGTCTTGGGGGCGGGCACCATGGGCGCCGGACTGGCGCAGGTGGCGGCGCAGAACGGCATGACCGTGGTTCTGCTGGATCGCAGCACCGAAGCAGCGGGGGCCGGTTTGGACCGCATCGCCAAGACCTTGGCCAAGGATGTGGAAAAAGGCCGGATCAGTGCCGACAAGCGCGACCAGGTCATGGCCCGCATCCTGGCCACCGACGATTACGCGGCCCTGGCCGGGTGTCAGGCGGTGGTGGAAGCGGTGTTCGAGGATCGCGCCATCAAGGACGACGTCACCAAGAAGACCCTGGCGGTGACCGGTTCCGACATCCTGTTCGCCAGCAACACCTCGAAGATTCCGATCTCCGGCCTGGCCCAATCCAGCGACCGCCCCGACCGCTTCATCGGCATGCACTTCTTCTCGCCGGTGCCGCGCATGGCGCTGCTGGAAATCATCCGTGGCAAAGAGACCTCGGACGAAACCTTGGCCCAGGCCCTGGATTTGTCGAAAATGCTGGGCAAGACCCCGATCGTCGTCAATGACGGCCCCGGCTTCTTCACCAGCCGCTGCGTGTCGACCTATCTGAACGAAGGCATCGCCATGCTGCGCGAAGGTGTCGCCGCCGCGCTGATCGAGAATTGCGGCAAGCACGCCGGCATGCCGGTGGGGCCGCTGAGCCTGGCCGACGAAATCGGCATCGACGTCATGTACAAGGTGCGCGTCCAGGAAGGCCAGGATCGCGGCTTCACCGGCCCCGAATTCCCGGTGGTCGAATTGCTGCACAATGAATTCAGCCGCATGGGCCGTAAAAGCGGCGGCGGGTTCTATGATTACCCGGCCGATTCCGCCAAAAGCCTGTGGACCCGTTTGGGTGAATTGTTCCCGCAGGCCGAGCAACAGCCCGACCCCGCTTTGTTGCGCCGCCGTTTCCTGCATGTCCAAGCCTTGGAAGCCGCTCGTTGCTTTGGCGAAGGCATCATCGACGACCCGCGTCAGGCCGATGTGGGCTCGATCCTGGGCTGGGGCTACGCCAAGCATACCGGCGGCGTCTGCTCGTACATGGACACGGTGGGAATCGCCCGCTTCGTCGCCGAATGCGAAGCCATGGCCAAGGAATATGGCGATCGCTATGCCCCGCCGGAATTCCTGAAGGCCATGGCGCGGGAAAACCGCAGCTTCTACGCCTGATCGTCAAGCTTGGAGAAAAGCCATGAAAGTGCTGGTGGCCGCCAAGCGGCTGGTTGATTACAACGTGAAGATCCGGGTGAAGTCGGACAACTCTGGCGTCGAAACCGCCAATGTGAAGTTTTCCATGAACCCGTTCGACGAAATCGCGGTGGAAGAAGCGGTGCGTCTGAAGGAAGCCGGCAAGGCTTCCGAGGTGGTGGTGGTCTCCATCGGCCCGGCGTCGGCGCAGGAGACGTTGCGCACGGCTTTGGCCATGGGCGCCGATCGCG
>DISD01000082.1 GCA_002435715.1 Rhodospirillaceae bacterium UBA6219
CAATTCGCGGCAAGCCGGTCAAGACAACAATCGGCGACAAGACGGCACCGTGCCCGCTGGATCGGGTCAACCGCCAGTTCGGCGCCCCGGCCCCCAACAGGCTGTGGCTGTCCGATTTCACCTATGTGGCGACCTGGGCCGGGTTCGTCTACGTCGCCTTCGTCATCGACGCCTTCGCCCGCCGCATCGTCGGATGGCGCGTGTCCCGGACCGCCCATGCGGGCTTCGTCCTCGATGCCCTGGAGCAGGCCCTGCACGAGCGCCATCCTGTCCTGGGCGGCGGCCTGGTCCATCACAGCGATCGCGGCAGCCAGTACGTCAGCATCAAGTACACCGAGCGTCTGGCGGAGGCGGGAATCGAGCCTTCCGTCGGCAGTGTCGGCGATTCCTACGACAATGCCCTGGCGGAAACCATCAACGGCCTCTACAAGGCGGAGGTCATCCACCGGCGCGGCCCCTGGCGGTCGTTCGAGGCGGTGGAATTCGCCACCCTGGAATGGGTGGACTGGTTCAACAACCGGCGGATCATGGAGCCCATCGGCTACATCACGCCCGCCGAAGCCGAGGAACGCTATTACGCCATGCTCGACCAAAAGCCCATGGCAGCGTAACTCAAACCAAACGGCCTCCGGCAAACCCAGGGCGGTTCAGTGTGGGTGAACTTGCTTCGCCTGCACCCTTGCCCAGCGGCGAGCGTTGTTCACCTTTTTCTATCGCCACCAGTGACGAGGTGATGCGGCTTAATACAACCTGGACACTCAGCCCTCAGGAATGGCGGGCCAACCAAGCACGGCGTCAGGTTTTGCGGCGACAAACCGAACGGCTGGCCCAGGCGTTGGAGAGCAGCGGCGTTTGGGTGCGCAAATCCGTTCCCATCACCGCCATTGCCAATGTCACCGGCGAAGTGGACGACGAAGAGAGTTATCGCACCATCTGTTTTTTGCCTTTGGTGGCGCAACGGGAACGCAAGGGCATGTTGAATGCCCTACGTTGGTTCCAGAAGCACGATTCCGCTGGGCGATTTCTGCGTTATGCCGTGGTCACGGCTGGGGTGCGTGTCCCTGCCTGGGGGCGATTACGGGGCGCGATCACGTCGTTACATCGGCGGGTATCGCGCTGGGCGCATGAGGCGGAACGGGATTGGGGCATCGAGGTCATTTATCGCGGCACAGAATTTACCCGCGACAAGGCTGCGACCTATCATCCCCATGCCAACATCCTGTATCGACCCATTCGGCGTTTAAATGAAGCCAGATGGGACTCCTTCCTGTCGTGGTCACGAGGGCGGCTAGGGGCGCATTGGCGCGACAATGGTCGCTTGGTCAAGCCCGACGAAGCGATCAAATACCCGTTCAAACCGGCTGAATTGGATTCTGCTCCCGCCGAGGAATTGGTGTGGTTGTGGTGGGAAACCCATCGCCTGAAATTCGCCCAACCCATGGGCGGCTTTGCCTTGTTCAGGAAAACCTTGGACGCCGAGGGGCGCAAGGTGGTGATGGTCTATCGCCGCCATGGGGCGCGGTTAGAGATTGTTGAGAAGGCCAAACGCGATCCCCTGCCGGAAGGTCGCGACGGGGCAAGCCAGGAAAACACCATCCTGTGTCGCACGGCGCCGCAATTCCGCTTTGGCCCCTATGCCCAGCCGGTGACTTTGGTAGCCCATTACACAGAGAACCCGACCACCCCGGATGGAGCCCATCGATTGGCGATCATTCGGGATTGGAACCGCCAAGCCCGGCAGGTGTGGGACATCAATGGTGGCCCTGATCCGCACCTGTCCCGCGCCATCGCCGCCGGTCAGGTGCTGGCCTTTAATGTTCACACCCGTCGGCCAACTGTCCAAAAGCCAGAGCGGCACCAGGAAGACGCGTCAGCGCGACCGAAAAATGGTTGTGCGCGACCATCGTGAAGGGCGTGCGGCAGGCGATCTGTCCTGATTTCTGATGGTGCGGAGACATTGGTAAAGTGAGAAATGGGCTAACATATTGTTTTTATTGTGAATAGCTAAGGTGTGCTAGCTGTCAGAACGGGGCGGGATACGCAATTCGTGCTACAAATGGGGCACAAAGCCTCCTTGTAGCAATTTTTCGCTACGGCGAGATGGGAGGTTTCATGAACAGGGAGCGTCGCGACAGTCGGATTAACCTGCGCTTGGATGGCGGCTTACGGGCTGCCATCGAAGGGACGGCACGTGATCTCGATTGTTCGTTGTCCATGGCGACACGCTATTTGGTCGGCCTGGGGGTAGCGTTTGAGCAGATCAAGGGGCAGGCTGATCCATTTGCCAGCGCAGACGAGCTTTTGCGCCAGATTGCAGCCATTGAGGTCAGCGCATTTCGTCAGGGCGGCAGGGAGCGCTTCATCCGGGAGGTGAAGGATCTGCTCCGCCAGCGCGGTATCAATCCGCCCCGGATCTGAATGCACCAAGCACGATTCCTTGTCCCACTATTGTCCCACGGCAAAAGGGATCAGCCGGTACCGTGTGGTATCGGCTGTTGGCCTAAGTCATTGAAAAAGAAGGGTGGCGGAGGGAGCGGGATACGAACCCGCGCTAAGGGTTAACCCCCTAGGACGGTTTAGCAAACCGCCAAAAATATAAGCGTTTCCTAGCTTAAATGACCATGCTACAAAATTCGTAGCATCATTGTAGCAAGGTGTCGAAAATGGCGGGTGTGGTTCGAAATGGTCGGGTGACGGCCCAGGTTCGCTACAAGGGCGTCAGCATCGCCCAGACCTTTGAGAACAAGACCCTGGCCGGGCGGTGGGTGACAGCGGTCAAAGCGGCCATCGACGCCCGGCAATGGCCGGTCAAGGAACTGGTCCCCGCCCATCTGCTTGGCAAATGGGGCTTTGTCGAAGAAATCGCCGCCGCCATCGACGACAGCCAGCCGCATGCCGGCTGGACGCTGGATCGCGCCCTTGACCACTATCTGCAAACGGTCAGCGAGAGCAAAAAGGGCTATCAGCAGGAAAAGAACCGCATCGCGTGGTGGAAGCGTCAGCCTTTGGCCGGCAAGCGGCTGGACGAGATCACGCCAGAAGACCTGCAAGCCCATGTGGGCCGGCGCTTGGCTGAGGGCCGCGCCAACAGCACCATCCGCAACGAGGTGTTCCTGTTGTCCGGTCTGTACGAGATCGCCCGCGAGCGCCCCACCCTGGACGGCTGGGGCCTGGAGGACCTGCAAAACCCTGTTCCTCATGTCCGCCTGCCCGACCCGCCGGCCCCGCGCAAACGCCGCCTGGAAGACGCCGAACAGGACGGCGCCCACGGCGAGGAAGAACGCATGCTCGACGCCCTGCGTTGCGGCAAGGACGGCGAGGAAATGGCGCTGATTTGCCTGCTGGCCCTGGACACCGGCATGCGCCTGTCTGAATTGCTGGACGTGCGGGTGGGGCAGGTCAAGCGCACCAGGGGCGGACGCTATATCCACCGTCCCGATTCCAAGAACGGCCACGCCCGCAAGGTGGTGCTGACCACCCGCGCCGCCGCCACCTTGGACACCCTGTTGGATCGCTTGCCATCTGGTGCTGACAAAGACCGCCGCCTGTTCACCCTGGACGCCAAGCAAGTGGATTACCGTTGGCGCAAGGCCCGCGACCTTGCCGGCGCCGCCGGGCTGCATTTCCACGACCTGCGCCACGAAGGGCTTTCCCGCATGGCGGAAAAGGGGCTGACCATCGGCGAACTGGCCGAACAATCCGGGCACCGCACGGCGCAAGTGTTGCTGCGCTATGTGAATGCGAAGGTGTCGGAGGTGTCGCGGAAACTTGGCTGATTTCTTTGCAAAACTTGGCGTAGGTGTACGAACGTACGCCTGAGCGAGTTCGGCAGTGCATCGGTGCAGATTCGCGAAATTGCGCGAATTTCCAATGTGTTGGATTTATCCACTAGATCGGCGCTATGATCGGCAATGTGTCGTCATTACAAGTAAAAATATCAAGTATAATCAAGTTAATAAGGTTGTTTTATGATCGGCAATTACGACAACGAACCTGTCGAACGCATCGAACCGTGCCGTATCGAGGCCATTCCCGAACGTGTCGCCGACTTGATCGCCGATCTTTCAGCCGAATCGCGGCAACTGGAAAACCGCCTACCCAAACCCACTGCCGCCGCCTTGGCGGATTTGGTGCGGGCCATGAACACCTTCTATTCCAACCGCATCGAGGGTCACAATACCACCCTGCGCGAGATCGAGCGGGCCATGGCCCAGGATTTCGACGCCGACCAGGACAAGCGCAACCTGCAACTGGAAGCCCGCGCCCATATGCGGGTGCAGGCCGAAATCGACCGCTTGCACCATCTGGGCACCTTGCCGTGCCCGACCTCGGCGTCGTTCATTCAATGGCTGCATGCCGAGTTCTATCGCGACATGCCCGAAGATTTGCGGCGGATCGAGGCGGGGGAGGCCTCGTTCCTGATGGAGCCGGGCGCGTTTCGCTCTGCTGCCCATGACCTCGCCAATTTTGAGGTGGCGGTGGGCCGTCACCGCCCGCCATCCAGTGCGCGGGTCGCGGCCTTCATGGAGCATTTTCAGCGCCGCTATGATTTGGCCGGCATGGGCAACAGCCAAAAGATCATCGCCATGGCAGCGGCCCACCACCGCCTGAACTTCATCCATCCCTTCTATGACGGCAACGGACGAGTCAGCCGGCTGATGAGCCACGCTATCGCCCTGTCGGCGGGGATCGGCGCCCATGGCCTGTGGTCCATCTCTCGCGGCTTGGCGCGGGGACTGACCGTGCCGACCGAATACAAGGCGATGATGGAACAGGCCGATTTGCGCCGCCGCAACGATTTGGACGGACGCGGCAATTTGTCACAGGAAGGACTGATCGAGTTCGTGGCCTGGTTCCTGGAGGTGGCGCGGGATCAAATCCGCTTCATGTCCAGTCTGTTCGACTTCGACCACCTGACCGAACATTTGAAACTGTTCGTCACCCGCGAAGGGCTGAACCCGCACAGCATGGGCATCTTGGAAGAAGTGGTGATACGCGGCGAAATGCCCCGAGGCGACGCCCCCCGCGCCACCGGCCTGCCCGAACGCACCGCCCGAATTGTGCTTGCGGCCCTGATCGACACGGGTGTCCTGGCCTCGGCCACCCCAAAGGGACCCGTGTCCCTGCGCTTCCCGGTCCACGTGGCCGAGGTGGTGTTTCCCAAGCTGTATGGCGAGGCGATGGGGTAAGGCAAAGCAAAGAACGAATTTGCCTGTTGGACTGGGATGTCGGCATGCGCCTATCTGAATTGCTGGACGTGCGGGTGGGGCAGGTCACACGTACTCTCACGCTACGTGAATGCAAAGGTGTCCGAGGTTGCCAAGAAACTAGGATAGGCGTGCCTCACCGCCCAAAGATATTTGTTAATATGCTTGATTTTGCCGAAGTCACACTAACGTCGGCTTCTCTAGCTAGCCGATGCATCAGTTGCGCTGAGGCTAGGCCGAAGTTGACAACGGCCTCATCCATTTGCTTCTGGTCGACAAGCGGTTGCCGACTTGCGGCGTCAGACCATAAAGAAATCTCTTCCAGAGATTTCTGGTATTTTTTTATGTCATCGCTTGCGCGCTTGTCGTCAAAAATCAACGCGAACTCCACAGATCGCCAGTGAAGCTTAGTCGCAGACTTCTTTATCTCGATGTATGCCTCCCTACGTTCGTCCTTGATTATATCAGTTCTGCGGAGAACAGTTATTTCGGCAAGAAGGTCTTTTGTGTCATTGCTCAAGGATTCTATTGTTTTGACGTAGAATTCAGATCTTCTTTTTTGCTTTTCAAAGTCCTCGTTAATAGATGGTGCTATAGAAATAGTGGCGATGACCGTTGCGGCAAAAGCAAGTACCTGCATGGCAATCTGGATGCCTACAGGTATATTGGTGTTTGCGTAGGTAAATGCCCCTTTAATCGTTTTCCAGAAACTCATGGTTGCGGCCTTATGCGTGCGGCGGTCTTCAAGCCAACTTCCTCCTGCCCTTTACGACCTTTCTGATTGGCCTTCGCAAGTGCTTGCGGGCTGGTTGCCCGAACGGTGCTCTGCAAAATGTCACGAAGCTCGTCTTCGGCGTAGCCCATTTCTGCTTCGGCAGAGTTGCTCAGTCTGAGATCGTTCAGAACATCCGCGTTAAGGGCGCCTGCCGCGGAAAGGGCGATTCCTCCAGCAATGAATGAAGCCAGCAACCGACGACGGCTGATGAGACGGTACAGGAGGGGGGAATTCAGCTTTGGCACAAGGCCGGAAATCACCTCTTCGTCGTAATAATCGGTGATAATTTCGTCGAACGTTTTGCCTGCGATTTCGTTAAGCCGATTTTCCTCATACAGGAAGTAAAGAGCCGCAAAAAAGGCTATTAGTTCTTGTGCCGCTAGGGTTTCAAGCGGGTTCTTGCCTCTATAGTGGGGGCAGTCAATGTCTAGTTTTGAATTTTGACTCGTGAGGTAATTCTTGAATGCAAGTGAGAACACCTCATCGCCGAATTCCCTTCTATCAATCTTAATAATGGCGTGCGGGTTTTCCATTCGCACGGCGAGGGTGTCAGATAGGCTTCGCTTTGTATGTCTTGTCGGTAGCCATTCCACGCGCCTGTACGTGAACGGGTATCCCTCGAATGGATGGATTTGAACAGTGGCTTCCGGGTTCAATACCTCTTGGCTAATGCCGATAAGCAGGTGATCGTACTGCCGCCTTGGCGGGCAGATGATGATATCACCGGGCTGTATTTCCTGCGCAAAGCGCCTGACGTTCGTCACTCCAGTTCGGAGCGACCTCTCGTCGTCGGGGTTGACGTTATAGTCATTGATGTTCCGGCTGGGAGGATCGGCAAGTACACCGCGTCCGAACTGGCGAAACGCCTCCGACATCACAAGCGCCTTCTTTACCAATTCATCATTCTCGATGACAGCGGGTGCGAAGGGGAAGCCGGGTAGGTCTAGGAAATTGGCCTCAAGCTCGGCGAACTCATTGAAATATTTCTTATTATGGCCGGCATGGAATGCCCAGATTTGGACCTCGTCAGAGATGAATTTGGTGTTGATGTCGAGTTCCATGGCTGCCTTGGCTCGTTTCAGTTGTGGCGAGAAGGTTACGCTAAACGGAGTGGTCGTTCCAGTCTCAAGATGTACTGAAAGTGGGTTCGAGTGCTCTGTCCTGCGCCTCATTGTGCGGAACGGTCTAGCGGGGAGGCTCGCGCCCGAAGGGAGTGAGGGGCGGCAATGAGCCCAATTACAAGAATGGTACCATGTAAATAAAGTAACGTGACTAAATAAACGGCGGTGCATTTTTAGGATAAAAGTGCATCTGACAGCATCGTGTAAATAAATGTGTTTGATATGTGGTATTTCGTGATAATGATTATGCACTAAATCACTTTTGATGAGCGGAGGGCACATTGTCCACCGAACGTAACCATCATTTATCTACAACCTCCCCATCGGCTGGGGTGGATCACGGTGGGCGCCAGCAAATTGCAGGTTTGCCGCCCTATTTGTCGTTGGAGGAATTGGGGCGGTTGCTGCGGCGCTCGCCAGGAACCATCCTTAACGACCGTGTGCGAAACCCGGCAGCGGTGCCAAAGGCTGTGCGGCTTCCGGGAACGCGGCACCTGCTTTGGCGCACGGCGGATGTGATGGCGTGGTTGGATGGGCTGGTGGAGGGGCAGGGCGAGCCCGAGCCGCCGCGCCGCCGTGGACGCCCCCGCAAGCAACAGTGACCGGTGCTTTGCCTTCGTCACTGTGACGAAAAAGAAAAGACCGGGAGTTGGCGCTCACCGGTCTTTCTTTAGAAACGCTTCGGTCGCCGCCCGGTTGGGCTGACAGCCTGGATGCGGTTCTGCTTCATCCCCGATTCTAGGCTGCACACCGACACAGGACAAGGGCAAAGCCTTGTCCTGTGATCGCCACAACCTTGCTGGCGGCGACCCAATGGAAGGTGTTGCCATGGTGCTTTCGACCAAAACCGATTCTCTGACACAGCCCCGATCCCCCCACCCACTAACAGGGGGGATCGGGGATACATCGCCCTGGCGTGATCTGCCCTGTGTCGCCATCCCCGCCGTGGAGGCATGTGACCGCCACGCCATCCCCTTGGCGTCAGGCTTCGACACCATCGTCGAATCATTCGACGTTGAAATCGAAACGGCCATGGCGGAACGGCTGGAAGAGGCTCGTCTGAGGGCGGAACGCCTGTCCGAGGATTTGAGCGGGCGGGTCTTGATCGATCTTGGCGGCTATTGGGTGCAGATGGTGGCTTTGCGCGGACGTGGCTTGAAATGGCGATTGGAAAACGACGACATCACCATCCGCATTCGCCCGATCAGCTTGGATTTCTGCGTCTCGGTCCGTTATTCCGCCGCTGGTCTTTGGGAGCATGGCTATCCCGCCCTTCGGCGTCAGGTGGAGGAGATGGTGCGAGCCCTGGGGGCGCTGCGCCGCGCTGATTGGGATCGGTTGAGCGAGGTGCATCGGGCCTTCGATTTTTTCTCGCCCGACCTGACGCAAGAAATGCGTCCCGACTTGATTGGGCAATTGGTGGCCCATTCCGAGGTCAAGCGCTCCGCCGTCTGTGGACGGGATCAGCGGAAAGACGAAGTGTGGGGCAAGGCCGGGCGGCTGGAAACGCTGACCATTGGCAAAGGGGCGCCCCTGGAAATCCAGGTCTATGACAAGGGACGCGAGATCGACGAAGCCAGCGGCAAAACCTGGATGCTGGATTTGTGGGAAGCCTCGGGACGGTGGCAGCGTGATGGCAAAGGGCGGCAAAGCCATTGCTGGAGGTTGGAGGTGCGGTGCCGTTCCGACTTCCTGCGGGATCGGTCCATTCGCACCATGGCCGCGTTTCTGGTCAATATGGAGCATCTGCTGTCCGAGGCGCTGTTGACCCGGCGGCTCTGCCTTCCAACCGGCGACAGCAATCGCGCCCGTTGGCCTCTGCACTGGTTTTGGGCGGCGGTGCTCCATCGTGTCGGCGCGAAGGAGCAGGCTCTGCCCCTGGGGCGTCAAGTGACCGAAGCCCCCGACGTGCTGACCAAGCGTCTGATCAAGCAACTGGCTGGCACTTTGCGTTCAACCGTGGTGTTGCGCAAAGGCGATTGGGACCAGCCCGGCGCCGATTACCTGATGCAGATGTTGATCGATGTGATCGAAGACGACCCCGGCCACCATGACAAAGTAAGGCTGGCCCAGGAACGGTACCGCTATGCGGGCGAAGCGCGGTGACGCCGGAATGCCCTGCGCTCACGCCGGGTTCAAGGCCAAGACAAGCCGCCTGCGGCGGGCCTTGAGCCCGGCTTCGCTGCGGGCGAGGGGCTGGGCATGCTTGGACGCCCTGAGGCGTCCAAGAAGCTGGACGCGAGGCTTCAAAAGCTGGTGGCGGTCGTTTTTGCCTTGGTGCCGTGTGGGGCGAGGCTGGTGCTGCTTGGTTCAGGGGCGGTGCATGGGGCGTTGGGGCCTGGTTCGCAACGCGCTGATGGGGTGGCGTTTGTAACAGCTTGATTCTACTTGGGTGGACGAAAGCCTGTCGCCTGGCAGGATACGCAATTTGTGGTACAAATCGCGCCAAACAGACTGTTTGGCGTCATCGGGGGGACGTCATGAACGGTCCAAAAAGCGAAGTCGTCCGACTGCGGGTGTCGTCGGCCATGTTGTCGGCGATTCCGGCTGAACGGGGCAAGCGTTCGGCCTTTCTACGAAAAGCCGTCGCACATTTCATCGCCACCCGTCAGGGCGACAAGCAAATACCCATCCCCAAGGATGCCGACTTGCAAGCCCTGCAATGGCTGGTGCGCGAGTTGAACAAGATCGGCGTCAACCTGAACCAAGCGACAATGATGTTGCATCTAGCCGAGCGAGGTGAAGAACTGCCACCGACACCCGAAGAGATGCGCCTGCTGCACCGTCAGATTGCGGGCATGGCCCGACGCATTGAACGGGTGGTTCGGTATTGGTGCTGCGGGCCTTAAAATGTGCAAACGGCAAACCCGGGAATCGTAGAGATCCCGTGCCGAATTTCAGCGTGGCAGCCATTGCAGTGCAGCGTTTCGATACCGTTTGACGGGCCGGTGCTTTGCAGAATTTCTTTCCTTTGGAGGCCAAAGCAGGTTGGGCATAGATAATGCGGAGGCTCGCCAGCGGCCGAGTCTGCCTTGAGCGAATACACGAACGCTCCAGGAGGGAGCTTTTTAAGCTCGTACCTGTGAGCTTCGGCTTGCCAGCTTGCGGCTTTAGCTAGCCGTTGCTCCAGATCGCGGTTGAGCTCATGAAGTTCCAGTAGGCCTGTCTGGGCGGCGAAGGCATCCGACTGGGCCGCGAGAATTGCCCTTTGTAGCTCAATAATCTTTTCGTTGATAAGGGTGGCATCCCGGATGCTGACCAACCCCTTCGCAATGTCACTTGCGGCCTTCAGGGAAGAGACAGTTCCCGCGATCAGGCTCAAATCGACCATGGCTTTTCCTTCGATTGATCACCCCTAATCTATTACCTCTGGGGGTAAAAGTCATTGGCGGTAAGCGCTAAGCTTGTTTGGGGCGTGATTCTCTTGCTTCAATTCGTCACTGGCGTGAGGCTGCACACCACATCCAGTGCCGCCGCTCTCACTAGCGCGGGAACGCTCCCAAACAGGGCGATCTGGAGCCAGAAGCCAATTTCAAGGACGTTGGATGGAAGGGAAAGCAGCGCGGCGCCCTCTGCGGGCATGTATTGATCCAAAAATCCCTCAACTAGGCAGGCGGCCCCCACCAGGAATGCGCAGGCTATCGCAGATTGAAGACGTAGTTGCCGGTGCCATAGGCGCCATAGATGAAAGCCACCCCTCAGGAGAAAAATAGCCAAACCCAAGAAGGTGATGAGTTTCACATATCCAAAGGGAATGGTTCGGACCAAATCCGGCGTGAGCGCTTGGTGAAGGATCATTTGTGTCCAGGGCCAGCCGCGATTTGCGTCAAGCCAGCCGGTGACGGAAACTATGGTGGCGACCCATGCAATCAAAGCGGTGTTGCTGCGCAATGCCGGTTGCCCGTGAGCTGTGGCTTTTAGCATTTGGCATAGGTGCAGAAGCCCATGGCGCAAGCCAGTGCGAGAATGATTTTCCGTTTTCCTGCTGTCCGAGGTGCTGATGCTTGCTACGGAGTATGGTTCTTGTAGCACTATTGTAGCAAGCCGCGAGGGCTCGCGGGTGATCGTCTGTGATCGCCCGTTAGGCTAAGTCCTTGAAAAAGAAGGGTGGCGGAGGGAGCGGG
>DISD01000083.1 GCA_002435715.1 Rhodospirillaceae bacterium UBA6219
GATGGCGATGACCCAGGCGAAGACCGGGCGATCAATGAAGAAACGCGACATGGATGTCTGCTCCGATCAGGGCTTGGGGGCAGCGGCCGGAGCGGCGGCGGAGGGCGCGGCACCCGCTTCGATGGGGCGCACTTCGGCGCCGGGTCGAATCTTTTGCAGGCCTTCGACGACGATGCGGTCACCGCCGGCCACGCCCTGGTCGATCAACCAGGAATCACCCACCACCTGCTTGGTGACCACCGGGCGTGGCGCCACCTTGTTGTCGGCGCCGACCACCCACACGGCGGCCGAGCCGTCGGCGTTGCGCACCAAGGCCCGTTGCGGCACCAGCACCGCATTGTCGCGCGCCCCTTGTTCGACGCGGGCACGCACGAACAAGCCGGGATAAAGCAGCTTGTCGGGATTGGGGAAGACGGCGCGAATCTGCACCGCCCCGGTGCTGGGATCGACGGTGACATCGGCGAATTTCAACTGGCCGGTATGGGCATAGGCCTGGGTCGAACCGTCCAGGGTCAAAGTGACCGGGGCCTGGTCCGCAGCTCCCTTCTGCACCTGTCCGGCGGTGATGGCCTGGCGCAGCCGCATCAATTCGGAACTGGATTGGCTGACATCCACATAGATGGGATCAAGCTGGGTGACGGTGGCCAGGGCGGTGCTTTGATTGGCGGTCACCAGGGCGCCCTCGGTCACCGCCGACTTGCCGATGATGCCGTCGATGGGGGCGTAGACCTTGGTGTAGCCCACATTGATGCGCGCGGTGTCCACCTGGGCCTGGGCCACCAGGATGGCGGCCTTGGCCTGATCCAGGCTGGCGACCACGTCGTCGTATTCCTGCTTCGACACGGCGTTGATCTTGACCAGGTCGGCGTAACGTTCGGCCTTGGCTTCCACCGATTTCAGGCTGGCGCGGGCCTTGACCAGATCGGCCTGGGCGCTTTGCAACGCCGCCTTATAGGTGGCCGGATCGATCTGATAAAGCTGCTGGCCGGCCTTGACCTGGCCGCCTTCCTCGAACAGGCGCTTTTGCACGATACCGCTGACCTGCGGCCGGATTTCCGCCACCCGATAAGCCGAAGTGCGGCCCGGCAATTCGGTGACCAGCGGCACCGTCTTGGGGGCCAGGGTCAGCACGGTGACTTCCACCGGCGGCGGCCCGGCCGGTGCCTGCGCCTGCTTGTTGTCGTCGCAAGCGGAAATCATCCCGGCGGCGGCCAGGACAAAAAACAGGGCGCGGGCGCGGTTCATCGGGCGCATGGAATCTTCCTGTACAAAAACGCCCGGGGCCGCGACGGCTGGGCAGGATGGTGTCAATGTTCTGTACTGTACGGTACAGTTCAGTTATGATCACGGCAAGCTGAATTTGGTAACACCATGTACCATACTGAAGTCAGGAGAGAGGGGTGAACGAGGCCACGTCCTCACCGTGCCGCGCCGAAAGACGGCGTCAGGCGCTGTTGGAAGCCGCCACGACGTTGTTTTTGGACAAAGGGTTCGAACGGACCTCGGTGGCCGACATCGTCGCCTTGGCCGGAGGGTCGCGGTCGACCCTTTATGACATGTTCGGCAACAAGGAAGGTCTGTTGCGGGCCATGGTGGAAGAAGAAACCACGGCCATCAGCGACACCATCGGTCCGGCCGAACTGGCGCTGGAATTCAGCGAAGACGGTTTGGTGGAACTGGCCGGGCGTTTCGTCCACGCCATCCTGGCGCCGCGCGCGGTGGCGGTGTTCCGCATCCTGGCCACCGAAGGCGAGCGTTTGCCCGACATCGCCACATCCTTTTTCGAATGCGGACCGCGCGCCATCGAGCGCCGCTTGGCCGAACGGTTTCGCCGGGCTTTGCCCAAGATCCAGGTGGATGCCGGGCCCGAGCAATTGGTCCAGGTGTTCCTGGGGGCGGTGATCGGGTCGTTCCATCCGCGCCATTTGCTGGGCTTGCGGCAGGCGCCGCTGGTCTGCTGCGTCGATGAACACGTGCGATTGGCGGTGCGTGTCTTCCTTTACGGAATCTTGTGTCCCGACACCGCCAAGGCGCGGTAATCGGCCAAGGCGGCGACATGGCGGCGCAGCCAGGAATCGCTGAGCACCAGGGGGGCGCCCAGGCGGCGACGGCGTCTGGCCCCGTGTTCGCGCGATTGGGCGGCCAGACGCTGGATCAGGCCCGACGCGGTGGCGGGGGATTCCGCGTGGGCCGGAACCGGGCCGTCATAACGGCGTTCCCGCACGGGCGGACAGGATGGGGGCAGGGCGAAGGACATGTTCTTGACTAGAACATAAACGGAACAAAAGGGCAAGTTTCTATTGCGTGGCCCACAGGACGCGGGCGATCCACACCACGTCTTCCGTGGCGAACGAGCGGTCGGGATGGGCGGGGTTGAGTGACGCCAGATCGATACGTTTGGCGGTCTGCCGCAGCAATTGCTTGACCATCACTTCGCCTTCGACGGTCTTCACCACCACCCGGTCACCGCGTCGCACCGAGGCCTGGGGCGAGACGATGAGGGTGTCACCGTCACGGTAAAGCGGTTCCATGCTGTCACCCGACACTTCCAACGCATAGGCGTGGGGGTCGCCGGTGCCGGGAAAGGGGATTTCGTCCCACGCGCCGCCACAGGGATAGCCGGCGTCGTCGAAGAACCCGCTGGCGCCGGCTTGGGCCGAACCGATCAACGGAATGGTCCTGGTGCTGTCCTGGTTTCCGATTGCCATCGGGCGCAGTGACGGATCGATGTGCCCCAGCAATTGGGCCAGACTGGACCCGGTGGCTTCCAATACCTTGGCGACGCTTTCGGTGGACGGCCAGCGCGGCTTGCCCTCGCGGGTGATGCGTTTGCTTTTGTTGAAAGTGGTGGGATCCAGCCCGGCGCGGCGGGCAAGGGCGGACGCCGTCATCCCGTTTTCACGGGCGAGCGCGTCGATGGCAGCCCAGATTTCGCCGTGCGTCAGCATGGGAAGATGATCCCGCAATCGCTGCATAAACACACCAGGAATAATTACCTAGCAACCCTTGACTCGGCGTTGCAACTTCTGCATTTATGTGTTCCTCAAATGTTCTCGTTATGGAGAGTGTCATGGGTCGTCCGCCATTCCAGCCTCGTCCCTTGCAAAGTTTGGAAACCGAGCCCTTCGCCGATTCCGAGGAAGCATGGATGTGGTACTGCTATTGCCAATTGGCCCGTTTGGCCGGATGTCGTCCAAGGGCCGACATGGGGGGGGTGGCCCGACCTTGCGACCCGGACGACATCTATCGGGTCGCCATGACTTCGGCGCGCCGCGGCATCTTGTTGCCGTCCCATGTGCGGGCCTTGGCGGAAGTGGGGTCCCTGCTGGCCGGATCGGCCGCCAGCGTGTCGCTTCCCACCCTGCAGAACCAAGTGTGGATCGAAGCGTTGCAACGGCTTGAGCCGGCCTTGCGCGCCAAGGGGATCGTGGCATGAGCGCCCTGACGGCCAAGGCGTTGGTGTGCTTTTGCGGGGCGGATTCGTTGTGGTGGCTGCGCCTGTTGCGTCCAGGCTTTCGCCATTGCTTTGTCGCCATCCGTCAGGGGCCGTTCTGGGTGGTCACCGATCCGCTGTCGCACCATACGATTGTGCGGCTCGAAGGTCTTGACGACCTGGCCGCTTTTTACCGTCGCCACCATTTGGTGGTGGTCGCCACCCGCTTGCTCGATCCGCCGCGACGGCCGGCCCCCTGGCGGCCCTATACCTGTGTCGAGGCGGTCAAGCGAATCCTGGGGGTACAGGCGCCGTGGGTATTAACTCCGTGGCAGCTTTACCTTCACCTGACTAAAAAGGAAAATATACCTTGACAGAGGCGACCACTTAAAGTTAGTTATTTTCGATGCTATATCGCGTTTAAGGCGTCGCCATCGGGGCGGCGTATTTTTCACCTCGCATAAAGAACATATCAAGAACGGAGACTTGTCATGGGCGGATTTTTCAGTACCCCCTCGGCCCCGGAACCGGCGCCCATCGCCATCGCCAGCACCGATCCGGAAGAAGAAGCACGCAAGCAACGCCTGGAAACCATGGCCCGCAACCGTCGTGGCCGTCTGGGCATGGTCGCCACCGGCGAACGCGGGGTGTTAAGCCCGGTGGATGGCGGCAGCAAAAGCCTGTTGGGAGAATGACATGAACGCCGCCACCCAAATCCTGGGGCCGGACGACAGCCCCGAAGTTCTGTTGAAGCGCTTCCGCAAGGCCAAGGAGCGCCGCTCGACCTGGGAAGCCCATTGGCAGGAATGCTATGACTATGCCCTGCCGCTACGTGACGCCGTGTTGCATCGCCCCAATCCCGGCGAAAAAAAGGGCGACCGCCTGTTCGACGGCACCGCCGCCGACGCGGTGGACCAATTGGCCGCCAGTCTGTTGTCGGAATTGACCCCGCCTTGGGCGCAATGGTTCGGCCTGACCGCCGGGGCCGATCTGGACGAAGACGAACGTCATCAGGCGGCACCGCTTTTGGACAAGATCGGCACCGTGTTGCAGGGTCATTTCGACCGCTCGAACTTTGCCGTCGAGATGCATCAATGCTACCTGGACCTGATCACCGGCGGCACCGCCTGCCTGTTGTTCGAGGAAGCCCAGCCGGGCGAGCCTTCGGCCTTCCGCTTTTCCGCCGTACCCCTGGCCCAGGCGGTGCTGGAAGAAGGTCCCGACGGTCGTCTGGACACCACCTTCCGCCATTCCGAACTGACCCTGGCGGCCCTGCGCCTGCGCTATCCGGGGGCGGCCTTGTCCGACACCTTGGTCAAGCAGGGCGAAGACGATCCCCAGGCCCGTTTCGGCGTGGTGGAAGCGGTGATCCCCAATGACCGCGGCCATTACGATTACGCCGCCGTGTTGGAAGCCGAAGCCGACGACGACGCGTTGCTGGCCCAGGGGCGTTTCGAAACCTCGCCCTTCATCAATTTCCGCTGGCTGAAAGCGCCCGGTGAAACCTATGGCCGTTCGCCGGTGATGAAGGCGCTGCCCGACATCAAGACCGCCAACAAGGTGGTGGAACTGGTGCTGAAGAACGCCACCATCGCAGTGACCGGCATCTGGCAGGCCGACGACGATGGCGTGCTCAATCCGGCCAACATCAAGCTGGTGCCCGGCACCATTATCCCCAAGGCGGTGGGCTCGGCCGGATTGCAGCCCCTCGAAAGCCCCGGCCGCTTCGACATCTCGCAATTGGTGTTGGATGATCTGCGCGGCCGTATCCGTCAGGCCTTGCTGGCCGACAAGCTGGGCCAGCCCGACAACCCGCAGATGACCGCCACCGAGGTGCTGGAACGCGCTGCCGACATGGCCCGTCTGTTGGGCGCCACCTTCGGTCGTTTGCAGTCGGAACTGCTGACGCCGCTGATCCTGCGGGCGGTCTCGGTGCTGCGGCGCCGTGGCGAAATTCCGCCGCTGCTGGTGGATGGTCACATCGTCGATCTGCAGTACCGCTCGCCCCTGGCCCAGACCCAGGCCCAGCGCGACGCCAAGAACGTGCTGACCTGGCTGGGTTCGCTGGCCCAATTGGGGCCCGAGGGCATGGCGGTGGTCGACGCCGCCGGCGCCGCCCAATGGTTGGGTCGCGCTTTCAACATTCCGGCCGAGCTGATGGTGACCCGCCCCGCTGCGGCCCCCGCCATTTCCCCGCAACCCGCAACGGAGATGATCCCCAATGTCCAAGCCTGATCCGGGTTGGGGCTGGTTCGAGCCCGCCCCGCCGCCCGACAACAGCCAGCGTCTGGTATTGGCCCGGGCCTTTGCCCGGGCGTTTTCCGGCGCCGATGGCGACTTGGCGCTGTCGCATCTGCGCGCCCTGACCCTTGACCGCTGTCTGGGTCCCGACGCCACCGACCAGGCGCTGCGCTGCCTGGAAGGCCAGCGTCTGCTGGCCGCCCACATCCTGTCGCTGGTCGACCAAGGCCGCGACCCCACCTTGCATATGTAAAGGAGTACCCAGATGTTTTACGAAGATTCCCAGGCCGAACCGGCGGCCCAATCCCCCATTCCGGATAAGTTCCGTGACCCGGCCAGCGGCGGTCTGCGCGGCGATGCCTTGTTGCGGGCCTATCTGGACCTGGAAAAGCGCATGCATCGCATGGTCGAGATTCCCGGCGAGGATTGCAGCGACGAACAGCGTTGCGCCTTTCACCGCGCCTTGGGGGTGCCGGAAAGCCCAGACCAATACGCCATCGAGCAGCGCCACCCCATGCTGGCGTCCGATCCCCAGGTCAACCAGATGCTGCACAAGGCCGGCTTCACCCCCAAACAGGCGCAGCTGGTTTATGATCTGGCTCATAGCCGGGTCATCCCCACCATCGAGGCGATGAAGGGCGAATACGAGAGCCAGCGCGGCCTGGACCGCTTGCGCGACCATTTCGGCGGCGATTCCAAATGGTCGGAAACCGCCCGTCAGGTTTCGGCCTGGGGTCAGGCCAATTTGTCGCCGGACGTCTATCAGGCCCTGGCCGCCAGCCCTGACGGCATCATCGCCATGCGGGCGATGATGGCCGGCAACGAACCGTCCATGGGTCGCATGCCCGGCGCTCGCACCGACGAATCCAGCGAAGAGGACTTGAAGAAGATGCTGCAAGACCCGCGGTACTGGAAGCAGCGCGATCCCGCCTTCATCGACAAGGTTTCGGCCGGCTTCCGCCGTATTTACGGGGAATAGGTCAGGATTGGGGCGCGATCTTCACGTTTCGCGCCCCGCAGCCTGTGTTACCCTTTGCGCAACATGCAAGAAAAGGGGGGCGCGATGCTTTCGGTTCTGGTCGGCAACATCAAGGGCGGCTGCGGCAAGACCACCATCGCCACCCATCTGGCTTCGTCCTTTGCCGCCATGGGGCTGAAAACCGCCATCGCCGATTGCGACCGCCAGCGTTCGTCGCTGAACTGGCTGAAGCGCCGGGCCGAAACCGCCGCCAATATTTCCGGTTTGGACTGGTCCAAGGATCTGGGCGAGCCGCCGAAGGGCCTGGACCGGCTGATCATCGACGCCCCGGCGGCCATGCATCACAAGGATGTCGAGGATTTGATCGCCATCGCCGACGCGGTGGTGGTCCCCGTGCTTCCCGGCGCCTTCGACCAGGACGCCACTGCCCATTTCCTGAAAAAGCTGTCCGGGGTCAAGGCGGTGCGCAAGAACAAGCGCACGGTGGCGATCATCGGCAACCGTTTGCGCCTGGGCGCCAAGGCCACCGAACAACTGGACGTCTTCTTTTCGTCCCTGGGGTTTCCGGTGGTCGCAAGGCTGCGAGACAGCCAGATCTATCCGTCGGTGGCCGCCTTGGGCTCGTCGGTGCTGGAAGCCAAGGACCGCCGGGCGCGCGATTACGCCGCCGAATGGGCGCCGCTGTTGGAATTGCTGGCTAAGCTGGATTAAAGACCCTTTTCCTTGATCATCCACGCCTTCATGCGGCGGGCGGGTTGCTCTCCGGGGCTTGGTCTTAGTCACAGACCGCTTTGTCGCCCTGTTGCTGGCAATGGCGGCGTGTCCGCATGACCATCAGCGCGCCGCCTTCATAGCTGCACACCACCCGGTTCAGCTTGCCGGCCGGGGCCACCGACAGGCTCAGCAGTTTCAGCGCCTTGGTTTCCTGGGGGCTGCGGCTGCATTGCAGATAGCCCTGGAAATCGCCGGCTTCCCACAGCGCATGGTTCTTCAGCTTCTTGAACTCGTCCAGGCTGGTGCAGGTTCTGTCATTTCCCTTGTCGTTCATGCGGGCGTCATCGCTGCAATAGCCGGCATAGGAATATTTCAGCTGGGCCTCGGATGGACAATCGCCGACCTGGGTGGCTTGCGACAGATCAGGACAGCTGACGACCTCGGCCAGGGCCGGAGTGGTGGCCAGCAACAGGGCAAGGACAAGGCGTTTCATGGATTTCCCCCAGAATTGACGTCCTCAGCCTAGGCGCATGGGGGGGCATCCTCTCTGACAATGGTCAAGTCCCCCTTTTAAATCGGGGAAAGCCTCCCCACACTGTGGACAAGTCCAGGGAGGAGAGAGATCCATGAACGAGGATGCCAAAAGCTTGAACCCCGATTTCAGTCGCCGCGGATTCTTGGGAACGGCGCTGGCCGCGACCGGTTTCGCCGTGGCCGCCGAGCCGCTCCACGCCCAAGTGATTGTCACTGACGATGTCGGGCTGTCCGCCGGACCGATGAAGATCGGCGATCTGCCGGTCTACGTTGCCCGCCCGGCCTTGGGCGGCAACCTGCCCACCGTTTTGGTGGTTCAGGAAATCTTCGGCGTTCACGAACATATCCGCGACATCTGTCGCCGCTTGGCCAAGCTGGGTTATCTGGCCATCGCCCCGGAATTGTATTTCCGCCATGGCGACCCCACCGCCTTCAAGGACGTGCCGGCGCTGATCAAGGATCTGGTCTCCAAGGTGCCCGACGACCAGGTGCTGGCCGATCTGGATGCCTGCGTCGCCTGGGCGGCTGCCAATGGCGGCGACGCCAGGAAGGTGGCGATCACCGGTTTCTGCTGGGGTGGGCGCATCACCTGGCTGTATGCCGCCCACAATCCCCATTTGAAGGCCGCCATCGCCTGGTATGGTCGTCTGGTGGGCGAGCCCTCGGCCAACAATCCCAAGCATCCGCTGGATATCGCCGCCCAGTTGAAAGTGCCGGTGCTGGGGCTTTACGGCGGTGCCGACCAGGGCATCCCGCAAGACAGTGTGGAACGCATGCGGCAAGCCTTGAAGGCCGCCAAGGTGAAGAGCGAAATCGTCGTCTACACCGATGCCCCCCATGCCTTCAACGCCGATTACCGGGCGTCCTATCGGGCGATGCCGGCCCAGGCCGGCTGGGCCCGCATGGTCGACTGGCTGAAGGTCAATCTGGGCTGATGATCAGGCCAAGGCGGCGGCGCAGGGTCCAACGGGTGACAACCAGCGCCGCCACCACCGCCAATCCCAAGGCCAGCCCCACCCAGATGCCCACCCCCGCCATGGGGGTGCGGAAGGCCAGCAAAGCGCCCACCGGAATGCCCAATCCCCAATAGCCCAAACCGGCGAACAGCATGGGCACCCGTGTGTCCTTCAGGCCGCGCAGAGCCCCGGCGCCCACCACCTGGGCACCGTCCACCACCTGGAAAAGCGCCGCCACCACCAGGAAGGCGGCGCCGTGGGCCAGCACGGCGACGCTGTCGGGACGGGTGAGATCCAGGAACAATCCGACGAAAGCCTGCGGCCAGCTCCACAAGATCACCGCCATCACCGCCATGAAGCCGGTGCCCAGGCTCAGCGCGGTCCAGCCGGCCTTGCGCACGCCGTCGCTGTCGCCGGCTCCCGCCGCCAGCCCCACCCGCACGGTGGCGGCCTGGGCAATGCCCATGGGCACCATGAAAGTGACCGAGGCGATCTGCAAGGCGATGGCATAAGCGGCCAACGAGGCGGAATCGATGCGTCCCATCAAAAAGGCGGCGGCGTTGAAGCCGGAAACCTCGAAGCCCATGGCCAGCCCCATGGGCAGGCCGATGCGCAGCAATTCCTTGAATTTCGGCCAGTCGGGGCGCCAGAAATGACCCAGGATATAAAATCGGCGAAAACGGCGGTCCCACAGGATGAAGCCCAGCAGCGCCGAGAACATGAACAGGTTGGACAATGTCGAGGCCCAACCGGCGCCTTCCACCCCCAGGGCGGGAAAGCCCCAATGACCGAAGATCAGCAGCCAATTGGCCCAGGCGTTCAGCCCCACTGCCAGCAACGTCACCACCATGGCGGCGCGGGGGCGTTCCAGGGCGGCGATGAACGAACGCAAGGCGACGACAGCCAAGGCCGGCAAGATGCCCCAGCACACCGAACGGGCATAGCCGACAGCGGTTTCGATCAAGCCCGGATCTTGGCCCAAAAGACGCAGCACACTGCCCGCATTCCACAGCACCAGCCATACCGGCAGGCTGTAAAGCACCGCCAGCCACAATCCCTGGCGCAGGATACGGCGGCATTCGCGGACCGCATGGCGATGCCCGCCCAAGGTCTGCGCCAGCATGGGCGAGGTGGCCATCACCAAGCCGATACCGGCGACGAAGAAGCAGAAATAAAGGTTGGTGCCCAAGGTGCCGGCAGCCAGGTCGGCCGCGCCCAGCCAGCCCATCATCAGGGTGTCGGTGGCGCCAATGGCGATCTGTGCCAGGTTGGTCATCACGATGGGCCAGCCCAAGGCCAGCATGGCCAGGATTTCAGTCTTCCAAGGACGCGTCGGTTCATGCATGGTCGGGCGCTTATAGCATCGCTGGGGCGTACGGGATATTTGTTCCGGTGCAAAACTATATTAGAGTATCGAAAAACATAATTCAGGGAGGTTGACCATGTATTGCACCCGCCTGGGCGCCGCCCTGTTGGGCGTTTGCCTGTTGAGTACCCCGGTCCTGGCGGCCGAGGCCAAGGACACCACGCAATCCGCTCGGCATGGCTTCGAGGAAGTTCAGGCCATGGTGGACGACGCCGTGGTCTTTATGAAAAAGGTGGGGGCGGAAAAGGCCTTTGCCGCCTTCAACGATCCCAAGGGAAAGTGGATCAAGGGCGATCTTTACATCTTCGCCTTCGACGCCAAGGGCGTCTATCAGGCCAGCGGCTTCCGTCCGGAACGCACCGGCAGCGATTCGTGGGAAATGACCGACGCCGCCGGCTTGAAGGTGGTCCAGGAAATCATCAAGAAAGCCAAGCGCAATGGCTCGGGCCTGGTGGATTACCTGTGGAAGAACCCGGCCACCGGCAAGCTGGAAAACAAGACGTCCTATGTGGTCCAGGTCGGTGAGTACGTCGTCGGTGCCGGCTTTTATCACCGCTAAGGCATGACAGGACAAGGGGCGCAAGCCCCTGGGTCCGGCGTCAATATTGGGAAAGTTGGCTGGGGCGGCAGGAATTGCACCCAATCGCCACAGCCGGCTGTTTCGCATCAGGAAGCGGCGTCCACCGTTCTGGCCCCACTTTGCCCGGCATCGATGCTCCGCAGTCTCGTCTCAATTCTTAGAGCAAAATAGAACTGTTTCAAATCCCATAAAGCCATAGGTTTCGACATACATATTATACCCAGGATTTAAGCTATTTATGTACAGGGGGATTTCCCATAAATCTTCAGGCTTATGGTATATCGAGATGGCGAGGGATGGGCTTTGGGATCTTATAATATTTTTACACCCTTCTATTGCCATTAGCTCTGCGCCCTCGAGATCCATTTTAATTAGATCGACTTTTTTGTTTATAATTACGTCATCTAAAGCGACGACAGGAACTGTACAATTCCCTTTGTCGAGGCTTATTTTTGATGAGCTGGTCCCGTCGTTTGAAAAATTGACAACGCCGGTGTGATTCCATACGCCGCATGGGTACAGGTGGATTGCTGTATTTTCAAGCTCTGGACTGCGGCACTCGTTTACCAATGCGGAAAAATTTGACAGATCCGGTTCGAACGCGAATACGGTCTTTAGTCTTTTCCCAGTATAATCAAGCGCTTTCTTTATCGTATCTCCTGTGTACGCGCCGCAATCAATATATGTGAAATCACATCTGTCATATATATCCACCTGATTCGTCAAATACTGGTTATCTTCAGTTGGCGCGGGGTATGTCGCCGGTCTGGGGTCGGCCCTAAAATTCAATAAATTCTCGTAATTCTTCTTGCTTTGAGGGCTTGAGATTAAATCCAATACCTCTCGAGTTTTTAGGGCATCAATCATTTTACTTTTGTCTTTACGTAAGTAAAGAATCTCATCATTCACAACTGACGGTATGATTGATTTATATGTTCGCGCAATATCGTGCAAATTTACAATGTCAAATCCACTATTTATGATCCCACTAACCACGTCTGGATAATTATACAACCCTTCATGAATTGACAAATATAATATAGTATTCTGCGGGTCTGAAATCTCAGTCAGTCTATAGACTGGAATGCCAAGTATAAACTTTTCATTTGTAAATTGATCTATAAAAAAATTTACTTTTACTCCGTTCTCTGACAGAGCTTTAAGGACTTTCATCCCCATATATCCGGCGCCGTAAATTGACGTTTTCTTCATCAACTTCTCCACTGCATATAATATTGAAAATATACGCATAAACCCATGTGAACCCTACTCATTCCATATAATGGGCACCAGCATTTTCCTGGGGCAGGGCCTGCAAAATCACTTTCCCCGACAAGCATCCAGTGATTCGAGGCTCCCGAAAGGAGCCTTTGGATGATCGATCACCTGAATTCTGGCTGGCAGACGATTAATTCGCACGTCGTGGGCCGCATCTGTCGACGGATACCCGGCGCAAGGCATGGGGTTCCGCGCCCGAAGCTGGTTTCAGCCTCGCTGCTGGCGACTGGGACGCGAATGACGGGGTGATGCGCTTCTCTGCCAACAGCCACGACGTCCAGCGGCATCTGGGTGCCATCATCCGGTGGCAGTTGAAATTGCCGAAGCGCCCCGCGTTGCAGAACCTGTTTGGCGACTTCACGGGCCTTGATTTAGCTGATTCGTTAGAGCAAAGGGCGTCCCCCATGCGGCGCCTTTTTCGCTGAGAGAACGCTGATTTTTGGCAGTCCTGCCGGCGTGTACCACCGACATGCACAACCGCAGCCGCCAGACCGGCAGCAGTGCATTGAAATCATTGATAATGGGAAAGTTGGCTGGGGCGCCAGGATTCGAACCTGGGAATGCCGGTACCAAAAACCGGTGCCTTACCGCTTGGCGACGCCCCAACTGGGAGGCGCACCATAATCGGAAGTGATGTGGGATTCAAGGGGTGGAAAGCATGGGGGCCGCATGGCACCACCAACCGGGGCGATGGGCCAGGATTTGGCGGGCGGCTTCCGTGGCGCTGGCTTGGTCGGCATAAAGCCCGAAGCAGGTGGCGCCGCTGCCGGACATACGGGCCAGCAGGCAATTCGGGGTATTGCCCAGCAAATCCAGCGCCTGGGTGATTTCGGGCACCAAGGTTTGGGCGGCGGTGGCCAGATCGTTGTCGCGGCGGCGCAGTTCCTGGGCGAGATGGCCGGCGTCGCGGGGTGTCGTGGTCAAGGGCAAGGCGTCGTGAAAACACCCCTGACGGGCCTTGAACACCGCAGGCGTGGAAAGTCCGATACGCGGATTGACCAGGACCAGCCAGGCTGGCGGCAAGGGTGGCGTATTTTCCAGTTTCTCGCCGATGCCGAACATGCGGGTGGGGGTGCCACGCAGGCAGACCGGCACGTCGGCGCCCAGCGACAGCGCCAGATCATGTAATTGCGGGGCGCTGGGGGTGACCTGCCATAAAGCCGTCAACGCCCGCAAGGTGGCGGCGGCGTCGGCCGACCCGCCGCCGATACCGGCGGCCACCGGCAGGCGCTTGGTCAAGGTGATGCGGGCCCGGGCGTCGATCCCGCACAGGGCCGCCAGCTTGCGGGCCGCCGCCAGCACGATGTTGTCGCCGTCCAACGCGTCCAGCAAGGGGGCGGTGGGGCCGGTGATTTCCAGGCTGAGCGATTGGGCGGGCGCGGCTTCGATGGTGTCGCCGATGCCGGCGAACACCACCAGCGAATCCAGCAGGTGATAGCCATCCGGGCGTTTGCCGGTGACGTGCAGGAACAAATTGACCTTGGCCCAGGCGTCAACGCGGATGGGCGGCATTACTTGGCCAGCGGCGTGGCGGGAACCTGGCCGCTGCGAATTTTTAGCTTCAGCGGTTCGATCTGTTCGGGCTCGGGGTCCAGACCCATGGCCCGCTTCCATTGGAACATGGCCTCGGTCACCCGGCCCACCTGCCAATAGGCGTCGCCCAGATGGTCATTGATGGTGGGGTCTTCGGCCTTCAGTTCGACGGCGCGTTCCAGCACCTTGACCGCTTCCTGGTACTCGCCCAGTCGGTACAGCGCCCAACCCAGCGAATCGACGATGGCGCCGTCGCGCGGCCGCAGCGACGCGGCCTTTTCCAGCATGGCGCGGCCTTCTGGCAGGTTGATGCCGGCGTCCACCCAGGTGTAGCCCAGATAATTCAGCACGTCGGGCTGGTCGGGCTTCAATTCCAGCGCTTTTTTGAAGGCCGCTTCGGCCTTGGCCCATTGCTTGGTGCGTTCCAGGCAGATGCCCTGGCTGTACAGCAGCGGCCAATGCTGCGTCGACAAATCCTTGCCGGCCCGGGCCACCGCCTCGCCATAGGCGTCGGCGGCTTCGGCGAAACGCTTCTTGCGACGCAGGATGTCGCCTTTGGTCACCAGCGGGTCCAGGCTGTCGGGCTTGTCGGCGGCCAGTTTGGTCAGTCGGGTCAAGGCTTGGTCGGTTCGTCCCAATTCTTCTTCGTTCATGGCCAGCCGCATCTGGGCATAGGCATGGGCCGAAGACGCGGGCGCGATGCCGCCATAGACCTGGTTGGCGGCGTCGAAGCGGTCCTGGGCCGACAGCATGTCGCCCAACACGGCGCGGGCCAGCGGGAAATCGGGGCGCAAGGACAAGGCCAGTTGGGTAAAGACGATGGCGGCGTCCTGGCCGTTGCCCTGGCGCATCAGGGTGGCGATGTCGAACATGGCCTCGGCCATGCCCGCTTGCGCGTCGCTGACCAGGGGGGCGATCTTGTCGCCTTGACCGACCAGCAGGGCGCCGTCGAACAACAAGGTGTCGGGGTGTTCCTGGTGATAGCGCTGGTACAGCGCCTTGGCGTCGTCCATCTCGCCCAGGCGCTGCGACAAACTGCCCGAGGCTTCGATGCCGCGAATGGACAATTGCCCGGCCAAAGCCTGGGCATAGGCCGCCTTGGCCTGGGCGGTATGACCGGCCAGTTCCTGGATCAGGGCGGTGTGGAAAATCTTCACCCCGGCGAAGCCCTTGGTGCTGCTCAGCGGTTCCAGGGCGGTTACGGCCTGGTCATAGCGACCTTGTCCGGCCAGCGACCAAGCGGTCATCAGCGGGGCGACCAGAGAATTCAGTCCGCGTTGCGGCAGGGTGGCAAAGCGGCTTTCGGCCTTGGACATCAAACCCTTGCGGGCATCGTCCAAACCGGCGACCAAGACCGGCATGGCGGCGTCGGAATCCAGTTCCTGCAGGCGCAAGGCCAGCGGAATGGCGGCATCGACCCGGCCTTCGGCGATCATCAGGGTGAAGGTGCGTTGCAGCAGGTCGACATTGTCGGGATCGCGGGCCAAGGCCACCGCCAGGAAGTCGGCGGCGGCGGCGGTGTCGCCATCCCCTTGCGCCATGCGCCCGGCCAGATAGGCCCCCAATCCGCTATAGCCCGCAGCCAAACCCGCAGAAGGCCCCTTTCGGGCATCCTTGGGAACGTCGCCTTGCGGCGAACACGACCATGCCAAACCACCGACCATGGCCACCGTCGCCAAGCGCAACGGCACCGAATTCCACCACCGCGTCATCGTCACCTTGCCTTTAACCGGATGCTGCGTCGCACCCAAGAGCAGTCACCCATAATAGCGATTTCCCCGCCCGACGCCATGACCAAAGAAAAACCGCCTGCAAGCGGGGCTTGCAGGCGGCATTTGATCGATGGAGCCCAGCTTACATATTCGGGTAGTTCGGTCCCCCACCCCCCTCGGGGACGGTCCAGGTGATGTTCTGGGTGGGGTCCTTGATGTCGCAGGTCTTGCAGTGGACGCAGTTCTGGGCGTTGATGCGCAGCGCCGGGCCATCGACGATTTCATAGACGCCGGCCGGGCAGTAACG
>DISD01000022.1:0-54568 GCA_002435715.1 Rhodospirillaceae bacterium UBA6219
CCTTCGCCGAGCGCGGCATGGTGGCCGGTTCCGCCAAGGTTCAAACCGAGACCTGACTCCATGGCCACCAAGTCCGTCTCCATCCGCCTGTCCTTGCAGGACGGCGAAACCGTCCGTCGTGCCCTGCTGAAGCTGGGCGAGGACGGCCAGAAGGCGCTGGCCCGGATCGAAGGGGCGGCGCAGCCGGCCTCGAAGTCGCTGCTGGCCATGAATGCCGCCAGCCAGGACATCCAGGGCGGCATGGCGGGGTTCGCCTCGCGTCTCGGCCCCATCGGCTCGGTGATGATGGCGCTGGGCCCGGCGGGATTGGCGGCGGGCGCGGCCATCGGCTTCTTCGGCAAGGCCATGGTCGAGTCCACCATCAAGGTGGAAAGCCTGGAGGCCCGGCTGAAGGGTCTGGTCGGTGCCGCGGCCCTGACTGAAACCACCAGCTATCTCTACGCCCAGGCCCAGAAGACCGGCACTGCGTTGGAAACGGTGGTCGGGGCCTATTCCCGGCTGGCGGCGTTGCAGAAGGCCGGGATCATCACCACCGGCGAAAGCCGCGCCTTGCTGGAAGGGTTTCAGTCCACCGCCATCGCGCTGGGTGCCTCGTCCGAGCAGTTGGAGCAATCGCTGTTCGGTCTGGCCCAGGGGCTTTCGTCCGGCACGTTGCGGGCCGAGGAACTCAACCAGATCGTCGAGCCCATGCCGGGGCTGTTGCAGGCGCTGGACCGGGCCGCCGCTCTGCCCTCGGGCGGGTTCCGCCAGATGGTCACCCAGGGCAAGGTGACGGCGGATTTCTTCCGCGACACCCTGATCAAGGCGCTGCGGGGCTTCGACGAAGCCGCCAAGGAAAGCGCCGACACCGCCGAGCGGTCCTTCACCCGCATGGCCAACGCCTGGCAGGGCTTCACCAACGCCCCCTGGCTGCGCAAGGTTCTGTCGGGTGGCGCCAATGCCGGGGCGGCGACGCTGGAATCGCTGACGCCGGGCGAATCCACGGTCAAGTCGCGGTTGGCCGATCTGGATCGGCGCATCGCCGCCCTGGGGGGCGAGCAGGCCCTCGACAAGCCATTGCCGGCGGGCACCCATTCGGTGGTGGTGCAGGCGGTCAGGGAGGAAAACGAGGAACTGCGCCGCCTGCTGGCCGAACGCCAGGATGTCGCCGCCGATCTCGACGAGATCACCCGCAAGCGGGCGGGCATGGAAGCCCAGGCCAAGATGGAGCGCGACCGGGTCCGGGCCGAGCAGCGCGAGCCGACCTATATCGAGAAGCTGTCCGATCTCAAATTCGAGGTGGAATGGCAGGAGAAGCTGAATGCGGCCCGCGCCGTCGGCAACGCCGAGTTCTCCCGCACCAAGGCCCAGTACGAGGCGGCCAAGGGCTTTCGTCAGATCGAGAAGGAGTTGTTCCAGCAGGGCGGTGTCTATCGCACCAAGTCCAAGGAGCAGGAGATCAAGGATCTGTTGGCCCGCGAGGCCGAAGCCAAGGGGGCGGGAGAGATGTCCGCCCAGGCCCAGGCCGAGGTGCTGGGACTGAACCTCCAGGCCCGTGGTCAAGAGCGTCTGGCCGAAGCCGCCCGCACCGGCGGTCAGGCCCAGATCGACGCGGCGCGATCCGCCAAGGTGCTGGAGTTCGCCTTCAAGAATAACGGCGCGGCGGTAGCCGAATACGACAGGGCGCTGCGCCGGATCGATGCCGCCAAGCTGCTGGAGCAAAAGAACGGCCTGATCCGCTCGCTGGAGCAGGAAGTCGCCGCCAATGATCGCCTCGCCGATTCCGCCAAGGGATCTGTGGCCGACACCATCCTGGCGGAGCGGACCAATTGGCTGGCCGAACAGGCCTCCAAGGGGTTGGCCGATGCCAATGGCGAACTGGCAGCCTCCTACGCCCAGGTGCAGAAATCGCGGGCCAACAGCGAGGCGGCCCGTGCCGTCGCCGACCTGGAACGTGAGATCGACGCCCAGGTACGGCTGGCGGAGGCGGTGCGCAGCAGTGATCGCATCAAAGTTCGCGACGTCACCATCGACAATGACGTGGCCAAATTCGCCCGCAGCCACAAGCTGGCCGAGGACGATCCCAAGGTCGATGAGTACCGGGCGGCGCGGTTCCGCCAATATGCCGAAGCGGTCAAGGACGAGGCCCGCCAGACCACACTGGCCTATGACGCCACGCAGCGGTTTGCCGAGGAACTGGCCAAGCTCAACGAGCAGCGGGCCAGCGGCACCTTGTCGGAAGAGGCTTACACCCGCCGATATAAGGAACTGGAGCAGGACAAACTGGCCGCCAGCCGCGACTGGCAGGACGGAGCCATCCGGGCGGTGCGGGCCTATGCCGACGAAGCCAGCAATGCCGCAGTCAGTGCCGAACGTGCCATGTCCGGAGCCTTGCGGGCCAGCGAGGACGCCTTCGTCAAATGGGCCATGACCGGCAAGCTGGCCGGGCAGGATCTGTTCAACAGCTTGGCCGAGGAGGCCCTACGCGCCGCCTGGCGCATGTCGGTGGTGGCGCCGCTGTTCGGGGGAGCCGGTGGCGGTATCTTCGGCGGCATGATCGCCGGGATCGGCAGCTTCTTTTCCGGGACAGCTTCTGGCGGCACCAGTTCCGGCGGTGCAACGCCGGTGCCCGACACCGGTAATTTCGCGATCGCCCATTCCGGCGGCTTGATCGGTTTCGACCGGCTGGACACTCGTTCGTTCAACTCCTCTGTCTTCACCAATGCGCCGAAATTCCACGGCGGCGGTTTGGTGGCGGGAGAGCGTCCTATCGTCGCCCGTGTTGGTGAGGGCGTTTTCACGCCCCGGCAGATGGACAATGCCGACCGCATCCTGAATGCCGCCTTGTCGCAGCCGACGGCGGTGGGCGTGGTGGTGACGGTCAACAATCATGCGTCCGGCACCCAGGCCCGCGCCGAGCAATCCCAGGGGGCGGATGGCCGCATCCATCTCGACATTATCGTCGAGGAGATCGAGGGCCGCATGAGCCGCCGCATCGGCCGCGGCGAGGGCATGGCCCCAGTTCTGGAGCATCGCTATGGGCTGAATCCGGCGGCAGGGACCTATCGATGACCACGCTCGTCTCCTGGCCCTCCCGGTTGCCGCTGCCGACCTATGACGGTTATGCCCTGGAACCGGAATCCGCCGTCACCCGCACCGATATGGAATCCGGCCCAGCCCGGCAGCGGCGGCGGTTCACCCAAACGCCTACCCGCATCCCGGTGCGATGGCGCATGTCGGCGGTCGATTTCGCCACCTTCGAGGCATGGTTTCGCCTGAAGCTGGACGATGGCGCCGACTGGTTCGCCATCTCCCTGCTGGGTGGAAGCGGCATTGTCGCCCACGAGGCCCGTTTCGTTGGCCAGGGCAACACCCCCTACAAGGCGGTGCCCAGTCGAGGCGGGGCTTGGATCGTCACCTCGGTGTTGGAAGTTCGTGAGCGCCCCATGCTCGACGCGGGGGCGTTGGACATCCTGCTGGCCGAGGACGTGGTCGTTCTCTTTGCCAACATCCAGACCCTCCATTCCACCCTGCATGTCGGCTTGCCCGTCAGCATTCGCTGGTGATCGTTCATGACCCTGCAAACAGATCTCGCTGCTGCCGTCGCCAAGGTGACCGCGGACAGTACCCTGCTGCACAAGGTGGTGCATGGCCCTGCCGGCGGGACCGAGTCCCAGGTCGTCACCGAGGGTGGGCCGGTCAAGACGGTGGCCAAGGCCATCGCCGATATCGATACCCAGCTTCAATCCGGTCTGGAAACCCTGGACCAGAAAGTTGCAGCGGCAGCGGCCAGCGCGGCGCTTGCCGTTCACAGCGCCGATACGGCGGAGACGAGCGAGGCGGCCATCGCGGCAAATGCCCAGGCAGCCAGATCGTCGGAAACGCATGCCGCCGCCAGTGCTTCAGCCGCGTCCGGCAATGCCGCTGCGGCCAATGCCAGCGCGGTCGCGGCACAGGCATCCCGGCAAGCCTCGGAAAACGCCGCCGTCCAGGCGGAACAGGCCCGGACAGCCACGGTGGCGGCGAAAGCCGTCGCCTCCCAGGCGGCAATCGATGCGACCGCCTCGGCAGCGGCGGCCAACACTTCTTCGGTCGTGGCCGGCAACAGCGAAGCCGCCGCCCAGGCGAGCGCGGAGGCGGCGGCCCTGTCGGAACAGCAGACGGCGGCCTCCTCGGCCTTGGCGGTCCATGCCGAGGCCAGCGCCACCGCGTCGGCGGCCCAGGCCCGTGCATCGGAAACCGCCTCTGCCAATTCCGCCACGGTCGCAGCCCAGGCCGAAACCGACGGCGCCTTCTGGGCCGGACAGGCCGAGAGCTTCGCTGTGGCCGCTGAGGCGGCGGCAACCATCGTCGCCGAAGCAACCGGGCTCGATCTGCAAACCCTGATCGTTTCCGCCCGCAGGGGCTCGGACTACCGGACGCTCGGCATCGAGCTGTTCTGAAGGGAAGGCCCATGACCACCCTTGCCCATTACTTGACGGTCAAATCCGCTCAGGACAACGCCTTCGCCACCATCTCGGCCAAGCTCGACGATCCCAACCTGCGGATGGACGATTTCGCGCTGATGGTGAAGGCCATCGAACTGATCGAGACCATCCAGGACACCGATGCCTACGACGCCCTGCTGCGCAAGGTGGCGGCCAAGGCCGCCGGGCTTTACGCCCCGGACTTAAGCGGCGAGGACATCCTCATGCTCACTCGGGCTTCCAGGCTGGGCGACATCCCCCATGGCGGGGAGGAGCGGTGGATGCTGCTCAATCGCGATGAACGGAACATGGATGTTACCGGGGCCGTGGTGGTCGGCGAGCGCACCCTGGAATCATTCGGCGACCGTGTCCTTGAAACCTTCTACGCGGAGACCTGATCCCATGCCCCTGACCATCCCCCCGATCCCCAATGCCGCTCCCTTCGTGGCGTTCTCCGACAATGTCGGCATCTTCAGCAATTCCAAGGCCCGCGAAATCCCGACCCGGCTCAATGCCATCGCCCAGGCGCTGAAGGATCACATCAACACGCTCTGGCTGGCCACGGCCACCGGCTTCATCAACGGCACGGTGATCGCCGGTCTCAACGCCGCCCTTGCCAAGATCGAGACCTTCTCCAACGGGATCGAAACCCGCATCAACAATCAGATGGCCGAGTTCCAGGTCAATCTCGCCAATTACCTCGGAACCAATGCCGGATATTCGGTCAGTGCCGCCAACGCCGCCTTGTTCACGGGGGGCATCGTCGCGGGCGACGTCGTCTACGACGTTGCCGGAAGGGCGGCTTCGATCCGCCAGGGCCCGCGTCTGATCAACGGCATCACCTACAACGACGACGGAACCATGGCGGGCTATGCCGAGAAACTGACCCTCGGCGGCATCACCTACACCCGCGCCTACAGTTTCACCTATACGCCCGACGGGCAGATTGCCGCCATTACGGAGGTTTGACGATGGATATCCTGACGTTCAATGCGCTGAAGCAGTACCAGCGCCGTATTGACAGCGATCTGCTCGATCCCTGGAAGCGCCCGGCCTTCGCCGTGGTCACCATGAGCAGCTCGGCCCCCTGGGGCACGGTGGTCTACAACCACTATCTCCAGGAGCTGTGCCGCCAGCATTACAACGACAGTGGCTACATGCAGGGCAGCACCAGCAGCTTAGGGACCGAATTCTTCAACAACTGGTATACCTACGGTCGCACGGATTCCAATATCTCCTCGACCGACACCAATTACGGCGACGGCACCGCCCGATGTGGCCATCTGGGCCACCTGGCGCTGGCTATCGGCCCCGACGGTTCGATGATCGGGCGTGCCAGCCCCTATTCGGCGACGGCACTCCGCAATGTTGGTGTCTGGGTCAACAACAAGACCAACAAGAACCTCGCCCTGTTCATGGAGAACCAGTACGCAGGCGTGGCGCCGCGGGCCATCGCGCCTGGCCGCCTGGCCGGCACCGAGGGTTGGCATCTGGCCTGGACCAATACCAAGTTCTACGCCCAGAACAATTTCGGGACGTACAACAAGTACGGGATGATCGGCTACAACGAGAAAACCGGCACGCTGGTCATCAATGAGAATAAGAACGGCGGCACCTCCATGCGGCTGCACGTCTATTCCAACGTCCCACCGTTCGACATTTCCGCCAGCAACCGCCGCGCCTGGTTCAACAATCTCGATGAGACCAAGCACATCTTCTACGACTGGACGGCCAATTCGGCGGGGTATGCCGAGAGCCTCTATCGCGGCATCGTCATTCCCTGCGATGACGGCAAGATCATCATCGTGCGGATGGAGCCCAGCAATTACTGCATGCTGGACCGCTTCACGCCGAACGGCAGCGGGGGCTACACCAAGGAAGCCACCCACACCCTGAGCACGACCACGACTTACGGCATGGAATCCGCCGACCGCAACGGTATCCGCTTCCAGATCTCCAACGACGGCAAATACGTCATCTGCTACCAGCCCTATTACTACTATGGGGCCGGGGCCGAGGTGTTCCTGATCCGGGTGTCGGACGGGAAATACGCCTTCCTGCAATATCAGGATTCCAGCTATGGGCGGTCGTTCGCGCCCATCCGCGACAGCGACTTCATGATCTCCTACAGCCCGAATTCCGACAGCGGCTACGGCATCTACATGTCGCACATCGACACCCGGACGGTGTTTCAGGCCATCGCCGACAAGGGCGACATGAGTTCCAAGGTGCCGGGCTTCAACGTCTACATCTTCGACAGCGCCTATCACTCGACCAATTACCCCTACATCGTTCCGATTATCGGAGGCATCTGATCATGGCTGGCAAAATCAGCTTCCCCCACGGCAATGACTGGGGCGTCATCGGTCCCGAGGGCGACCACGACCTGCCGGTGGACTCGACCCTGGGTCACCGGTTCCATCTCGTCGATGGCGAGGTCATCGACCGCTATGACGGCGTCACCGACGATGAGGTCCGCAGGCTTGATGCCGAGCGCGTCGTCGAGCGGCAGGCCGAGGAACTCCAGGCGGCCAGAACCGCCCTGGTTCGCCGGGTCAAAGCCGAAGCGGCGCAGCGCATCGCCACTCTCGACTGGAAGGTCGAACGCGCCCGTGAACGGGATGCCCTGAACGGCACCAAGACCCTCCAGGAGGTCTATGCCGAGCGCGAGGTCATTCGGCTGGCGAGCAACGGGGCCGAAGCCGCCATCGCCAAACTCACCTCCCAGGAAGAGATCCTGGCCTTTTCCTGGTAACCCCTTCCACCGACCCGGAATTCAATGCCATGACCGAACAATCCCCGGAAATCTGGGCGGGCGTCGCCACCCAGTATGTGGGCGCCTGGGGGCAAGCCGCTCCCATGGTCCAGATCGCCGCCATCGCCGCCACGGTGATCATCATCGCCATCATTGCCTGGGCATGGTCGAGGAAGCAGGGGGCGCCGGATGCATCCGGTGTCCCCGTCGAAGCCTTCGCCCATGTGGTCGAGGAACAGGCCCGCCAGACCGAGGCCCTGCGCTCGGCGGTCGAGGGTCTGAGCGAGGTCGTCCATCAGATCCGCATGCTGCTGGAGACCAGGACGCTGTGTCCGTTCCCCAGCCCCCGTTGCGGGGTGTCGCCGGACGCGGACAATGCCTGATCCGGCATTGTCGCAGGCGCTGAAGGAGGCGTTTGCATCGGCTCCGGCCGGAACGGTGGTTCTCGATACGTTGGAAATCTGGCATCCCAGTTTCACCACACCGATCCGGGTGGTGCGCGACCATGCCGATCTCACCGCCCGGCTGGAGGCCGGTGCTCCCCGTGACGGCGGCAAGCGGGTGACCTTCGCTGCGCTGGCGTTCGAGTTCTCGCCGCCGCCGGTGGATACCGCTCCGGTGCCGGAAATCACCGTCACCCTCGACAATGTCGGCAGCGACATCACCGACGCCCTGGAAGGGGCCGCCATCAGCCAGCAGGTGATCGAGATCACCTGGCGGCCCTTTCTCTCCACCGATCTCAACGGCCCCCATATGGACCCGCCCATCACCATGACCCTGACCGATGTCGAGGCCGACACGATGAGGGTCACGGGCCGCGCCCGCATGCTGGACGCCGGCAACAAGTCCTTCCCGTCCATCACCTATACCGCCCGGCGCTTTCCCGGTCTGGCGCGGTGATGACGTAGCGGGCTGCCGCCCGCACCCGCTCGGAGGCTCGCCTCCAAACCTCCATTCCTTTCGAGGTCATCATGCACTGGGCAATCGCCTTGATCGGCCTGCCGTGGTCCGTCCACGGCAGCGGGCCGGACTCGTTCAATTGCTGGGAATTCGTCCGCATGGTCCAGGCCGAACATTTTGGCCGCCTGCTGCCCGAGATCAGCAATCCCGAAGACATGCTGATCATGGGCCGGACCTTCCGCGACCACCCCGAGCGGCAACGCTGGGCCAAGGTTGACCCGCCTGCGGAGGGCGATTGCGTCCTGCTGCGCCGGTCCCGCCATCCCATCCATGTGGGAATCTGGCTCGACGTGGATGGCGGCGGCGTCCTGCATTGCGCCGAGGGCGCCGGGGTGGTGTTCCAGCGTTCGGACGCACTCAAGCTCAACGGTTGGGCCATCGAAGGCTTCTACCGGTTCACCTGCGGGCGCAGGCCCGCAATTATTGAGTCTGCCAGCGAAGCTGGCGGTGACCGGTGATGACCGCCTCCATCGTCATCGTCACCAATCCGTTCGAGCCGGTGGCCAGCCGCTCGGTTCATGCGGTGGAAGCCGGGATCACGCTGGGCGGTCTGTTACAGGGCTGCGGCATTGTGGAGGATTGCTGGTCCGATGGCCCGGAAATCCTGATCGGCGGCATGACGGTGCCGGTCGGCATCTATGCCGTCCGGGCCATCGGCGATGGCGAGGTCGTCACCGTCATTCGCTGGCCCCAGGGCGGCGGGGGCGGTGGTGGGGGCGGCAAGAACCCCATGCGGATCGTGCTGACCATCGCGGTGATGGTGGCCGCCATCTATCTGGGCCCCATGGCGGCGGTGGCCATGGGCTATACCGCCGCCGGCAGTGCCGCCGCCATGGCCACTGCTGGTATCGCCCTGGCCGGTTCGATGCTGATCAATACGGTGATCCCGGCCCCCAAGCCCTCCATGCCGTCTCTCAATTGGGGCGGCAGCGGCAGCGCGCCGGCCCCCAGCCCGACCTATTCGATCCAGGCTCAGGGCAATCAGGGCCGACTGGGGCAGCCGATCCCGGTGATCTATGGCCGCCATCTGATCTATCCCGACCTCGCCTCGGAGCCCTACCAGGATTACGTCGGCGGCGAGCAGTACCTGTATCAGCTTCATGTCATCGGCCAAGGGGAGTATGCGGTCGAGCAAATCCGCATTGAGGACACCCCCATCTCCTCCTTCGAGGAGGTCCAGACCGAAACCGTTCCGCCCGGCAGCCGGGTCACGCTGTTCGAGCCGGATGTGGTCACCGCCGCCGAGGTGGCCGGCCAGGAACTGGTGGCTCCCAATCTGGTGCAATCGGGCGACGATGGATATATCGGCCCGTTCACCGCCAATCCGGTCGACACCACAGCCGGGGCGTTGGGCATCGACGTGGTGATGCCCCGTGGCCTCTATTACGCCAATGACGGCGGCAGTCTGGATAGCCGCACCGTCCAGTGGCAGGTCGAGGCGCGGGCCATCGATGCCGAGGGTGGAGCCATTGGCGGCTGGGCGGTTCTGGCGCAGCCGTCGCATACCGCCGCCACCAACAGCACCATCCGTCTGTCCTTCCGCTATTCGGTCAGTCCGGGCCGTTACGAGGTCCGCCTCAAGCGTCTCGACACCAAGGACACCGCCGAACGTGCCGGTCATGAAATTCGCTGGGGCGCTCTGCGCGCCTATTTGACCGGCCAACCCGATTTCGGCGCCGTCACCCTGCTGGCGGTCAAGATGCGGGCCACCGATAATCTGAGCCAGCGCTCCTCGCGCATGATCAACGTCATCGCCACTCGCAAGCTGCCTGTGTGGTCGGCGGCGGGCGGTTGGTCGGCGCCGCAGCCGACCCGTTCCATCGCCTGGGCCTTCGCCGATGCCTGCAAGGCGGACTATGGTGCCAAGCTGGCCGACAGCCGTATCGACCTCAAGACGCTGGCCACCCTGGATGCCGTCTGGGCCGCCCGTGGCGACAGCTTCGACGCGGTGTTCGATACCAGCATGACGGTGTGGGAAGCCCTGTCCCGCACCGCCCGTTGCGGCCGGGCCGTGCCCATCCAGCAGGGCGGCATCGTCCGCATCATCCGCGACGCGCCCCAGACCATGCCGGTGGCGATGTTCGGGCCGCGCAACATCGTCAAGGGCTCGTTCAAGATCAAATACGTCATGCCGGGCGAGGACACCGCCGACGCGGTGACGGTGGAGTATTTCTCGTCGCGGACCTGGAAGCCCGACGAGACCACGGCCAAGCTGCCCGACAGCCAGGGCGACAACCCGGCCAAGGTCAACCTGTTCGGCTGCACCGCCAAGGAGCACGCCCAGCGGGAGGGTCTCTATATCGCCGCCAACAACCGTTATCGCCGCCGCATGGTCACCTTCCGCACCGAGCTGGAGGGCATGATCCCCACCTATGGCGATCTGGTCGCCATCACCCACGACATGCCCCGCTGGGGTCAGGGCGGCGAGGTGATCGATTGGCGGGCCGAATCCGCCAAGCCGCCTTGGGTTGGGGCGGTACTGGTGCTGTCCGAACCGCTGACCTGGACCGAGGGCGCCAGCCATTATCTGGCGCTGCGCCGCCGCGACGGAAGTTTGGCGGGGCCGTTCCGGGTCGAGCCAATGGCCGATGCGACCACCATGGTGCGTCTCGCCGAGCCGCTGACCGTCACCCCTTATACCGGCGGCTCGGAGGAACGGACCTACTTCTCCTTCGGCCCCGGCCAGGCTTGGGCGCAGACCGCCCGCATCCTCGCCATCCGCCCCCGCGCCGAACAGGTGGAGATCACCGCCGTCGCCGAGGACTCTCGCGTCCACGTCAACTGATTGCGGGGCGCTGCCCCGTTCCCCGTCAAGGGCCGTGAGGCCCTTGGAACCCATTCCCCACAGCCGCCTTCGGGCGGCTTTTTCATTGGAGGTTCCCCATGACCAAGGACAGTGTCGTGCCGCGTGGCATTCGCCTGAACAACCCCGGCAATATCAAGGAATTCCCCGGCGATAAGACTCAGTGGCAGGGTGAGCGCGCCACCGATGACGATCCGGTATTCGAGGAATTCGTCAGCCCCGAGGCCGGTATCCGTGCCCTGGCCCGCATTCTGCTCGGCTACCAACGCCGCTACGGCCTCAACACCGTGACGGGAATCATCACCCGCTGGGCGCCGGGCTGTGAGAACGACACCGGCTCCTATATCGCCCATGTCGCCTCCCGCATGGGCGTAACGCCCGATCAGGCCATCGACCTGACCAAGGCCGACACCATGGCCGGACTGGTCGAAGCCATCATCCGCCATGAAAACGGCCAGCAGCCCTACGCCAGAGAGGTGATCCTGGCCGGGGTTGGCATGGGGCTGGGGAGCGCCTGACCATGAACCTGCTCGATCTCCTCGGCGATGCCGCCGCCATCGCTGCCAATCCAATCGCGGGGCTGGCCAAGGTGGCGCTGGACGTTGCGCCAGAAATCGCCAGCCTCTTCGGTGACGATGCCGAGAAGGCGGTCGGCAAACTGGCCGACACCGTCCGCGCCATCACCGGCACCGACGATCCCGACAAGGCCCGTGAGGTACTGGCCGACCCCAATCTGGTGTTCCAGCTTCGCTCCCAGGCGCAAGGATTCGCCCATGCCGAACGCATGCAGCAGATGACCGGGGCCATCACCACGCTGACCGCCACCCTGGCCGACCGTCAGAACGCCCGCGCCCGCGACAGCGAATTCATCAAGGCCGGGCGCAGCAACACGCGGGCCAACGTACTGCTGGTGACCGCCGGCATGGGAATCATCGGCGGCATCGGCTTCATGGTGTTTGGGCACGTTGACGGCAACACCGCCGTCGGCGGCTGCATCATCTCGGTGGTGACCCTCCTGGCCGGAAAGTTCGCCACGGCGTTTGATTTCGAGTTCGGCGGCTCGGCCGATTCCGAGCAGACCCGACACCTGTTGGCTCAGGCGCCACCCATTGGCAAATAGAACATATCGGATTTCGCATCGACGCGGCCGACCGGGGGAAACCCTGGTCGGCCGCTTTTTTGCGTTCTGGTGGGCGCAGGGGATCTGCGCTTCCACCGCCCCTGTCACGCCAGCGCCTGACTGTTGAGGGCGATGCGCCACTGCCGACGACAGCTCATTCCTCCGGCAGCCAAATCCTGAAACACGGTCAGAAAGCGCTTCCGTGCTGTCGGAGCATCCCAGGGGTCAATATCAACGTCGGGAGCAGGGCGACGAAAGCCGAAGACCTGTCGGGCCTCGGCTTCGGTAAAGCCAGCGAGATGAATGGCCTCGATGAAGGCGGCAAGCCTGTCGGCGCGGTCGATCATCTCTCGCCATTCTTGCGGCAACAGAGCCGGCAGCCCGAACGCCAAGTGAATGGTTCGGGCCAGGCGAGCCTCCAGTTCCACATAGGCGGGACCGATCGCTCTCTTGAACGGGGTGACCAGATCGGATGTCACGAATTCGGGACCGTCGTGAAGCAGGGCGGCAAGCAGGCAGGGGGCCGGCGCCGACGGCGTCTCTGTGGCGACCAATTCCGCGACCAGGATCGAATGCTGAGCGACAGAATAGCCGTGTTCGCCATGGGTCTGGCCATTCCATCGGTTAAGGCGGGCCAACCCCAGGGCGATGTCGTCGATTTCGATGTCCAGCGGCGACGGATCAATGATGTCAAGGCGCCGCCCCGAGAGCATTCGTTGCCATGCACGGCCGCCGATTTCGCTCATTTCCAGCGCTTCTCCACCGTTCCGATGCGGCGGCCCATATTGTCCCGCAAGACATAGCCTCCGGTGAGGGCGTCGGGTTCGATGGTCTGAAGACGTTTGCCGGTCAGATCGCGAATGACCATTTCCTGGCCGTACCCGGGTTCGACGGTGCCCGTCCTGCGTCCATCGCCATCCCGGAGGATCTTCTGCCCGCCGATGCCGTCTTCCACGGTTCCAATCCTGCGGCCGGAGGCGTCGCGGCGCACCATGGCGCCGCCGACGTTCTGTTCGGCCGTCCCGATGGTTCTGCCACGCTGGTCGCGAATGATGAAGTCGTCGGCAGCAGCCGGCAAGGCGACCAGAAGGGCGAGCAGCCAGAGACACCAACCACGCATCATGCATTCCGTCCCTCGGCCAGGGTCTCCACCACGGTCAGCACCCGCATGGCGACGTCATGTTCCGGCCAGCGGGCCAGCCGTGCCAACCGGGCGGCGCGTTCCGCCGCCTCGGCCCTGGCAGCGCATCCGAACAGGGTGACCAGCCGCCGGGCGGCATGCTGCACCTCAATCTCGGGTATGGGGATGCGCGGCGTGATCATGGCCTCAGGCTGCCACGGGCGGGTGTCAGAAACGGTCATGTCGCCTGGTCCCCCCGCTCGTTTCCGCCAGCCTTGCCTCGAAGGGGGGCGAGTGATCGGCGTGCCGGCGCCAGTTGGCCGCGTACTGCCCCGCCAGGGTCTCGTCGTGCAGGATCACAAGGTTTTCGGCGTTCCGGCTCTGGGCCGAGCGGGTGAAATTGAACGATCCCGTCACCACCGTGCTCCCATCGATCACCATCACCTTGTTGTGGGCGATGGCGTGGTCCCCATCGACCAGAATGTGAATTCCGGCGGCGGCAAGCTGTTGTGCCAGTGCGCTGCCGGCTTTCTGCCCCAGCGCGCTACCGTCGAGGATCACGCTTATCGTGACCTGGCGGCGCCGGGCGTCGGACAGCGCCTGGGCTATGGCGGGATTGGTGAAGCCATAGGCCTGAACCAGGATCTCGCGCCGGGCGGTGGCGAGCTCAGTCACAAGCATACCGGTGCAGTCTTCACCCGGCGTGAAGCACACCTGGGCCTCACCCGCCCAGGCGGGTGGCATGACCAATAACGACAGTGCCAAAGCCCCACAGATCCGCATCGCAGCCGCCGGTTGATCATGCCCACTTCATTTGACGGCCTGTCCATGTCAGAATTGGACACGTTTCATGGACAGGGGGCGGCGGTGCGCTACGAGAAGGCCGACAACCTGCTGCAATTGGCGCTGGAGATGCAGGCGGCGCGCGGCGGCCTGTCGTTGAAGGATATCGAGGACAAATTCGGAGTCGGCCGGCGCACCGCCATGCGCATGCGCGATGCGGTCCTGCGCAATTTCTCTCAGTGCGAGGAGGTGGAAACCGACGAGCGCACCAAGCGCTGGCGAATTCCGTCGGGTACTCTGGATCGCCTGATCACCTTCACCGCCGATGAGCTGGCCGCGCTGGACGCGGCCATCCGTCTGCTTGACCGCGACAACCGCGAGGACGAGGCCGCCAACCTGACCACTGTGTCAGGCAAGGTGCGGGCGCTCATGAAGCCCGATATCGCCCGCAAGGTGGAACCAGACCTGGAAGCCATGCTGGAAGCCGAGGGTTTGGCCATGCGCCCCGGTCCGCGCCCGCGCATCAACGTGTCGGTGGTCGAGGAGCTTCGCGATGCCATGAAGGCATGCCGCAAGGTGCGCATCCGCTATCGCAACCGCCGCACCCGGAAAATCAACGACCGTCTGGTTCACCCTTACGGTTTCCTGCACGGCCATCGCAACTATCTGGTGGGCTGGCATGAAAACCCCAAGGCCAATCAGGTGGCGCTGTTCAGCCTGCCCAATATCGAGGCGGTCGAGATCCTGGACGAGACCTTTGTCCGCGATCCCGGTTTCAACCTGCAATCCTTTGCCGCCCAATCCTTCGGCCTGTTCCAGGAGGAACCATACCCGGTGGTCTGGCGCTTCGCCCCCGAGGCCGCCGAGGATGCCGCCGAATTCGTCTTTCACCCGAGCCAGACCATGGAGCGGGACACGGACGGCTCCTTGATCGTGCGTTTCACCGCCGGCAGCGATCTGGAGATGGCCTGGCACCTCTATACCTGGGGCGACAAGGTCGAGGTGTTGGAACCGGCGCGGCTGGCGGAGATGGTCAACGGCAATCGGATGACGTGGGCGGCGCTGCCGTGATTGCGGCTGGTTTTGCACCCGATGTCATCCGCCGACACACCATCCTGGATGGCCCATTTGGGCCGTGAATGGACGCCTATCGTACCTGCGGAAGGACCGCTATGGGCCGCTTGGAGACTTGCTGCTATTGGGTTATGGACCGTAGAATTGGCCTTCCGATATCCTTTACAAGTCTGATCCACGGATGATTGACGCACTGACCCCGGACGAATTAGGAGATGTGGGCGAGAGCCTGTTTCGCAAGCTTTGCTCGCAGGGCAAGCTGATCTGCAATAAGAGCGATCGGGATAGAACCGGCTGGGATTTCAGAGTTGAGTTCCCGATCGATGCCCCGTCCGGCATCACTCTCGATCAGCGCTCCCCAAGGGTGTGTCAGGTGCAGTTGAAGAGCACTGCCGGGGGAAGCGAAACCCGCGTCCCTGCCCGCCTGTCCTCGATCGAACGGCTCGCGAAGGATGGAGCACCTGCGGCAGTTGTCGTGCTGCGGATGCGCCCCGATGGTACGGAACTGATGGGATATGTCATTCATCTCATTGATAAGGAGTTGGCCCGCATCCTTCGGCGGCTCCGCCGCGCTGAGGCTGACGGTCGGCGCGACATCAATCATATGACGATCACGTTCAACTACCTGAAAGGTAAGCGTTTCAAACCGACGGGTGACGAACTCCGCGAGGCTCTTGCCGAGATCTGCCAAGTGGATGTTGCTGCCTACGCGGAGATGAAAAGGCATCAACTTGCCAGCCTTGGATATGACGAGGGTGGCGGTATGGAGGCTGAGGCACTGCTGTGGATCGAAAGCCCCGACCATTTCACAAAGATTCTTTCCGGCCTAGCCCCTCTCAAACCTGAGAGACTACAGGCGTATGACCGGCGCTTCGGCATCCGTGTTCCATGCCAGGGTACGCTGCTCGATGGTCTCGAAGAGTTCTATATTCATCCCCCGGCTGTCGGCCCGTGCGACATCATTATGCGCGACGGACCTCTTCGCCCGGCGGCTCTGTTCAGGTGCGAAGCTTTCGCGCCGCCGCCCATCGACGGCGGGCCACGTCTCGTCATCCGGCATACGACATTCTCGGTATTGTTCAGGGAAGACGGTCTCGAGTTCGAGACAACAGGCAACTTCATCGAAGGACATCGTGCTCTTGAAGAGTGGATATTGCTCCTCCGTGGTTTGTCTTACCTCGCTGGCGGCAACGGCTCCATCGAACTCGAGTTCCAAGGGGCCAAGATGCCTCCAATCATGGTTTCACCTGGAGCGATCGATGGTCCCTATATTGATCAGCTCCCCCGGCTGTTGGAGTTCGTCGAGCGGTGGCAGCATGCGCTTCAATTGGCCGGCGTTGCCGAGACAGCCGACTTTTCGCTCGATGATATCTGGTCGGCTGACGTGGTGCAGATGTCTCTCGATATCCTGCTGAACCCCACGCCGCTCGGCCGAATCGAGTTCGACGCGATCGAAGTCCCAAGCGATGAAGCGCAGTTGGAAGCGCTGTTTTTCAATAGCGTCCATTTCGCAGGTGTGATCATCACGTTCGCGACAAAGGTCACCTTGGAGCGCGACCCATTGGGCACTACCGCCTATGCGTCAACGCGCTTTGCACTGGTAGATATTCGGTCCGGAGTTCTCGACCTCGGCGCCTATGGCGCCGAGTTGGCGACCCGGAATAACATTAAGATTTTGATAGACCCCAGAAACCTCAGTCTCGTGAACCGTCCGCTGGTGGAAGGCCCCCAAGGGAGGTAACGCGGCGATCATGCGCGGGGGCGAGCGCCGCGATCTCGCAGCCGATCACAGATTCCAGCGGAATATTGGGAAGGACGAATACCGGCGTCCACTCGGCATGAATGACAGAGATCAAGAGGAATGGCATGGCGAAAGAGACGCAAAGGTCCGATCAGGCATCTCTGGGCATTCTTGTCAGTGGCGCAGCGAAGACATTTGACAATGCAGAGCGACTCTTTCGCGAGGCTGAAATATTGGTGAAGGGCGGGGCGGTGGCGCGAGCGCTTTGCCTGCACCAGATCTCGCTTGAGGAATGCTCCAAGGTTAACAACCTAGTCACTTGGGCTGTCGGCCTAGTCCTTGGTTCTGACATCGACCAGAAGAAGGTCCTTGCTGCCCTTTCGCGTCATGCGGGCAAGAATAAATCCAATGCATACATGCTAGAGGGGGCGGAGGCTGAGAAGGACGCAAATGCTCGCGGTGACTGGAAAGCCGCGATGGCGGCATTCAGGCAGACCCAGGACGAGTTTCATGCAACGTCAAACCAGGCCAAGAACGCCTCGCTCTATGTGGATTGGGTCGATGGTGAATTCCTCGCCCCCAGCGAGCGCATCACCGAGGAGATGTTGGCCGAAATCACGGAGAGAAACGCCAAGTTTCTCTGCTATGCCAACAACGGGCTAAAGATGCTCCAGCGGCTAGAGAAAGCACCCGACGCGATGCGTGACTTGCTTTCGGGCTTCGTCGAACAGGCGAAAAAGCTCCGTGAAGAGAAATCCGCTGACCCGACGGATGCGATGGAGGCATTGCTATCGAGCTTTCTCGGAGATGAAAGGCTCAAGCTAAAGGGTTATGCATCGCCCCCCTGAGTAGTCGCAATGCCCGTTATCAGGAGATAGCAAATTCGGCCCAAGTGACCACCATGGGCGCAAAGCGGGCACTTGCGCCAGCCTCGCTCCGCCCTCTTCCGTTCATGGTCGGAAGAGGGCGTTCAACACCCCAGCGTCTTCACAGCAACCTCGCCGACCCGATCACAGTCTCCGCATCCTTCCTGTACATGTCGAAATACCGCAGCCGGGTGCCATGATAGGTGACAAGGTAAAGCTTGTCGTTCCTGATCGTCCCCCGGCCGAACCCCTTGAAATCCAGCCCGATCTTCGACGTGAACGAGAAATCGAAGGCAAAACCGGGCTGGCCAGCGAAGGGTTCGGGGCGGACGTTCTCGACCTTGGGGCGCTGGGCGTCGGCGTAGGCCAGCACGCCTTCGAAAAACTCCTTCACCTCGGGCAGGATCATGCCTTTGCGGAATCGGGGCGCCTTGTCGGTGTCCAGGCCCGAGGTAGCGAAGGTCGGGTTCTTGTCCGGCGAGGGGATGATGGCGGTATCGCCGTCCGCCAGGCCGGCCATGAACCGCAATTGCTCCAGCATCGGCCCATCCACCGTCCAGACCTCGGAGGTGCCCTCGCCGAATCGACTCCAGCCGATGGCCGGAATGACCGTGATGGCGTTGCCGATGGTGGTGGGGGCATTGCCGCTGACCAGGGTCGCGTTGGTGCAGGCCGCCAGCAGGCCGCCCGCCAGGATCACTGCCAATAGTCCGTGTTTCATTCCGTCACCTGTCGTGTCTGGTCGATCATCATGCGGATCATGTCGCGGTCGGGGGCGTCGGGCCGCAGCTCCAGGAACCGCTCCAGCGATGTGCGCGCCGCCGCAGTTTCGCCCGATTTGAGCCGCAGCAGGCCCAGGGCGCGGTAAAGTTCCGGCGGCGCCCCTTCGGCCGTCATGGCGGCCTCGTAGGCCGCGAGCGCCTTGGGCAGGTCCCCATCCTTGCCGCGCTGACGGTACAGCTCGCCCCGGAAATAGAGAAGTTCGCCGACATTGGCCCCGTCCTCGATCAACTGGTCGAGCAGCTTGTCGAAGCGGCCATAGCGGCGCTGGTTCAGTTCGTCGCGCAAGTATTCACCACGATGGGGAAGGAAAACGCGGCGGTACCGCTCGGCTCCGGTTTCGCCCTGCTTGCCGAGAAGGCGGGCCTCTCCGGCCATGGTCTTCAGGGTTCGGCTGCGCTCGTCCGATGGCGGATGCGAAGCCAGGAAGAACAATGGCGACGAGGAGTTCTCGTCGGCCTTCATCTCGGCGATCAGGTTGTCCCAGATCTTGGACGCCTCCCGCGCGTCATAGCCGTTTTCCACCAGCAACCGCATGCCAAGGTCGTCGGCCTCGCGCTCATTGTCGCGGCTGAACGAGGCGATGGACCCCATGGTGACCAGCGTCGCCGCATCACCGGCGACCGGCATGCCCCCTGCCGCTGCCGCGATCTGGAATACGGCCAGCAGGTTGGTCTTGGCGATGGCGTCCTCGTAGCGTTTGACCGAGTGGCGTTGGAGAAAGTGGCCGATCTCGTGACCGAGCACAGTGGCGAGCTGCGCCTCGTTCTGGGTGCGCAGCAACAGGCCGGTCCACACCTGCATCATGCCGTTCGGCGTCATGAAGGCGTTGAATTGGGGGACGTGGGTGACGTAGACGCGGACGTCGGGGCAATAGGTGCCGGCCAGCTTGCAGACCAGTCCCTGGACATAGTCGTTGACCTGCTTGTCCTGGATCCTGGCGCCGGAGGTCCTGGTGTCCTGCTCCATCTTCTCGATGGCCATCCACAGGCTGCCCTCCAGGGTATCGCGCGACGGCGCGGCCCCAGGCTTCTGCTCGGCGAGATCGAAAGCTTTCGCCCATGGTTTCGGCGGGGCCGTCGCGACCTCAGGTGAAGGTCCACCGGCACCGGGCTGTCCCGTTGTTGCGCACCCCTGCATCGCCAGGGCGGCGAGGGCGACAGCGGCCATCGTTGTCGCCCTCATTTCGGGAACTGCTCCAGCAGCGCGGTGGTGGTTTCGCGCGCAGGCTCCGTGGTCCGCAGATCGCCCGTGCCACGGGCGTGCAGGTGGAACCACGTCACGTCGCCGCTGCGAAGATCCACCAGCGAGGCAAATCCGATCTGCTGGCCGCCAGGAATGCCCACCCCCAGCAGGGCGGCGGCGGCGATCACCATCACCCGGCCGACGCTGCTGTAACTGTCGCGCATGAAAACGAACAGCGCATAATCGGCATCGAAGTTGCGCCGCAACACGGCGACATCCGGCCCCAGCGACCAGTCGAATTTGCCCTGCTTGGTGGGCAAGGGAAACAGGCCCACCTTATGAGCGCGGATGGACATGCCCACCGCCTCGTGCAGCTTCATCAACTGCGTGGTCAAGGCGCCATCCTCGGGCGACAGCCGGCTGTCGTCGAACATCACGACATTGGCCCGCCTGCCGGCCATGATATCGCGCAGCGCCGCGGTCATGTTCCCGCGTGCCTGATCGGTCCAGTCGGCCTTCGGCTCAGCTACGCCGCCGGCATTGACCTCGCTCAGTTCAACATCCAGCGGCATCAGGAGAATGCCGGGCGTCTCCCGAGGCCGCGCCAGCGTCTCGCTTTGGAAATGCGTCGTCGAACAGGCCGACAGCAGGGCGATCAGAAGGAGCGATGCCAAAGGGCGGAGCGGTGGTCGATGCATATCGGTTCATCCCGTTCGATCAGCGGTTTATGCATTGATGCACGCACGGGTGACAGAAACGGTCACTGCGGTTGAGAAGGCGGTGGCCCGCCGACCGCTCCGCTGGTAACATCCGGCCATGAAGAAAGAGGACGAAGAGCGCATCGTCGCCTGGCTGGCCAAGGCCATGGCCATGATGTGCGTGCGCAACACCAAGCTGGAGAATCTCCACGCCGGGCTGGTCCCCGTCACCAAGACCGGGGACTATTCCGACGTGATCGTCCTCGACGCCGAGGGACGGAAGATTCCGTGGCCCGAGGTCTCGCACATCGATGACGACCAGATGCGTGAGTTGATGAAGGATGTCGTCAACCGGCTCTACACCTTCCAGATGCGGATCGACGATCCGGAGTTCCAGGCATGGATCGACCGCTGGGCCGCCGTTGCAGGGAAGTGGGACGATCCGGAGTTGGATGACGGTTTCAGCAATCCCTAGCTGCTTCGGGTTCAGAGGGTGCGGCCTGCCGCCCAGACGTAGGCTACCGTTTCGGCGACCTGATCTTCATTTCATCACCGCGACGCGGCCGGGAGGGGGACAATCCCTCGGCCGGCCGCTTTTGTCGTTTGCGCAACGAATGTTATCAGCCGCCTGCGTTATAATGTTTGATCAAAAAATAGCAGAACCCCAGGGCAAGGCCTCTTCCCAATCTCGCAAATTCTTGCTCGGAGAAGCCCAGCGGAATGTGGGAACCTGGACTCGCGAAGCTGAACACGCCCGTCAATCCGGCTTCTTGTTCCGCGGTGATGAAGGCCGACACCCTTAGGTAGGCGGCAACCTGGCCCCACTTGGCCGGGTCGAAGGTGCCTGGGTGATTTATTTGTCTCTCCCGCGCGATCATCGTTGCCAGCGACTGCAATGCCACCCGTGCATTGCCAAGACAGCCGTTGAAATCATTGCGCCGGAATGCATCGGCCGAGTTCGCGATTACCATCTGTATTTCTTGAACTTCATGAAGGCCAGAGTGCTGCAATTCCGCCGTCAGATCGTCTTCGACGGGCTGAACCCCCTCGATGATTGGCTCAATCGGGATAAAGAAATCCGCTTCTCGTCCATACTCGTCCCGATTTCGTCGATACCCGTCCAATTCCAGACAAAGCAGCAAGTCGTTCCATCTTTCGTCGAAGCGATAGCGTGGAGAAATCTCATGGCGAAGCGTGCCGTTGGTCCTGAGAATTTCACCCAATACGTCCGATAGCTGGGCGCTGGATGCTCCAAAGACTGCGTCCCGGATCGCTGTCGTTAACGTTACTCCGCTCCATTCATGTAGGTTCCCTGCAGGTACTCCGTATTTTTCAAAATGAAGGATGAGCATGTCCCTGTCGAACAACCCGAGAAACTGGACCAGCGAGAGCTTTGATCGTTGACTGATGTTCATCTGGATAGCCGCTCAGCATATTTCCACACAGCCGATTAATTCCGCCGAATAGCTGCCATCGCCATTTGCGGCCCCCTTGTGCTTCAATTCACGCTGAAGAGTCGGCTCGACCGCTCGGGCAAATAGCTCAAGGCGCTGTTCGGCTGACAGGGTCGCTTTCGCAGGAACTGCTTGCAGGTATCGCTGCCCTTGGCGTTCGACCGTGGGCACCCGTGTGCCGTCCATCTTAACCGCGATCGGCTGGATAATGACCCGGCGCTCACCGCTGCCGGTAGAAGCTTCCACCAGCCAGAAAGACAACAGGGCCGGCTCCCCAGCATCTCCCTCGACGGCAATGCCCAATTCCTCGGGCGGCACGCTGCGCCATCGCCCAAGCTCTTCCTGAACCAGCGGATGATCGAGCCCCAACAAGTCGAGGTTGTCGCTGCTGGTGGCGGCATCACGGTCGGTGGTGAATCGAGCGCGCCGTGTCCCCTCCGCAGTCACCAGGTCGTATATTCCGCCATCGGCCTTGATGATGCGCTGCTGGCGATCAGCAACGGCCGCGCCAAGAAAGGCGATTAGGCGCTCCATGCTCGACGACACATCCGAAAACGGCTTGTAGTCGTCAAGGCTGAAGCCTTCCATATCCTGGAAAAGATCAAAGACGACCTGCCTGGCCTCCCTGGAGTTCGACAGGGCGGCCTCAAGCTCGACCTTGGTTCGCTTGAGCTCGGGATCCGATAAGGCCTCTTGATAAAGGCGGTCGTAATTCAGCCGCTCGGAAAGCTGTCCAAGAATCTGGGAGCGCAAATCCTCCGCCACATTGCCTTGCTCATCGACCTTGCCGACGGTGCGGGCGATCTCAGTGAGCTTTTCGTCCAGCAGCAGGAAGATGCGGCCTTCGATAGTGTCGGACAGCACCAGATTGTAGACCTGGGCCGTATGGTTCTGGCCGTACCGATGAATGCGGCCGATCCGCTGCTCCACATCCATGGGATTCCAGGGCAGATCGAAATTGAACAGGATGCGGGCGAACTGGAGATTGATGCCCTCACGACCAGCGGCGGTACAGACCAGCACGCGCGGGCCATCCTTCTGGCGGAATCGACGTTCCGCCGCCAGCTTGGCGCCGTGATCCCCACCGCGCAGGACGACCACGCCCTGTCCTGGATAGGTCTGTTCGATTTCCCGCGCCAGCAGATCGACCGTGCCCAGATAGGTGGCGAAAATGACGATCTTCTCGTTCGGATTTTGCCGCCATAGCGTCCCCAAGCCATCCAGCAGCTTTTGGGCCTTGGTCTCACGTTGAGCCGGGAACACCCCGAGGAGATCGCGAATGCGCATTCGCTCTTCGGGCAGGTGCAGATCGACCACGGCAGATGCGGCTTCCTCGGCATGGGCTGAGGAAAATTCGCTGCCGTAAGGGTCGGAGGCCATTTCCAGGGCCTCTTCGTCCAGCTTCTTGACCAAGCGATATTTCAGATCGGCCATGACCCGATCCACCTCGCTCCGGCCGACGCTATTGCGGTCGATCGCGAATTCGTCGTGAATCAGGTCCCGTGCCTCGTCGGTCAGGCGCTCCCGCCCCTCGATGTCGAGCTCCTTGTCCCGCAGCAACGCTTCATGCAAGGTCAGCATCAGCAGGCGGCGTTTCAGCGTTCGCCGCACGGCGGCAAAGCTGGAGGCGGCAATCTTCTGGAAGATCGCCATGAGGAAGCCTAAGGCGCGTCCCTGATTTCCTTGCCGCTGGGCAAGGTTGAAGCCATCTTCCAGGTACTCCCGCAGCTTCTCGTAGAAGCGCCGTTCCTCATCACACATGAGGAATGACTCTGCATGCACCCAGCGGCGGGCGAAAAGCGGGTCGCCGTCCGGCCGACAGGCGTCGGCCTTGGTGCGGCGAAACATGACCGTATTCAGGCGATGGCGGTGTTCGACCATCTCCTCCGGGCTTCTGAACAAGGTGGGATTCAGTAGTTGGACCAGCATCCAGAATTGGAAGTGGTTCCCCTGATGGGGGGTCGCCGACAGCAGGATCAGGTCGCGGGCATGCCCCTTCAGCGCCTCGGCCAGCTTGTAGTTTTCCGTCTTCCTGACTTTGCCGCCGGTACGATAGGCGGTGAGGTGGTGAGCTTCGTCGAACACCACCAGATCCCAGCGCGGCGCCTCCAGCAGCCTCTTGATGCGTGCCGGACGCTTCAAGGTATCGATACTGGCGATCAATCGATCATGCTTGGCAAAAGCGTTGGTCTTGCGGTCGGTGATATCGCCCTCGGAGCCGAACACCTCGAAACCAAGGTTGAACACCTCGTTCAGCTCGCGGTGCCAGTTGTTGACCAAGCCGGCGGGGACCACCATCAGCGCCCGGTTCAGTTCGCCGCGACTGGCCAGTTCACGGAGGATGAGCGCGGTTTCGATGGTCTTGCCGAGGCCGACTTCATCGGCGACCAGGAAACGACGCGGCGAGGCGGTGGCGATTCGATGGGTCAACACCACTTGATGCGGCAACAGATCAATCTTAGCCGAGGTCAGGGCTGACGCGCTTTCCATGACCGGAAGCGAATGGGCTTCAAGCGCCAGCCACGCCTTGCGCGCCCGTTCGGCCCCGCCTTCCAGCGACCGCAGAATGCGTTCCGTTCGGGACATTTCACGGCGGACCGAGGCCACCGGCACCCGTCGTTCGCCGACGCTAAAGAAGGCACGCAGGTATCCATCACGGGCCTGGTCAAGGACGACACCCTGGCCATACTCGTGGTGGGTGATCCGTTCACCAGATTGGAATTGAGCATCGGCTTCCACGCGGCGACCTCAGGTAATTCTCAGGTGAAACAGGCCCGCGGGCTTGCTGCCTTCGCGCAGAAGAATCACCTGCGGGTACTCGTTTGCCTCGCCCCACAGGATGCGACCGAAGGCGAGCAGGTTGTCACTATGCGGTGCCGCGCAGCGCCACTCGATGGAGTCCGTGGCGGGATGAAACTTGATGCGCCCCTGACCGGAGGGTAGCCAGAAAATCAGTGCCGCCTGCCCGTCATAGGCATCCTGGAACGACAGGATCGCCTGCTTCACCACGTCGCCCAGCAACGTTTCCGCATCCTCTGGCGTCAGTAGGTCGAGACTGCCTTCGAGGCCCGCGACCACCAGCGTATTGCTGCTGTTGCTGGGCAGGTCGTCGGGCCAATTGCCCACCGCCTGCAGGAACCGTCGGAGACTCCAGACTTCACCGGCAACGCACATCTGATTGCGCGCTTCCTCGTCCCAAATCCAGCTGGTACCGCGCCGCTGCCACACCGTGTCGAGCAGTTGCTTCATAGCTCGTACTCATCGAACAGCCAGCCTTGCTTCGGCTTCACGGCTTGGCCGGCTGCCCAGGTGTTGTAGATCGAGACAGCGCGTGAGGCGGCATTGCGGCTGGCCTGATCCGGGCCGTTCTTGTGCAACCATTCGAGCAGGGGCTTCAGCGCCACATGAGGTTTGAAGTTTTCGTTCTTCAGCGTGTCTGACGCATTGATGCCGCTGCCGTCGAAGCACGCACCGATGAGCACCAGCGCCTGATCCAAATCCGAGGTCAAGCGGCGCTTGTGCTTGCCAGACCATTCACGGGCGAAGTCCAGCGGATTGACCCGTGTGAATACCTTGCTCTTTTCCGCACACCAGCCGCGTTGCTCGAATTCGTCGGGCGTCGTGATCGAGCCCTTGAGGAACTTCTGCAATTGGTCACGCTTCATCTCGGTGGCGTTGCCGAAGGTGCGCAGGAATTGGCGCGTGATCGGCTCGGCATTGACCGGCGGCGGTTCTTTGCCTTTATCGGCATCCTCGTCGATAAGCTGGTTGATACCGACCAACGCATCCTTCACCGAGATCGTGCGCCCTTCGTCCACATAGACCTTGCCGTAGTGGCGCGAGAAATATTCCAGCGCCTTGCCGCGCCGGATCACCTGGATATCCGCCGCAGGCAAACCTTCCTTGGCGTGATTCTCCAGCATCGCTTGCAGTTGGCGCACATCGGCCATCACCTCGCGACGCATCCGGCCCCAACTCACCGGCGTCGGTTCTTCTGTGCGCTTGCGGCAGACGTGGATGATATCGTACTCGATGGTCTTGGAACCAAACTCCCCTTCGCCCTTGGTTTCATCCGAGCGGATCGGATACGTAGCCTCCAGGTAGTAGCCGGCGTCGAACAGCGATTCCAGCACCGCCACCCACGGCTCGTCTTCACTGTGGTGGAAGGTGAAGGCGAGGATGCCGCTGGGCTTGAGCACGCGATGCGCCTCACGCCAACACTGGGTGAGCAGGCGCTGGTAGAAGCCATCCGGGTCTTCCGGTTCGCGGGCGCGGTTGGCGACGGCCTCCAGAGACTTGGGCGTATACTCTGCGCTGAAGTAATCCGGGTACTTTTCTTTGAGCGCGAGACGAAGCCAGACGTAGAAAAAATCAGCCAGCTCCGAGTAGTGCAGAAGGCCGCCGAAGGGTGGGTCGGTGATGACCAGATCGAGGCTGCTGCTTTCAATCTGGGCCAGATCGGTGGATGAGCCCTGATGCAAAGCCACATCCAGCACCGGGTCTCCGGGAAAAACCTTTTCGCTCTTACCGCTCAATTGTTCCGCCAACACGGGGGCGCGGCGTGTCAGTGCTTCGATGCTCACCGCTTCCCACGGCTGAATAGCCCAATTGCGGCCTTCAAGGATGCCCTCGGAACTGGATGCCCAATTGCCACGGCCTAGTGCAGGAAAAACGCAGTTCTCGACCACCGTCGATTTGGGGTGGTAATTGTTGTTCGAGAACATGGGCTCGGGTGTATCCCGCTGCGGGTTCCAGAAACCAAACAAACTCTGGTTACGCAGATACTGCTGGAAGCCACCGAGCACATACTCGCGCACATTCCAGTCGTAGTTGCCGGCATTCACGATAGCCTTCAGCAGTTGCGCATGGACGAGCAACTGGCGCGGATTGAACATCGTCCACCAATGCGTAAAGCCGTGGTTCGGGACGCCGCCCTGTAGGTGGTGGGTCATGAAGCCGTAGGGGAGCTCGGAGCGCGGCCAGTAGTCCTTGAGGTCAGCATCCTTACGCGCTTCCCATTCAGCGAACGCAGTGTCGTATTGCCGGGCATGCGCCGTGCCGTAGGCTGCGAAGAAGCGACCGCTGTAGGGTTTGCCCGCCGCATCGCGCTTGGGCGCGTAGCCCTGCACCGCGTAGGCGGCCATCGGCCCCGTCTTGCTGGTGGCCTTAATGGTGGTCAACACATCCTGCACCGTGCCGCAGGCTGCGCAGGCGTAGTGGGATTTTTTTGGCACCGTGCCGCTCTCAGGCGCGAAGGTGATCTTCGTTTCCGGGCAGGTCACTTCCTCCGGCAGTACGCCACGCACTTCCAGTAGGCGAATCTTGGATGCGCGCTCACTGTCCCACCGCGTGGTCGCGGCCACGTGGTCCTGCGCCGAGCCACCATAGGGTTGGCCGTTTGCGTCTTGCTTGGGCGAACCCGCCAGCCATTGCGGATGTACGAGCAGACTGAGATCAACCTTTTTGTTCTTACCTTTACCTAAGTTAACGAGCGCGTTGTGGCCGCAATGTGGACAGACCACCCCCTTCTTGCGGTCGAGCACGGTGAAAGGAAACTCGGTAGGGGCTACATATAATGGCACATCGGGTGCCATGCGCGCGGCCTCTTCCTCGACGTGAAACTCTTCGCCGCACTTGCCGCAGGAGTGCTCCCAGTGCTTCACGCTGATGGTCTTCACCGCCATCACCGGGCTGGTCATGATCGGCGTGCGGTGGCCACAGCCGGTCACTTGGCAGGGGCCGTGCTTGGCCCAGAAGGTATAGATGATCTCGGGACCTTCGTAGCTGTACTCGCGCCGTTGCTCTGGTGTCAGGCTGAGCGGATCGAAGTCCGCAGGCATCACGCGTTTGGTCGGCACATGCGTCCATGTGCCCTTTTCACCGTTCGGGCCGTCGCAATAGTAGAAGGGCATGATCTGCGGTTTGACCTCAGCCTCGATGTCGGCGAGCAGGCGCTTCACCTCCTCCAGATCGACATTGGCCAGTTCCTGCTTGACCACGAACCACGCGACCGGGTTCAGGTCGTTGCCAACCATCTGCATCCCAAGGCGGGAGCCTTCAACCAATGTGGTGCCGCCGCCCATGAAGATGTCGGCCACCTTCAGATGCTTGAATGCGCCTTTCTTCTGGTGGTTGGCGTAGTAGTTGTCCCACACCAGCTTGGCCGCGTGCGACTTGTCCTCGGGAGCCTTGGTGGCTGCGGCGATCAACATCGAGCGGAATACGCTGGAACGACGCCGCGCCCACCATTTGGACATCTGATAGATCGGCTTGCCCGCATTGCCTTCGATGATTGCCACCTGATTGACCGGCAAGATCGGGAAGTCCACCTCCAGACAGGTCAGGGGACGGTTCGGGTCATTGAAATCAACGGTTTCCAGTGCGACGGTCTTGCCTGCGCCGACGGCCTTGGCAACTTCTTGCGCCAGGAGTTCTTTCTTGGTTGCCATGCGACGCGTTCCTTATTTCGTGAGCTCGATGAAGGGCGACAGCACCTCAAGCAGGGAGAGGCCGCCGTGCGTCAGCGTCGGGTAGCCGCCCTGGCTCTTCCATTTCCAGCGGCCAACGGCCAGGAGATGAGCGCCGTGAGGGCTGTTGATCTGGAGGGCTACCGGCGGCACGAACGGTCCAGTCTCTCCGGCGCCCTTGGTGCTGCGCCCGCTGGCGAAGGTTTTCTTTAGAAACCGGCCGACCTCGCCATCGGCATCCGGGAAGTAGCCCGTAGCGGCGTAGCCATGATCGGAGGTGATGACCAGCCGCCGCCCGGTGGCCAATCGCTCGACAAAGGCCCAGAAGTCATCGCTGCTGAGCTGGTCGGCGGCGTCGCGGGTCAGCGTGTCGAGCCCTTGGCCCGCGCCCGCGCCATCGTGAACCTTGCTGTCGGGCCAATGGTGCCAAAATACCCAGTTGGGGGTTCCGTTGATCAACCCCTGGCAATCCCTCCACGGCATGTCGACACATTCTGTCTGTGCCGGCAGAAGCCGGTGAGCCAGGCCACCGCCGTTGTTCTGAAGCTGGCTGCGGCTGCCGAATCCCAGCGCCTGGGCAAATTCGTTGGTTTCACCGGGCAGCTCGGAGGCGTTGGCCGCGACTTCGTGGAGTGTGAAGCCTCGCTCCTTGGCCCCTTGCAGCAGCCAGGGCAGTTCGCGCAGCGACAGGCCGTCGAGAATCAGTACCGCCTTGGCGCTGTAGGGCTCGGACCACCAGCGAACGAGACGATCCGAGGTGCGTTCGACGGTGTCGCCGAAGGCTTGCCACAGATCCCAACCGCTGGACGACAGGAAGTGATCGAGCGCACCGATTTCACGGTCGCGCTTGATGACCTCGCTTGGCGCGTTGCCTGCGGCCAGAGGCTTGGACGCGATCTCGACGGCCTTGTTGATGATGACGCGCCACGCATCCTCGGCGGTGCCCTTGGTCAGGCTGTGCAGTACCCCGGCGTCGAGTGCCATCAGCTATCCTCCTTCTCAAGGCTGAGCTCGAAGGTCATGCCGTCCGGCAGTTTCTTGAGCAGTTCCTTGAGCTGGGCACCGTTTGCCGCAGACACCTTGATCGCGACTTCCGCCACCTGTGTGGCGGGGCCGATGCCCCAGCCTTCGAGCTTGCCGATCAGATTGAGCGGTGAGGTGGCCGGGTTGCTTAGAGGGATGCGAGGCTTGCCGCCAGCGCCCGTGGCCCCACCACCGAAGATCCCGCCGTCAGACGGAGGCGTGCTGCCCCCGGTTGGTGTGTCACCGCCATTGGGGTTTGGCTGCGGCGATGTTCCGTCGCCAAACAAGCCTTCACCTCCCTCGCCAGCAGGTGGTTGTGGCGCGGGTGCGGGAGGCGTGGTTCCACCCGTGGTCGGCACCGCCGATGGTTCCATCAGGAACACTTCGTCGAGCTGGCGACCGGTATAGGAGAGTTTTGGACGCAGGCGTTTCCACGCCGCTTCCTCGTCTTCACCCGGATGAGTCTGGAGGTATTCAAGGCCGCGCAGGTTGATGGCGATTTTGCCCCGCGCGCACAGGCGCAAGATGCGTTCCTTCATCGCGGTTTCGCCAAGCCAGGGGATGCAATCCTGACCCGCCGGACGAGGCTCCTGAAGCTCGCGCAGCAACTTGCCTACGGCCGAGTTTTCGGCGGCTGCTTCCCGCACGAGGTCTTCAAAGTCCTCGGGAACGAACAGGTCGATGGTCAGCGCCTCTTCGATGCCTTCGGGAATTTGCGCGCCTTGCTTCTTCAGACTCTCGACGCTGAACATGCACTGGTTCGGATCGGCAAAATTCCAGCGATGCAGTACGGCAAAGCGATCGAAGCGCTTCTTGAGATTATCGCGCAACGCCCCCTGGAATTCGGTGTGCAGCTTCTTGTACTCAGGATTCTGGCCGCTCCACTCCTGCGCCTTCATCTCGGCGCGGGCCAGGATCAGCAGATCACGATCCTGGAAAGCATTTGACGAGCCGGATCGCGGCAACAGGAAGCGAATGGTGTTGCGACGCTTCTGCAAGTGATCCTTGAGCCAGCGGCCAAGGCGCTGGTCAATGTTGTCGGGCTCTTCCGGCAGCACCAAGATGGGCAGACGGTCATCCCATCGATCCGGATGCTCGGCTTCATCGAGTGTTGACCACGGGTCGGTCTGCCAGGCTTGCTGCAACGCGATCACGCGGAATGTCTTCGCGACCTCGTCGGTACCGCCGATCACATAGCGAACCTGCTTGGCGAGCTGGGTCTGGTCGGAACCATCGGCGAACAGCTTGTCGTTGCGCGCGCAGGCCATCAGCTTGGCCCGCGGGTTCTCTTCCTCGCGGAAAACCAGTCGGGGGCCATCCTGGTGGATGTTGAAGCTGTTTTCGACGATGGTCGCCAGTTCGACTTGGAACGCATTGTCGTCGATAGCTTTGTTCCGCGTGATATCAACCTGTAGGATCGCGGGCTCGGCGCCGGCCAGGTTGCCGACGGCAATCGAGCGCAGCCACAAGGCACCTACGATTTCCTGAAGGTGCGGGGCATGGGTTGCGTGGCTGGAAACCGCCTCGGTGACCGAAATGATGTTCTGCTGTGCCTTCGCACGTAACGTGCGGTGATGCTCATTGGACACGGAATCAAGCAGGGCGGCGATGCCTGACGCATCGTCATCCAGACGGAAGTCTGCGGCCGTAAGCACCGGAGCGACCTCGCCACGGCTCTTGTAGAGGTTGGCCAGGATGCGAATCATGTCGCGCGTTTCCTGGGCGTCGGTCGCAATCAGCACCTGCTCTTCGAGAAGTCGCAACAGATGCGGCGCGTAGGGCCAGGACTCGATGAATTCACTGCGCTTCCGCTCCTGCTCGGCGGGAGGAACAGCGAGCAAGCGGAAGTACTCTGTTACGTGCTGAGCGACCAGCGCTTCAATCGTGCCATTCGCAATCTGTAGTCGGTTGTCGAAGAGGCGATGCAGCAACATCCGGCGACGATCCTGCTGGATGCGCTCTGCATTGCCACCCGCCTTGAAGTCGATGGCAACCGGATTGACGCGGTGTACCTGTTGGTAAGCGTCGCTGCCCCCGTTGCGAACCGAAATCACCAGCACCAGAAGGTCTGGCCGCTCCTTTGCAATCTCCGAAAGGATCTGGATGAAGTTGAACGCCCAGATCTTCCATGGGTATTGCTTCGTGTTGGTCAGGCCGTCGTACCACGTCTGGAATTCGTCCAGAAGCAGCATAGTCGGCTTGTGCTCCAGCATCTCAAGGATCAGCTTGTCGGAAGGAATGTCGGTCTTGGCCGCGCCCATGCCTTCCCATTTGCCCTTGATGTAGGTGCCGTGGGGATGGCGCTCGAACAGCAGGTCCCACAGGAACTTGTAGCGTTGCCGATGAAGGCTCTCGCCAATCACCTCCATTCCGGAGCGCAGGCCAATCTTGCCGATCTGCGGGTCGCCCAGCATGGTTGCCCAGGAATTTAGCCAAGCACCGGTCGAGGTGGCGTCATTTACCGCGTGGTATAGCGCCGCCATCAAGTGAGACTTACCAAGGCCACGCTCGCCGATCACCACCACCGGACGCCCCTGATCCGGTCCGACCGCCTCGATCCCTTTTAGAAGGTCGTGAGTCGGGTAGGTGATTTGGAGAAATTCTTTAGCTGCGATCTGAGTCGCGCCGGTGTTGGTCTCGTTTGACAGCTCGATGGCCGTTCCCTTGAGGCGCTTACCTCGGAATTCTTCGCGCAGCACAAGGCCCAGCATCGCTCATTCCCCCTTTGATCCAGCGCCGGATATATTCCCCGGATCGCGGTCTGTTTGTTTCGCCATCCAGGCCGCAAGGTCAGCGCGACGAAACCGCCATGACCCCCCAACCTTGAATGAGGGTATTTCCCCCTCAGATGCTAAGCGGTAAATCGTGCGCTCAGTGACTTTGAGGAATTCAGCCACCTCACGAACGGTCATGATCTCGTCGGGCATAGGTGCGTATCTCCAGCGCCGAGCACAGAGTAAAATATTCAAAAATTTTCAATGCCGCCAGCCAAATGGGCTGCTCAACCGTAAATAAGTGTTTCTTTTTGTTGCGTGGGGTCGTCCTTCGACGTCGCTTTGATCTCGACGGTGCGATACAGGTCGTTGCGTCGGACACGTAACGGCTTGCGAAATGCATCGTTGACTTCTCCCCCTTCAGATGATTCAACCCGTCTGCGCATTAATTCCGTTAACCACTGACACGGCATTGATGCGCTACAATATGTGATGAACGATATGGCAGCGGGTAGGATCGCCTGATGGCGACGGCAGATCAGATTCTTGCGCTGGTGCGCAGCTTCGTATCCGAAGAGGACGAACAGTTCCTCGCGGTGGCGATGCAGGTGGCTGCCCACGAGGCCCGTCAAGGGCACCGTGACGTTGCTCGGCAGCTCAAGGAATTGATCGAGAAGGCTAAGGCCCGTCCGGCCAACGTCAGCCATGCGCGGCGACCGGTGCCCATCGTTCAGCCCAAGGGCGATCTGGCCAGCCTGCTGAGCGCCAGCTATCCGGACGAACAGCTGTCCGATCTGGTTCTCTCCGACGAAAACGTCGATCGCCTCCATCGAGTCGTGCTGGAACAGCGGCAGCGCGACAAACTTGGGGCGCATGGCTTGGTTCCTCGGCACAAGCTGCTGCTGGTCGGCCCCCCCGGCACGGGAAAGACCATGACGGCGCGAGCCCTGGCCGGCGAACTGCATCTGCCGCTGTTCATCGTCCGTCTCGATGGGCTGATCACCAAGTTCATGGGTGAGACCGCCGCCAAGCTCCGGTTGGTGTTCGATGCCATTTCCGAGACTCGCGGCGTCTATCTGTTCGACGAGTTCGACGCCCTTGGTGCTCAGCGAGCCACCGACAACGATGTTGGCGAAATCCGCCGTGTCCTGAATTCCTTCCTGCAATTCCTCGAGGCCGATGGTACCGACAGCCTGATCATCGGCGCCACCAATCATTCAGAGATTCTCGACAAGGCGTTGTTCCGGCGCTTCGACGATGTCATCAGCTATGACCTGCCGAAGCCCGAGGCTATTCGACGTGTAATCGAGAATCGGCTGGCCGCGTTTAACACCGACGAATTGGATTGGGCCGCTGTCCTCGCCGTATCCGAAGGACTGAGCCAAGCCGACATCACCCGTGCCTGCCTTGAAGCGGCCAAGACCGCAGTTTTGAGCGACACCGAACAGGTATCGTCGACAAACCTGCTGGACGCAATCGGCGGGAGAAGGCAATCTCGACGCGCATAACTTTTGAGCGCTGAGGACTGCCATGGCGGATAAGCCGCGCGATCTCCCGCATCTCTTTCCGTCCAATTACGGTGATAAGCGGAAATATAAGGGCAAAGGCGGCGGCAGTGACAAGTTTCCGTCGAAGGAAAAGCGCGACCATGGCCAGCGTATGCGGTCGCGCCTTAGGGACGCAATCGAGTCTGCGCAGAATGAGGCCGAAGCATCGTTGATCGGCTTGGAGCAGACCTCTACTGGCCTATATCTGACATTTCGCGCAGCGTCCGGCTACGACCTCCCTGTCGAGTCTCTGGAGAATGCGCGCGGCGGAATTGAGGTGGTTCACGCGCAGATAGTCGACGGATTATCCGAAATCACGGTGTTTGTTCCCCGTGGGGCTGAAGAATTCTTTGATCGTAAAATCAAAAAGTACATGACGGAACTGACGAAGGGCAGCAAAAAATATCCAGAAGGGCGGCCATGTTATGAGTCTTTGATTGCCTGCATCGAAGATATTCAGGCGGCAAGTCTAATTCGTCTATGGACAGACGATCCCAGGCACTTCCCCCTTCATGGGCAGACAATCTGGTGGGAGGTCTGGGTGCGGGATGCTGCGGAAGAGGAATTCTTCGCTGCATTGGAACAATTGGCGCTGTCCCGCGGAGAGCATACCTTGCGGTTTCCGGATCGGCTGGTGATCCCGGTTCGCGGAACGCCTGAAGACATTGATCGCCTGCGCTATTTGACCGGCGCTATTGCGGAACTGCGCCGCCAGCAGGAAACACCACATTTCTTCGTCGAACAGCTCGAAGCTGTCGAGCAACGGCAATGGAGCGACGATCTGCTCGGTCGCGTTCACCCCCCATCACCCGATGCCCCGGCGGTGTGTATCCTGGACACCGGCGTCAACCGTGCACACCCCTTGCTGGCCAACGTCCTGGATGCCGGCGATTGGCATGCATGGCAGCCCCTGGGACAGCCAGTTTGGCCGAAGGGCGACAATCGGCTGGACCGGGCACACGGAACCGCCATGGCAGGGCTGGCTGCGTATGGCGACCTGCTGACCGCGCTGGACGACAACGCACCACTCCGCCTTGGCCACCGCCTTGAGTCAGTCCGGATCTTGCCGCCCGGAAGCCGGCCCAATAAGCCGGAACTGTATGGCGTCATCACTATGGATGCCGTAGGTCAGGCTGAATTGGCGGCTCCCCAGCGTCGACGTGCATTCTGTCTTGCCGTCACCGCGGACGACTGCGACGGTCGGCCGTCATCGTGGTCGGCGGCGGTGGATGATCTGGCCGTTGGCAAGCTGGACATGGCCAAGCGCCTCTTTGTCATGTCGGCCGGCAACGTCAGGGAGGCAATCGAACCGTGCGACGATTATCTCTACCGCTGCCAGCGGACACCCTCTGCCGATCCAACCCAGGCATGGAACGGGCTGGTGGTCGGCGCCTGCACGTTCCTCCAGACTATTAATGATCAGACATTTGCGGGATGGGAGCCCCTTGCCTCCCCAGGCGATCTCAGCCCCTATTCAGCGACATCATGCGAATGGGATCCGAAATGGGCGCTTCGCCCCGATGTCGTCATAGAGGGTGGCAACCTTGCGGTCAGCCCGTCTGGGGCCGAATGGCGCAGCCCGGCGTGCCTGGCGCTGTTGACCACGCACCATGACATTCCAAACCGCTTCTTCGGCACCATTCACGCCACCAGCGCCGCCGCTGCGCAGGTGTCATGGATGGCGGCGGAAACGTTGGCTCACCTGCCGGATTGCTGGGAAGAAACCGTCCGCGCCCTGATCGTTCATTCGGCGGTGTGGCCGCCTCTGGTGGCGGATAAATTTAATGCCGTTCAAAAGTCGGAGCGCGCCAGCTTGCTCCGCACCTATGGATTTGGTGTACCCGACATCCGGAGGGTGCTCGCCTCTGCTGGAAACGATGTCGCCGTTGTCGTCGAGAACGAGATGATGGTAGTGGCCGCCGGTGGAACAATGCCGGAGATGCACTTCTATCAGCTCCCGTGGACCGGCGACCTGCTGCGTGACCTGGGCGACACGCCCGTGAAGCTGAGGGTCACGCTTTCGTATTTCGTGGAATCCAATCCAGCCGCACGAGGCTGGAAGGGCCGTTACCGCTACGCGTCTCACGGGTTCCGCTTCCATCTGCAGCGCCCGAACGAACCCGACCAAGCATTCTTTGCCCGTGTCTCACACATCAAGGACGGTGACGACGACTGGGACGGTGTCGAAGGCGGCAACGATGGTTGGTTTCTTGGGACAAACCAACGGAATCGCGGCTCTCTCCATTCGGACATCTGGGAAGGGTTTGCCATCGATCTGGCTGATCGCCGGAAACTGGCCATCGTCCCCCTTGGGGGCTGGTGGAAGTCTCGGCGCTCACCGGAAAAGCGGGCACGCTATTCCCTGGTCGTATCATTGGCCACGCCCACCGACCAAGTGGATCTCTACACCCCCGTCAGCACGGAGCTTGCGACATTGACCACATTGCCCACGGTCATTGAAACGTAGCCGGGCCATCTGTGCGAGTTCTGGATCGGCACTTGGTCTTCCTCTGTGTCGGGGCAGAGCAACCGATTGAAAATACAGCAGAGAGGGTTGGTTGGCGGTTCCCTTTCCTACGCCAACTTTGCAAGTTGTTGTCGCAGGTCTGTTTCGCGAAATTAGAACGCGGAACACCATGCGGGGCGCAGGTTCCCGATGAAACATTCCCCTTATATAAAACGATTCTTGACGCTGGGGCAGGCTGGCTTTGCCGTCGCCAGCTTTCCCGCCCAATTGAAGACCCGGTCCGAAGACAACCCGCTCCCATCAACCGTGGCGCGGGCCTGGGCGGTCTCTATGCCTCTCTCCGAGGGGGCAAGAGAGGGATGGCTATCCCGAACGTCCTGATCATTGGCGAAGTCCATGATGGCACCCATGACGGTGCCGGTACTGACGGTGGTGGGGGACGGGTTGACTTGAAGGGGGGGGTCGGTTTGCTCGGTGACGAACGTCGCCGCCCCGTCGATCAGGGCGATCTCGGGCATGGGAGGTGTGCGGTAGACACGGCATATCGAGCGCCACCTGCTCCACGTGGAAGGCCACGCCCAAGGTCCGCTGGTTTCTGGGTTTCTGGACAACGGGCGGCGTTTCTTCGGCCCCTGCGGGGTTCCGAGCCCGGCCTTATTGGCCAGACCGCGCCATACGGCGTAACTTCGCCCAAGGCTCTACGCACGGGCGGATGAAAGTTCCAAGCTCGGTCACTATCCGCAATGGCCGGCCATCAGCCGAAAAGCAAAGCGCCCTGCCTCCGGATTGGGGCAGGGCGCTTTTTTCAAAAGCCTTAGGAACGGGCCAGCGGCTTGTACTTCAAGCGGTGCGGCTGGTCGGCGTCGACGCCCAGGCGGCGTTTGCGGTCGGCTTCGTAATCCTGGTAATTGCCTTCGAACCACACCACCTGGGAATCGCCTTCGAAGGCCAGGATGTGGGTGGCGATACGGTCCAGGAAAAAGCGATCGTGGCTGATGACCACGGCGCAGCCGGGGAATTCCGCCAAGGCGTCTTCCAGGGCCGAGAGCGTCTCCACATCCAGATCGTTGGTCGGTTCGTCCAGCAAGATGACGTTGGCGGGACGGCTCAGCATCTTGGCCAGATGGACGCGGTTGCGTTCACCGCCCGACAGCACGCCCACCTTCTTTTGCTGGTCGGCACCCTTGAAGTTGAACAGGCCGGCATAGGCGCGGGAATTGATCTTGCGCTTGCCCAGATCGATTTCTTCCTGGCCGTCGCTGATTTCTTCCCACACGGTCTTGGTGGCTTCCAAGCTGTCGCGGCTTTGGTCCACATAGCCCAGAACCACGGTCTCACCCACGGTGAAGGTGCCGGTGGTGGGCTGTTCGGCGCCGGTGATCATGCGGAACAGGGTGGTCTTACCGGCGCCGTTGGGGCCGATGATGCCGACGATGCCGCCCGGCGGCAGCATGAAGTTCAGGTTTTCATAGAGCAGGTTGTCGCCGAAAGCCTTAGACACGTTCTTGGCTTCGATGACCTTGCCGCCCAGACGCGGCCCCGGCGGGATCGAGATGACGGCGGGGCCGGTGGCCTTTTCCTGCGACTTGGCCACCAAATCCTCGAAGGCGTTGATACGGGCCTTGGACTTGGTCTGACGGGCCTTGGGCGAAGACCGCACCCATTCCAATTCGTCGCGGATGGCGCGCTGGCGGGCGCTTTCTTCGCGTTCTTCCTGGGCCAGACGCTGGCCTTTTTGTTCCAGCCAGCTGGTGTAATTGCCTTCGTAGGGAATGCCGTGGCCGCGTTCCAGTTCCAAGATCCAGCCGGTGACGTTGTCCAGGAAGTAACGATCGTGGGTGATCATCACCACGGTGCCCGAATAACCTTCCAGGAAGCGTTCCAGCCAGGCCACCGATTCGGCGTCCAGGTGGTNNTCGTCCAGCAGCAGCATGTCGGGATGCGACAGCAGCAGGCGGCACAGGGCGACACGGCGCTTTTCACCACCCGACAGCTTGTCCACCGACCAGTCGGACGGCGGGCAGCGCAGGGCGTCCATGGCGATTTCCACCTTGCGCTCCAAATCCCAGGCGTCGGCGGCGTCGATCTTTTCCTGCAACTCGCCTTGTTCGGCGATCAGGTCGTTCATCTCGTCGTCGGTCATCTCTTCGCCGAACTTGGCCGAGACTTCGTTGAAACGGTCCAGCAGCGCCTTGGTCGGCGCAACACCTTCCATGACGTTGCCCAGCACGTCCTTGGCCGGGTCCAGATGCGGTTCCTGGGACAGATAGCCGATCTTGACGCCTTCGGCGGCCCAGGCCTCGCCGCCATATTCCTTGTCGATACCGGCCATGATCTTGAGCAAAGTCGACTTACCGGCGCCGTTGACGCCCAGCACACCGATCTTGGCGCCGGGCAGGAACGACAGGGTCAACCCCTTCAGGATGTCCTTGCCACCGGGATAGGCCTTGGTCAGGCCCTTCATCACATAGACGTATTGATAGCTGGCCATGAAAAGGAACCTCCGGCACCGGGGAATGGATTTCACCCGGTGTTAATGAGGGATTGCGGCTGCGTCAATCCCTAGCTTACGGCTAAGCCCGAGAACCGCACTTCTGGCACTTCTCCAACCGTGGTGGCGCTAGGGTATGTTCACCAATGATGGTGAGAACTTCATCGGCATCCTTTAGGCAATCGTAAAGCCCCATGGTGCCGCATCCGGTTTTCTTGTTTAAAAGTTCGGCACAATAAATGTGTATCGTCATGTCGGTGCGGCCGGGCGTGCGGGTTATCGACATACCATTATTGATGAGGCAATTCGTCTCTACGAAACGTTTCAGAGACGTGATGAGCTTTCTGTTCGGTTTCGTTGCGACCTGCGGATCCTCTGCATCAAGAATTTCATAGATACGGCCGGCATTTCCGCGCAATTTGACCCGGATGATCAACGAGTATTTGGGGTCATCCAACTGAATGTCGAGCCCGTTTTGGGCAATCGCTTGCAGGCAAGGGGCGCCAAGGATCAATTCGGTCTGATCAACCAGAAAATCCTCGTAAATCGCATTCTGTGCAGCAAAAACACTGTGCATGCGCTGGTAAATGGCGTCAGGGTCTTTGTGATCTGCTTTGAACGCGATGACAACATCTCCCCACCCTTCGGTCAGAAAAACACCGTCCTCTTCATTGATGTGGTGTGGCAGGTCATGCCATTCCATTAAGTAGTTATCTTTCTTAGGTGTGGGGTTTTCTAACATATTGCTCTTATTGTTGATCAAACTGCGTAGCCGGTGGGCAAAGTCCAGGCGCGAAGTCCTTGACCCTAAGGTGATACACAAAAAGGCAATGGGATTTTCTTTATCCGTGAACAGTTTTGGCAAAGGGGTATGGGGGTTCAGGCGATAGCGTTGCCCGCGTTCGTGGCGTTCAAAAAATGGTGGTGATTCTTCGTAATTGAACTTTGGGAGTCTCGAGCCGTGAGGCCTATCTTCCAGTTTCAATCCGATATAGTCATATCGCCCCAATGTTTTGGTGTAGTGCTTGTAATTACTGTCTTGATAAAAGTAATCATGGGGCTGTGAGTTGATGGTTTCTTGTGAGATGACGACACGGTCAAGGGTGATCAGTGGGGAAATCTCGTCGTCATCCGGGGAGTTGGTGGTTGTCAAGGACTTGAGATGCTCTGCTCTGATGCCCTGGGAGCGGCTAAGACTTTCCAGGTAAACATAAAGTGTGTTGACCGGGCCAAGTGCGTTGGCGTGGTTTTCGAGCATGGATTTCAGCTCAAGTATTTTTGCATGCCGCAGGCGTGCCAACATGCGCTCAGCCAGCTCTATGCTGCTGTCAGATGGTTCTTTGGTGATGCGGTTGTTGGATTTGACAACCTGCTTTATGTCTGACTTATTAGCTGTAAACAATATTGATGAATATCTATGTATTTTATCACTGAGTGTTCCGAATGCATCTCTGAATACGGCCTCTTTGATAATGGTATTGATTTTTCTGTCATTTATAACAAGAGCTTTGTGGATTATATTTAAAAACCCCCATTCTTCATGCTGTATTTTATTTGCTGTCCATTGCTTGATGGTTTCGGCGGGCAAGATGCTTTTAAAACACGCCTCATGTGATTTCATGAATGAAATGATGAACATGATGCTGTCTTTATTAGGCGGGGCCAGCCAATAGCTCAGTTCCAGCGCCAATTGGTATAGGTGGCGTCCGGGGGCGCCATCGATGTGCATGAGTTGCAGCCAGGGGTCACTCTTGTTGATATGCCCTTTTTTCGGGTGAAGAAAATCCCTGGCTCGGAAGATGGCGGATTGCCAAGTGATATCGTGGAGATTTCGGAACAAATAAAATTTGTCGTCGTTACATTTGCGTCGCTTTTTTTCGTCGCAACCGAAATAAAAACTGTAAAAGGCGTCTTTCATGCTTTTATTGAATTCATCATTTAAGGATTCTGTTGGAGAATACAGATGGGACAGGGATTTTCTTGTCTCGTAAAGGGGGCGATTCTTTCTGGATTTAAGTTGCGTGATTAGGCTGACAAGTTTGTCCTGTACGCTGGCTCGCAGCGGATAAGCCGACATGGGTTGCTGGATCGAGATGTAGGGATCGTCTTCATTTTCGGTGGGGATTTGTGTTAGTCCCCTGGACTCCTGTTGCCAGTTTCGGGCGTCGGCGATCAGTTCCGAGGCGCCGATGACTTCGGTGACAGTGTGGGCGGCGTTGCGCCAGCGCTTGATGTCTTCGATCAGGTAGATCGGAGCGACGTAATCAACCGTATCTATCAGTGTTTCGCTGACTTGTCGGACGCCATGAATCAATCGGGTTGTGAGCGTGTCAGTGCTGGTGTGCAGATTTTCAAGAACAGCACAAATAACGTTTAGTCGGATATACCACTCAAATCCTGGAAAGGACATGCTGACCCATCCATCTGATATGATATGCTCCGCAAGATTGTAGTCATAGCGACGTAGGGGGGATGAAAACAGAAGGTCGAGATCCTGCCCAATGATTTCCTGGAGCAGGGCGAAAAGATAGGATGGGCCGGAAACGATTGCCGCTATGATGTCGCAAGCCACTTCGCGATGAATCATGCGCAACTCGTAACGCGGCTCGCCATTGATATTGTTGCTGATCTCATAGGCCTCGAAGCATGTCGAGATCAGGCGCAGCAAGGTTGGTAATGATCCATTAGTCTGCCGCAATAGCGCCGGATCAAGATCGCCCAATCCATGAAAAATAGCCGAATGCGCCACCTCGTGGGCAATAACGCTTTGTAGGTCGGGGCGATCGGGCATAAAAAATGAAGTATTAAATAGATCAACGGAATATATTCCGTCGTCTTTGTCATAATCCAAAATGCTTTTAATAAATGATGCCTCCGATATGGACGAATGGCTCCATCTGTGCAGGTAGATGCTGCCATGGGTGGTGTTTTCTTTGTCTTTCTTGTATTCGATGGTTTGTTCCAAGAAATCTTCAATAATGTCGCGCAAGCCACGGCAGCGCTCGGACAGGAATGATGAATATATTCCCTGTTCGACCCTGCGGCCGATTTGCGGAGCGGGGTGGTCCTGAATGCCCAGGTCCAGGGCCGCTTCGAATTGTGCCCGCAAGTCACTCAGCCTTTTGATGTGCTCATGGATTTCGCTCATCACCGCGGCACGAATGACGAGGAACTGGCCGGCAAAGAGAGAGTCTTTCTTATGACGAAGGGCAATGCTGCCCCAACGGCATAGGGCGAGTTTGCTGTTCAAAATCTCACCCTTCAGAATTTGAAGGGCTCGAAAGGCATTGTAAAGGCGACGTTGGTCTGATTTCCAGGCACCGCTCTTTTTTATGTAGGCGAGAAAATCAAGTATATCGTTGCTGCATTTCTTGTGATTATTTTCTGAAAAATAATCCGTGTTAAATGAATTAATACCGCAATCATCGGAATTTGCATGGTGTTCGTAACTGTTGATGTCCGGAAACTGGATGATCCAAGTCTCGATCAGACTGGTAAGTTGCTCCTGTGTTTTTTCTGTGTTGAATATATTGCTCCAACAATGAGTTTCGTTCTCATTGTTTTTATACGAGCCCCAGATATAGTCTTCTTCGTAACGCAAGCCCTCGACTAGTTTTCCTGCTCTGAGGGCGTGAATTAGGTTCACCTGATGGTGACGCAGCTCAAGTAATAGCGTATCCAGGCGCTCTAAAGTATCGAGCCAAAGAAGCCAGAGTATTTCATAGCCTTCGGAATGCAAGACGTTCATTATTTTTGCCCATCGCTATTGTAAATGTGACGATATGGGGTGTAGCTGGAGTCTGGCGCTGTCGGCAGAATTTGAACGGCCATAATGGCCAGAACCATGGCGATCGAAAAGATGAAGCTGGTCAGTCGATTGATCCACGAGGATCGAGTGACCCAGTTGTCTTTCGGGGGGTAAATGACATTCCACAGAGGGGCGTAACGGATGGCGGGGAGGTGGTCTTTCAGGGAAGATGATCGACTGGCGTATCTGTGAATGGCCGCGTGGATGAAGTACAGGGCGATAATTCCCCAGCCAAAGCAGAGATACATGCGACTCGGTCCGGGGGTGCGGAATAGCGCGAGTGTTAGAAGGAGCCATAAATAGCTTGTAAAGATAGGGCGACAATATACAGCGCAAAATCTTATGAACAATACATAGCCAGTCCATGAATTTTCGTGTTCGTCGGTCGATCCAATGTACTCGCCGGTGCAGGCAATAACGATGCTCGTCACCATGCTGGAGTCTTGCCAGTATATGGGGTTTTTTGTTGTGGCAAGTCTGAATGTCTTCAGTTGGTCCCAGGCGTTGTGAAGAAACATTATGAAATTATTGTAAATAAACCTAAGGGTCGAAGCCCCATGGTGGGTCGTGTAGATCGTGTGCTCAAAGGCATTCTGAATTTGGTCCCGATGAGCTGCCGGGACATGGCCGCCAAATCGACGCAGGACATCGGTATGAAAGGCGAAGGCGTGAAGAAGCGCAGGCAGCACGATCCAGATCAATGCGATCGAGAGCATGGCCCAGTGGGTGGCAAGCGTGTCCAGAAAGTCGTTTTCCCAATGATACGATGTGAACATCGGTAGGTGGGGCTTGAGGTTCTGATAGGTGGCGGCGGCTTGGCTGGAAGCGAGGAAAAATGTGGTTTTCACGATTAGGCCAAGGCCATACAGCGTATCAATCGTCACGGACCACAGGTGATTGAATTGCCACAGCAGTTCGGGGTGTTCCCAGGCATGGGCGAAGTGAGCTGCCGTTTTGCGGGCAAAGAGTGAGCACATCTGATCAAAAGCGGCCGACCAAAGTGCTGCGGATTGCTGGGCGGCTTCCTGTTCCTGCGGGTTTATGGTGATCCAGGGTGGGGTGAAGTAGAGCAGCCAATAAAAGCAAAAAAGCAGGGCGTAATATAAGTCAAATGTCTTCAGCTGGTCGGGGACCAGGATGAAACGAGAATTGGTGAGATGTAGCGTCGCATGGGGGGTGTTCCGCTTTTTATTGCGGACATCAGCGATATGCCAAACTGAAAAAGGTGGGCGGGGGGGAGGAATTTGCCGGAGTCTGAAGATAAAGGTCATGAGAAGGGAAAAGTAGCCCCTGCGCACATATCGAAGGGATTGTCGGCCGAGTGTGACTAGGGGGATAATCCCCGGGATGCATACAATTAAACGGATTAGAGGCACGATAAAAACCCTGTAAAATGTTTGCAAAGTTAATTTAATCAGTCTAAAGTTGTCGTGTGGGGCCAAAAAAAACCCCCACTAGGTGGGGGTTAGCGGTAGTTGCGTCGTTTGTTTATCAGATCGCGCGTTCCAGCGCTTGCTGCCATGTCAAGGCTGAGGGATGGCCGTATGTAGGGGGAGGGGGCGCCCGACCGCAGGGCTGATGTCGCCATGATTTCGACCGTGCTGACCCGTTCTTTCAGTTCAGAAAATTTGTTCTGCATGTCCTGAACTCGATTTTCCAGATTGTCGATCTTACTGTCGATATGCTGGATTTGATCGCGGACCATCTTGAACTGAGTTTCGCTATGGGTCTGCAGCTTGCGGAGGGCGGTCTGCGAGCGGTTATCATTTTCGGACACTTCGGAGCGAACCCGGCCCACTTCCATTCGGAGCCCGCTTATTTCCGTCTTAAAATCGGACTGTAAAACGCCGATCAGTGCCGCGATCTTGTCGAAGTCTTCGCTCACGGCTGCCTCCATGCAGCAGGGGCCAGCTTGACTCTCGCGGGGGCGCCAGTGAAAAGGCGAAAAAAAACGCCCCGTGCATTGGCAGGGGAGTGTTGGGCGTGCGCAGGGCGCTGGGGAATGTGAAGGGGTGCGGACATGGCTAGGTGGGCAAATTTACGCCGGACTCTTAATATATTCATTGTGTTAAATACATTAAACAAGAACCCGGATAACGTGTATGCCGTCATCTCCCTAAACAGCAGAGGGCTGGTATGACCTAGCATCCGAGCCTCCCTTTTTGTGTAACAAGGCCACCTATATAGGATTTGAAGGCAGGGGAGTCAACTGTTTCAGGGGAACTAATACGAAAAAATGCACGTTATAGTGTTTGGCATGCGGTGTTCTCCCTCTTAGGACGGGTCTGTCGCCGTTCACAACCCTCCCCCGCCCCTCTGGGTGGGGAACCCAGCCCTGCGTCCAAAGCCCCTTGCCAGCGTGCCTGCCAAGGAGGACCATCCTTTGGACAAAAGGATAAATCGCCTGGGAGGGCAGAAAATGACCGGCAAGACAGTTTCGCTTCCGCGCGCCGCCGCCCTGGTGGGGCCGTTTTCCAGCGGCAAGACCAGCCTGCTGGAAGCCCTGCTTTTTCGCGCGGAAGCCATCCCCCGGCAAGGTCGCATCAAGGACGGCAACACGTTGGGCGATGCCAGCGCCGAAGCGCGCGCCCGGCTGATGAGCGTCGAGCCCAACATGGCCGCCATCGAATTCATGGGCGAGAAATGGAGCTTCGTCGATTGTCCCGGTTCGGTGGAGTTTCAGCAAGATGCCTATAACGCCCTGTTGGCGGTGGACGCCGCCATCGTGGTCTGCGAACCCGATCCGGCGCGTGCCGTCATGGTGGCGCCGCTGTTGAAATTCCTGGACACCCACAAGGTGCCGCATCTGCTGTTCGTCAACAAGATGGACAATGGCGGCGGCGTCCGGTTGAAAGAGACGCTGGAAGCGTTGCAGGCGGTGTCCGAACGTCCGCTGGTGCTGCGCGAAGTGCCGATCCGCGATGGCGACAAGGTCACCGGTTACGTCGATCTGGTCAGCGAACGCGCCTACAAGTATCGGCCCGGCCAGAAATCCGATCTGATCAAAATTCCCGATGCCATCAAGGACGAGGAACAATCGGCCCGCCAGGAGATGCTGGAACACCTGGCCGATTTCGACGACCACCTGATGGAAGAGCTGCTGGAAGACGTGGCGCCGCCGTCCGACGAGGTCTATGGCGATTTGGTCAATGATCTGGCCGACGATTTGATCGTGCCGGTGTTCTTCGGTTCGGCGGAAAGCGATGGCGGTATCACCCGGTTGTGGAAGGCGTTGCGCCACGAAGTGCCCGAACCCACCGCCACCGCCGCGCGTCTGGGCTTTACCAATGGCGGCGCTCCGGTGGCCCGTGTGTTCAAGACCCAGCACGCCGCCCATGCCGGGAAGATGTCGTGGTCGCGCGTGCTGCGCGGCGAGTTCGCCGATGCGCAAGCCTTGGCCGGCGGCAAGGTTTCAGGCGTTTTCACCCCTGGTCTGGGCAACCCGGTCAAGGTGACCAAGGCCGGTTTGGGTGAGTTGGTGGCCTTCGGCAAACTGGACAACGCCGTCACCGGCATGGTTCTGGGGGGTGACGGACAACTCGGCACGGAATGGCCGGCGCCGTTGGAACCGCTGTTCGCCATGGCGATCGAGGCGGAAAAGAAAGGCGACGACGTCAAATTGTCCGGCGCTTTGAGCAAGCTGGTCGAGGAAGACCCGTCCTATCGCCTGGAACAGAACGCCGAATTCGGTGAAACCGTGCTGTGGGGGCAAGGCGAAATCCACCTGATGGTGGCTTTCGAACGTCTGAAAAGCCGTTTCGGCATGGGAATCGTCACCCACAAACCGACCGTGCCCTATAAGGAAACCATCAAGAAATCCGCATCGGTGCATGGCCGCCACAAGAAGCAATCGGGCGGTCACGGCCAGTTCGGCGACGTGCACCTGGAGATCAGGCCGCAGCCGCGCGGCGCCGGTTTCGTCTTCGAAGACAAGATCGTCGGCGGCGCCGTGCCACGCAATTACATCCCGGCGGTGGAAGACGGGGTGAGCGAATTCCTGAAGCAGGGAGCCTTGGGTTTCCCGGTGGTCGATCTGGCGGTGACGTTGACCGACGGCAGCTATCACAGCGTCGATTCTTCCGACATGGCGTTCAAGACCGCGGCGCGCATCGCCATGGTCGAAGGTTTGCCGCAATGCGAATCGGTGTTGCTGGAACCCATCTTGGCGGTGGACATTTCGGTGCCCACCGACTTTACCTCGAAGGCCCAGCGCATCATCACCGGCCGGCGCGGCCAGATTCTGGGTTTCGACGCCAAGGAGGGCTGGACCGGCTGGGACCAGGTTTCGGCCTATCTGCCGCAAGCGGAAATGGGCGACCTGATCGTCGAGTTGCGCTCGTTGACCATGGGCGTCGGCACCTTCGCCTGGCGTTTCGACCACCTGCAGGATTTGAGCGGACGCACCGCCGAGCAGGTGGTGGCGGCCCGCAAGGAAGCCTTGGCGAAGAAGGGATAAAAAAGAAAAGGCCGGGGAAATCCCCGGCCTTTTTATTTGCCGAACCCGGCGCGGACCAGCAGGACGTGAAAGTCTCGCAGGGCTTTTTGCGCCTTCATCGGGTCGGTGATGCCCTCGATGAAATGGGCGTCGAAATTGGGTTGGCGCAACAGGGTCAGGATGCGTTCGCGGGCGCGGTTCATGGCCTTGCCTTCCGGCAGCACGCCGGCGGCACAGAACTGCACCAGTCGCACCGCACGGTCCCTGAGCGCGCTGTCTTGGTGGTCCAGCTTCTCGATGATCTGTTCTTCGATCAGATAGCGTTCCAAGATGGCGTCGATATGGTTGCCCAGCTTTTCCTTCATGGCCTGGGGGAACGAGCTGCGCATGATCGCCCGGTGGGCGGCGGTGGCCCTGATCATCTTGTCCTTGGGCGTCAGGCCGCGTTGGCACAGCCGCAGGATCGAGATGGTGCTGAGGATGCGTTGAAAATGCCCCATGATGTCGGCGACGTGTTCCGGGCCGATGGAGCTGGCGGCCAGATCGCACAGATACATGGCACCATAGGCCAGGTCGGGCATGACGTTGAAGCAATTGGCGATGGCGATGGTCCGGCCCTTGGCGCCGCCCTCGTCCACCATGCGCGTATAGCGGGTGGTCAGCGCCTCGGCGGTTTCGGGGCCGAACAGCGGTCCTTCCGGGCCCAGCATGCGGCCGACGACCATGACGAAAGCGTCGCGTTCCTTGCCGGGATCGTTGCGGTACAACGGATTGGGCGAACGTAATTGACGATGTGCCCGGTCGATCAGGATGTTGCGGCTTTCCGGCAGCTTCTGTTCCAAGAACAGCTTGTTCAGCATTTCCGCCGATTCGCCCAACTCGCTTTTGTCGGAAACGAACTTGCCTTCGGCCAGATCCAGCATGGCGCAGATGGCCGCCGCCAGACTGGGTTGGAAGCCCAGGATTTCCTGGACCACGTTCGAGCCCAGGACGTCGGCGATGACCCCGTCCAAAAGGGTCAGGGAATGTTTGTCGCCCTCGGCATCGGCCAGGCTGCACAAACGTTCCAGCTTGCCGGCCCACGAACGGGCGTCCACCAGATCGCGCGACAGCACCACCATGGCCAGGAAGTCGGCCTCGGTCGGTTCGTCGGCCATGCTGGTCACATGGTCGTACATGTCCTTGAAGGCGCCGTTCAGCTTGGGCAGGTTCATGCCGTCGGCCTTGCGGGCCTTGGCCGACATCTGGTCCAGCGACTTGTAGATTTCGTCACGCCGCACCTTGGAATCGCCCTGGCCGTCCCGGGTCTGCAGCATGGCCACCCGATCGACCGCCGACGGCAGCAGGGAATCCTTTTCCTGCAGGCGCTTCAGCTCTTTGTAATTGTGCATCAGCTCGGTGGGGGTGACATACGCCTTTTCCATGTAATTGCGGAACAGGCGGTTGGTCACCGCACGGCTTTGCGGGCCGTAATAATCGCTCGGCACCTCGCATTTGGGCGGGGTTTCGTCGATGTTGACGATGTAGATGGGGCCGTCGTCGCGGACCTGTTGGGTCTGCGAGAAGATTTCCTTCTCGTCATAGGTGCCATCGGAACGCGCCCAATTGCGGACGACGCGCGCCCCTTCGCAGGTTTTGTTTTTCAGCAGTTTCTTGGCCGTCGAAACGGCAGCATCCTGATCGTCGATCAGGCTTTGCTGAATCCAACGGCCATTGCTCATGACCTGGACTTCGAAACTGGCGCGGTCAGACGCCATGTCCACTCTCCTCTTCCCGATCCAATTCTGACGACCGGTACCTTCCGTCCCAATGTATCTTTGATACGTTCCGGGGCAGTTGGTTGTCACGGAAAGTTTGGCTGCTTATCCTTAATTTTCCGTCTATTACCTAAAATTCCCTCCGAAGTCGGATTGTTTCTACTCCTTATGAGGTGCAGAATTGATCCATGGCCGAAAGGGGGATGCCATGTCTGTACGTTTCACGTGGTTGCGACCAGGGGGCTGGGGTCGTCTGGGGGTGGTGGTCGCCGTCGGCATCTTGTTCGCCACACCCATGTTGTGGTCGCTCGGGGCCTTCGGGGAAGGGGACGACGCCATCCGTCGGGCCTTGATCTTCTTGTTCGCCGGGATGTGGTTCGGCGTCGGTGTGGGCTATTCCATCGGCTGGGCCCTGCACGGTTTCATCTTGCGCAGCCGCGATCATGACGAGGACGAGGAAAGCGGCCACGCGTCCCGGCCCGCCGCGCCGTCACGCCCGGCGCCCCATCCGCCGGGGCGTCCCGGGCACTGACCGATCGGGTCTTAGGGTCTGTTCGAACGACCGGCTGAATCGATTTCCAATTCCAGACGGACCAAGGCGGCCTCCAACTGGGCGCGCAGGGAATCGCGCTTGCCGGGTTCGGCGGCACGATACTGGCGCAACAGGTTTTCCACCTCGATCATGGTGGCTGTGGTGGTCGTGGACGGTGCCATGGCCGCGCGTGCCCGCAAGGTTTCCACTTGGGCGCTTTTGACCGACAGATCGGCTTGGTAGGCTTGATCGGCCGAGGCCGCCATGGCGGCAGGAGCGGCCAGCAACAGGGATGTGGTCAGGACCAGGATGGCTCGGATCATGTGCTTTCTCCTATGGCGACGCACGCTTAGAGCGGGCTGCGTTAAAACGAACGCGGTCTGCGACCTGCGGCTCTTAAGGCCGCGGCCAAGCAATCCGCAGGATTGCGCCCGGCGAGGGGCAGACAGAACCAGACCATGATGCATACGTTTTTACGCATCATGGTCTGGCCCCCTCCATTCGCGAAGCAAGGTCATGGCGGCATAAGCAGGGCCCGTCCTGAACCGCTCGTCTAGGTCGGGGCGGTGAAGTGGAAGGTCGATCCTTGGTCGGGAATGGATTCGACCCAGATGGTTCCCCCCCAGCGATATACCATGCGGCGGCACAGGGCCAAGCCGACGCCGTTGCCGGGATAGGCATCGATGCTGTGCAGGCGTTGGAAGATGGCGAAAATCTGCTCCCAATGTTCGCGGGCGATGCCGATGCCGTTGTCTTTCACCTGAAAATGCCAAAAACCTTCCTCGCCGGGCTCGGCGCTGATGGTGATCTCGGGGGGGCGGTCCGGGTGATGATATTTCAGCGCGTTCTCGATCAGGTTGGCGAACAGGCTGGACAATTGGTGGGGACTGGTGGCGACCGGCGGCAGCGGGCCGTGCTGGACCCGGGCGTTGACGGCACTGATTTGTGGTTTCAGGTCGGCCAGCACTTGTTCCAGCACGTCTTCGGCCTCGATGAGCGGAGGCGCGCTTTCAGCCCGCGAGACCCTGGCATAAGCCAGCAGATCCTGGATCAGTCCCGACATGCGGGTGGCGTTGGTGACGATGAAGTTGATGAACTCGCGGCCTTCCTGATCCAATTGGCCGTCATAGCGTCGGGCCAGCAATTGCGAGAAGCTGGCAATGTTGCGGAGCGGCGTTTGCAGATCGTGCGAGGAGATATAGGCGAATTCCTCTAGCTCGGCGTTGGAACGTTCCAGGTTCAAGTTGCTGCGCTGTAATTCGGTGGCCATGGCGACGGTGTCGCCATAGGCCCCGTTCAGGCGGCGGTACACGGTCACTTGGATGGCGGTCAGGATCAGGGCCAGCACGCCGGTCATCAGGGCTTGGCTGTACCAGGTGAGCAGATAATCATCGGTGTTGAGGGCGACGACCACGGCCAGCGGAAAATGCGGCAGGTTGCGGAAAGCGTACAGACGTTTCAGATGATCGATGGCCGAGACGAACTCGCCCTCGGCCCGCGTGACCGACGATTGGTACAAGGCGTAAAGACCGGTGTTGGATTCGTTCAACTGCTCGACCACCTGGGGGCGGCGCAACACCAGTTTGGCTTTCTCGCGCAGGCGCAGGGTGACCAATCCCTGTTCGCCGATGTTCAGTTGCTCGATCAAGCGTTGCAGCCATTCCAGGTCGATATAGGCGATCACCGCCCCGGTAAAACGCTGCTGGCGATCCCGCAGCGGCCGGGCCAGGACGATGCCGGCCTTCCCGCTGACCCGGCTGATCAACACCTCGGACAGTTCGAAATCCCGCTCGGGGTTCTGGCGAAGGACCTGGAACCAGTGACGGTCCGACACATTCAATTTCGCCTCGGGGGCGGCGCGCCCGACACCCAGCACGCCGTTGCCGTCACTGTCGATCACGCGGTAATTGAGCACGGCGTCGAAGTTGCGCAGCGACTGCTCCATGACGACGCTGACGAATTCCGGGCGGCCTTCGCGGGTCTTGGCGTTCAACAGGGTGGCGAAGGTGCCCAGATCGGCATAGATGCGCACCAAGGTGTTGTCGATGGTGTGGGTCAGCACGTCGGCCAGATTGGTGACGGTGATGTGGGCTTCGCGTTTCGCCCCTTCATAGGCACTCCAGCTTTGCAGCGCCAAAAGCACCAGGATCAACAGCAAAGGGGCAAACAGCAGCGCACGACGGGCGCGGATGCGCATGCTGGTTTTAGCCAAGTCCAGGGGTGACTGTGCTGGCGGCATGACGGTCTGTCCGGTGCCCTTATTGACCCCAGCATACCCGCTCTGTCATCCGGGCGGTATCCACTATAAGTGTCAGACGGCCCGTCGCGCCGCCAGAATTCGCGACAGGGTCACGGCGATGAAGGTTATGATGGAAACGGCGTTGAGAAGGCCACCCCATTGGCGTGACAGGCCCAGTTCCAGCAGGTCGCCGGCCAGCCGCAATCCCAGGGACAGGTGCAAAAGCGCCAGCGGTAAATAGAACACCGGGTGATAGGACAGGCGCACTCCCAGCACTGCCGGCAGGATCATGGGGGCGTGGCCGAACACCATGGAAAACACGAAGCCGACGAAAACCGCGTGCAAGGCGGCGTCATAGAACGGACCGGCCAGCCCCTGGTCCAACTGCGGCATCATCACGCCGCCCAGGCCCAGCCACACATAGCCGGTGATCAGACACCACGCCACATAACGCGGCAGGCCGGTTTGCCGGATGGTGCGGCGGGCCACGTCGTGCCACAACGACCACAGAACCAGTGCCACCAAGCCCAGGCCGAACATCGTCCAGGCCGGGCCGGCGGCGATGACGCTTTGGGCGGCGCCGATCCCCACCAGCAGCAAGGCGGGCGCCATCAGCGGCAGTCGCCATTTGCTGGGGGGCAGAAAACGGGTCAGTTCCAGCCTTTCGCCGGCGATGGTCAGCACCAGGAACGACGCCCACAACGCCACCACTTCCGACACCATGGCGCCGGACAGCCACAACGCGTTGCCCAAGACCCAGCAAAAGGCCCCCAAGGCCATCAGCTTGGTAAAGGGTTCGGGCTGGCGGCGGGTCACCACCACGGCCATGGCCAGGAACACCAGTGAACCGGCCACCAACAAAAAGGCGCCCTGCAGCGGCCAGCCGGCCAGCAAGGCGATGCCGCCCACGGCATTGGCGGCCGGCGCCGCGAATCCCCAGGACCGGTTCAGCGCCACGGCGCGTTCCAGGCCGATGACGGTACCGAAAAAGCCCGAAACCATCAACGGGCCGTGAATGTCGGCCCAGACCAGGCTGGGCAAATCCCAACCCAGCCGCGCCAGCCCGGCCGCCAGACCGGCCAACAGCGAGACGGCCCCCAGCATCAGGAACGGTTTACGCGGCATGGTGTCAGCTCCAGCCCAATTGCGCCTTGGCGGCGGCGCTCATGCGTGTGGGCTGCCACAGCGGATGGTCCACGACCTCGACACTGGCGCCGGGAAGCAGGCGCCGGACCTCGTCCTTCATGAAGCCCGATTGCGGACAGGCGGGGGTGGTCATCAACAGCGCCACATGCAGGTGGCCGTCCTGTTCGCTGATGGATTCCACCAAACCCAGGTCGACGATGTTGACCCCCACATCGGGGTCGATGATCTGCTTCAGGATTTCCAAGGGGCTGTCCATGCTATGCGAACCGAAATCGTTCCAGATAGGAACAGTTTAGGTCGCGCCCCATGTCCGCACATTGAGTGTGGTCAAGCCGGTTATTTCAGGAATCCGACCAGTTCCTTGTTCACCCGATCCGGCTTCACCATCTGGGGAAAGTGGTCGACGTCGTCCCACACCAGCAGCCGGGCATGGGGATAGTTGTCGGCCAGCCAGTCCTTGACCCCGGCCTGCGATAAGGTGGAGTAGATGGCCAGGGTCGGCACTTGGTACTTGGCCGGGGCCCAGACGTCGGGGGCGTCGAAATTCTCGAAGGTGCTGATCGCCACATGCTGGTCGATGGCGCGGCCCTGGGCCAGCAATTGCTTTTTCTGGGCGGCGGAAACCTTGGTGGTGACACCTTGGAACATCTGCTCGATGACCGCTTGGTAGGTGGGACTTTTCAGCCCCTCGACCATGGATTTCATCCAGGCGTCGTTCTGCGCCCGCAGCGTCGGATTTCTGGGGTGATGCATGATGGCACCATCCAGGAAGGCGACACGGTCCACTTTCAGCTTGCCCCGACGCAGCACGGTGTGGATGACCGGCAAGCCCATGGAGTGACCGACCAGGGCCGCATGGTCGACACCGGCATCCTGTGCCACCGCTTCCACCGCGCGGGCATAGAAATCCATGGTATAGGCGGCGTCACGCGGCTTGCCGGAATCACCGTGGCCGGGCAGGTCCAGGGCGATGACCCGATGGGTCTTGGCCAAAGCGGGGACTTGGGCCCGCCAATACGACAGGTTCAAGGTGAAGCCGTGCACCAGGATGACGGGGCTGCCCTGTCCCCAGCTTTTATAATGGACCAGCACGCCGTCGGCGCCGGCATAGCGGGATTCCCCGTCCTTGGCCCAGGCGATGCCGGGGACCAGCAGGACGATCAGCAGCAGCGTTCGCAGGACGGTGCGCATGGTCTTAGCCCTGAATCATTTCCAAATGGACACCGCAGGCCTCCGACGAGGGAATGCGGATGGTGCCTTCGCGGTCGCGGCTGAACTCGACACCGTTATGCTTCAGCCATTCGGCGGCGCGGTTGGTGTCGGACACATAGACCGCCATGGCCACCAGGGCCGGCGGTGGCGGCAAGTCGTCTTCGTCGGCTTCCGGGTGCAGTTGGGTCAGGTCGCCGGGCTTGCTGAGGAAGATCAAGCCGCGTCCGGTGTGCAAAGTGACGGTGTCGTCGGTGATGACGGCGCGGTGCGGACCCAGGACGCGGTCCCAGGCCTGGGTCAGCTCCACCGGCTCGGCGACGATGGCCGACACCGAGGCGACGCCGATGGCGCCGTTGGGATGGTCCAGCCACGCGGGAAAGCGTTCGCGTTCGGCGGTGATGTGCTGGGTGACACGGGTGTGGATGCCGGGCGTCGCCTCGGGCGGCAGCAGGGTTTCCGAGAACATCAGGGTGGCCAAGCCTTCCTCGGTTTCGATGCGACGGCTGAGCGAGCGCGGCAGCGGCACTTCCAGGCCGGCGGCCTGCAGACGTTCGACCACCGCCGCGCCGTTGTCGGTGCTCAGCGAAATGCCGATCAGCCCTTCCCGGTCCTTGGTGAAGGCGCGCAATTCGTCGGCCACGTCACCCTCGGCCACCGCGCCCTGCAGGGCGATATAGTCCTGGCGGAACATGATGCAGTGATTGGCGGTGCCCCATTCGGGGTGCTCACCCCGCGGGGTCAGGGAAAAACCCAGCCGGTGAAAGGTCTCGGCGGCGATGCCCAGGTCGCGCACGGCGACGACCGCATGATCCAGCCCGGTGATGTTGTTCGCCATCTTCTTCCCTCCGTTGTGGCACATGCGAAGGGTCGCATGGAGCGGGGGGGAGGAGTCAACCCATGGTGGGATGAATATTACCGAAGGCCAAGCGGACCGGACGGTCCGCGC
>DISD01000022.1:54637-166685 GCA_002435715.1 Rhodospirillaceae bacterium UBA6219
CGCCCGGCGCCTGAGGGGCCTAAAAATTACGCCTGCTTGGCGTCGATGATGGCGCGGCGGATGGCGCGGGTCTCGGTGAAGCGCTTTTCCAGGGTTTCCGCCTCGCCCCAACGAATGGCGCGTTGCAGGGCGGTCAAATCCTCGGTGAAGCGCTGGATGATTTCCAGCACCGCTTCCTTGTTGGTCATGAAGATGTCGCGCCACATCACCGGGTCAGAGGCGGCGATGCGGGTGAAATCGCGAAAGCCCGAGGCCGAGAACTTGATCACTTCCTGCTGCAGATGGCCTTCCATGTCGTTGGCGGTGCCGACGATGGTATAGGCGATCAGATGCGGCAGGTGCGAGGTGACGGCCAGTACCTTGTCGTGGTGCTGGGGGTCCATGATCTCGATCATCGAGCCCATGGCCTGCCACAGCGCGGTGACCTTGTCGATGGCCTGCTGGTCGGTGCCGGGCAGCGGTGTCAGGATGCACCAGCGGCCTTCGAACAATTCGGCGAAGCCGGCGGTGGGGCCGGAATGTTCGGTGCCGGCAATGGGATGGCCGGGAACGAAATGCACGCCTTGGGGCAGATGGGGCAGCAGGTCGCGGACCACGGCGCTTTTCACCGAGCCCACGTCGGAAACGATGGCTCCGGCCTTCAGATGGGGGCCGATGGCGGCGCCGACGCTGGCCATGGCGCCCACCGGGGTGCCGACGATGACCAGATCGGCGTCGGCGGCCAAAGCGGCATCTGTCCCCGCCAAATCGACGACCCCCAGTTCCAACGCGGTGGCGCAGGCCTGTTCCGACGCGTCGATGGTGATGATGCGTCCGGCCAGGCCGTGCTTGCGCGCGGCGCGGGCGATAGAGGAATTGATCAGTCCGATGCCGACCAGGCAAAGGGTGCCGAACAATGGGGTGGTCATGTCAGTTCCAACTTGCCTTGAAGGCGGCCAGCGCGTCGATCACCGCTTGGTTCTCGTCGCCGGCGCCGATGGTGACGCGCAGCCAGTCGGGCAGGCCATAGCCGGCCATGGCGCGGGTGATGATGCCTTGGCTGCGCAGGTACGCGTCGGCGGCCTGGGCGGTGCGGCCGTCTTCCTTGGGGAACTGGATCAGCACGAAATTGCACACCGATTGGGTGGCCGGCAGGCCCAGCTTGGCCAGTTGCTCCAAGGTCCAGGCCAACCAATAATCGTTGTGGTTTTTGGTCAGCTGGAAAAAGCCGGTATCGGCCAATGCCGCCTCGCCCGCCGCCAAAGAAGGCGCGGCGACGTTGAAGGGATTGCGCACCCGGTTCAGCACGTCGGCGATGTTCGGCGGGCAATAGGCCCAGCCCAGACGCAGACCGCCGAGCGCGAAAATCTTCGAGAAGGTGCGGCACATGACGGTGTTGTCATGGGCGTCCACCAGCTCGATGCCCGGGGTGTAGTCGTTCTTCGAGACGAATTCGGCATAGGCCGCGTCGATCACCAGCAAGATGTCCGAACGCAGGCCGGCGCGCAGGCGCTTGACTTCCTCGGCCGACAGATAGGTGCCGGTGGGGTTGTTGGGATTGGCCAGGAACAAAATCTTGGTCTTGGGCGTCACCGCCGCCAGCAGATTGTCCACCGAGGCGGTCAAATCCACTTCCGGGGCGGTCACCGGGGTGGCACCGCATGACTTGGCGGCGATGGCGTACATCAGGAAGCCGTGGGCCGAATACAGCACTTCGTCACCGGGGCCGGCATAGGCGCGGCACAACAGGCCCAGCAATTCGTCCGAGCCGGCGCCGCAGACGATGCGGTCGGCATCCAGGCCCCAACGGGCGCCCAACGCCTTGCGCAGACGGGTGGCGCCGCCATCGGGATAGCGGTGCATTTCGGCGGCCTGGGCGTGGAACGCCTCCATGGCCTTGGGGCTGGGGCCCAAGGCCCCCTCGTTGGACGACAGCTTGATCACCCGCTTGGCGCCTTCCAAGGCGGATTCGCCCCCCACATAGGGGCGGATGTCCATGATGCCGGGACGGGGAGTAGGGGCGGTCATCGCGGGTAAACTCCTGATGGGCGGAAAAGAAAAAGGGGGAAAAAGGGAAAAAAGACTATCAGGCCTGGGGGGGCAAGGGCAGGGGATACCCACCGATGACCCGGGCATGGCGCACCGGGTCCTTGCCACCGCCCAACAGGGCGGCCAGACGTGCATCGTCGGTGGTCACATAGGATTCCACTTCGCACAGATGCAGCCAACGGTCTTCTTCCCGGTGGGTGGCCAGCACGGCGCCGAATTCCAGTCCGGAGGTGGTGAACAGGGCGCGCAGGCGGTCGCGGCTGAGGTCGGGGACGGTTTCCACCGCCACCAGGGTGCGGTCGGCGCCGGTGTCGTCATGGGGACGGCAGGCGATGACGAAACCTTCGACGGTGTCGGAACGGCCGGGGGCGGGCGGCAACGGCAGAACCGGCAGGCGGGTCACCACCTGGGGCAGGTTGTCGGCGCCGGCGGTCAGCGACAGCCACCAGGGTTCGGGTTCCAAGTCGCCGGGCAACGGGACCAGTCCCACCGAGGCGACGTTGTCGGCGACGGCGCGTACCACATGACCGGGCGAGGGGAACACCTGCTTGCCCGACACCACGCCGAAATGGTCACGCGCCAGTTCCAAAAAGCCGTCGCCGCGTTCGGGTTGGCACACCGCCACGCTGAACGGGCGTTGCAGACCGATCAGGGCACCGATGATCTCGCGCCAGATGCGCACCACGGCGGCCAGCGGGAAGCGGCCGGCATGGCGGGCGGCCAGACGGCGGACGATTTCGGCTTCGCGGCCCGGACGCAGCGGCACCGAGGCGTCGCCGGCCTTGGCCTGGGCGACTTTTTCCACCAAGGCGGCCCGCTCCATCAACAGATCGTGAATCCGATCGTCGATGCGGTCGATGTCGCGGCGGATGCGCTCAAGAGTTTCAGTATCGGTGCTCATGGCCCAGGGACGAAGTTGCTGCAAAGCCGCATAGGTTTAGTGCCTGATCGTGTCGAAATCAAAGAAAACGTTGACAGGGGGGGCACCCATCCATAGCTAATCATCTCCTTGTTGACCAGGATTGCTGTTTCCGCCATGTCCGCCGCCGACCCCATCGACCATAACCCTGCCGGCTTGACCGTCGAGCTGGGCCGCGACCGCCCCATCCGACTGGATTGCGGCGTCGAGATGGATCACGTGGTGGTGGCTTACCAAACCTATGGCCGGCTGAATGCGGACAAGTCCAACGCCATCCTGATCTGCCACGCGCTGACCGGCGACCATTACGTCGCCGACCCCCACCCGCTGACCGGCAAGCCGGGCTGGTGGGACGATCTGGTGGGGCCGGGCAAGCTGTTGGATACCGACCGCTATTTCCTGATCTGCTCGAACGTGTTGGGCGGCTGCATGGGCACCACCGGCCCGAAAGAGGTCAACCCGGCCACCGGCAAGCCGTGGGGGCAAAGCTTCCCGGTGATCACCATCGGCGACATGGTCCAGGTGCAGGCGCGGCTGGTGGACAGCTTCGGCATTGACCAATTGTTCTGTGTCATCGGCGGCTCCATGGGTGGCATGCAGGTGCTGGAATGGTGTGCCAGCCTGCCCGACCGCGTTTTCTCGGCGGTGCCCATCGCCACCGCGGCGCGCCATTCGGCCCAGAACATCGCCTTCCACGAAGTGGGGCGTCAGGCCATCATCGCCGATCCCGACTGGATGGGCGGCGATTACCTGGAACAGGGGACCACTCCCAAGCGCGGATTGGCGGTGGCGCGTATGGCCGCCCACATCACCTATCTGTCGGAAGCGGCGCTGCACCGCAAGTTCGGCCGCAACCTGCAAGGCGACCGTGACGCCTTTTCCTATGGCTTCGGCGCCGATTTCCAGGTGGAAAGCTATCTGCGCCACCAGGGATCGACCTTCGTCGACCGTTTCGACGCCAATTCGTATCTGTATATCACCCGCGCCATGGATTACTTCGATCTGGCCGCCGAACATGGCGGCGTTTTGGCCAATGCCTTCAAGGGCACCAAGACCCGGTTCTGTGTCGCCTCGTTCTCGTCCGACTGGCTGTTCCCCACTTCGGAAAGCCGCGAAGTGGTGCACGCGCTGAACGCGGTGGCCGCCAATGTCAGCTTCGTGGAAATCCAGTCCGACAAGGGCCACGACGCCTTCTTGCTGGACGAACCGGAATTCCACGCCACCTTGCGCGGCTTCATCGAGGGCGCGGCGCGGCATCGCGGTTTGGCCGCCAAGGGGGCGCAATCATGATGATGACCTTGGGCAACGGTTCGTTGCGCGTCGATTTGAAGCTGATCGCCGACATGGTCGAGCCCGGCTCGCGGGTGTTGGACGTGGGCTGCGGCGACGGCACCTTGCTGTCCTGGCTGGGCGAGCAAAAGCAGGTGGACGGCCGGGGTATCGAATTGTCCATGTCCGGGGTCTCGGCGGCGGTGACGCAAGGTCTGTCGGTGATCCAGGGCGACGCCGACACCGATCTGAAGGATTACCCCCAAGGCGCCTTCGACACGGTGATCCTCAGCCAGACCCTGCAGGCCACCCGCGCCCCCAAGGACGTGTTGTCCAACATGCTGCGCATCGGCCGGCGCGCCATCGTCTCGTTCCCCAATTTCGGCCATTGGCGGGTCCGCGCCGGTCTGGCCATCGGTGGGCGCATGCCGGTGACCGACACGCTCACCTATGAATGGTACGACACCCCCAACATCCATTTCTGCACCATCCGGGACTTCACCGAATTGTGCCGGGTGTTGAACATCCGTATCGACACCGCCATCGCCCTTGACCGCGACGGCGGCGTCCTGCCCATGAGCGGCGCCGGCCGGATGGCCAATCTGTTCGCCGCCCAGGGATTGTTCGTCCTCAGCCGGGGTTCAATTTAAAACCCCTGCGGTGCGATCACGTAGGACCGGCTTTTGCGCGTCCCCGACGGGGTGGCGGCGTAAATCTGTTTGGTCGCTTCGACGATGTTGACGCCGGCGAAGGTCTGGAACCAGCGCCGGCCCACTTCTTCCACCGCCGGCGCCGAACGCAGCAGCATGCGCCAAGAGGTGGGGGGCAGGAACAGGGCGCCCGACAGGCTGACCGGGGTGAACATGTTGTCGCGCAACAGCCGCGCCAATTGCCCGCCGGTATAGGGGCGGCCATTGCCGAACGGCGTGCGTTCCAGGCGCGCCCAGATGCCGCGCCGGTTGGGCGCGATGACCACCAGACGGCCGCCATCGGCCAGCACCCGCCACACTTCGCGCATCAGGGCGCGCACCTGTTCGGTGGATTCCAGGGCATGCATCAAGACGATGCGGTCCATGGAGGAATCGGGCAGCGGCAGGTCGCTTTCATCGGCCAGCAGGGTCATGCCGGGGCCTTCGGGCGGCCAGTGCAGCACGCCCTGGCTGGCCGGCATCACCGCCACCACCCGGTCGGCCTCGCCGATGAAGGGGCGCAAAAGCGGCGTGGCGAAGCCCAGGCCCAGCACGTTCTGGCCCCTTGTGTCGGGCCACAACTGACGCAATTGCCGGCGCAGCAGGCGCCGGGTGGTCTGGCCCAGGGCGCCGTCATAGAAGTCGCGCAGATCGACCACGTCGGTCCAGGTGCCGGGATAAAGGGGCAGGGCTTGCACGGGCTATTCCCCCACGTTCAGCAACAGGCCGCGCCGCCGGGCCACATGGTGCACATAAAGGAACACCAGGCCGGCGACACCCACGTAGAAGACATTGAGCCCAACCGCGCTGCCCAGCAAGCCCCAGTCCAGGCCGTTGCCCTGCATGACTTGGCGCATGCCTTCGAACACATGGGCCGGCGGCAGCGCCCAGGCCAGGGGCTGCAACCACTCGGGCAGGGTGGAGATGGGGTAATAGATGCCGGCCAGCGGGGCCAGGGCGAAGATCATCACCCAGGCCATGCTTTCGGCACCCAGGCCGAAGCGCAGCACCAGGGCCGACACTCCCAGGCCGATGGCCCAGCCGCTGACCATCAGGTTCAGCCAAAAGGCCAAAAGCGGCAGCCCCAGGTCGAACAGCGAATAATGGTACAGCGGAATGGCCAAAAGGGCGGCGGGCAGCACGCCGATGGTGGTGCGCACCAGGCTCATGCCCAGCATGCCCAGCATCAATTCATGGGGGCGAAGCGGACTGACCGACAGATGGCCCAGATTGCGCGACCACATTTCTTCCAGGAAGGACAAAGCCACCCCCAGATTGCCGCGGAACATCACGTCCCACAGGATGACGGCGCCGATCAGGATGCCGCCGGTCTGCGCCACCCAGGACGAATGGGTGGTGAAGAACTGGCTGGTAAAGCCCCACAGCGTCATGTTGATCGCCGGCCAGTAAGCCATTTCCAGCACGCGGGGCCACGAGCCGCGCATGATGTAGAGATGGCGCAGCATGACGGCGCCGATGCGACGAAGGGCGCCCGTCATGATGCGGCCTCGGCGGTGGGTTGGCGACGGTCGCGGGCGATGTCCAGGAACACCTGTTCCAGATCGTCGCGGCCATAGGAATCCAGCAATTGCCGGGGCGAGCCCCGGTCGACGACGCGGCCTTGCTTCATCATCAGCACCTGGTCGCACATGCGTTCCACTTCGGCCATGTTGTGGCTGGCCAGCAAAAGGGTGGCGCCGCTTTTGCGCTGATAATCCAGGAAGAAGCCGCGCACCCAATCGGCGGTGTCGGGGTCGAGCGACGCGGTGGGTTCGTCCAGCAACAGGATTTCCGGATGGTTCAGCATGGCCTTGGCCAAAGCGACGCGGGTCTTCTGGCCCGCCGACAGCTTGCCGGCCGGGCGCTTCAGGATGTCGGTCAGGTCCAATTCCTCGGCCAATTCGGCGATGCGGTGCTTCAGTCGGGGGATGCCGTAAAGATGGCCATAGACGGTCAGGTTCTCGGCCACGGTCAGGCGGTGCGGCAGTTCCACATAGGGACTGGAAAAGTTCAGCCGCGGCAGCACCCGGTAACGGTGGCGCACCATGTCCTCGCCCAGCACCCGGATGGTGCCGGCATCGGGCAGAAGCAGGCCCAGCAGCATGGAGATGGTGGTGGTCTTGCCCGCCCCGTTGCCGCCCAACAGCGCGGTGGTGGAGCCGGCGGCGATGGTGAACGAGATGTCGTCCACGGCCACATGCCCGGAAAAGCTTTTGCGCAGATTGTCCACGACGATGGCGGGATGGGTCATGCCCAGACTATGGGGGGCGGGGCGGTCTTGATCAAGCTCAACGCGGTGACGGGCGCGCATGCGTTTTCTGAAGGGGCAACTATTCGGGGTTCCCCATGTTCCATACCTACCTGACCAATGCCGTCAACGTCCATGCCAGCGAAATCCAACTGCGCAGTCGCGATGACGGCCCAGACCACCTGGTCGCCATGGTGCGCGGCGACGCCGTGTTGATGGCCGAATTGGATGACGCGCAGACCAACGACCTGTTGTCCCAGGCCTTCGCCGCTTGCGACGGCGCCGACCAGTTCACCCCCGGCGCCGCCCGCATGATGCGGATGACCGGCGAACGCAAAGGCCTGCCGACCGGCGTCACCCAGGTGTTGATGCAGTTCATGGCGGCCGGCGGCGGCCGCCGACTGGTCGGCCGCATCGCCTATGAAGGCGATCTCTGTTGCGGGACATGCGGCGGCTGACCGTCGCGCTTCATGTTTTCGATCAACTGGCGCTGTCTGAGAAGAACGGGGTCGCCGGGATGGGTGTCCAGGGCGGTGTCGATCACCTGGGTGGCTTCCTGGAATTCACCGGCATGGATCAGCACGGTCGCCAGCGTCGATGCGGCGTAATGCAGGTCGGGCTGCATGGCGAGACCGGCGCGGGCGCGCTCCAGTGCCAGCTCGACCCGTCCGGTGGCCAGGGCTGCGGTGGCGACGATGCTGTGGTAGCGGGCCATCGACGGCATCAGTTCCGCCGAGCGTTTGGCCAAGGCCAGGGCTTGTTGCGGACGTTTCAGGGTCAGGCAGACCTGGGCGGAAAGACACAGGATGTTGGCCATTTCACCGTGATCGTCGGTGAAGGTGGTCAGTATGGCAAGACATTGTGCGTATTCCTGGCGACGGAAATGTTCCATCGCCAGTTCGTACACTGAATTGGCGAACATGGCGGGGAAATGCGCCTGGACCTCGTCGGCCGGGCGGTTCTCGGCCTGGCGGGCCAGGTCGGACCAGGGCGGGGCTTCCAGGGTACGGCAGTGACGGAAGCTCTCTTGCGCTTCATCGGTCTTTCCCTGGCGCAATTGGGCGATGCCCCAATGCAGCCAGCCCTCGGCCGAGTCATGCCGCCGGCACAGCCGTTCGAACCACTGCGAAGCCTGGTCGTGGCGTCCGTTGATCAGGGCCGCATAGCCCATCAGCCGGGCGTGTTCGGCGTGGAAGCGCTCGACGTGTTCAGACGCTGGCATAGCGGGAATTGCGCAAGATGGTGTCGCGGTCGCATATCGGCGCCCCGACCGGGGCCGCCAACCGGATCACCCGATCGGTGCCTGCCACGACCTTGCGCATCAGCGTCTCGTCACAAGCGTCACCTCGGACGACGCTGAAATTGGAGCTGACGCAGACGTCCAACAAGGTGGGAGCCAGGATGGAGCCGAGACACCCCGCGCCTGCGGTGACAACGATGGAAACATGCTCGCTCATGCCAGGGGCCCCGTGCTCGGGTTTCAGTCGCGGCTTTGGAAGATGATCTGCGAACCGACATGGTCGAACTTCAGCGGCGTGCAGATCAAAGGCGTCAGTGCGGCGCGGATGCCGGCCTGGTCCTGGGGACGGGCCAGGACCAGGAAAAAACCGCCGCCGCCAGCCCCCAGCAACTTGCCCCCCAAGGCGCCGTGGGCGCGGGCTGTGTGGTAGATGGCGTCGATCTGGTCGCTGGTGATGCGTTCGGACAGGCCGCGTTTGATGGTCCAGGATTCGTGCATCAGCCGGCCCATCTCGGCCCAGTCGCCCGAGCCGAGCAGAACCTCCTCGGCGAGGTCGACCAGATCAAGCATGGCCCGTAATTCCGCCTGCTTGCTGCCGATGTTGCCGATCTGGTGGGCGGCGATCTCGGACGCGTTGCGCGACAGCCCGGTCCAGAACAGCAGCAAGTGGCGTTCCAGGTCTTCCAGACGGTCTTGCGGTAAAGTCAGGGGATGGGCGTGGCAGCCCTTGGCGTCGAAGCTTAAGCGGTTCAGTCCGCCGTGGGCGGCCATCATCTGGTCCTGCGAACCGACGCTTTCGCCCATCACGTTCTGTTCAAGGTGGATGGCCAGTTCGGCCAGTGCCTGCCGCCCCATTTGCGGCTGCATGACCAGCGCCCGCAAGGCGTTCAGCAATCCGACGGTGAAGGACGAACTGGACCCCAGGCCGGAACGGGCCGGCAGGTCGGCATTGTGGATGATCTCGACCCCGTCAGAGATGCCGAAATGCTGCAGGCAGGCACGCACCGACGGGTGCTCGATCTCGTCGATGGCCCCGCACAGTTCGATGCGGTTGTAGACAATGCGGTGCTTGGCGTCGAAGAAGTTCTGGAACCAGCGGCACGACAGGTAGCAGTACTTGGCGATGGCGACGGCGATCACCGCGCCGCCATGGTCGCGGTACCAGTCGGGATAGTCGGTGCCCCCACCGAAGAACGACACTCGGAACGGTGTGCGGCTGATGATCATGGCGCCATCTCTCAGCGGTCGCGTTGCGACAAGATGGGGTTGGAAATGGGCCACCAGACGCCGTAGGCGGGATCGTTCCATTTGACCGTGAACTGGCCGGCGGGGTCGTAATATTCCGACTGCTTGTAGTGGAAGATCGCGCGGTCGCTCAACACCGCATGGCCGTTGGCCACACCCGGCGGCACCAGAACCTGCAAACGGTTGCGGTCGCTGATGGTGAAGCCCTGCCAGCGGCCCTTGGTGGCAGAACCGTCGCGGCAATCCAGCACCGCCAGATAGATTTCGCCGTGAAGACAGGAAATCAGCTTCCAGGTTTTGGCGTCGCCATGCAGGCCGCGCAGCACGCCGTGGCGCGATACGGAAACATCGTCTTGAACGAAATGCACCGTGATACCGGCGGCCTGATAGTCGTCCTGGTTATAGGTTTCGACGTAATAGCCGCGATAATCCTCGAATATTTCCGGGGTGACGGTCAGTACGCCGTCGATGTCCGCTTTGCCGACGATCATGGCTTTGTGTCCTTCGTGTTTGCCATCAATCCCCGCAGGACCGTCCACATGGCCTGATGCTGCCGTCCCAGGGCGACCAGCCAGCCCAGGCCGACACAGCCCTGGTCGAGGTCCTGGCGCAGCAGGCGGTTGCGGATCATGGGGTCGATTTCGTGGAAGCGGTCGATTCCAGCGGTGATGGTATTGCCGTTGGCATCGGTGCTGTCGGTGATCGTGGGGCGGATGTGGTAGTTGGCCAGCGTCTCGGGGATGAAACCGATGTCGTGATGGCGCAACAGGCGGAGGTTGAAGTCCCAATCGCCCAGGACCGGCAGCTCCTCGTCGAAGCCGCCGACCGATTCCCAGGCGACGCGGCGAAACAGCAGGGCGATGGGGGGGAAAAGGTTGCGCTGGGCCATGTCGACCAGATGGACGGCACGGACCCAGGGTTGATAGGGGGTTCGCGACAACGTGGTGAAGCCGTCGGCGTCTAGCCGCTCGATCACTTCGGTCGTCGCCGTCGCCACCCCGACCAGGCGTGGACGAGCCGTCAGATATTCTACGGTGCGCTCCAGGTAGGCGGGTTCCCAGCAATCATCGTCGTCATGGATGGCGACGAACTCGGAATCGCAGTGGCGGATGCCGTGGTTGGACGCCGCTTCGATCAGGCTTGCGGTGATATGGTGCACCTGCACATCGATCCCCGCCGATCGGGCTTGCGTCGCCGCCGCTTCCACCGGGGCCGGGTCGCCGCCGTTGTTGACCAGGACCCAAAGGAAGTCGCGCCGGACTTGCGCCATGACACTGGCGCAGGCCCGCTCCAGAAGTTGGGGGCGGTTGCAGGTGCGGGTGATGACGGCGACCGTCGCGTTCTGCTGGTGCGCGTTCACGAAAGGCTTTCCATTCGGAAAACTGTTGCTACGAAGTGTTAATATCCGCAAGCGAGCCTTAATAATATGTTAAGCCTGGGCTGTTGCTGTTTGCTTCATAAAGAGTACTTTATTGAATCTTCGTGATGATCCTTGGCAGCCCAAGATGTCGGGCTGCGCAAAGAGTGACGACGGGGCGCGTGACGGGGGGGCGTTGTGGTGCTGACGGATTTTGTCGTCTCCCTGGTGACGGAGGCGGAGGAGCGCGTGAAGCGCGGCATGGGCGATGCCCTTGCGATGTTCAACGCTCAACTGGCCTGCGCCTTGGCCCCCGACTCGGCCGACGCCCAACGGGCTGTCGGACTTTGCGCGTCACGGGCGGGCTTTCCCCGTTTCGCGCAAAGCTTGCTTGGGGCCGCCCTGCGACTGGAGCCGGGCAACACCAAGGCGAGCCTATATCTGGCCGAAGCCCAGATGACGATGCGCCAGAACGGCGAAGCCCATTCCGTGTTGCGAAACCTTTCTGTGCCGCCGTCCGAGCGGGCCGAATGGGCCGCCCTGCAGGCCGAGGCGCTGCGGCGGGTCGAGGGGGATGGCGCCGCCCTGGACTTCCTGCAACAGGAACTGACGCGTGACCCCGAGCTTGCCGCCCTGCGCCTGCGATTGGCTGAGGGGTTGGAGCGAGTTGGGCGGCGGGAAGAGGCGCTGAAGGAACTGGCCCGTGTCGATTGCCACGGAGAAGACGCCGTCAATGCCTGGCAATTATCCCTGGACATGGCCTTCCGCGCAGGTGCTGCCGATTCCGCCTTGGCCTTGATGGAGCAGGCGACGCTTGGGGCCGAGGCTTCGCGACGCTCGTGCCGGCCGCTCGTGCCGATAGCGGATTGTGGTTGGGACGCGGCCAGCCTGGGGCGGATGCGCCAGATCCTGGAACAGGCGCGCGTCCTGGCTCCCGATCCCGGCAAACTCGCCGAAATCGAGGCGCGCTTGCGGGTGGTGGAAGGGCGTGTCGACGACGCCCGCGCCGAGTTGACCCGGGGCGGGGCCGCCGTGACGGGGGCTGCCGGATTGGAGCTGGGGTTGCTTTGTTTGGCGGCGGGCGAGGAACCGCCGCTGGCTTTGCCCGACGGTGTCTGCCGTTCGCATCTGGCGACCCTGCTGGCCCAGCGCCAGCGCGCGGCGGCTGACGACATCGACATTACCTTCGCCGCCATGCGGCGGCTTCTGGGCTTGGTGCTGTCGTCGAATCCGAAGCGGTTGGCGCGATGGGTCGAGGTTGGGACCGATCCCGATCCCTTGCGGCCGTGGGTTCTGGCCTATCTGGAAAGCCTGGACGGACTTGGCGACGTCGCTCTGGCCCATCATCGGCGGTTCGCCGCCCAGGCGGCGGAAACGCAACCCGGAAGCATGCTCAATGTCCATCTGGCGTTGTGCATGATGGTCCAAGCCCAGGGAAACGATAACGGCGTCGATCGGCTGTGGGACCAATACCTGGCCGAGGACATCACTTACGTGATGGTCGTCTCCCAGGCCTTCGCGGTGCTGGGGCAGTATCCAGGAGGGGGCGAGACACTGGCGGCGGCGCTGTCTCGTCAGGCGTGGCGCTTGCCAAAACTGACGGCTGCCCGCGCCGACGGGGGGGCCATTTGGGGCAGTGCCTTGCTGGCCGCAGCGTTCCTGGATGGTGACGACCGGCGTTTCGAAAGTTTGACGGCGCAGGCTTTGGACTATTTCCGCATCGGGGCCGAACCGGTTGCGCTTCGCTCGGTGCCGGCTCAGCCCGCCGACATGCGCCGTCGGGTCGGCTATGTGATGACCGATTTCCAGCATCAGGACCTGCCGCCGGAACAGCACGCCATCACCTTCCACGATTTGTCGCGCTTCGACGTCCGGGTCTACACCTTCACCCCCGAGGCCACCGCCCATGTCCGCCCCCACCGGCCCCGCCCACCGACCCTGGTCGGCTGGCCGGGTCAGGTGGTCAGCATCGACCGGCTGCCCGCCCAATCCATGGCCGAGCGCATCGCCGCCGATGGCCTGGATGTGCTGGTCGATACCGTCGGCTGGTGGGCCCAGGAAATCCCGTCGTTGTTTCTGCGACGTCCGGCGCCGGTGCAGGTCACCTGGCTGGGGCTGGGCCGCCCTGGCTTGGCGGGGGCGATTGATTACATCGTCGGCAACGAGATTTTGTTCGATCGTGATGCTGACCACCGTTATCCGGAAAAATTCATTCGCCTGTCCGGCAGCTACATTCCTCCCAAGCCGTTGCCGGCGGCGGTGCCGGTCATGCCACGCCGGTTGCTGGGGCTGCCGGAACACGCCTTCGTGTTCCTGGGCTACCACCAGATGATGAAGGTGACATGGCGGTCGTTGCGGCTGTGGATGGAAATCCTGGCCCGCACTCCGGACAGCCGGTTGGTCCTGCCCCCGCTGGACCGGCTGATGGTGACCAAGCTGGCCGAACGGGCCGGGGTCGATCCGCATCGCCTGCACGTCTTCGACTGGGTTGGGACCGAGTTGGAGAACATGTCGCGCATCGGCGCCGCCGACGTCTATCTCGACACCGTGCCGTTCAACTCGGCCGGGTTGACCGGCTACGACGCCATCTTGATGAACGTGCCTCGGGTTTCCCTGCGCGGTCCCAACCTTTATTCGCGCTTCGGCCACATTCTGTCTGCCGCGATGGGACTGGACGATCTGGTGTGCGGCGACGAAACCGACTATATCCAATTGGCGGTCCGTCTGCATGACGATCCTGCCCTGTTGGCATCAATGCGAAAGCGCATGGCCGCCGCCCGCCAGACCAGCCGGGCCATGGCTCCAGACGCCTTGATCCGGGGATTGGAATCGGCCTGGGACAGGATCGTCGATCGTTATCGTCGCGGTTTGCCCGCCATTGGTTTCGACGTACCGCCCGAGTGACCGCCACGCCCAGCAAGGACATTCCCATGCCGCTCACCGTTCCAGTTGACGACTTGAAGCGCAAGGCCAACCAACTGCGCCGACAGGTGTTGGAAATGAGCTATGCCCATGGTGGACACATCTCGACCTGTTATTCCTATGTCGAGATCCTGGTGGCCCTTTACTATGGCGGCATCCTGCGTCACGACCCGCAGCGGCCCGAATGGGCCGAGCGCGACCGTTTCCTGCTCAGCAAAGGTCATGGCGAGACCTTGCTGTTCGCCGCCCTGGCCGACATGGGATACTTCCCCGCCGAATGGTGCGACACCGCCTATCGCGGCGGCGAGTGCCGGCTGGGGGGGCATGTCGACCACAAGATTCCCGGTATCGAAACCACCTCGGGGGCGTTGGGACATGGCCTGGGCCTGGGCTGCGGCATGGCCTGGGCGGCCGGCCGGGCCGGGCACGGCCACCATCATTACGTCTTGATGGGCGACGCCGAATGTTCCGAGGGATCGGTGTGGGAAGCGGCGCTGTTCGCCGCCCGTCACAATCTGGGCAACCTGGTCGCCATCGTCGACCGCAACCGCATCGGCTCGTTGGACTTCACCGAGAACTACATTGCTCTCGAACCCTTCGCCGACAAGTGGCGGGCCTTCGGCTGGGAGGTGCGCGAAGTGATCGACGGCCATGATTTCCACCAATTGACGCAGGCGTTGACGGCAAAAAGACCGGCCGACCGGCCGCTGATGGTGATCGCCCATACCGTCAAGGGCAAGGGGGTGGCGGCGTTCGAAAATGATCCCACCTGGCACGTCCGCGCCGTTACCGCCGATCTGATCGATCAGGCCCGCGCCGAACTGAGGGGAGAAAGCCGATGAACGCTGCCGCCACGGATTTTTCCACCGTCGACATGCGCGACGCCTTTTTCCTGCGTCTTTACGACATCGCCCGCCAGGATCCCGCCGTCGTGCTGCTGTCCAATGATTTCGGCGCCCCCAGCCTGGACCGCTTTCGTGCCGACCTGGCCGGACAGTTCGTCAACGCCGCCATTTCCGAGCAGAACATGATCTCCATGGCCGCCGGCATGGCCATGGCCGGGCGCAAGCCCGTGGTCTATTCCATCGCCAGCTTCCTGACCTTGCGAGCGCTCGAACAGGTGAAGGTGGACATCTGCGTGATGGGGGCCAAGGTGATGCTGGTCGGCGTCGGCTGTGGTTATGCCTATTCGGTGGACGGACCGACCCATCACGCCACCGAGGACATCGCCATCATGCGGGCATTGTCCGGGATGGCCGTGTGGTCGCCGTCGGAATCCCCAGTGGCCGGGGCGATGGCCGATCTCATCCATGACCTGCCCGGTCCGGCTTATCTGCGCTTTGACCGCGGCCGCTGGCCGAGTTTGGGGGAATTGGACCTGGAACGCGGCTTGCGCGTTCTGGGAAGCGGCGATGACGTGGTGATCGTCGCCACCGGAATCATGACCCACCGGGCCCTGGCCGTCGCCGAGGCGTTGCGTCAGTCGGGGACGGCGTGCCGGGTGGTCGACCTGGTCAGGCTGTCGCCACCGGCACGGAGCGAATTGGCCGCCGCCCTGGCGGCGGCCGGCCGTGTGGTGACCATCGAGGAACAGGCGGCCCCGGGCGGCCTGGGCGGTCTGGTCGCCGAGTTCATGGCCGACGAGGGATTGTTGCGTCCGCTGTTGCGGCTGGCCATCGATCCGGCGAAGGTGTTCGCCTATGGCGAACGGGACCGCCTGCATCGTGACCGGGGACTGGATTTGGACGGCGCCGTGACCCGGATCGGCGCATGGATGGGGCGTTAGCGAATTCATAACCGCTTATCAGGCATAAAGGCGGACGACTGGGCAGAAGGCTTAGGAATGGGAATGGACGGAACAAAAGAACGTCCGCGGGTGTATTTCAATGAATACAACCCGTTCATCGGCTCGGCAGCCTATTTGCCGCTGGTGTCTGGCAAGCTGCATTCCTTCGCTGTCACCGACAGCGACGTCCGCGATCATTATCGCTGGATGCCCTATCTGTTCCGCATCCAAAATCCCGACGACATCCTGGCGGCCTATGACCGTCCGGCGGTGGCGGCATTTTCCGCCGCCATCTGGAACGAGCAATTGTGCTTCGAAGTGGTGCGCCGGTTGAAGGCCCGTTGGCCCGAATGCGTGGTCATCTTCGGTGGCAGCCAAGTGCCGCACGACCCGCGCGCCTTCCTGCGCGACCATCCGGATATCGACGTCACCGTCAACGGTGAGGGCGAGGACCCGTTCCTGGCGGTGATGCGCCGACTGATGACGTCGCGCGATCTGGGGGGCATCGACCGGGTCGGCTGGCGCGACGGCAACGGCGACATCGTCGTCAATCCCGGCGGCGACGGCTTCGAGCGTGACCTGGACGTCTATCCCTCGCCTTTCCTGGAAGGGCTGTACGACGGGCTGATCAAGGCCCATCCCGAGATCCGTTTTCAGGTCATCATCGAGACCAACCGGGGCTGCCCGTTCCATTGCACGTTCTGTTATTGGGGTAAGGGCGGCCTGAGCCGCAAGTACCGTTACTTCAGTCTTGAACGGGTCAATGCGGAGTTGGAGTGGATCGGCCGCAACAAGGTCGCCTTCGTCTACAATGCCGATTCAAATTTCGGCATGCATCGGCGCGACGAGGAGATCGCCCACCACATGGTGGAGGTCAAGAAGCGTTACGGCTATCCCGAGAAGGTGGTCAACCTTTACGGCAAGAACACCGACGAACGAATTTTCCGCATCGCTAAGTTGCTGCACGAAAATGGCCTGCACAAGGGGATCGGGTTGTCGCGCCAGAGTCTGGATGCCGAGGCGCTGAAGCGGACCAAGCGAGCCAATATCAGCCTGGAAGTCTACGAAAGCCTGCAACGCCAGTTCGAGGCGGAGAGCATTCCGGTCTTTTCCGAACTGATTATCGCCTTGCCGGGGGAAACCTACGAATCCTTCGCCAACGGCATCGCCGTGCTGCTGGAAAAGTCGGTGGTCACCCAGTTGATCATCGTCTTGTGTGAGCTTTATCCCAATACCGAGATGGCCGAGCCAAATTACATGGCCCGCTATGGCATGGTCGGCCGCCGCAACGTCAATTATGGCGTGCACAGCCGGGTGCACGACAGCGGACTGGTGACGGAATACATCGACTATGTGGTCGCCACCGACACCATGCCGGTCGAGGATTGGCGACGGACGGGCATTCTGTCGTGGACGACCATGACCATGATAGGTCTGCGGGTGGCGGCCGACCTGTTCGTCTATCTGCGCCGCGAATGGGGCGTGCCGATGATCGATGTGCTGCGTTTCATGGCGGAAGGCGACTTTCCCGCAGGGCGTTTCCCGTTGTGGCGGCGCGAACTGGCCGCCTATCAGGCCTTCATGAACCAGATCATCGCCGGTCAAGGCCGCGGCGTGGTCGAACCCGATTTCGGCGACATCTATTGGGCGGTCGAGGAAGCCAGCTTCCTGCGTATCGCCGACCATGCCGACGACTTCTACGCAGAACTGCGCGACATGCTGGGCCTGTTCCTGGAACGCGCCGGCATTGTCCACGATGGCGAACAATTGGATCAGGTCGTACGTTACCAGCGCATGCGCTTGCCGACCCCGGTGATGCCCGACACGCTGGAATACGAGTTCGGTTATTCCATTCCCGCCTATTTCGCCGCCCTCGCCAGGCAGGACGACACGGCCCGGATCATTGCCGTGCCGCAGCGTATGACCGTCACGCCCGAGGATTACGCCGGCGACAAGGTCCGCTTCGCCCAGGAAAAGCTTTTGTGGGCGCGGCGTGGCGGCAAGTTCAATGTCGAGTTTTCGTGGTACGACACCGCGACACGGCCGGTGGCGGTGTTGACGTCAGTTCAGGGGACAGCATGATCAGCAAGATTCTCGTTACCGGCAGTTCCGCTGTGGCCGGCACCGCCGTCCGCGCCGTCAGCGGCGACTATCCGTCAAAATTCGTCTTCGCCACCTCCAAGGATTGCGACCTGACCGACGCCAAGGCGACGCAGGATTACTTCGCTGCCGTCGCCCCCGATGCCATCATCCATCTGGCGGCGGTCAGCGGCGGCATTGGCCTGAGCGCCAGCCATCACGCCAGCATGTTGCGCGACAACACCCTGATGACCTTCTCGGTGCTGGAAGCGGCTCGCAAACTGGGGGTCGGCAAGGTGGTGATGGCCTTGACTGCCGGCGCCTATCCGCCCGACGCGCCCTTGCCCTATCGCGAGGAATATCTGCATGCCGGCCCGTCTCACGGGTCGAATTACGGTTCGTCCTACGCCAAGCGTCTGATCGATCCGGCCATTCGCGCCTATCGTTCCGAATACGGACTGAAGGTGGTGGGGCTGGTGCCCAACGGCATCTTCGGTCCTAACGACAATTTCAATTACCAAGACGCGCCCATGCTGCCGGCGCTGATCCGACGTTTCTACGAGGGTCGCGACGGCGACGCCCCCATTGAAATCTGGGGTGACGGCAGTCCGGTGCGGGAATACACCTATTCCGAGGATGTGGCCCGGGCCTTCCTGTGGGCGGCCTATCACTACGACGACGATCAGGTGCTCAATTCGGGAACCACCGAAGCCAATTCCATCCGCGACATCGCCCTGATGATCGCCGAGTTCATGGGCGTCGATCCGGCGCGCATCTTCTTCAACACCGACAAGCCCAGCAGCGTCGCTCGGCGCGACACCGACAATTCGCGCTTCGTCGGTCTGTCGGGCCTGCACTACACCCCTTTCCGCGAGGGTTTGCGCCGCACCGTCGAATGGTTCGTCGACGCGTATGAAAACCGCCGCGACGAGGTGCGACTTTACAGTAAGACCAAGGGCTGAGAATGGCCATCGCACGTAGAAAGCTGGGGCGCACCGGCCTGGAAGTGTCGGCCGTCGGCTTCGGTACCTGGGGGCTGGGGGGAGATTCTTACGGGCCGATCGACGACGGTCTGTCGCGGCGGCTTTTGGAGACGGCGGTCGAACGCGGCGTCACCTTCTTCGATACGTCCGACCTCTATGGCGACGGCCATGCCGAGACGGTTCTGGGACAGGCCTTGGCCGATGTCCGCTCGCAGGTGGTTTTCGCCACCAAGGGTGGCTTGCTGCCGCATTCCGGCTTCACCATGCCCCAGGATTTCTCGCCGACCTATCTGCGGGACGCCCTGCACCGGAGCCTGGAACGGCTGCGCACCGATTATGTCGAGCTTTACCAACTGCACAGTCCGGAACTGTCGCTGTTGCGCGACCATCCCGAGATCATGGAAACCCTGCGTGGCTTCAAGGCCCAGGGGCTGATCCATCATTACGGCCTGTCGGCGCGCTCCCCTGCCGACGCCTTGGCGGCGTTGGCCGAGTTCGATTTCGAATGCATCCAGGTCAACTACAACATGATCGACCACCGCGCGGTCGAGGGGGGCACTTTGGCCGCCGCCGCCGCCGTCGGGACCGGGGTGATCGCCCGCACCCCCCTGTGTTTCGGTTATCTGAGTGGAAGGTTGACCGGAAACGAAAGCTTCCCTGGGCGCGACCACCGGACCAATTGGCCCGAGGACCAGTTGCGGCGCTGGGCCGGGGCGCCGGGTTTGTTCGACCATCTGATCCGGCGGCGCGGTTGCACGCCGGCCCAGTTCGCCCTGCTGTTCTGCCTGGCCGCACCCGAGGTTTCGACGGTGATCCCGGGGATGATGAGCCTGGCGGAAGTGGACGAGAACTGTGCCGCCGCCGGGATGGAGCCGTTGAGCGGCGCGGAAATGGCCGAGATCGTCGATATTTATCGCAGCCGCACGTTCTATGAACCGTCGGCGAAAGCGTGGAGTAAAGCATGAGCCGAGATACGACCACCACCGATCCAGCCCGTTTCTTGGAGCCGTCGCGGACCACCGGGGCCGAGGTCGATTTCCGCGCCGGCCTTGAACGCTACTTCGCCGACAGCGTCGGCTCGAACGTCGAGAAGTTGCAGAACTTCCCCAAATACGTCCCGACCCAGGACATCCGGCGTTTCGTCGGCCGCTATGAATTGTTCAAGCAGGTCCTCGACGTGCACGGATCGATCGTCGAATGCGGCGTGCTGTTCGGCGGCGGCTTGATGTCGTGGGTGCAATTGAGTGAGGTGTTCGAGCCCTTCAACCACCTGCGCACGGTCATCGGTTTCGACACCTTCCAGGGCTTCACCGAATTGGCCGAACAGGATCGCTCCGGCTCGGCCGCCCAGTTGAAGCAAGGGGGGCTGGCCATCGACACCCAGCAGGACCTGGAGCAGGCCATCGCCTTGATGGACCAGAACCGCGTGCTGAAGCACATTTCCAAGGTCAAGCTGGTTCGCGGCGACGCGTGCCAAACCATTCCACAATACGTGGCCGACAACCCGCATCTGGTGGTCAGTCTGCTGTGGCTGGATTTCGACGTCTACCTGCCCACCCTGGCCGCCCTGCGTCATCTGGTGCCGCGCATGCCCAAGGGGGCGATCATCGCCTTTGACGAACTCAATCACGAGGTCTGGCCGGGCGAGACGGTGGCGGTGTTCGAGGAACTGGGGCTGAACAAGTTGCGCATCCAGCGCTTTCCCTTCGGCTCGACCCTGTCCTATGCCCGGTTGGAGTAGCGGCGGCGATGAGCGATCCACGCACTCTGGATGCCGCCGCACTGGCTGCGCTGTTCGGGGGAAGTGAAAGCCAGGTCCGGCAGTGGTGTGCCCCGCAACTGGTCGCTTTCGACTTCGGCTACCATGTGCTGGACGGGGCCACGCGCGACGCCTGCCTGTTAGAGGCGATCCGGCGTCTCGACCCCTACAAGGTCAGTGTCGCCGGGGCCGACCGCAAGCCGGAATGGGAAGCGGGCTGGAGCGAGAACCTGGCTGAATTCCTGGCTTCCGACGGTGACCTTGACGCCCTGGTCCCCAAATATATCCGTCCGGGTGAATGGATCCGGCTGAACGGCGCCTATGTCCAGCCGACGGACCCGCATTTCGTCAAGAATTACACCAAGACCTTCCGCGCGTGGCTGATGGGGCGGTTTCTGACCGGCTATCCCGCCCTTTATGAGTTCGGTTGCGGCTCGTGCTCGCACGTCGCCGCCTTCGCCGCCGGGCTGCCGGGGTGTCGCGTCCACGGCTTCGACTGGGCCGACGCCTCGGCCCGGATCATCGATGCCTTGGCCCAGCGCTTCGGTTGGCAGGTGGGCGGCGGGCATTTTGACTTCTTCAACCCAGACCCGGCCCTGCGACTGGAACCCGGGGCGGTGGTGCTGACCTTCGGCGCCTTGGAACAGGTGGGCGAGCGGATCGGTCCGTTCCTCGATTACCTGCTGGCCAACATGCCCGCCCGCTGCGTTCACGTCGAAGGGCTGGAGGAATTGTACGACGACGACGACCTGCTGGACGCCGTCGCCGTTCGTTACCACCGCAAGCGCAATTACTTGTCCGGGTTGGTGAGCCGTTTGCGAGAACTGGAACGTCAGGGTGTGGTCGAGATCGAAGCCTTGCACCGTCATCGTTTCGGCACTCGCTTCGACGACACCTTCTCTTACGTGGTCTGGCGTCCGACTGGCCGCGCGGGACGGCAGCCGTGAGCTGGTGGCCTGGTTTGGTGGCGGCCCTGGCGGCGGGTGGGGTGGCCGCTGAACTGGCGCTGCGGCGAGCCAATCCGTGGCGGTTGTGGCGCGATGCCTTCGATGAGGCGGCGGCCATGACGCCGCATCCGTCGCGCGGCTGGATGCAGCGCCCCGGCCATGCTTTCCGCTTTCACCATCGCTATCTGCGTCAGCCGGTGGACATCCGCTTCAATCGGCTTGGCTTGCACGACGCCGCCGAATACGCCGTCGCCAAAGAGGATGGCGTTTTCCGCGTCGCCCTGATGGGGTGTACCACGGCGGTGGGTTGGGAATTACCGGCCGATCAAACCCTGGCGTCGCGGTTGCGTCAGACCTTGCAGGCACGGATGCCCGGCCGGCGGGTGGAGGTGATGAACGCCGCCGTGCGGCTTTATGGCACCGGCCAGCTATATGACTTCTTCGACCAGGAGATTGCCGCCTACCGGCCGGACCTGGTGCTTTATTACCTGAACCTCAATCATCCGCGCCGGACCATCACCGCCCATGAAAGCGGCAAGTCGCCCTTGTTGTCGCAGCCGGTCTGGGGGCTGGACAGTCAGGGCGAGCTGACCCGGGTGGCGGTCGAGCCGGCGACTCACGTCAACGACATGGTTTTCCTAGACGAGGACGGCACCATCCGGCGACAATCCGGACGGACCGAGCGGTCGTTGCACCGTTGGCTTTTGGACCGCTCGCATCTGTACACCTGGGGCGACGATCTTCGCCAAGGTCCGGTGCGTCTGCGCCAATGGCGCGACCGCGTCGAGATCAAGGATATCGAGGTGCGGTCGCTGCGCGACGGTGTGCTCGGCGACGTGGCTGACCTGCCCTATCAATGGCGCATCGTCGCCCGTTTGCTGGAACGGTGGAAAGCGGCGGCGCACGCTGCCGGCGGCCGTTTCGTGGTGGCGCCGCACCTGACCTATTACAACGTCCGCGACGGCGCCCTGCACAAGGCCGTGCCCCAGCATCCCTGGGGCTTCACCTTCGACAACATCCCGGAACGGCGCTACGCCGCCTTTCTGTCCGAGCGGCTGGGCTTTCCGTTTCTCGATACCTACGCGCAGGCGCGGGAAAGCCTGCGCGATGACGTCGAACGGTATTACGTCCATCCCCGCTATACCTATATGACCGCAGAGGGAGCTGGCTTTATCGCCGGCATTTTGGTCGACCAACTGGAGGCGGCCGGTGTCCTGCCGTCGGCCTGAGCAGTAAAAGGCAAGAGTGACGAGCATGATAGTCGAGGGCGACATCAAGGTTTTCCACGCCTTCTGCGCGGCAAACCATCAGACGCTGGGGGGGCTGGGTGACGCGAGTGGCGGGGTGATCCTGGTCGACTTGATGCACGGCGACTACCACTATCTGTTGCGTTCGCTGTTGCTGGCCAAATACCGTCAGATCATCTCGGGGGGGCGTCTGGTCGGCCTGTTGGCCCATGGCATGGGGATGCCGAACGATTTCGACCATACCCGTCTGTTGGCCCGGTCGTTCGGGATGGACGATTTCGTCGAACTGGACATGGCGGCTGTGGTCGCCGGGGCGACCGACGACGAACGCGCCCTGGCGGAATCTCTGGCCGGCATGCCCAGCGTCGAAGCCGCCTGCGATGCTCTGTTGGAACTGCGTTCCGCCGATGGCAGCCCGGTGGGCCTGCAATGCCTGACCCATTTCATCCGGTTCAGCCGTGGGCTGATTCCGTCGGACCCCGAACAGCGCTTGCGTGACCTGGGCAGGGATCTCGTTCTCGCCTTGTCGGTGGCGCGGTGGGCCGCTGAGCTGTTCACCCGGATGGATGTGGCCGCGCTGATCATCGGCCATTCCTATTACGTCCCCTATGGCATGGTCCTGGAAAGCGCGATTCGGGCGGACGTTGAAGCCCTGGTGTTTTATTTCGAGTACCAGGATTTCTCGTTTTTCCGTTTCACCGCCGAACATCGACGCGCGGTGTCGCAATCGTCGCGGGTCGAATTGGCATGGTCGCGTTTCATTCCCATGGATGAAGCGGCATTCCGGGCGGTCTTCGCCCCCCCGCACGAACGGCTGCTGCGGATCACCGAACACAAGCAGACGGTCCGCCATTCCTGGTGGTACGGCTCGGTGTCCACCTCGTTCGAGGCCGAAGCCGCGACCTGGGTCGACGAAATCCGCCGCCAGGCGGCGGGGCGCCAGGTGATCGGCATCTTTCCGCATCTGGTGTCCGAACCCCTGAGCAACGGCCGCTTCTGTTACCCGACGATCACCCAATGGATCGAGGACACCTTGCGGGTGGCCGTCGCCGACACGTCGGTGTTTTGGGTGTTCAAGCCACATCCCGGGACCGCAGCCTATGGCGAGGAGGAACTCGTCGCCCAGTGGAAGTCCCGTTACGCCGCGCCGCATGTCTTGTTCCTGCCGCACGACGTCATGGGCATCGACATGGCCCGGGCTTTCGACAAAGCGATCACCGGCTTCGGCACCATCGGCTACCTGCTTCCCATGGACGGCATTCCGGTCGTCCATTCCGGAGGGGGGGCCTATACCGGTCTGGGGTTCTCGTGGGTCGGCGACGACAGGGACGGTTATCTGGATCTGCTGTCGCGCATCGGCACATTGACCCTGACGCCCGAACAGACGCTGGTCGCCCGGCGTTACGATTTCTTCCGCAAGAACATCCTGGGCTCGCCCAGCATCTATCTGGGGCCTTATCAGCAGTTCTATGGTCTCGAACCGGGCGAGCACACGGCTTTTTGGCGACGGATGCTGATCGCCGCCCGGACCTATCACTATCTGGGAGACCCGGCTTTCCACGCCACCGAGAGATGCTTGCGCGAAGATGGCGGGCGTTCTCTCAACGTCTGCATGCTCGACGCGCTGTCCTGAAGCCGGGCTGACACGGACGACTTAAGCGGCGGCTTTCCTGCGGACCAGGTGGCCTTCGATCCACAAAGCGTCAAGGTCGGTCAGTCGGAACACCCGTAAGGCATCAGCCGGGGAACTGACGATCGGTTCACCGTGCAGGTTGAACGAGGTGTTGAGTAACGCCCCGACACCGGTGCGGGCACGGAACGCGGACAGCAAGGCGTGGTAGGCGGGATTGGCCCGTTGTTCCAGGATTTGCGGGCGCGCCGTGCGGTCCGCTGGGTGCAGGGCCTGGGGAATGGCTTGGGCGCCGGAGGCGGTGGTGGCGAAGCCGATGGTCATGAACGGGGCGGCCAGACCCTTGGGGTTGTCCAGATAATCGCTGGCGCATTTGGCCATGATGGTGGGGGCGAACGGCATCCAGAAGTCGCGGTGCTTGATCTGCTGGTTGATCTTGTCCACCGTGCCCGGCAGGCCCGGATGGGCCAGGATGGAACGGTTGCCGAGAGCGCGTTGGCCGAATTCCTCGCGGCCGACGCAACGGCCGACGACCAGTCCGTCGGCCAGCAGGGCGGCGACGTGGTCGGTTTCGGGGTTTTCCGTCACCTCGAAGCCGGAAAGGTCGGTGCCGGCCAGGGCGGCACGGGCGTCGGCGGCGGTATAGGACGGCCCCCAATAAGCGTGCGGCAAGGCCGGAATCGTCTCGGGGTCGCGCCCGGAGGCCAGGAAATGCTCTTCGGTCACCCGATAGGCGGCGCCGAACACGTTGCTTTCATCGGCTGGAGACAGCGGCACGAACAGACGTTCGACCTCGGGCAGGGCGGCCAGGCGCATGTTGGCCTTGACGTTCATTGCCACGCCGCCGCCATAGGCCAGTTGCCGGCAACCGGTTCTGGCGGTCACGGCGACCAGCCATTCCGCCAGCCGATCCTCGGTCACCTGTTGCAGGGCGCCGGCGATGCCGTCGAAGCGGTGGGCCTGCAACTGGTCGCGGAAGGTGTAGAACATGTCCGCCGGGCGTTCGCCGAACTCGATGACCATCCTGTCGGCGTCGGTCTTGAAGTAGCGTTCGAACACCCTGAGCGAACGGGCTTGTTCCTTGTCGTTGGCATAGGGGGCCAGACCCATGACCTTGTATTCGTGGCCATAGGGGCTCATGCCCAGCATCAGGGTCATCCACTGATAAAGGCGGCCCAGGTTGAACAACCGGGTTCCGGCGACGATCCGCAACCCCTGCGGGGTGGGGCGGGAAACCGCCTGGTTGTATTGCCCGCCGTCGCCTTCGGCATGGATGATCGCCACGTCGGGACCACGCAACGGGCCGGAATAATAGGCGTGATGGTGGTGGCACATGTAATGAGGCATGAAGCGCACGCGTTCGGCTGGAATGTCCAACAGCCGTTGTACTGCCTCGCGGCGCATGGTGTTGAAGGCGGCGGCCAGGGCGTCGGCCGGGGCGTCCAGGTCCAGGCCCGAAAGGTCGTAATGGTGATCGTCGGCAACGCGGGACCACCCCCCCATCAGATGAAAATAGCCGCGCCCGACCTCACGGTCCTCGACCAGGCGGGGCTTCCAGAACTTCTCGTTTTCCTCGAGCCAGTCCTCGCGGCTGTAGCGGGACATGCGCTTGAAAAGCAGGTTGGCGACGCCGTTCTGGTCGAAATGGTCGTTGAGGATCGCGACCACATCGACTTCGGATGGCGACACACCGGCGGTTTGCAGGCAAAAGCGGGCTGCTTGCAGCGGGAAGCCCATCTCGTTCTTGTCACGGGTGAAGCGTTCCTCGTGGGTGGCCGCGACGACGCAGCCGTCCACCATCAGCGCCGCCGAGGCCATGTGGACTTCGTAAAGGGCGAGGACGACGAAAGCGCCGTTCTTCATACTGTCTCTCCAATGCGGAAAGGAGGGGACAAGGCGGTGTCGGGACCGGCGTTGAGAAGATCGGCGCGGGCGGCGCGCAACAGGGGGTGGCTCCATGCCTCGGCGACGGTGACGGTGTTGCGGTTGCCCACGGGGATGGGCCAGCCGATTCGGGGGTCTTGCACGGTCATGGTGCCGTGGGCATCCACGAACAGTGCCAGGAAGACATCGTCCTGGGGTGGGGCGGAAGGATCGACGACGACCAGCCGTGTCGATGACGGTGCCTGTTTCAGTTCTTGGGTCAGGGCCATGAACCACGGCGTGTCCGGTGGAACACCGACCACCTGCAGCGTTTGGGGGAACAGCGCCGCCGCCGTCGATGGAAAGCCCAGGCGGTTGCCGCCGCCGTCCTTGTCCGCGGCCACCAGGGCGGCGGCGGGGGCGATGGGCCGCAAGGGACCGCAGACCAGCGACCGCGCCGCCAGCGGTAACAGGTCCAGAAACACCGCTTCCGAAGCCAGAGTCGGGTTGTCGTCACCGGGAACCATCGGATGATGGAAAACGGCGGGGGCATCGGGGCGGGCCAGGTCGCACAATCGCCAGCCGCCGCTCACGGCGTCGCGCCGGCAGCCGATGACGCCGCGTGGCGCCGTCAGTCCGGGCGGCGGCGGTCGGTCGGTCATCATCAGTACCAGGTCGAAGGACGGATGAGGTGGCGGGTTTGCCGACAAGGTGGGGGCGTCCAGGCCGCAGCGTCGGAAAATGCCGATGATGGCGGGATCCAAGGAGGGGGTGTCACGCAGGACCAAAGTGCGGCAGTGACGGGCCGCGGCGACCAGTCCCGCCGGTTGAGCCGGCAGCGGAAGGTCGGCGATCCGGCTGTGGAAATGCGAGAGCCTGGCCAGATCCACCGCCGTATCAAGCGTCAGAGACAGCTCTGGGAAATACAGATGATGGGGGGCCTTCTGGTAGACCACGCGAAAAAGGTCGGTCCGTTCCAGGCAGAAATTCTCCACGTGCTCGCGGTAAACGGCCGCCTTCGCCTCGGCGTCGATGCGGCGCAGGCATTGGGCGGTCATCACCACCATGGACAGGCCGAAGGGCAAGGTCTGCTGTTCGGCATAGGTGACGACATCGGCCCCTGACAGCAGCAATTGCGCCACCGCGTCGTCCACCAGGGTGGGCATGACCAGCGGATTGTCGCAGCAGACCCGGACCACCACGTCCGGCGGTTGCCGTGCCTTGTTCATGGCTTGAACCATACGGCCAACCACGTCGGCTTGGCTGCCGCGGACGACTTCGAGATGCAGGCCGGCGGCTCGTTCGGCCAAGGGGGTGTCGGCGGTCTCGGTGGTGGTGGCGAAGACGAATTCGTCGACGCTGCGGCTGGCCCGCATGCGCTCTACCGTCGCCGTGACCAGATTGTCGTGGCCGGCGAAGGGCAACAGCATTTTTCCGGGCAGGCGACTGGAGCCAAGCCGGGCAAGGACGACGGCGAGAACGCGGGCTCCTCCGATCATGGCCGGGCCTCGCCTGCCAAGACTTCGATGGCTGCGATCACCCGGGTCATGCCTTGACCGTCCACCACGCGGCGGCCCATCGCGACAAGCCGGTTCCGGTCGGGGCTGCACAGCAGATCGGCCAGCGTCGCTGCCAGCGATTCCGGGGTCAGGAAGCCAGCATATCCGACGAAGGGGAGGCCGGTCCGGTTGGCGAAGGTTTCGCCCAGGGGGATCTGGTGCCACTGGGTGGCCACCGATATCGCCGGAACGCCCATGATCGCGGCTTCCAGCTTGCTGTAGCCCGCGCTGACCACGGCGGAATCATGACTGGCGTAAAGGCTGTCCATGGCGTCGGTTCCGGCCCGGATGACGGCGTTGGGCAGGATGGCGGCGATTTCCGCCATGGTCTCGGCAGAGGCCGCCGGCCCCAGGAGGAAGGTGACGGCGAGAGGATGGGGCAAGGCACGGATGGCCAGCGCGATCTTGACATAGGCAAGCGCATAATCCCCGCCGCCCAGGGTGACGAGAAGACGATGCGGGGTCGCTGACGGGCGCGGCGGCGTGGCGGCGCCCGCGGCGATGGCCGCCGGAGGCATGAAATAGCCATAGCCGGTCAGGAAACGGCAACCGGGGGCGCTCAGCCCTTGGTTGCCGTAGCCTGGTAAATCCTGTCCGCAGACCACCAAGTCGGCGTCATAGCGCTGGTCGGCCAAGTCGTCGAACACGACCAGACGGGGCCAGACGGAACGGAGCAGACGTTGCCGCTCTGGCTTGATTTCCAGCATCTCCACCACGCACAGATCGGCCTTGGGCGCCCTGGTCAGGATGTCGGCCTCTGCCCCGGCCGTCAGCCCGTCGGGCAGTTCCTGGGCTGGAAACCCTCGCTGGCGCAGCATCTGGGCGACTTCCGGCGGCCCTTCGGCCAGGAAGCATACGATCTCATGACCGCGCGCCCGCAGCGCCGTCGCCACGGCAGCCAAGCGATAGACGTTGCCCCAGCCTTGGCTTGGACCGCCGCGTGTGCGTAAAGCGACGCGCATGTCCGTTCACTCCGTGTGGCGGCGGAAGTCGTACATGTAGTCTTCCGTTTCCAGTTTTCCGAAGGTTCCGTCGCCCATCCAGCTTTCCGTCTGGCGGATGGTGAAGACGATCTCGCGCAGATCCTCGGGGGTGATGGAGAAGAAATTGTCGGATTGCCGCAGTTTGGGCGTGGTGGTGAAGTGCTTCTCGATCATGTTGGCGCCGGCGGCGACCGCCAGGGGGGGGATGGCGGTGCCGGGGGTGTGGTCGGAATGGCCCACCGGACAGTCGAATTCCTGGCGCAGGGCATGGATGCGCCGTAATTGGCTGTGCTTCTTTTCCAGCGGATAGGACGACACCGTGTGCAAGATGACGTAAGGAACGCCATGGTCTTCCAGAAGCTCGGCGCAGGTGCGGATTTCGTCTCGGTTGGCCATGCCGCAGGAAAACACCACCGGCTTGCCCTTGCTGGCGATCTTGCGCAGTAACGCCCGATTGGTGATTTCGAAAGCCGCCACCTTGAAGGCCAGCGACCCCATGCTGTCGGCGAAGTCGACGCTGTCGGCGTCGAAGGGCGAGGTGAAGACCGCGGCGCCCAAACTGCGAGCGTATTCCCACAAGGCGGCTTCCTGGTCGCGGGTGAACTGCCAGTCGCGCACCATTTCCACGAAGTCCCGGCCCTTGGGATTGGCGACCACGTCATAGCGGTCGGCGGCCACATAGGTCTGGAACTTGATGAAGTCGGCGCCGGATTCGTGGGCGGCGTGGATCATTTCCTTGGCCCGGACGAAATCACCCAGGTGGTTGACTCCCAGTTCGGCGACGATGGCCGTCGGATGACCGTCGCCCACGGTCACGTCACCGATCCGAACGGTTCGACGCTGTGTCGGATGCTTTTGACGCATGCGTGTCTTCCTGGTGTTCGGGTCAGCGGGCGGCGGCCACGGCGTCACCGAGGCGCTGATGGATGTCGGCGATGTCGGCCTCGTTCAAAGAGGGGTGGATCGGCAGGCAGAACGATTGCCGGTAAAACGCCTCGGCGCCGGGAAACTGGCCCTCGGTGTAGCCCAGGCGGCGGTAGTAAGCGTGCAGGGGCGGTGGATAATATTGCACCACCAGGTGGATCCCGTGCCGGGCCGCCTGGTCGAACAATGCACGCTTGCCGACGCCGAGGGCGTCGAAGTCGAACAGCACCGGTAGCAGGTGGTGGGCATGGCCGGCGGTCGAGCTGCCGTGCTGGAAGCGGATGGGCCAGTGGGCGAAGGTGTGGCGGTATAATTCCGCCAAGGCCCGGCGCCGAGCCAGGAAGGTGTCGAGCTTGCGCAACTGACTGAGTCCCAGGCTGGCCTGGAATTCAGTCATTCGGTGGTTGAAGCCGATATCGGTCATTTCCCGGCGCCAGGGTTCGTCGGCACAAGTGGGTTGCATGCCGATGCCATGGTTGCGCATGCGCCGCAGGCGGGCCGCCAAGGACACGTCGTTGGTCAGGATCAGGCCGCCCTCGCCGGTGGTGATGGTCTTGACCGGGTGCAGGCTGAAGCAGGCGGCGGCGCTGCCGCTGTGGCATCCTCCGACGGGGAGTCCGTCCACTTCGGCCCCCAGGGCGTGACAGGCGTCCTCGATAATGGTGACACCCCATTTCCGAGCGACGGTGGACAACCCCGGCATGTCACAGGATTGGCCGGCGAAATGGACGGGGATGAACAGGTCGGGCAACTCGCCATGTCGTTCGGCTTCGACCAGGGCCGCCTCGAACGTTTCGGGGGTGACGTTGAAGGTGTGCGGGTCGATGTCGACGAAGCCGGGGGTCGCCCCGCTGGCGGTGATGGCATTGGCCGCGCCGACGAAAGTCATGGCCGAGGTCCAGGCTCGCTTGCCGGGGCCCATACCGACAGCTTGGGCCGTCAATTGCAGGGCGGCGGAACCGCAGGAAACGGCGACGGCGTGGGCGGCGCCGCAACGGCGGGCGACGGCTTCCTCGAACGCGGCCACGTTGGGGCCATTGGTTATCAGTTCGCCCCTCAGCCCTTGGCACAGAGCGGAAATGTCGTCTTCATCAATACACTGAAAGCCGTAACGATATAATTTTGACACGGGCTTCTTCCGCGATAAGAGTTACCAGACACGTCCACCGTGGCGATGGATCTTCCGCTTTCTGCGGTCCGTGTCGCCATCTTAGCTGCGAATTTGTAGAGCATAGGTAAAGAAACGTCATTTTTTGCCCCTGGGTCCGACAGGGTGTTTCGTAGATTGTCCTCAAGACCAAGGAACCTGGCTTTTCATGATCGATGCATTGGTTTTGGTTGAGGCGGCCATGACGTTCGCTCTGAGCCAAGCGTGGAGGCGTAGCGGTTATGTCGAGCGGATCGCGGCGTTGGGCGGCGCGGTGGCGGTGCTTACCGACGACCCGCAGGCCACATGGCCCGAAGGCTGGAAACCCGTTACCCACCTTAGCCAGGCATTGGATGCCTTCCCCCATGTTCAGGCGGTGATCCACGTCGAAGCCGAACAGATTTTCATGGATGTCGGTGTCGCTCTTGGCGGCTTGGCCAAGTTTGCCGATCACCGGCCCGACCTGTTCACGCAATGGGAACATTGCCTGTTGCCGGTGGGTGTCGGCGTCCGCATTTATTCCCCCCAATGTCTGCGACGGGCCGGAAATGAGCGGATGTCCGAGATTCTGACGACCGTTCTTGCCGCCCCCAGCGTCTTCACCGTGCGCTATGACGAACGGGAATACGTGGACGTCAACGCCCACCTTCTGGACTCGCGCTTTTCTGACCACACCGCTGCCGCGGTGGCGCAAGCCACATCGTGGTCCTTGGCTGGCTATTTGGCCGTCGCCGACGCCCGATGCCATCGTTATGCCGGCCATTCCGGCAACAAGGTGACCGACCGGCGTGGCATGGCCGCGCCCTATGGCTTTGAAAGTCGCGAGTGCGCCGATTTTCCCACCTACGTGATGTTCGACCTGACCAACCGTTGCAACGCGGCCTGCGTCCACTGCCCGCAATCGATAGGCTTCACCGGCCAGGACAAGCCGTCCTTCCTGGATTTCGACGTTTTCAAGCAGGCCATTGACGAATGCGTCGGCCGTCCGATCCAGTTCGTCCGGATCACCGCTGACGGCGAACCGTTGCTGCACCCCAGGGTGTGGGACATGTTGGATTACGCGACAATGAAAGGCGTGGGACCGGTGGGGCTGACGACCAACGGTGCCGCCCTCAACGCCGCCAACGCTCGTCGCTTGCTGGCCAGTGGAACTTTCATGGTCGACATTTCCATCGACGCGGCCAGCGAAGCAACCTTCCAAGAGGTTCGGGTCGGCCTGTCCTATTCCCAGGTGCGTGACAACGTGCTGCGCCTTTTGGATTTGCGGCAGGACACCGGTTCAAAGCTGAAGGTGATGACCAGTTTCGTCCGTCAGCCGGCCAACGCCCACGAGGTCAACGATTTTCACGCCCAGTGGACGCCATTGGTCGACAAGGTCCTGATCCGCGAGTTGAATTCCAATGTCGGGCTGAACGACGTCGCCGCCGCTGCCGAGGTGCCGGCGGGCGGACGCTGGCCGTGCCCGCATTTTTGGCGGCGGGTGGTGATCGGTTATGGCGGTGAGGTCAAGGCCTGTCCCATTGATTGGCAAGGAGGATTGGTGGACCGCCCGCTGGCCGTCAGTCCGATCCATGCCCAGTGGCGTGACAGCTTCTATCACGACCATCGCATGCAGCATCTGAACAATGACTTTCGGGCGGATTCCATTTGCCGGGACTGCCGGGACTGGCAGGCCTCGCCCTGGGACTTGGGATACGAAAAAGTGATCCGCGACCTGCGTGAGCGGGAAGGCTGATGCCGGCCTCCTCCTCCGAACGGATCGTCGCCATCTGCCAGCCGCATTTCATCCCGTGGATGGGTTATTTCGAGATGGCCGAGCGTGCCGACGTCTTCGTCATGCTGGACGACGTCGCCTATTCCAAAAACGGCTGGATCAACAGGAACCGGCTTCGCAGCCCTGATCCCCGGGGGTGGCAATGGGCGACGGTTCCCGTCCACGATTCCAGCGGCGGACTGATCCGCGACACGCGCATCGCCGAGGCCGGCCGCTGGCGCAGCAAGCTGCTGGCGTCGTTGCGGCAGAATTATGGGCGGACGCCCCATTTCGCCCGCTACTACCCGGCGCTGGAACGGCGGGTCGAAGCGGCCGGCGACAACTTGGCCGAGCTCAACATGGACTTGTTGGAACTGCTGTGCGACCAGCTGGGTATCGCCGCCCGTCTGGTCCGCAGTTCGCATTACATGGCGCCCGGCAGCAAGGATGACAAACTGGTGACGCTGTGCCAGCACCTGGGGGCGACCCTTTACCTGGCCAACAATGGTTCGGCCCCCTATATCCGCGCTGAAAAATTCCTGGACCGGGGGATCGGCTTCGTGTTCCAGGATTACCAGCATCCCGTTTACCCCCAAGGTGACACCAAAGGGGGGTTCGTCTCGCATCTGTCGGTGGTGGATTGCCTGTTTTGGCATGGCCCTGCCGCCCGCGATGTCGTCCTATCGGGCCGGCGGAGCGATTGGCGCTCGGGGATAACCTGTCCACGGGGGGGAGGACATGCCGAACCTTTATGACCAGGATTTCTACCGCATCCAGCAGGACGGCAGCCGCCGTTCCGCCGCCAAGGTGGTCCCGCTGCTGCAGCGTCTGCTCAGGCCGCGTTCGGTGGTCGATGTCGGTTGCGGACTCGGTACCTGGATGGCGGCCTTCGGCGACCATCAGGGGGTGGAGGTGTTGGGGCTGGACGGCCCCCATGTGGACCCGGCGTTGCTGCATGTTCCGGCAGCGTGCTTCCACGCCGCCGACCTTGCCGCGCCAATCGTTTTGGACCGACGTTTCGACCTGACATTGTCGGTCGAGGTGGCCGAGCATTTGCCAGCCGAGCGAGCCGCCGGATTCGTCGCTGATTTGTGCCGGCTGGCGCCAGTCGTGGTGTTCGCCGCCGCTCTGCCCTTTCAGGGGGGCACGGGCCATGTCCATGAAAATTGGCCTGAATATTGGGCGCAATTGTTCCGCTGCCATGGTTACGGCGTCCACGACGTCTTGCGACCGCCGCTGTGGCTGGATCCGGAAATCGAATGGTGGTACCGGCAGAACCTGCTGCTGTTCATCGACGAGGCGGCTTGGGACGATCCGGCCCAGGCTTGCGTCCTGGCCGAGAGCTGCCGGCGCGATGCGCCGCCGCAACCCCTGACCCGGATCCATCCGGTGAGCTGGCTGAGCCGGCATCTGCAAGGCCAAGCCGCGGCAATCGTGGGGGACGACGTCGCGGGTCTGAGGGGAGAGGAACTGCGCTATTTCACGCAGCTGTCGGAATTGTGGCTGTCAGGGCGCCGGGTGCCGCCACCGCCCCGCCCCATCCGCAGCTGAGCTCCGTCATGTCGCGACGGTGGGGGCGGCGGCGTCATCCCAGGTTGCGCGGTCCGTGCACCGGATGGGTGGACCGCCAGTGTTCGATGCGCTCGGCCAGGGCGGCAAGGTCTTGGTCGCCCAAATCGCCGATGACGGAACCGTCGCCAGCCCGGAACTGATGGCGTGCCCGGCCCGCCAGCAGCGCCTGACCATAGGCGTCGATCTCGTCCACGTACTGGGACAGGGTGCGCAAGCCGTGTTCCTTGGTCGCCTCGGTCACCGAATCGCCATGCAGCCGCCGCCAGTTGGGGATGATCGGCAGGAATTTCGACAGGTATCCGCCGGTATGAAAGCCCAGGATGACGCGCAGGAACGGGTTCCAGTGGTCGAAATAACTGGGGGCGTCACGGCTGGGCCACAACCGCGACAGAACCGAGCGACGGATGACGTAGTTTTGTTCCGGAAACCACAAATGGGTGCCCAGCCAATAGGCCAGGAAGTCCCGGCCGCACGGCGCCGGTTTCCGGTGGAACTGGGGAAACACCAAGCCATACAGGTCGCCGTCCTGGTTCATCAAGGCGTCGGCACCCCACACCAGCGACAAGGTCGGGTCGGCGTCCAGTTCGGCGACGGCGCGGGCGAACCAGTTGCGTGACAGATAGCCGTCGGATACCGGGCAGAAGGTGACGTATTCACCCCGGGCCATGGTGATGGCCTTGTCGAAGCCTTCGTTGGCGTTGGCGTCGGGTTCGGAAATCCAGCGCAGATGGGGATAGGCGGCCAGCACCGCGGTCGAGCCGTCGGTCGAGGCGCCGTCGACCATGATCGCCTCGAAATCGGTGAAGCTTTGGCGAAAGATGCTGTCCAGGGTTTCCGCTAGCCAATGGGCCATGTTGCGGTTGGTGGACAGCACCGACAGTTTCGGCGACGTGACCATCCCGTCGTCGCCGGTGGTGACGCTGCCGTCACTGCGGGTGCCCAGTCCACCGGCAAGAACGGCCACGTCCAGGCCGGTCGGGGGAGGTTCGGTCATAGGCATGCCTTTCTGGCGTCATGTGGTTTCTCGTCGATACTGTCCACGGCTGCCGCAGGGTGTCAACGGTCGGTGGGTTGACATGGCGATGCCGGGCGCTATGGTCCAAGAACGGTTCGCATCATGGGGATCAACGCCGGACGATGACCCTGAATGATTTGTTGCAGCAGGGCCGCTGGGCCGATGCGGCAGCTCTGCTGAGCGCCCATGTGCAAGCTCAGCCCGATGATTTCGACGCCTGCATGCTGTTGGGCGAGGTTCGTCTGCGGTTGGGGGCACACGACGAGGCCGTGCAAGCCTTCCGTCAGGCGGCCAACCTGCGTCCCAGCGATCCCATGCCGGTTTACGCGCAGGCGGTCGTCGCCCTGGAACGCGGCGACCTGGACGGGGCATTGGTGTCGTGCCGACGGGCCCTGGCTGTCGCCCCCGATCATGTTCCGTCACTTTACAACCTCGCTTGGATTTTGCGCCGCCAGGGAGAGAACGGCGAGGTTCCCGCTTTGTTGCAGCGGGTGGTGGCCCTTGATCCCTCCCATCATCTGGCCTGGTTCAATCTGGGGCGAGCGCTGTCGGAAATGGAACAGGTGGATGCGGCAATCGACGCGCTTTGCCGGGCTTGCGACCTTCGGCCGGATTGGGCCGAGGCCGCCATCGCCCTGGCCGAGATGTCGCGTCGTCATGGTCGCTTCGACGTAAGCCGTCAAAGGCTGGATCGGGCCTGGAAGGTCGCGCCGTCGGCGGCGCTGGCCCTGGCCTTGGGGAACCTGGCCGGAGCCATGGGGCGCACGGATCAGGCCGAACGTCATTACCGAGGCGGGCTGGCCCTGGATCCCGGTGACGCCGAATGTCTGGTCAATCTCGGTCAATTGCTGCATCGGTCCCATCGGCTGGAAGAGATCGCCGACCCTTTGCTGGCCGCAGCCGCGCGTTCGCCGACGCAGGCGGGTCTCGCCAACCTCGTGGGGTTGCTGTATGCGCGCCGCGACGACCTGGATCGGGCCCGTGAATGGTTCGAACGGGCCGCCGCTGTCGGCTCGGCCGATATCGAGGTCGCTTGCAACCTGGGGGCGCTGTACGCGCAACAAGGTGACGCGATGGCCGCCGCCGAGCAGTTCCGCCGGGCGCTGGCGATGGACCCGTTCAATCCGACCATCCACAGCAATCTGTTGATGGCCCTGACCCATTGCCAGGGATTGTCGAAGCAGGCGGTGTTCGCCGAACACCTGGAATATGGCCGACGACAGGAAAGCTTGGTCCAGCCCTTCGTGCACGCGCCGCCCGACGCCGCCGCGGCGAACCGTCGCCCCCGCGTCGGCTTCGTCTCCCCTGATCTGCGGACCCACGCCATCGCCTTCTTCTTCGAGCCGGTGCTGGCCGGCCTGGTCGAACGGGGGATGGAATGTCATCTCTACATGACACGGCCGCTGCTGGACAGCACGTCCGATCGCTTGCGGCGGATGGCCCATGGTTGGCGCGACCTGTCGGGCATGGACCCGGACAGCGCCGCCAGGGTCATTCATGACGACGGCATCGATATCTTGGTCGATCTTGCCGGCCACACCGCCTATAGCGGTTTGCCGATCTTCGTGCGCAAGCCGGCGCCGATCCAGGTTTCGTGGTTGGGATATCCGGCCACCACCGGCCTCAGCCGCATGGATTACCGCATCATCGGTTATCCCGCCACGGAGGCGGATGTCGCGCTCAGTTCGGAAAAACTGCTGACCGTGGTTCCAGCCTTCCAGCCCCCGCCGTCCAGTCCCGATGTGTCGCCGCCGCCCATGCTTGCCGGGGGGCCGGTGGTTTTCGCCTCGCTCAACAAAAGCTCGAAACTGAGCCGTGGGGTTTACGACACCTGGGCGGCTTTGTTGCGTCAGGTCCCTTGCTCCCGCCTGCTGCTGGTGACGCCGGGCGCCGAGGCGGCATCGGTTCAGGACGAATGGCGTCGGCGCGTCGCCGCCTGGGGGATCGACCCGGCGCGCCTGGACCTGCGTCCCACCTGTCCCCTGGATCGTTTCCTGGAATTATACGCGGAAATCGACATCGCCCTCGACCCGTTCCCCTATGGCGGCGGAACCACCTCGTTGCTGACGGTATGGATGGGGGTGCCGTTGATCGCCCTGCGCGGTGACAGTGAACAGGGGCAGACCGGGGCCACGTTGCTGGACGGCCTGGGCGCGGGCGAATTGGTGGCTGACGACGAGGCCGATTACGTCCGTCGTGCCGCCGCCCTGGCCGGCGACCCCGACCGTCTGGTGGAGTGGCGGGCGCGTCTGCGTCCGCTGCTGTCCACCTCTTTGCTGTTGCGCGACGGACGAGCCGCCATCGACCTGGAACATGTGCTACAAATGTTGTGGGCCGAGTACGCTAGGCAAGAATGCCTTGGCTGATGGCCCGTGTCGGCAAAGGAGCAAGCCATGAGTGTGAAGGCAGAAGCGCCGAGGACTCACTCGAACCATACTTGTGCGTTCGTGTGGATGCAGGTGAACGTGGATTACACGGGGACAGTCCGCCCCTGTTGCCACGTCAACGACGCTGACGCGTTCGGTAACCTGAATGACCAGTCGCTGGCGGACATCTGGAACGGCGAGGCTTGGCAGAGCCTAAGACGGGCCTGGGTGGCGGGTGACCTGTCGGGAACGCCGTGCGAAGGCTGCAAGGTCGTCGCCACCGAGGGGGCTCCCATCCCTTGGCACTTTCCCGTGCAGCCGGGCAGCGAGTCCAGTCCTGCGGCGATCAATCAAGCGCTGGCACTGGCTGAAATGCAAGCGGGCGCCACCGTGCTGCAAGCCAAGCCCGTGGTACTGCAATATTTCCCCTCGACCCTGTGCAACATCGACTGCACCTTCTGTTTCCAGTGGAACCAGAAGGGGCTCAAGCTGGGGGCACGGGGCATGGAGATGGTCACGCAATTGATGCCGACCCTGATGCGGATCGAGTGGATCGGCGGCGAGCCCACGGTTCAGCAGGATTTCCGCCGTTGGCTGTCCGGCCTGGACATCGATGCCAACCCCAATTTGAACGTTGGCATGGTTTCCAACGGCACCATTCTGGACGACGCCCTGGTCGCCCTCTTCAAGCGCGTTTCCGGTTTCGTGTCGGTGTCACTCGACGCTGTCGACAAGGCGCTTTACGAAGACATCCGAGCCGGTGCCGTCTGGGAGGACACCCGGCGCAATGTGGAAAGCTACAACGCCATCAAACGCGCCAATCCGGGGTTCAAGTTCTACGTCTCGTGTTTGCTGCAAAAAAAGAACCTGGCGCATCTGCCCGAGTTTCTGAATTTCTGCCTGGAGCGGGGGATTCCGGCCAAGGTGTACCCGTCGGAAAGCTTCCCGTTGATCGAGCGCCTGGACATATTCGACGATCCCGCCAGCGAGTTGCCGGAAAACTGGGAGGACCTGTTCGAGCGGGCGCTGGTGCTGGCCCGTGCCCTTGACGCCGTGTGGCCCAATCACTGCGAAGACACCGTCAAGTATTCCCAGGCCGCGATCATGCGGGGCCTCGAGCGGCATCGTGCCTGTCGCCGGGTCCAGTTGCAGCGTTCGCCCAACCAAATCGGAACGACGGTCGTCGCCTATGCGGGGGGGAGCGCCATTGCCTACGCGCGGGCAGGGGACGGCGAGACGCTGTCCATCGCGGTGCCAGACCACCTGGCGGAGGAAAGCGTGCGCTATTATCTACATGGCGACACACGTGGCACCGACCATGGGTCTCGGCTGCAGCCGTTGGGTACGGCGGTCTAGAGTATTTTCACGCGAAGCGTGGATATGCGATGAGCCCGAGTGGCGTCTGAACAGCCCGGTACGGGCCACTTTTAAACGCTTAGATTTGTTTCCGGTTTGCCTGAAACAAGTCTAAGTCGTCGAACCGGCGTTCAGACGCCGGCCTGGGCGGTCTGCCATTTCCAGGTGGTGTCCAAGATGGTCGCCATGTCGGAAAACCGGGGGGGATGGCCCAGAAGTCCGGGCAGGGTTTCCGCCGCCGCCACCAGTACGGCGGGGTCGCCGCGCCGACGGCCCGCGTCGTACCAGTCCAGACGAATGCCCCGGCTGCTCTCCACGGCGGCGATGACTTCGAGGATGGAGGCGCCCCGTCCGTGCCCGACGTCCAGGCAGGGGGCAAGCTGTCCCGTCGCCAGTCGCCGCAGCACCGCCACTTGCGCCTGGGCCAGGTCGGTCACGTGGACGTAATCGCGCACGCAGGTGCCGTCGGCGGTGGGGTAATCGGTCCCGTGGACCGCCAGCCGGCCGCCCGTGCGGGCCTGCGACACCACATTGGGGATCAGGTGGGTTTCTGGAATGTGATCCTCGCCGATCTCGCCATCGGGGTCGGCGCCGCAAACGTTGAAGTACCGCAAGGAAACCGCGTTGATCGCCCCCTGGCCACGCATGTCCTGCAAGATCCGTTCGACCGTCATCTTGGATTGCCCATAGGGCGAAAGCGGCGCCTGCGCGGGCGGGTCGTCGCCGGGGCGGCCGACGCCGTAGATGGCGGCGCTGCTGGCGAAGACGAGATCGCGGATGCCGTGCGCCAGCAGGCGGTCCAGCAGGGTCAGGGTGTTGCCGACGTTGTTACGGTAATAGCGCAAGGGATCGGCGATGGATTCCTCGACGATGCTGCTTGCGGCGAAATGCAGGGTGGCGACGGGGCGGTAGTGGGCCAGGACGGTGTCGACGAAAGCCGCGTCGCCGATATCGCCGACCTCTAGCGGTCCCCAGCGTACGGCCCGGGCGTGGCCAATGCTGAGGTCGTCGATGGTCAGCGGGCGAAAGCCGGCCTGGGCCAGGGCCTTGCATGTATGGCTGCCGATATAGCCGGCTCCGCCGGTCACGAGCACGCAGGGCCCCATCTTCCTCCGTCCTTTCCGGCATTTCAGGGGGCCGAGCCTAGGGGATGAACCTTGAATCCTCGGTTAATGGGGTCAGGGGATCAGTCCCGCGCGGCGCAACTTTTCTCGGCTATGGCGGGCGCGAAAGCCGTGGATCAACCGCCACCACCGGGGGCGTGGCAGCCAGGCCGCACGCAGGCCGTGGACCTGCGCCATGTGCAGGTCGGAATGGGGATTGTCGCCGAGATGCAGAATGTCGGACGGTTCCAGCCCGCTTTGTCGGATCAGGTGGTCGAACAAGCCGCCGTCGCGTTTGGTTTGTCCGACATCGGCGCTGGACAGGATCAGGGGGGGGGACAGTTCGGGAAGCAGCTTGGTCATCAGCCAGGATAAATCGTCGCCCCGCAAGGGGGTGTCGCTGACCACCGCCCAGGCCATCCCATCATCCGACCAACGCCGTATTAGCCGCATTAAAGCGCGGTTGGTGCGTAAATGGCGGATTTCGTAATCCAGCTCGGTCTGGCGCAATCGCTCAATCCAGGTCGTGGGCAGGGTGAACTGATGGCAGATCTCGGCCAGGATGGCGTCGAAGCGGACTTCGCCGCCGCCTGGCGTCGCGCGGGCGACCGCATAGGCGTTGCGGGTGTGGCGCAAGCGGGCTTCGAGCAGGCGGGCGGGACCGGGCGACAGGGCGTCCAGGATCTGGTGCTGAAACTTGGCGACATCGACGAAGCGTATGAATTCAGGCCGGGTTCCGCGCAGTAACAAGGTGTCGAACAGGTCGATGGAAAGCAGGCGCGGCGGCGCGGCGGCGAGGATACGGCGCAAGTCGCCAAGCGAGTTGGGGGAGGGCATCGATCACCCCCTGGTCATGGCGACGGCCCGGTCCAGCAGCCGCTGGTCGTCCCAGCCGCCAAGACGGGCCGCCGCCGCCGGCCAGGGCAGCGTCGCCCGCTCTTGTTCCCAGGGCGAACCGTCCACTGGCCGTGCCAGGGCGACGGTGTGGCCGGTCAAGGTCTCCTCGTATTGCCAAGGGGACAGCGTCTCGGCTTCCATCCGGGTCGGCAGGGCCAGAAAGCGGGCCAGTCGCAAACCGGCCGCCGCGGCATCGAGGGCCGGGGGGGTGGCGTGGATGACGGCATTTTGGATGACGCCAATTGCGGCGCGTTGTTCCGTCGGCAGCACGTTTGGGGCAAGCCGGACGGTGCCGTCCGGGTTCCAGTCGAGCAAAGGACCTTCATTGCTGGCGCACAAGGCTTCCAGCGGTTCGGGCGAACGGGTGAACAGGCGGGTGAACCAGGCCGGCTCGCCCAATTGCGCCAGGAACCCGCGTGTTTCCCCGCCACGGACCGCGACCCAGCGCGCACCTGGGGTGGTGAGGAGGTAAAGACCGACGGTCCGGATGTTTCGGCCGTCATGGCGCAGGATTTTTTCCAGGGCATTTTGGATGTTGGCCGCATAGCCCAAGTCGGTCAGGAACAAGACGGGAGCGGACAGCGCCCCCACAGCGTCAAGATGGGCCAGGAGGCGCTGCCGCATTTCCCACAACCGCTGCGTCAGTGGCGCCGCCACGGCGGGGGCACGCAGCCCGGCGATGAAGGCTTCTAGGGCGTCGCTGCCGTCGGCAAGGGTCTTGCCGGCACAGGGTGGCGGCGGCACCCCCAGTTCGGCGGCCGCCTGTTCGGCTGACAGCGGTCGCCGACGACCGCGAACCAGAAAGTTCCGCAAGGCTTCGTCGTCGTCCGCCGACAGGATCGCCGCCTTCATGCACAGGCGGCGGTTGAGCCACAGCTCGGCCGCCGTCCCGCCCTGTTGACGATGCAACTCGGCCAGCAGGCGTCCTTCGCGCATGATGCCGAAAAGCGGCGTGTCGGGGTGGGGTAACTGGTCTGCCAGCCACCGGGTGAAGGCGTGCAGGACCGAAGCCAACATGTCGGCGACGCTGTCGCCAGCGGCCATCGGGGCCGGCCCTCCGATGGCGGCGGCCAGGGCCGTCTCCAGGCGGGCGGCCTGGCTCATGGCTGGTCGTCCAAGCAGGCCCGGGCGACATCGGCGATCCGTCGCAGCGCCACCCCGTCCAAGTCTCCATGGAATGGCAGGCCCAGGGTAAGGTCGGCGCGGCGATCGGTTTCCGGCATCGGCAGATGCGGACAGTGACGAAAGGCCGGGTGTCGATGCAGGCCGCCCCCCCACCATCGGCGGGTCTCGATGGCGGCGGCGGCGAAGCGTGCTTCCGCCGCCTGCCAACCGGACGGAAACTCCAGGTTCAAGGTGTTGGCGGCGAAAGCACGCGTCACCTCGCCGCGCCAGCCGGCCGTTTGCGGCAATGTTTCGGCCAGCTTTCGCGTCAGGGCCATGATGTGACCACGATCCTGGGGCCAGCGCTCTATCGCCGCCAGGGCGACGGCCGCGTGATATTCGCTGAGTTTGGCGTTCATGCCGGCCATGCTCGCTTGACGGTCGGCGGAAAAGCCGAAATTGGAGGTCGTGGCACAGCGGTGCAGTAAGTCGGTGTCGCGGCACAGGATGAAGGCGCCTTCACCCGCCCCCAGAACCTTGGTGGCATGCAGGCTGATCACCACGGGAAGGTCGCCGCCCTGCGCGGTGTCGAAGCCAGCGGCGGCATCGACCACCACGGCAAGCCCGTGGCGTGCGCGAAAGTCCTGCCAGCCGGCGATGTCCACCGGATGGCCGAAGGCGGAAACCGGCATGATGGCGCCGACATGTCCCGGGGCCCGGGGCAAGAAGTCGGCGGCCATCTCGGGGACCAGCATCCCGCTGGCCTCGTCCACGTCCACCAGGAACGGCACCATCCCGGCCAGAATGATGGCGTGGGCCGACGCGGCGAAGGTCCAGGACGGCACCATGCACAGGCTGCCGGCGGGCGGCCCCATGGCCATGAGGGCGATTGCCAACCCCAGGGTGGCATTGGCCAGGGGGTGGGCCGGGCAGTGGAAATGGGCGCCAAGAATGTCGGCGAGTTGTCGTGCCAAGGGGCCCATGTTCGAGTAGACCCGCGTCTGGTCGATGCGGCGCAGATAAGGCAGCAGCGCGTCGGCGTCGGGCAGGCGTGGGCGCATGACGGGGATGGCGGGCGAGTCCATATCGCAGGCTAGCACGGCAAACGTTAACCCAATCTTGGTGAGATGGCGGCAAGCTGGAGCCGCATCCGGAAGGGAGCGCAGGATGAAGGGGATCATTCTGGCCGGAGGGACGGGAAGCCGTCTGCGTCCGGTCACCTTGGCCGTCTGCAAGCAATTGCTGCCGGTCTACGACAAACCCATGGTGTTCTATCCGCTGTCGGTGCTGATGCTGGCCGGCATCGACGACATCTTGCTGATCTCCACCGAGCGCGACCAGGCCTTGTTCCACAACCTGCTGGGCGACGGCGCTCATCTGGGGATCAGGATTTCTTACGCCGTCCAGGCCAGTCCCGCCGGCCTGCCCCAGGCCTTCACCATCGGTGCCGACCACATGCAGGGACAGCGCACCGCCATGATTCTGGGCGACAACGTATTCTTCGGCGAAGGCATGGGCAGTTTGCTGATGGCGGCCATGGACGGCGCCGACGCGGTGGGGTTCTGTACCCGTGTCACCGACCCGCAGCGTTACGGCGTGGTGTCGTTCGATAGCGACGGCAAGGTCCGGACCTTGCAGGAAAAACCCAAACACCCGGTGTCCGATTGGGCGATGACCGGGCTTTACGTGGTGGATGGCGACGCCCCCGCTCGGGCGGCGCGGTTGAAGCCGTCAGCGCGGGGCGAATTGGAAATGGTCGACCTGCTGGGGTCGTATCTGGACGAAGGTCGGCTGTCCATGATCAAGGTCGGCCGTGGCTATGCCTGGTTCGACGCCGGCACCCACGATTCGCTGCTGGAAGCCTCGGAATTCGTCCGTACGGTGGAAGGCCGGCAGGGCTTGAAAGTGGCCTGTCTGGAAGAAATCGCCCTTCGGCGCGGCTTCATCGACCTGGACCGTTTCGCCCGATTGGCTCAGGATGCCGGCGACACGTCCTATGGACGCTATCTGCAAGCTGTTCTGGCCGAATCGCGAGGGGCATGATGCAAGGCAAGGTGGCGGTGGTGACGGGGGGCGGTCGTGGGATCGGCTTGGCTGTCGCGCGGCTCTTGGTCGCACGCGGCGCAACGGTGTTGCGGGTCGGTCTGGCAGCCGAGGATGCCGCCGATTACCTGGCCGCCGACATGGGCGAGCCCGATCAGGTGTCGGGGCTTTATCGTCAGGTTCACAAACGCTTCGGCCGCCTGGACATCCTGGTCAACAATGCCGGCATGCTGGGCGACGCCCGGCTGGGGATGATCGCGCCCGAGATGATGAACCGGGTGCTGGCGGTCAACTTGGCAGGGGTGATCTCCAACATCCAGGCGGCGTCCAAGCTGATGCGCCGATCGGGCGGCGGGGCCATCGTCTCGCTGTCGTCCATCGTAGGTCTTCGCGGCAATGTGGGGCAAACCGTCTATGCCGCCTCGAAGGCCGGGGTGGTGGGCGCCACCTTGTCGGCGGCCAAGGAACTGGCCCCCGACAACATCCGGGTCAACGCGGTGGCCCCGGGTTTCATCGACACCGAGATGGTCGGTCATCTGGATGCCGACACCACCGCCCGACGTTTGGCCGCCATTCCCCTGGGCCGTGCCGGCACCGCCGATGAAGTGGCGGAAGTGGTGGCTTTCCTGTGTTCAGACGCCGCCCGTTATGTCACCGGGCAGGTCGTCGGCGTCGACGGAGGCATGGTGTTATGAGCAATTCACCCCATTATGTCATCGCCGGGGCCGGCGGTTTGGGCCGCGAAGTCGCGGTCTATGCCGGCGATTGCGGGTTGCGGGTGCGCGGTTTCCTGGACGACACCAAGGCCGATCCGCGGGCTTTCGGTCTGGACATCCCGGTGTTGTCGGCCATCGATGCCTATGTCCCCGAGCCCCATGATTGCGTGCTGGTGGCGGTGGGCGACCCGGCCGACCGTGTCGCCGTCGCCACCCGTCTGACCTTGCGCGGCGCCGATTTCGGAGTGCTGATCCATCCCTTGGCCTATGTGGCGGAACCGTCGGTCTTGGGGCCGGGATGCATTGTCGGGCCTTTCGCCACCATCGGCGTGAACGCCCGGCTGGGGGCGCATTGCCTGATCAACACCCATGCGGGCATCGGCCACGATGCGCAATTGGGGGATGGCTGCGTGATCTCGCCCCATGCGGTGATCAATGGTTTCGCGGCTTTGGGAACGCGGGTCATGGTGGGGTCGTCGGCGGTGGTGACGCCCGGCTGCGTCGTCGGCGACGGCGCCAAGATTTCAGCCGGCAGCGTGGTCCTGACCGAGGTCGCCGCCGGGGCGACCGTCTGGGGCAATCCCGCACGGGCCTTGCCGCCAAGCCCGGCAGGAACTAAACCAAAATGACCGACCCCCAGATTTAGGAACAAGCCATGGACGTGCAGGCGATGCTGGACCAAGGGCGCGAACATCACCGCGCCGAACGCTATGGCGACGCCGGGCGCTGCTACAAGGCGGTGCTGGAGGCCGATCCCGACAACGTTGACGCGCTGAACTTGATGAGCGCCCTGGCCCAGATGGTGGGCGACAACCAGATGGCGGCCAATCTGGCCCTGCAGGCCATCCGCCTGCAGCCCGACTGGCACGCCCCTTATGTGGCTTTGGGCAACGCGTGTCAGGCCGGCGGGCGCCTTGACATGGCGGTGGACGCTTTCCAGAAAGCGGTGACCCTGTGCCCCGACGGACCCGAGGCCTATCTGAATCTGGCCAATGTGCTCAACGAATTGGGGCGTTTCAGCGAAGCCGTCACGATGGCGGTAGAGGCGGTGGTCATCGACGGCTCGATGGCCGAAGCGCACAACGCTTTTGGCAACGCCCTGGCCGGCATGCAATCACCGGAAGAAGCGGTGGAAGCCTACCAAAAGGCGGTCTATCTGCGCCCCGATTGGGACGTGCCGTGGTTCAACATCGGCGTCGCCCTGGCCGCCCAGGGCAAGCACGGCGAGGCATTGTCTTCTTATCGCCACTCCATCGGTCTGCTGGATGCGCCGGCCAAGCATTACAACCTGGCCAATTCCCTGGCGGCCGAGGGACGGCTGGTCGAGGCGGTGGTCGAATACAACCTGGCTTTGGCGCAAGCTCCCGATTACGTGGACGCCTACAACAACCTGGGCGCGACGCTGAAGGACATGGAACGGCTGGACGAAGCCGAAGCCAGTCTGCGCCAGGGGCTGCTCCGTGCCCCCGACAGCCCCGATCTGCATTGGAACCTGTCCTTGGTGCAACTGATGAAGGGCGATTGGGCCAATGGTTGGCGCGAATACGAGTGGCGCTGGCAGATGCCCACCTTCGCCCCGTTCAAACGCGATTTCCCGGTGCCGTTCTGGGCAGGCGAGGATCTGACCGGCAAGACCATCTTGATCACCGCCGAGCAAGGCTTCGGCGACGCCATCGAGTTTTGCCGTCTGGCCCCGCTGTTGTCGGCACGCGGCGCCAAGGTGGTGCTGGAATGCCGCAAGGGCTTGAAGCGTCTGTTTTCGACGCTGACCGGTATCGAGCGGGTGGTCAGCCCGGGCGACGATTACGGTCCGTTCGAGACCGTGCTGCCGTTGATGAGCCTGCCCGAGCGGCTGGGCCTGACCCTGGAAACCCTGCCCGCCGCCCTGCCGTATCTGTCGGTGCCGGCCGAAGCGGGTGATTTCTCCGATGTGGCGGCAGCCGAGGGGCTGAAAGTCGGCTTGGTCTGGGCGGGCGGCGCCACCCGGCGCGACAATACCCAGCGGTCTTGCCTGGCCAGCGATTTCCGGCCCTTGCTGGACCTGCCGGGCTGTCGTTTCTATTCCTTGCAGGTGGGGCCGGAAGCGGCCCAGGTGGCGGACCTTCCCGGTGTGGTCGATCTGGCGCCGCGCCTGGGGGATTTCGCCGACACGGCGGCGGCTCTGTCCGCCATGGATATCCTGGTGTCGGTGGATACCGGCGTGGTGCATCTGGCCGGCACCCTGGGCAAGCCGGTGCGGGTGTTGCTGTCGCGGCCCAGCAACGGCTTTTTGTGGATGTTGAACCGCGCTGATTCGCCCTGGTATCCGGGGGATTTCCGCCTGCTGCGGCAAGCGCGCGCCAATGATTGGGGCGGTCTGGTCGACAGTGTCGGTGTCGAATTGCGTGAAAGGGCCGGTGCATGAATCCGCAACAGCAGGAAGCGTTGCGCCGGGCTTTTCGCGAAACCTTCGACCTCGATCCGCAAAGCCCGGTCGAGGATTTGGCCTATCAGGGGCTTGCCGCCTGGGATTCGGTGGGCCATATGCGTCTGGTGGCGGCCTTGGAAACGGCGTTCGATCTGATGCTGGACACCGACGAGGTGATCGGCCTGTCCAGCTTCGCCAAAGCGGTGGAAATCGTCGGTCGCCATTTGGGCGTGGAGATCTGAGGGATGGCGGGGGCGCGCCGTTATTTTTCGGCTTTGGATGGTCTGTCCCCGGGGGCTGGGACGATGACGGCTTATTACGAGGCCGCTTGGCATATGCGGGCCCAAGTCGTCGAAAGCTGGATGGCGGCGGGAGAGCTCTCGTTGCCGCGGTTGTTGTCGCGGTTCCAAACCTATCAAGAGCGCTACTCCCTTGGCGTCGACAAGCGGGGCGGTCGATTGACCGGCTGGCTGGAATGGCAAGAGGTCGACCCCGACTGGTCGTGGCGCGGCTTGCGCAAACTTGAAAGCGGCAAGCGGGGAATCTTGCGCGGCGACGACTGTGCCATGCCGCCCTATGTGCAATTCAATATGGCGGAAATGCTGGTGGATTTCGCCGACGACGTGGACACGATCGTCGAATTGGGATCGGGGTATGGGGGGCAGCTGTTCCGCCTGTTCCTGGCCGGTGGTCCGGGCGATGCGCGCTATGTCGGGGCCGAAATCAGCCCTGCCGGACGCGATTTGGCCGAGAAGTTGGCCCAGTTGCAGCCGGGGCTGCGTTTTGAAAATCATGTCTTCGATTTGAATGATCCCGACTGGAGCTGTTTGAACGGCAGCCGCAGGGCTTTGATCTTTTCGTCGTGGTCGTTGATGTATCCGCAATCGCTGCCGGATGATTTCTTCTTGGGGCTGTCGCGCTGGCCCGGATCCGCCACCTTGGTGTTCTGCGAACCTTTGGGGTTCCAGTGGGGGGCGTCCCATCCGGTGTCGGACGCGCAAAAGAATCTGGCGGCCACCGGTTTGATCAACGGCAATCTGGCGGATTTGGTCGGCGCAGCTACCGCCCAGGGGCTGATCGAGCCTTTGCTGGTCGCCAAGGACTTGTTCTCTCGCAATCGCGACGAAGCGCCCGATTTGATGAGCGTGCTGGTCTATGCCAAGGCGGAATCGTAAGCGGGATTCACTGTTGCTTAACCGAGATGGGGTATGGTGTAGAGGTATTTAAAGCGTTCGGTTGCGGCCCAAAAATTGATGTCGCGTCCCACCGAAAGGTGTGGTAAAGTTCGAATGCTTAAAAGTGGCCGTCAGGTTCATGATGCCTAAAAGGCATTCTTCTCGGCGGTCTTGATTAACCGGCCTTCCAGAATGGGGGTGTGCCATGGCTGACCAAGTAACTCTCTCCTCGTCCATCCGTTCCAACCTGCTGTCGCTGAACCAGACTTCGTCGCTGGTGAATCGTACGAACTCGCGTCTGTCCACCGGCCTGAAGGTTTCCAGCGCCATCGACGACGCGGTCGCGTACTTCCAGTCGAAGAGCTTGAACGACCGCGCCACTGACCTTACCGGCCGTAAGGACTCGATCGATCAGGGCATTTCGTCCCTGAAGACCGCGCTGACCACCATCGAAGCCGCTGAAAAGCTGATGGTCCAGATGAAGGGTGTCGTGCTGAGCGCCAAGTCGGCCACCAACGCCGAACGCGCTGACCTGGCCACCCAGTATCAGACCTTGGCCGCCCAGGTGAACAACTTGGTGAACGACGCCAGCTATCAGGGTCTGAACCTGGTGAACGCCACCACCGCTCAGCTGACCGTGCAGTTCTCGGATAAGACTGCCGCCCAGCTGCAGGTTGACGGCGTCGATCTGCGCTTCTCGCAGTTCGCTGGCTTCTCGGCCGAATCGGCGACCGCTTCCGCTAAGTCGCTGTCGTCTTTCGCCGCCGCCTTCTCGTCCTGGACCGCGGTTTCCAACTCGGTGTCGGTGTTCGATGCTCTGATCGAAAAGATGGACTCGGCGATCACCACCACCCGGTCGAACGCGAAGACCATCGGTACCAACGTCGCCTTGCTGCAAACCCGTTCGGACTTCACCAAGTCCTACGTGAATGCGCTGAAGGAAGGCGCCGACAAGCTGAGCTTGGCCGACCTCAACGAAGAAGGTGCCAACCTGGTTGCTCTGCAGACCCGTCAGCAGCTGGGTATCCAGGCGCTGTCCTTCGCCGGTCAGCAGGAACAGGGTGTGCTGTCGCTGTTCCGGTAATCCCGGTCTAGCAACACGACTTGAAAAAACGGTGCGGAGGCGACTCCGCACCGTTTTTTATTCTGCTGTCGCTTGGGTCGGAAATCTGCTTATCTCGATGATTTATAAGGTCTTTACTGAAAATAAACGGTTTGGCTCTGACAATACGGCCTAACTAATTATCCGTGTCGGAAGGCAGTCCCATGTCCTATCCCAATTATGGCCAGGCCGCTTACAACTCCATTCCTCAGCCGGGTAACCCCCGCGCTACGGAAGCCTGGGCCTTGACTGAAGCCGCACGCCGCATGTCCCTGGCACAAAAGCCCGAGATTTCAGAAGAGGATATGCTGACCGCCGTGCGTTTGAATTGGCGATTGTGGACCATCTTTCAGGCTGAGCTGGCGTCACCCGAATCGGAGTTGCCGCTGGAAATGCGTCAGGACATGCTGTCCTTGTGCAATTTCATCGACAAGCGCACGGTCGAAATCATTTCCGATGGCGACCGCAGCAAGATCGACGTGCTGATTAACATCAATCGGCAGATCGCGGCGGGCTTGTTCACCACTCCGGCCCAGGCCGAAAGCGCTTCCCCGGCCGAACAATCGGCTACTGAAGCCGTGTCCACCAACGACGTGGTCTAGACGCTCAGCAAGAATTTGGGGGAAAGCATGTCCGGAATGGGAAATCCGTCCGAAAACACCGGTCTTTATGCTGAGTTCAAGGCTTTGCTGGACGCGGGAAAAGTCAGCGAAGTTTTGGAACTGGCCGAATCGTCGCTGGCTAAGGTCAATGAGCCTGAAGTGGCTTTGATGGCGTTGGCTGCGGCGTCCTATCGTCATGGGTTGATCGGTAACGTTATCCAGCTGATTCACGACATGATGGCGCTGGGGCAGAATTTCTCGGATTTGCATGAATTGCTGGCTATCCTTTATTGCCAGGCCGGTGTGCTGCCCAAGGCGCTTTACCACAGCAAGGAATCGGCGATCTGCCCGCCAGATGGCCGTATGATCGCCTTGTTCGGCTCGGAATTGCCGACCTTCGCCGACGCCTTGGCACGGGTCACGCACAAGCCGTTGATGCGGGGCGCTCAGGCCTCGCTGGTAAAGGGTGATGTCGCCGCCGCCTTGTTGCAGGTGGAACAGCATCTGATGATCTCACCCGAGGACGTCGAGGCCATCGACCTGTACGCATCGGCGTTGATGAAGGATGGTCAGTCAAGCAAGGCCTTGGGGATGTTGCGATCGCTGGTGACTTTGGGCGGGGCCAAGCCCACCTTGCTGTCCCGGATCGGTAATTGCCTTGTCAGCTTGGGCCGCCATGAACAAGGTCTGGCCAACCATCGTTTGGCGACCTCTTTGGCGCCGGGAGCGATCTCGTTGTGGGGGGACATGGTCGCCGATTTGGCTTATCTGCCGTCTGGGCGTTCGGATGCCGTCGCCCTGATCAAGTCGTGGGCCCATTGTGTGGAAAGCAACGCGGTCAAGTCGCCGCGCCCGGCACCGCAAATGTCCGCTGGGGACACTCATCTGATCGCTTTCCTGTGTACGGGGCCGTTGGCGCCCATCGAACAAGAGATGATGGCTGCGCTACTTTCGGGTCTGGACCGGCGCCGTTTCACCACCCTGGGTCTGGGGTGTGGTGAGTTGAGCGCCGAACACAACACCCTTTTCCGTGGCCTGTTCGACCGCTGGCGCAATGCCGCTGACCTGGACGTGCTGACCTTGGGGGCCTTGGTGCGAGGTGAAGGCGTGTCGATCCTGATCGACGTTGACGGATTGCGCGTTCCGGCTCGGGCTGGGCTGTTCTTGCGCAAATCGGCGCCGTTGCAATGTTCGTGGCTGAACACCCCTGCGACGGGCGCCGTCCCGGCGGCCAACATGGCCTTGGTGTCGTCGGCCCATGGATTGGATGGCGAAGTCGTTGTCCCTGGGGGGCGCTATCTGTGCGACGTGGCGCCCTTCGCCGCCGGAGCCTTGCCGTCGGCCGGCGGTGCCGGCTTCGCTTTCGGCACCGACGTGTCCATGGCCGAACTGACCCCGCAAACCGCCATGCTGTGGGCCCAGGTTCTGATCGCGTTGCCCGACACCACCTTGTTGTTGCGCGATGGTGGTCGTTTGTCCGAACCCGACAACGTGACGGCGCTGATCGACCTGTTCGGGAATTTCGGCGTCGCCCATCGTATCGACGTGGTCCAGGCGGAGCTGGAAGAGTTCTGCAAGCAGGTGGATGTGATGTTGGCGCCCACGCCGCATTTCGACGTGCTGCAGGCGGGCCGTTGCGTCTTGGCGGGTCTTCCCGTGTTGGTTCTCAGCGGGGAGGTGGCCGGCGACGACCTTGCTGCCGCCTTGGCCGGTTCGGCGGTGGCGTCGCGCATGGTGGCCGCCGATCCGGTGACCTATGTGGAAAATGCTCGCCAGTGGCGTCAGGACGCACCAGGTCTGGCTGCTTACCGTGCAGCGCCCCGCGCGGCGTTGGCGGGGGCGGTTTCCTTTGATCGCAAAGCCTACGCTCAGGCTTTCGGTGAATGCTTGTCGCAGGCGATCAGCCAAAAGGCCCCCCATTGATGAGCCAGACAGGGATGCTTGCCGCCAACATGGCCTTGCTGGAACGCAAGTTTCCCTTGGTCCATGCCCGTTTGGTGGAAAATCCCGGCAGCCTCGCCAAACCGGTATTCGACGGGGACGTCCTGGTCGACATTGATCTGGGCAATGGTCGCCTTTACAAAGGTGACGGGCGCCGGATGGCCGAAGAACAAGTGGCCGTCTTTGTCGCAGCTCCCTTTCGGACCGGCTACAAGTCGGTCGAGGGGATCGCTGGCGATTCCATGATTTCACGGCGCTTTTATGAAGGCATCCTGAACTCGTTAAAGCAACACGGTGTTTCCGCCATTTCGGCCTATCCTCGGGATCGCTCGGGGTACCTGTTCGTGTTCGGTCTGGGGCTGGGCTATCATCTGCCCTTGTTGGCCGAAAAGCTGGACGTCGAGAATATCGTCGTAGTGGAAGCCATCGCCGAATTCGTCGGCCTGTCCTTGAAGGCGGTGGATTGGTGCGCTTTGGACGCCGCCATGGGCGAGCGCGGACAAAAGCTGCATTTGCTGGTGGATGACAAGCCAGAGCGTATCGCCCAACGTCTGGACGAGATCATCAACCAACAAGGTGAGATGCTGTTGGATGGGGCCTTCCTATACCGGCACTATCCTTTCTGGCCGTTGGATGAAGCTCATAAGCGCCTGTTGAATGACATTCCCACCAAAATGGTGGGGCGCGGCTATTACGAAGACGAACGCAAGATGATCCGCCATGCGGCGGTCAATCTGCATCGTCACGACCATTACCTGATCCGCGGCCGGTTCCGCCGCCGTTACGACGTTCCGGCGTTCATCGTCGCCGCCGGTCCGTCCTTGGACGAATCCATCGAATTCATCCGCCAGTGGAAAGATCACGCCATCATCTTTTCCGCCGGCACCACCCTTCAGCCCCTGATCAAGGCCGGCATCATCCCCGACTATCATGTCGAGTTGGAAAACATCGCCACCTTGCATTCCATCTTCACCCATATTCTGGAACTGCGCCCCGATCTGTTCCCGGACAAGCGTTTCACCGGCATGAAGATGATCGCTTCGGTCACTGTCAGCCCCATGGTGACGCCGCTGTTCGACGAGCTTTATTTCTTCTTCCGTGACAGCGTCACTTCGACCGTTTCCTTTGGCGAGGGGATCGAGGTGATGAACGGCGTCGGACCGTCCATCACCAATACCTGCATGGCGGTGGCTGCGCGGTTGGGTTTCGAAACCATGTACCTGTTCGGAACCGATTGCGGCTGGCGCGATCCCAATAATCACCACTCCAAGTCGACCTTGTATTACACCATGGACGACTTCAAGACTCAGACCTTCGAGGGCGAGTTCTCCACACCGGGTAATTTCGGTGGCACTATCTATTCCAATTTGGTGTTCACCTGGACGCGCGACATGATCGAGCAGAAGGTGGAAAAGTTCGGTCTGAAGGTTTTCAACTGCTCTGACGGCGCCTTCATCCGCGGCACCACGCCGCTGTTGCCGGAAAGCCTGTTCTTTCCTGGCAAACCCTTGGACAAGGATGCGATTTTCAAGCGGATCCGCGATGAATCCGAATTCTTTCCCGCGGGTCAGTTCCTGAAGGGACATGACATGGGCCGCTATATCACCGAGGTCGAGGCTCTACACGACAGCTTTCTGGATTTGTTGAAACAGGCCGAGCAGGAAAAGCTCGGTTTCCGCGAATTGGTCGGTCGCATCCAGGACTTCAACCGCGAAGGCTATGTGGGAGCAAGCCGCCATATCTATCCATTGTACCAGGGGTCGATCATCGGTTTCCTGAAGGCGGTGACCTTCTATATGAACCGTCTGCCCGACGAGGTGCTGCCGGATTTCATGAAGGACTTCATGGACATCTATCGCGACCTGCACATCGCGATGTTCGACGAAGGCCGTCAAATCTACGAAGAATCCAAGATCATGGTGGAAGGCGGGCCGGATCCCGAATGGGCCGATGGCAAGCTGCGCTTTCCCGGCTATAGCTATTAAGGGGCGGGACCATGGATAAGTTCAGCCTGGATTATCGGGAATTACAGGCCTATCAGCCCAACCGCTATCCCTTCCTGATGATCGACATGGTCGAGGAAGTGGTGCCTGGACAATATGCCAAGGGCTTCAAGAACCTGACGCTGAACGAATGGTATTTCCCCGTCCATTTCCCCGACGGTCCCAACATGCCCGGCGCCTTGCAACTGGAAGCCATGGCCCAGATGTTGACGGTGGCCATCACCACTTTGCCCGGTTTGAAGGGCAAGGTGACCCACGCCATGCAGCACACGGTGCGCTTCCGTCGAGAGATCGTGCCCGGCGAGCGCTTGGACCTTCATTGTCAGGTGCTGTCGTGGAAGCGCGGCATCTGCAAGGGCAAGGGCGTTGGTACGGTGAAGGGCGAGATCGCCTGCGAAGCCGACATGATGATCACCATTCCGGAAATCCTGGAACAATACCTGCCCAAGAAGGGCTAGGCCCGTGGAACGGGCGGATGTGGTGGTGGTCGGCTCGGGGGCCAGCGGCGCCGCGGCCGCCTGGGCCTTAAGCCGCCGCCCCGGTCTTCGCGTCATCTGTCTGGAACAGGGCGAACGCACCGACCCGGCTCATTATCCCGCCACCCAGATCGGTTGGGAACTGCGTCGCCAGGGTGACGCCAGCTTCGATCCCAATATCCGTCAGGCCCTGGGTGACTATCCCATCGACAATTCGGACACGCCCATATCCCTGGCCAATTTCAACGGCCTGGGCGGTGGCACCATCTTGTATTCCGCCCATTTCCCCCGCTTCCATCCGTCCGATTTCCGCACTCGGTCGTTGGACGGCGTCGGGGACGACTGGCCGCTGACTTACCACCAATTGGAACCCTATTTCACCCAGAACGAACAGATGATGGGGGTGGCGGGGCTGGTGGGCGACCCGGCCTATCCCGAGTACCAATCCTTGTTGCCGCCGGTCCCTTTGGGGCCGATGGGGCGCAAGCTGGCCGAGGGGTTCAACGCGCTGGGCTGGCATTGGTGGCCGTCTTACGCCGCCATCAACACCCGCCATCACGACGGCCGCGCCGCCTGCGCCAATCTGGGGCCGTGCAACACCGGCTGTGCCCAGGGCGCCAAGGGCAGCGTCGACGTCACCTATTGGCCCCATGCCCTGAACCAGGGGGTGGAATTGCGGACCGGCTGTTCGGTGCAAAAGCTGTTGATGGGCGATGACGGCCGGGTCGGCGGGGTGCGCTATGTGGATGCCGATGGCGGCGATCATGAATTGGCCGCCGATTTCGTCGTCCTGGCGGCGGGGGGCGCGGGGACGCCGCGCTTGTTGTTGAACTCGGCCAGCGACCGTTTCCCCAACGGTTTGGCCAACCAATCGGGTTTGGTCGGCCGCAATTTGATGGTCCACCCGCTGGCTTATGTGGAAGCGGTTTTCGATCAGGATCTGCGCTCCAGCATCGGCCCCCATGGGTGCTGCCTGCTGTCGCAGAACTTCTATGAAAGCGACGCGGCGCGCGGCTTCGCCCGTGGCTACACCCTGCATATCCTGCGTGGCGCCCCCCCGCTGGAAACCGCCTTGGGCGGCTTCATGACCAGGCGGATCCCCTTGGGGCCGGGGCATCATCGGGCCATGGCCGCCACCTTCAACCGCACTGCCGGCATCGCGGTGATCAGCGAGGATCTGCCCGACCCGGCCAACCGCATCGAACTGGACCCAGACCATCGGGACCGTTTCGGCATGCCAGGGGTCAAGGTCCGCTATGCGCTTGGCGACAACACCAAAGCCATGCTGGCGCACGGCACCGAACAGGCGCGCACGGTGCTGGAAGCCGCCGGCGGCAAGGTCACCCTGGCGTTCTCGCCGGTCCGTCATTCCGGCTGGCACGTGATGGGCACCACCCGCATGGGCGACGATCCGGCGACATCGGTGGTCGACCGCTTCGGCCGCGCCCACGGTATCGACAATCTTTATGTGGTGGATTCGTCGCTGTTCGTCACCGCCGGTGCGGTTAACCCGGTGGCAACCGCCCAGGCCTTAACCTTGTATTGCTGTGACCATCTGGCCAAGCGATTGGGGCCGTCGCCATGAAGGACGTTTTTCTGGACACCATTTTGCCCGGTGACGAAGGCCTGGGACTGCCCAGCGCTTCGGCGATCGCGGTTGTCCTGGTCGAATGGGACCAATACGCCCCGGTGCTGGACCAATTGGCCATCGAGGCGGGTGGGGAAAGCTTCCTTGCCTTGGATGCGCCGTCGCGACTGGCATTGGTGGAAAAATCCCGACGCAAGCAGGCCCGCTTGGCCAATGGGGTGATCGTGGCGGCGCTGAAGGCTTATTACACCCACCCACAGGTGCTGCACGCCTTGGGGGCGGGGGCGGTCCCGCCGTTCCCCGACGGCAATTTCCTGGAAGACGACGATTGGTCCATCCTGGAGCCGGTGTTCGAACGCGGCCCCATCTGGCGAGAGGTTCCGGCATGAAGCTGTTGGACGGCAAGACCGCCATCGTTACCGGCGCCAATCGCGGCATCGGCAAGGCCATCGCCGAGACCTTCCGCGCCCACGGCGCGTTGGTGCTGGCCTGCGTGCGCGATCCCTTGGCCGACGGCTTCCAAGACTGGGCCGCTGCCGGCGGATATGTGCCCATCCGCCTGGATCTGGCCGATGCCGACAGCATCAAGGAGGCGGTCAAGGCCATCCGCGCCCAGGCGCCATCGGTGGACATCCTCGTCAACAATGCCGGTCTGGCCCATGGCGGGCTGTTCCAGATGACGTCCCAGGCCGATCTGCGGGCCGTGTTCGAGGTCAACTTCTTCGGCCCCGTCGCCCTGACCCAGGCGTTGTCGCGGGTGATGGCGCGCAAGAAGGCGGGGTCCATCGTCAACATCGCCTCGACCGCCGCGCTGATCGCCGATCCCGGCACCATGGCCTATGGGTCCAGCAAGGCGGCGCTGATCCGGGCGACGCAAAGCATGGCCGCCGAATTGGGGGCCACGGGCATTCGCGTCAACGCCATCGCGCCGGGGGTCACCAACACCGACATGGCGGCGCAGATGGATGCCAAGGCGGCGCAAAAGCTGGTGGAGGCTTCGGCTCTGAAGCGCATGGCCGAACCCTCCGACATCGCCGACGTGGCCTTGTTCCTGGCCTCGGATTTGTCGCGCCACGTCACCGGGCAAGTCATCCGCGCCGATGGTGGCATCGTTTAGGGAAGGAAGACCATGAGCATCGACAAAATCCAGGCCATGGCCCTGTCCATGCGCCGCCGTATGCTGGAGGTCAGCCACCAATGCGGCCTGACCGCCCATTTGGGCGGTGGTCTGTCCATGGTGGAAGCCATGGCCTGCCTGTACGGCCAGGTCCTGCGCTTCGATGCCAACAACCCGCGCTGGGACGGCCGCGACCGTTTCATCTTGTCCAAGGGCCATGGCGTGTTGGGCTATTACGCCGCCTTGTGGGCTTCGGGGGTGATTTCCGACGACGTCTTCGCCACCTTCCAGGCCAATGGCGGCGATCTGATCGCGCATCCGGTGCTGAATTTGGATTTGGGCATCGAATCGTCCAACGGTTCCTTGGGCCAAGGCCTGTCCATGGGCATCGGCATCGCCTTGGCGGCGCGCAAGAAGGACAAGGATTTCCGTACTTACGTGTTGCTGGGGGACGGCGAGTGCAACGAAGGATCGGTGTGGGAAGCGGCCATGCTGGCCGCCCATCTGCGGCTGTCCAAGCTGACCGCCATCGTCGATTACAACAAGCTGCAAAGCGACGGTGAAAGCCGCAACATCCTGCAGGTGGACAACATGGCCCAACGCTTCGCCGCTTTCGGCTGGCATGCGATCGAGGTGGACGGCCACGATGTCGGCCAGTTGCTGGACGCTTTCGCCCAGCCGACCACCGACGAACGGCCCAAGGTGATCGTCGCCCATACCGTCAAGGGCAAGGGGGTGCCGTTCATGGAAAACGACAATTCCTGGCACCACAACCGATTGTCCAAGGATGCTTTGGACAAGGCGTTGGCCGCCTTGGACCAGGCCTAGGGAAGGGGCGTCGCCATGCTGGAAATCAATAGCCGCAACGCCCGCCAATGGTCGCGCCTGGGATCGCGCGCCACTTTCGGCACCGCCATCCTGGACGTCGCCGAAACCCATCCCGATCTGATGGTGCTGTCGGCCGATCTGGGCAATTCGTCGGGCCTGGACCGCTTCATCCGGGCCTATCCCGAGCAATTCCTGAATACCGGCATCGCCGAACAGAACATGGTCGGAATTGCCGCCGGTCTGGCCAAGGAAGGCTTCAACGTCTTCGCCACATCCTTCGCGCCGTTCATTTCCATGCGTGGCGGCGAACAGGTGCGGATGAATTTGGGTTACATGCATCTGAACGTCAAAGCGGTGGCCATCGGCAGCGGCATCGCCATGGGCTTGTTGGGCAATTCCCATTACGGCCTGGAAGATTTGGCGGTGATGCGCACCATCCCCGGTCTGACCGTGGTCAGTCCGGCCGATTGTTCGGAAATCGTCAAAACCGTGCAGGCGGCGGCCGACTTTGACGGTCCCATGTATATCCGCCTGACCGGCGGTCCCGACAATCCGGTGGTCTATGCCGAGGATTACGATTTCCAGTTCGGCAAGGCGGTGTCCTTGCGCGAAGGCGCCGAGGTCACCTTGGTGGCCACTGGCACCATGGTGGCGCAATCCCTCAAGGCTGCCGAAATCCTGGCGGAAGCGGGCATCTTGGCCGGTGTGCTCAACATGCACACCATCAAGCCACTGGACGGCGAAGCCCTGCTCCAAGCGGTGGCCAAAAGCGGCCGTCTGGTCAGTGTCGAGGAACACACCATGATCGGCGGTCTGGGCTCGGCTTTGGCCGAACATCTGGCCGCCACCGGCACCTTGGTGCCGCATTTGATGATCGGCCTGCCCGACAAATATGTCAAAGCCGGCCAATATGGCTGGATGCTGGAACAATTGGGCCTGACCGGCGCGGCCATCGCCGAACGGGTCCGCAGCTTCCTGGGGCGCTAGGCCATGGCGGCGTATGATCCTTGGGTCAGGGATGCCGCTCAACGTTTGGCGGCGGCGTTCTTTCCCCGGCCCGCCGACATCGTCTGGCTGTCGGTGGATCTGGCTTTGACGCTGCGGGCGGCCCGTGTCCCCGCAGCAAGTGCCGAGGATTTCGCCGACGACGTCCTGGCCGCGATGCGCGCCGCCTTGGGGGAACAGGCGACAATCCTGGTGTCCACCTTCCATTTCGGTTTTCCCGCCGCCAAGCGCTACCAGACCGAAACCGCCGCCGCCCAGACCGGGGCTTTCGGGGCACTGTTGCTGAAGCGCCATGCGGCGGCGCGCACGATACACCCGTTCTATAATTTCCTGGCCTTCGGCCCGCGGGCGGCTGAAATCCGTGACCGGCTGTTCCCCAATTCCTTTGGCGACGAATCCATCTTCGCCTGGCTGGCCGACAACCACGCCCATCTGGTCAGCGTCGGCCATCATTACGTCAAGGCGCTGACCGGCACTCACCATGCCGAGGATCAGGCCGGCGTCACCTATCGCTATCGCAAGTCGTTTTCTGGCGAGGTGGTGCGGGGCGATACGGTCATTCCCGCCACTGTGTCGTTCTATGTGCGCCAAGTGGACATCTGCGACCATTCGTCGCTGACCCGGGCCGGGGACGATTATTTCCGCGCCCATGGCATGGTGGATTCTCTGAAACTGGGCAGTGATGCCCGCGCGGTGTTGGCCCATCATCTGGATTTGGGGGCGGCCCATCGGGTGATGGTGGACAATCTGCGCCACGGACAGCCGAAATTCGTCGATTATTACGGCCCCGGCCGCGACAATTCCGATGTGGGCGTCATCACCGCCGACATCGCCAACCGCCTGTATCTGGATGAATTGAAGGCGCTGCCATGAGCCCGGAAGACATCTCGGCGCGGCTCGACATCAGCGCGCCCTTCCTGATGATCGACAGTTTTGAAATCACCGAAGCGGGGCAGGCGGCGCGGGCGACCAAGCATTTGCACGAAGACGATTGGTATTTCGCCGCCCATCTGCCGGCATCCCGGGTGATGCCCGCCACCTTGCTGACCGAAGCCATGCTGCAGACCCTGGTTCTGTTGATCTATGATTCGGTGGATCACGGCGCCCATCGGTCGTTCATCCACGACATCGCCGTCAAGATGCTGAACGCTGGAAAGCCGGGTCAGAACGTGGTGCTGGACGCCCGCCTGCTGTCGTTCAAGCGCGGTATCGCCAAGGGCGAGGTGGTGGCCAGCGCCGACGGCAAGGTGCTGGCCAAGGGGGCTTTCAGCTATGCCTCGCCCCATCTGATGGCGCGGCCGTCATGAGCCGGGATTACCAGGCGCTGGTGGTGCGCAAGTCCGCCGACAAAAGCTTTTCCCACGCGGTGGAAACCTTGTCGGTGGACGCGCTGCCCGCCGGCGAGGTGCTGATCCGGGTGCGCTATTCCGGGGTCAACTTCAAGGATTGCTTGTCGGTCCAGGGCAACCCGGCCATCACAAGGCGTTTTCCCCATACGCCCGGCATCGACGCGGCGGGAGAGGTGGTGGAAAGCAGTCATGCGGATTTTAGCCCAGGCGACAAGGTGATGGTGATCAGCCGCGCCATGGGCATGAGTTTGCCCGGCGGCTTCGGCCAATATGTGCGGGTTCCCGCCGCCTGGGTGACCCGCTTGCCCGACGGCCTTGACGCCCGCGCCGCCATGGTCTTGGGCACGCCCGGCCTGACCGCCGCCTTGGCGGTCGCAGCCCTGGCCCGGGTCCTTCCCGATCTGAAAGACGCCGAGGTGGCGGTCAGCGGCGCCACCGGCGGGGTCGGCTGTCTGGCGGTGGCACTGCTGGCGGCGCGGGGCTGCAAGGTCAGCGCCATCAGCGGCAAAGCCCAGGCCCAGGCCTTCCTGACCGCCATCGGTGCCAGCGAGATCCTGTCCCGCGATCAGGTGGTTGATGCCAGCGGTCGCAATTTGCTGCCGCCACGCTGGTCGGCGGCGGTGGACGTGGCCGGCGGCGCCATGCTGTCGGCGCTGATCCGTCAAATGCGCGACGGCGGGGCCGTGGCCGTCACCGGCAATGCCGGCGACACCGCTTTCGACGCCAATGTGCTGCCCTTCATCCTGCGCGGCGTGAAGCTGTTGGGCATCAACACCGAAACCGTCCCCGCCGACCAAATCGCCGCTCTGTGGCGTCATTTGGCCGGGCCGGGAAAACCCGCTTGCCTGGATCGCTTGCATCAGGTGGTGGCTTTGGCCGATCTGCCCGTCCTGCTGGGCCGTATCATGGATGGGGAAATCCTGGGCCGGGTGGTGGTGGACTTGGCTTAGTCCCACACCACTTCCAACAATCCGTGTGCCAACAGCGTGTCACAGATGGACAGCACCGTGGACGCCTTTTGGCCGATGGCATCGGCCAGGGCGATGATGTCCAAGGACCCGTCGGCATAGGCCAGCACGTCGACCATGGTCTGGGCCTGCAAATAGGAATCCCGGGTGCTGATGGTGGGGTAAAGGCCGCGTTTGCCCAATTGTGGTTCGCAGGCAAGGGTGGCCCGCAGTTTGCGGTTCTTTTCCAGCAAGTCCAAGGTGTGGGTGTAAAGGCCGAAACTGTCGGCCAGGCCCTGGGGGGTGATCACCGACAAATCGTCACCGGATGTGTGGTATTCCGGGTATTCGCCGAATTTGGACCGCATCATCAACGCCACCGGCAGGTCGATCAGCGGGCTGCAATATTGCCGTTCGTCGCTGCCGCGCTGCAGGAAGGAATAGGTTTTCCAGTCCTCGCCGGCTATGTCACGCAATGCCCGGCGGGCGGCGCGATCGGCCAAGGTGTCGCCGCGCCGCGACGGCAGGAAGGAATAGCCCCGTTCGTCACCGACGCAGGACAGCACGAAACCCGCCTTGGTGTGGGTTTTCATGTGGTGCCAGTGACGGCTGAGATAGGCCACCGCCCCCATGGTTTCCACCAGGAAGACGATGCGATAGGTGAAGCGGCGGTCGCGTTCGCTCAGCCAACGGCCCAAGGCGGTGGCCAGGACCGGGCCGGACAATTCGTTGTTGGCCATGGACGGATGGCACACATAGGTCGAGATCAGAATCTCGTCGGTCTCGCGCCCCGGCAGGATCAGCTCGCCGTAATTGATGCAGCCGGGCTTCAGATCGGTGTCGATCACCACCCGATAGCGTCCCGGCTGCAGTGTCTGGCGTTGGTTGTGGGTCAGGCAGAAACCCCAATGACGGCGGTAATAGCTGGTGACATAGGGAATCCAATCCGGCGTCTCGGGGGCCGAATAAAGATGCGGTTGCAATTCATCCAGGCTCAGCCAGCGATCCACCGGTTCGGAATAGTTCACCACGTGCAAAGTGTGGTTGGCGGCGTCGATCACCCGATTGCCGGCTTCGTCCTCGATCCAGGCCGCCCGAAAGGTCCATTCGTCGGGGACCGTCCAGTCAAAGCATTTTGTGCCCGATTCCACCGAATGGATTTCCAAGCCGGGCAGCAGGTTTTGCAGGTAATCCAAGGTCTGGCGTACGCCGGGGCCGGACAGGCTGCGCATGATGGGGAACAGATCGCTGGCCCAGGCGTGCATGTCCTGGCCTTGCTGGATGAACGCGGTCATGAATCGATGTCCCCGGCTGCTTTGGCGATCACGCTATCAAGCGCCATTTACCAAATACTTACCGTTCCAGCACACCATGCCAGTTGAGAAACTCCCCCTTTGGAAAGAAAGTCCGGTCATGAGCGAGTCCTTGCAGAAATACGACAACGCCTTCATCGAAACCTTTTCCGTGGACAAGGCGGCGTTGGAGGCTGACCTGGCCTATAATTCCATCGCGGAATGGGATTCCATCGGTCACATGAACCTGATGGGCGCCCTGGAAGACGCTTTCGACATCGCCATGGAAACCGACGACATCGTCGAATTCAGCTGTTACAGCAAGGGCAAGGAAATCGTCGCCAAATACGGCGTGGTTCTGTAGGGCGCCTGACGGATGGCGGCGCCCAGCCTGTTCCACCGGCTGGACCGGTATGGCGACAACGCCGCCCTGATCGGCGCCGACGGCACCGCCCTGACCTATGCCCGGATGCTGGCTTCCGGCGACCGGCTGGCCGCCGCCCTGCATGGGCGGCGCCAATTGGCCCTGGTGGTGTGTCGCAACGATCCCGATTGCGTCGCCGGCTATGTGGGGCTGATGCGGGCCGGTGCCGCGGTGATGATGCTGCATCACAGCGTCAAGCCCGACCAGTTGGACGCCATAATCGCCCGCTTCTCACCCGGCGTGATCTATGCGCCGGCCCCGCTTTGCGCCTTGGGCCAGCCGCTGGACCGTCTGGGCGGCTATGTGCTGGCCCGGCTTTCTGAGGCCGGCCCGACGCTGCATGACGATTTGGCGCTGATGCTGACCACTTCGGGGACCACCGGCAGCCGCAATTTCGTCCGCCTCAGCCACGGCAACATTCTCGCCAACGCCGTTTCCATCGCCGAATATCTGGAGATCGGGCCGCAGGAGCGCCCCATCACCACCATGCCGCTGTCTTATTCCTATGGGCTTTCCATCCTGCATTCGCACCTGTTGCAAGGGGCGGCGCTGATCTGTTGTGAAGACAGTGTGGTCAGCCCGGTTTTCTGGAAGCTGATGCGCGAACAGGCGGTGACGTCCCTGGCGGGCGTGCCGTTCATCTATGACATGTTGAAGAAGCTGCGCTTCGGTCGCATGGATTTGCCGGCGCTCAAGACCCTGACCCAGGCGGGTGGGCGCATGGCCCCGGAATTGGTGGCGGAATTCGCCGAGATTTGCGCCGCCACCGGCCGTCGGCTGTTCGTCATGTACGGCGCCACCGAGGCGACGGCCCGCATGGCCTTCGTGCCGTGGGAGCAATTGCGCCATCGCCCCGGCAGCATCGGCCGGGCCATTCCCGGCGGCCGTTTGTGGCTGGAAGACGAAGCCGGCAACGTGATCGGCGAAACCGACACCACCGGTGAACTGGTCTATGGCGGCGCCAATGTGTGCTTGGGCTATGCCGCCGAAACCGAGGATTTGGCCCGCGGAGACGACAACCAGGGGATTTTGCGGACCGGCGACATGGCGCGCATGGATGAAGACGGTTTTTTCGTCATCGTCGGCCGACGCAAGCGCTTTTTGAAGGTGTTCGGCAACCGGGTCAACCTGGACGAATTGGAACGTCTGCTGGCGTTGGACGGGTTGGCATGCGCCTGTTCCGGTGGCGACGATTCCTTGGTGGTGTTCGTGGTCGGCGATGCCGAGGCCGCCAAGGCGGCGGTGACCGCGCGGACCAGCCTAACCAACCAGATGGTCAAGGTGGTGGCCGTCGCCGCCCTTCCGCGCCAGGAATCGGGCAAGGTGGATTACGCCGCCTTGGGGGGGATGCATGGCTGAACTGCAAGACCTGCTGGCCCTTGCCCCTTTCGCCTTGTCGGAAGCCGACAAGCAGCCTTTGTTCGCCGCCGCTTTGGGGCAGCTGACCCGCCACCATCGCGACCATTGCGCCGATTATGCCCGTATCCTCGACGTGCTGGGCTTCGACGCGGATGTTCCCCACGCCGTCGAGGACGTGCCCTTTCTGCCGGCGCGCCTGTTCAAGCTTAGGCGCCTGCAAAGTGTCGCCGAGGATCAAATCCACAAGGTGCTGACCTCGTCAGGGACCAGCGGTCAAGCGCCGTCACGCATCGTGCTGGATGCCGCCACCGCCAGCCTGCAAAGCAAGATCTTGACCCGCATCGTCGGCGATTTCATCGGCAAGGCCCGTCTGCCCATGCTGATCGTCGACGGGCCCGGCACGGTGAAGAACCGCAACGCCTTTTCCGCCCGTGCCGCCGGCATCCTGGGTTTTTCCATCTTCGGCCGCAATCCCACCTATGCGCTGAACGACGACATGGAATTGGATTGGGACAATCTGGACCGCTTCCTGGCGGCCCATGGCGATGGCCCGGTGCTGATGTTCGGCTTTACCTTCATGGTCTGGCAGTGCTTCGTCCAGGCCTTGCAGAAAATGGGGCGACGGTTGAATTTGGATCAGGCGGTGCTGATCCATGGCGGCGGCTGGAAGAAGCTGGCCGACCAAGCGGTGGACGATGCCGCCTTCAAGGCCGGACTGGCCCAGGTGGGCGGCATCAGCCGCGTGCACAATTACTATGGGATGGTGGAACAGACCGGTTCCATCTTCATGCAATGCGAAGCGGGAAATCTGCATTGCCCGGTGTTCTCGGACATCGTCATCCGCGATGCCCATCTGACACCATTGCCCGACGGCCAGCGCGGTTTGGTGCAATTGGTGTCGCTGCTGCCCAAATCCTATCCCGGCCATGTGCTGTTGTCCGAGGACGAAGGCACCATCATCGGCACCGACGACTGCCCCTGCGGTCGGCCGGGCAAGACCTTCACCATCCATGGCCGCGCCGCCATGGCCGAAATCCGGGGGTGCAGCGATACCTATGGCGGAAAATAGCCCCCTGATCCGCTTGGCCGGAACCGACCCCAGCGACACCCGGCCGCGCGTGCCCTTCGCCCCCGACGTGCTGGATTTCCTGGCCGATCTGTCCAAGGAACTGCGCGGCAATCCCGACGCGCGCCACATGGGCGACGTCCAGACCTTCGCCTTTTGGTGCCGTCGCGCCAATCTGGACCGTCTGCGCGCCGCCCATGACGACGAAAGACGACGTTTGGGGCGCGGTCTGGCCTTTCATGTCGCCCCTGCCAACGTGCCGATCAATTTCGCCTTTTCCCTGGCCTTCGGGATGCTGGCCGGCTGCGCCAACATCGTCCGCGTGCCGTCCGTTCCCCATGCGGTGGTCGATCTGGTGGCCGGCGCGGTCGATCGGGTGCTGGCCCGCCATCCGGCGTTGGCGGAATCCAACACCTTGGTGCGCTATGATGCCGCCAGCGTGCATTCGGCCAATTTCTCGGCCCGTGCCGACGCCCGGGTGTTGTGGGGGGGCGATGGGACGATCTCGGCCTTGCGCGCCTTGGCGGCGCCGCCGCGCTGTGTGGATGTCGCCTTCGCCGACCGCACGTCGTTGTGCGTGATGAATGCCCCGGCTTTGTTGGCCCTGGACCCCGACAGCCTGGACCATTTGGCCCACGCTTTTTACAACGACACCTTTCTGATGGACCAAAACGCCTGTTCGTCCCCCCATCTGGTTTATTGGCTGGGTCAGGGAAGCGAAGAAGCGGCGGCGCGTTTTTGGGATGCCCTGGGGCGCAAGGCGGCGGCCGATTATCCTCAGGCCCCGGTGCAGGCGGTGGACAAGTACACCGACATGCTGGAAGCGGTGCTGGACGGCGAGCCCATCACTCGGGCCCGTTCCTATAGCGGTGCGGTGAGTGTGCTGGAATGGTCGGGCCTGCCCGCCGATCCGGGCGCTTGCCGTGGCCGTTTCGGCCTGTTCCGACAAATCCGGGCCGACAGCCTGGAACCGTTGGTGCCCCATCTGGACGGACGTTTCCAGACCCTGACCGCCTTTGGAATCGACTTGGGGGAATTGGCGGATTTCGTCACCTCCCATCGCCTGGCCGGCATCGACCGGGTGGTGCCGGTGGGCAGCGCCTTGGACATGGGGCTGGTGTGGGACGGTTATGACCTGATCGCCCAGTTGTCGAGGGTGGTGTCGGTGGCCCCAGGCCAGCCTTGACCGGAACCGGCGCGGTGGTTAGGTTTGCCGACCAACTTGTCACACCATTCTGACGGCGGAAATCCATGGGCCAAATCGGCACCAAGAAGCCCAGCTTCCAGCAACTGATCCTGACGCTTCACCAGTTCTGGGCGGAACAGGGCTGTGTCATCCTGCAGCCCTATGACATGGAAGTGGGCGCGGGCACCTTCCACCCGGCGACCACCTTGCGCGCCTTGGGTCCCGATCCGTGGAAATGCGCCTATGTGCAGCCGTCGCGTCGTCCCAAGGATGGCCGTTATGGCGAGAACCCCAACCGCCTGCAGCATTACTACCAGTATCAGGTATTGCTGAAGCCCAGCCCGGCCAATTCGCAGGAATTGTACCTGGAAAGCCTGAAGCGTCTGGGCATCGATCCCTTGGCCCACGACATCCGCTTCGTCGAGGACGACTGGGAAAGCCCGACCTTGGGCGCCTGGGGGCTGGGCTGGGAAGTGTGGTGCGACGGCATGGAGGTGACCCAGTTCACCTATTTCCAGCAAGTGGGCGGCATCGAATGCGATCCGGTGGCGGTGGAACTGACCTATGGTCTGGAACGTCTGGCCATGTACATCCAGGGCGTGGAAAACGTCTATGACCTGGATTTCAACGGCCAGGGCGTGAAATACGGCGACGTCTTCCTGCAGGCGGAAAAGGAATATTCCGCCCACAATTTCGAGCACGCCGACACCGACATGCTGTACCAGCATTTCGTCGACGCCGAAAAAGAATGCCAGAACCTGCTGGCCGCCGGTCTGGCACTGCCGGCCTATGACCAGTGCATCAAGGCCTCGCACCGCTTCAACCTGCTCGATGCCCGCGGCGTCATCTCGGTGACCGAGCGTCAATCCTATATCGGCCGCGTCCGCGCGCTCGCCAAGGCGTGCTGCGAGGGCTGGTTGGCCAGCCGTCCCAAGTCGGAGGCCTGATCCATGGCCGAGTTGCTGCTTGAAATCTTTTCCGAAGAAATCCCCGCCCGCATGCAGGCCCGCGCCGCCGAAGATCTGCTGCGCATGGTCAGTGAAGGCCTGGGCAAGAACGGCCTGACCTTCGAGGGTGCCAAGTCCTATGTGACGCCGCGCCGTCTGGTGCTGGTGATCGAAGGCCTGCCGGTGGCCGGTCCCGACGTGTCGGAAGAAAAGCGCGGCCCCCGCGTCGGTGCCCCGGAACAGGCCATGGCCGGTTTCCTGTCCTCCACCGGCCTGTCGCTGGACCAGCTGGAACAGCGTGACACCGGCAAGGGCGTGTTCTATTTCGCCGTCATCAACAAGAAGGGCCGCCCCACCATCGAGGCCGCCAAGGACGTCATCGAAGCGGCCATGGCCGACTTCCCGTGGCCCAAGTCGCAGCGTTGGGGGGGCAATGCGGTGCGCTGGGTGCGTCCGCTGCAATCCATCTTGTGCCTGTTCGCGGGTGAAGTGGTGCCGGTGCAATTCGGCCCCATCTCAGCCGGCAACACCAGCCGTGGGCACCGTTTCCTGGCCCCGGCGGTGTTCGAGGTCAAGGATTTCGCCGATTACGCCGCCAAGCTGGCGGCCGCCAAGGTGACGCTCGACCCGCTGGAACGCCGTCATTCCATCCTGCGTCAGGCGGAAGACGCCGCCGCCCGCGAAGGCTTTACGCTGCGCGCCGATGACGGTCTGCTGGCGGAAGTGACCGGTCTGGTGGAACTGCCCAACGTCTTGGTCGGCACTATCGACGACAAGTTCATGGCGGTGCCCCAAGAAGTGCTGATCACCTCCATGCGCTCGCACCAGAAATATTTCTCGGCGCTTCGGGCCGACGGTTCGCTGGCGCCGCGCTTCCTGCTGGTGTCCAACATGGAAGCCGATGACGAAGGCCGCGCCATCGTCGCCGGCAACCAGCGCGTGCTGCGGGCGCGTTTGTCCGACGCCGCCTTCTTCTGGGAAACCGACCGCAAGGCCCGTCTGGATTCCCGTCTGCCCAAGCTGGCCGAGCGCCTGTTTTATGCCAAATTGGGCACCATGGCCGACAAGGTCGAGCGCATGGCCACCCTGGCCCGTCACCTGACCGCCTTCGTCGAAGGGGCGGGGGCCGACGATGCCGAGCGCGCGGCGCGATTGGCCAAGGCTGATCTGTCCACCGAAATGGTGGGCGAGTTCCCTGAACTTCAGGGCATCATGGGCCGCTATTACGCGCTGAACGACGGTGAAAAGCCCGAAGTGGCCGACGCCATCGCCGGCCATTACGCGCCCCAGGGTCCGTCGGACGCGGTTCCCACCGCGCCGCTGACCATCTGTGCCGCCTTGGCCGACAAGATCGACAGCTTGGTCGGTTTCTTCGCCATCGACGAAAAGCCGACGGGTTCCAAGGACCCCTTCGCGCTGCGTCGCGCCGCCTTGGGCGTCATCCGTCTGGTTGTCGAAAACAACCTGCGCCTGCCGCTGTTCACGCTTTTCCAGTTCGCCCACTCGCTGTATCCGGCGGGCGTGCTGGCGGCGGAACCCAAGATGGTGGCCAACGATCTGTTGGACTTCTTCGCCGATCGCCTGAAGGTGCACCTGAAGGAAAAGGGTGTGCGCCACGATCTGGTCAACGCCGTCTTCGCCCTGGGCGACGAAGACGATCTGGTCCGCCTGCTGGCCCGCGTCGACGCGTTGGCCGAGTTCCTGCGTTCGGATGATGGCGCCAATCTTCTGATCGCATATCGCCGCGCCGCGAATATCGTTAAGATCGAAGAAAAGAAGGACGGCGCCAGCTTCGCCGGACCGGTGGATGCGTCCAAGCTGGACCAGGCCGAGGAAAAGGCCCTGGCCCAGGCTTTGGCCCCGGTGCGCGACTCCTTGGCCCACACCTTGAAGGCCGAGAACTTCGCCGAGGCCATGGCGGCCTTGGCCACCTTGCGTCAGCCGGTGGACCAGTTCTTCGACAAGGTGACGGTCAACGCCGATGTTGCTGATTTGCGTGTGAACCGCCTGAAGCTGTTGTCCGAAATCGGTGCCGCCATGGGTGAAGTGGCCGATTTCGCCAAGGTCGAAGGCTAAGAACCGGCAAAGGCGGGGGCATACCCCCGCCGCTCTCTCGGGGTGCCCTGCCTTTGAAGTCGCGGGGCTGGAAGCGTGATAAAGGACAAAGCCATGAGCAAATGGGTCTACAGCTTCGGTGGAGGGCGGGCCGAAGGCCGCGCCGACATGAAGAACCTTCTGGGTGGCAAGGGGGCCAATCTGGCCGAAATGGCCAATCTGGGCATTCCGGTGCCGCCGGGCTTCACCATCCCGACCGAGGTTTGCACCTACTATTACGACAACGCCAAGAGCTATCCCCAGGCGCTGGCCGCCCAAGTCACCGACGCCTTGGCCAAGGTCGAGGAAATCATGGGCGCCAAGTTCGGCGATTCCGCCAACCCGCTGTTGGTGTCGGTGCGTTCGGGTGCCCGGGCTTCCATGCCCGGCATGATGGACACCATCTTGAACCTGGGCCTGAACGACGTTTCCGTCGAAGGTCTGGCCAAGCGTTCGGGCGACGCCCGTTTCGCCTATGATTCCTATCGCCGCTTCATCCAGATGTATTCCGACGTGGTGTTGGGTGTCGAACATCACCATTTCGAGGAAATCCTGGACGAGGTGAAGGCCGAACGCGGCTATACGCTCGATACCGAATTGTCCGCCGACGACTGGAAGAAGATCGTCGGCAAGTACAAGGACAAGGTCCAGGCCGAACTGGGCTCGCCCTTCCCCCAAGACGTGACCGACCAATTGTGGGGCGCCGTCGGTGCGGTGTTCGGTTCGTGGATGAACCAGCGCGCCATCACCTATCGCCGTCTGCACGACATTCCGGCCGCCTGGGGCACCGCCGTCAACGTCCAGGCCATGGTGTTCGGCAACATGGGTGACGATTGCTGTACCGGCGTGTGCTTCACCCGTGACCCGTCCACCGGCGACAACGCCTTCTATGGCGAGTTCCTGGTCAACGCCCAGGGTGAAGACGTGGTGGCCGGCATCCGCACTCCGCAACAGCTGACCATCCAGGGCCGCCAGGCTCAGCATTCCGATCTTCCGTCCATGGAAGAAGTGATGCCCGAGGTCTTCCGCGAGCTGAACGCCATCCGTCACAAGCTGGAAGCCCATTACAAAGACATGCAGGACATGGAATTCACGGTGCAGCAAAAGCGCCTGTGGATGTTGCAGACCCGCACCGGCAAGCGCACCACCAAGGCGGCGCTGAAGATCGCCGTCGACATGGCCCGCGAAGGCCTGATCACCCGCAAGGAAGCCATCGGCCGCATCGACCCGGCGGCTTTGGACCAGTTGCTTCATCCCACCCTTGACCCCAAGGCCGTCCGCGACCTGTTGGCCCGTGGTCTGCCGGCCAGCCCCGGTGCCGCGTCCGGCAAGGTGGTGTTCTCGGCCGAGGACGCCGAAGCCTGGGTCAAGGACAAGAAGGAGCATGTCATCCTGGTCCGTATCGAGACCAGCCCGGAAGACATCGGCGGCATGCACGTCTCCGAAGGCATCCTGACCACGCGGGGCGGCATGACCAGCCACGCCGCCGTGGTCGCCCGTGGCATGGGCACCCCTTGCGTCGCCGGTTGCGGTGAAATCCGTGTCGATTACGCCGCCAAGACCCTGAAGGTCGCCGGCCGCGTGGTCTCCGAAGGTGAAGTCATCACCATCGACGGCGGCACCGGTGAAGTGTTCATGGGCGCGGTTCCCACCGTGCAGCCGGAACTGACCGGCGACTTCGCCACCTTGATGGAATGGGTGGACACCATCCGCACCCTGAAGATCCGCGCCAACGCCGAAACCCCCACCGACGCCGCCACGGCGCGCAAGTTCGGTGCGGAAGGCATTGGTCTGTGCCGGACCGAGCACATGTTCTTCGCCCCCGAACGCATCCTGGCGGTGCGCGAGATGATCCTGGCGGAAAACGAAAAGGGCCGCCGTGCCGCTTTGGCCAAGCTGCTGCCCTTCCAGCGTCAGGATTTCGTCGATCTGTTCAACATCATGCAGGGCCTGCCGGTGACCATCCGTCTGCTGGACCCGCCGCTGCATGAGTTCCTGCCCCATACCGACGCGGAAATCGCCGAAGTGGCCAAGGCCGCCGGTGTCGATGCCGCTGCGGTGGCGTCGCGCAACGCGTCTTTGCATGAATCCAACCCCATGCTGGGCCATCGCGGTTGCCGTCTGGGCATCACCTATCCGGAAATCTACGAGATGCAGGCCCGGGCCATTTTCGAGGCGGCGGTCGAGGTCTCGCGCGAGACCGGTCGCACCGTGACCCCGGAAATCATGATCCCGCTGGTCGGCGCCAAGAAGGAACTGGACCTGCTGAAGGCCAGCATCGACAAGGTCGCCGCCCAGGTGTTCGAGGAAAGCTCGTACCAGCTGAAATACATGGTCGGCACCATGATCGAGTTGCCGCGTGCCGCCCTGATGGCTGGTCATATCGCCGAATCGGCCGAGTTCTTCTCGTTCGGTACCAACGATCTGACCCAGACCACCTTCGGCATGAGCCGTGACGATTCCGGGCCGTTCCTGGAAGTCTATCGCGCCAAGGGCATCTATGAGCACGACCCCTTCGCCCAGCTGGACCAGCAGGGTGTGGGTGAACTGGTCAAGATCGCCTCGGAACGCGGCCGCGCCACCCGAGTGGGGCTGAAGCTGGGCATCTGCGGCGAACATGGCGGCGACCCCAGCTCCATCGCCTTCTGTCAAAGCGTCGGCCTGGATTACGTGTCCTGTTCGCCTTATCGCGTGCCGATCGCCCGCCTGGCGGCCGCCCAGGCTGCGCTCGGCGACGCCAAGGGCAGCGGCATGCATTGAAGTTAAAAAAGCCCCGGTAGAAATACCGGGGCTTTTTGCGCAACTGTCCAGGCTGCCTGTGTGTCAGGCCATCACAAGAACGACAGGGTCAAGCCTCTCCCGTTTTAGTTCTTCTTGCTTGTCAAACCAGATACAAACGGCGAAATTTTCACCGGTCAAGGTCGTATCAGTATATTCGACGGTCATAACGGGGCCGCCTGATTTCAAACGAACTTCATCCCCAGGTTTGATATCCTGCATGTCGTCACCCCGCTCTCATCACGTTGAAGCTGTGTATTGAGAAGTAAGTACAATTATAGAGATGTCGAGTCATGGCCGAGCAAATTCCTCTTGTCCGCAACCGCCGGCCACGAGAGCCGGGATATTTGCTGGCGACCTATTATCTGGAGCCGCGTGGCATCAGCGTCACCCGTTTCGCCCAAGCCACTGGCCTGACCCGCAAGCATGTCAGCAACATCATCCACGGCCATGCCTCGGTGACGCCGGAAACCGCCGTGCGTTTCGCCCTGGTCCTGGGCACCGAGGCGCAATATTGGCTGAACCTGCAAAACGCCGTGGATTTGTTCGACGCGCGCCAGAAGGTGGCCAGCAATCCGACGGTGGAAGCCGGGGTGTTTGCGCCAACAGCGGCGGAGTGAGTGTTTTTGTTCGCCAACATGGTTCGTCGCAGGTTGACGACGAAGGGGTTACTCTTAGACGGGGGATGCATGGCACGATTGATCGGCATGGTGATGGCGGCCTTGCTGGCGTTCAGCATTCCCGTTGCGCGGGCCGAGACCGCCGCCAAGAACATCCTGATGGTGTTGTGGCGGATCGAGACCGATTACGACACCGCCTTCAAGGAACGCCTGGCCCAATTGGGCGTCAAGGCCCAGTATCAGATCATTTTTGGCAAGGAATCACGAGATTACCTGTCGGAAGTCATGCGCGATCGAGAGGGCGATTTCGCTCAGGGCCGTTTCGATCTGGTCTACACCTGGGGCAGCACGGTGTCTTCCATCGTCGACCACGTCAACCGGGGGCGGGTGCCCCAGGTGTTCAATGTGGTTTACGACCCCAAGGAAGTCGGTTTGGTGGCCGAGCCCGGCCAAGCCCAGCGGCCGGTGACCGGAATCACCAATGGGGTGCCGGCGGCAACCCAGTTCGACGCCTTCGCCAAGGTCGCCGCCTTGCCCAAAATCTGCATGATCTTCAATCCCCGTGAACGCAACGCCAATGTGGCGTTGGAACAGGTCATCGACTGGACGAGTAAGCACAAGGTTCCGTTGCAGGATTTCAGGGTCGCGCCGGGCACCGATGCCTTGCCAGTGCTGCTGGACAAGATCGAGGCCGGTGAAATCCATTGTCCGGTGATCTATGCCGGCGCCGACAGTTACATGGGGTCGCAGGCCAAGATGCTGGCGGAACGTTTGGGGGAAAAGTTTTTGTTGCTGGGGGGCACCGAACGTTTCGTCCTGAACGGTTGGGCCATGGCCTATGCCCCCAATGTGCAAAGCATGGGCTATGCGGCGGCCGAATTGGCGGCCAAGATTTTTCGTGGCCAATCCGCTGCCGATTTGGCGGTGGTGTTGCCGCAACCCAAGCTGATCGTCTCGCAAGCGGCGGTTTCCCGCCATGGCCTGAAGCTGCCGAGCGGAACTGAATTACGCAACTGACGGCGCTTTTCTTCCCCCTTGGGTGGGGCTAGGCTGGGACGTCATCGCTTTACTGTTTGCGTTGTCATCGTGAACCGACTTTCCGCAATCCTTAAGTTGTTTTTGATCTTGGCCTTGTGGTGGATGGGGGCTGACGGCGCCCAAGCCCGCGCGGTTCTGTCCTATTGTGCCGATCCCGATTGGCCGCCTTATGAAAGCATCGATGCCCAAGGCCGGCATCAGGGGATCGCCGCCGATCTGCTGGAACAGGTGGCGGCGCGGTCGGGGATCGAGCTGAGGTTGGTCCCCACCGCCACGTGGCAGGATTCGTTGCAGGCCGCCCATGACGGACGCTGCCAGGCGCTCAGTTTTCTCAATTCCAGTCCGGCACGCCAGGAATGGCTGGTGTTCACCGATCCGTTGTTTTCTGACCCCAACGTCATCCTGACGCGCGAGGAAAGCCCCGACATCGCCGATTTGGCCCAGGTCGGCGACTTGCTGCTGGCGTTGCCGGAAGGAACGTCCATCGAGGAATGGGTCCGGCGCGACTTTCCCAATCTGCGGGTGGTGACCACCAAGGATGAAGAAGCCGCCTTGGGCATGGTGTCCAACCGTCAGGCCGACCTGACCTTGCGGTCGATGACGGTGGCGGTGCATGCCATCAAACGCCGCGGCTGGTTCAATCTGAAAGTCGCCGGACGGGTGGACGGCTATGACAATCTGCTGCGCATGGGGGTGCGGCCCCAACGAGCCGATTTGGTGCCGGTGCTGAACCAGGGCATTGCCGCCATTTCAGCCGGCGAGCGCGCCGCCATCGCCAACCGTCATACCGGAATGACGGTTCGCACCGGCATCGACCCGGAAGAGGTACGGATCATCGGGGCGGTGCTGGTGGTGGTGCTGCTGACCAGTTTGTTCTGGGGGGTGAAGCTGAAGGCGTTGAACGCCCAATTGCACCGCCAGTCGCGCACCGACAATCTGACCGGTTTGGGCAATCGCGCGCTTCTGAATGAAAGGCTGGGCTTGGAACTGGCCCGCGCCAGCCGTCTGCGCCAGCCGTTCTCGGTCATCTTGATGGATGTGGACCATTTCAAGCAGGTCAATGACCGCTTCGGCCATTTGGCCGGTGATGGCGTGTTGAAGGCGATGGCGGCGGTCTTGCGCCGCCAAGCCCGGCAGACCGACATTCCGGGGCGCTGGGGCGGCGAGGAATTCCTGATCCTGTGCCCCGACACCAGCCTGGATCATGCGTTAGTCTTGGCCGAACGGATCCGTACCGGCATCGACCAAACGCTGTTCGCCACCGGGGCGCGCCACAGTGCCAGTTTCGGCATCGCCCAATGGGGGGGCGCGGAAAACATTGATTCCGTGTTGGCCCGGGCCGATGCCGCCTTGTATCGGGCCAAGGAAAATGGTCGCGACCGGGTCGAGACCGGCTGATTCACTGACAGCGATTTTGACAACGGAACATGGCTTCGTCGCAGCGTTGCTTGACCGAGCCAGTCTTGCCGACCATGCATTCGTTCCATTCGGCCTGACATTTGTCGCAATTGCCAGCGGACTTGGCGGCGGGGGCGACAGGGGGTGGGGTCCGCGATGGCGGAACGGCGGAAGGGGGCGAGACATTGAATTCGTCGAAATCGACAAATCCGTCGCCGTTCTTGTCCAGTTTGGTAAACCGAGGTGGCGGGCCTTGCCATTCATCGGGGGAAATCCGCTTGTCCCCGTCCCGGTCCCAGGCGTTGAACTTGGCCAGGGCGGCACTGTCGATGCTCTGGGGACGAGGGGCGACCTCGTCGGCGGCGCTGCTGAGGTGGAACAACCGTCCCGCATTGTCGGTGGCGATTTGTTGCGCCAGGGGCTGGGGCAATTGCGACAGTAAAAGCTGGTAACGGCGTGGGTTGAAATCGGTCCAGCCCGCGGCATAGCCGGCCTTTTCCGGGGCGAAGAAGCTGTCCGAACCGATGACGAAACGGTCGGGGTAATCGGTCAAAAGCTGACGCCATTGCGGTTTCAACTGGTCGCCCTCCATCGGGGCGTTTTCCGCTTGGGCTCCGCTTTGGGCCAGTTTCAGGCTCATGTAAAGATTGGGGTGTTCGGATAACAAGCGTCGGCTTAGGGCGACATTCCACTGGCCGATGGGGTCCCACCCGGCATGGGCCAGGATGAAGCGGGTTTGCGGTTTGGCGACCAACAGCCGTTCGAAAGCCGGCAAGTTGGCGTTCAATCGGGTTTGATTGCTGATCTTGGACAGATGTGCCGGCAAGGGAATGTCGTGTTCCACCAAATCCATGTGGATATCGATGGGAAGGTCGTGACGGGCGGCGATATCGGCCAGGTCCATCAACAAGGGGTGATCGGCGGGGATTTCCTCGAACGGATGGCCGGGAAAGTGCGACAGATGCAAGATGCTGATTTCGCCAAAACCCTTGATCCCGCTTTGCGCCACTTGTTTGGCCAGGATTCGAAATTGCTGCCGGGTGGATTCGTCCACCTGTTGGGCCGGGGTCGAAAGCAACATTCCGTTGACGCTGCCGCCGCCTCCCAAAATCCAGAACTTTCCGGCAAATCGACGACTTGGTGGGATCAGGTCTGCCCCGTCATGCTTGTTGGGCAGGGTTTCTGCGGGAAAGGGCTGCGGTTCCAGAATCATGGCGGCGATACCGGCTTGGGCCATGGCGGCTTCGGCGCTGACCAGGGCTGCCGGCAAAGCTTCCGGTTTGGCGCGCAGGTGGACATGGGTGTCCACGTAAAGCGGAGCGGTTTGGGCCCAGGTGGTAAAGGGGGACAGCATCGTCAGGAAAACGAACAGCATCCACTTGTGCATGGCGGAAAGCTCCGGGGACTGATCGTGTGAAAGGATGGGTGCTGTCCGGTGTTTAGGAAAGGGGTTATTTGCGCCTTTGCTTTTCGTCGGCGCCGGGACTAGTGTCCGCGCCATGGCTCAAACCGTCGCCGAGCCGCCGTCGTGGCGGGTGCAATCGTCTCCACCGCGCAGCCGTCATCTGGCGCCGGTGCTGTCGGTGTTGCTGCACCTGTTGTTGGCTTTGGCGTGGTTGGGGTTTCCCTTGCCCGAAAGCGACAAGTCGGAACCGCCCGCCATCAGCGTCGACATCGTGCCGCCACCCCCTTCGCCAGTCCCCCCGGCACCCAGCGCCCCCAAAACCCCGGAAGCGCCCAAGGCCAAGCCCGCGGAACAGGGCGTACCGGTGCCGCAACTGACGGAAGGCGAGCTGGCCGAAAAATCCACCCCACGCTCGCAGACCGAGAGCAAGAAGCCCAATCCACCCGACCCGGCGGCCAGCCAGCCGACCACAAAGACCAAGAAGCCGGCGCCGGTCACCCAAAACCAGCGCGATTGGGTTTTGTCGCGGGTGCTGCGCCATTGGCGCCGGCCACCGGAGATGGGGCCCTATGCCAACGGTACCATCAGTCTGGCGGTCAAGGTGATGGGGGACGGATATTTCTCGGACATCTACGATTCACGGCGGTCGTGGAATCCCAATGACGTCTTCGACGGTTATGCGGGCTTGCCGCAGGGGGCGGTGCAAAAACGTATCATCGACAGCATCTATGGGGCCATTCGACAGGCCCAGCCGCTGAAATTGCCGCAAGAATTGCGCGACAAGGCACCGTTTGAGGTAAGATTGGATTTTCGTTTCAAGGATGTGCGCTAGGGGCTGGGATGAGTGCAGGGGCTAAATTGGAACGCTTCACCGCCGAAGACGTCAGTGTCTTGGTGATTGAAGACGATGCTTCGACGCGATCGTTGCTGGTCCGCATGTTGAAGACCATGGGTGCCGCCCAGGTCCATGAAGCGGCCAATGGCAGCGATGGTCTGCGCTTGGCCTGCGAGAACAAGCCGCATGTGGCCATTTGCGACGTCAACATGGAACCGGTCGACGGGCTGTCTTTTCTGGGCGGTGTGCGGGCGGCCCTGAATCCCAAGGTTTCGGCGTTGCCGGTGATCATGTTCACCGCCGCCAAGGACAGCGCCGCCATGGAAAAGGCCCGGGCGCTGGGGGTGCAGGGCTATCTGCTGAAACCCTTCAATCCCAAGGGCTTCGCCAGCACCATGTGCGACATCGTCGCCAAGACCTACAAAGCCGATTGGGGCAGCGTCGGGGCTATCGCGACGCCGCCCGCAACCGAATGATCAGGCCAGGCTTTCGCCCTTGGCCGCCTTGTCCAGCAAGGCGATGGTGTTGTCTACACCGTACAGCTTGATGAAGCTGCCCATGCGCGGGCCCTGGTCCTGGCCCAGCAGCACCTCGTAACAGGCCTTGAACCAGGCCTTCAGCTCGCCGAAGCATTCGCGCTTGCCGATCTCGTAGACCGCTCCCTGGATGTCTTCGGCACTGGCGTCGGCGGGCAGCGCCTTCAGCGCCGCTTCCAGATCGGCGAAGGCCTGGGCTTCGTCGGCATTGGCGGTGCGGTATTGCTTGGCCGGCTTGACGAAGTCGCGGTAATAGGCGACGGCGCCATCCACCAACTTGTCCAGGATCGGCGCGGTTTCGGGGCTGGCACCCGGCGCGTAACGCTGGATGAAGCCCCACAGCACCGCCTTGTCGTCGGCGTTGCACACCGAAGCCAGATTCAGCAGGATGGAAAACGACAGATGGGCGTCTTCCGCCGGCGGCTGGCCGTTGTGGATGTGCCAGACCGGGTTGTCCAATTGCTTCTTGGCCTCGTCGCCGGGGAACTTGCCCAAAAAGGCCATGTAATCGTCCACCGAACGCGGGATCACGTCGAAATAAAGACGCTTGGCCGCCTTGGGCTTTTGATACATGAACAGCGACAAAGACGCCGGTGGGGCATATTTCAGCCAATCTTCCACCGCCAGACCGTTGCCCTTGGACTTGGATATCTTCTGGCCCTGGTCGTCCAGGAACAATTCATAGGTCAGGTTCATGGGCGGCGTGCCGCCGATGTTGCGGCAGATCCGGCCCGACAGCTCCACCGACGGGATCAAATCCTTGCCGCTCATTTCGTAATCGACGCCAAGGGCATACCAGCGCATGGCCCAATCGGCCTTCCACTGCATTTTGCAATGGGCGCCGGTGACCGGGGTTTCCACCAGCTTGCCGTCGTCGCGCTTGTAGACGATGGTGCCGGCCTTGACGTCGTGTTCGACCACCGGGACCTGCAGGACGATGCCGGTTTCCGGGCAGACCGGCAGGAAGGGGGAATAGGTCTGGCGCCGTTCTTCGCCCAAAGTCGGCAAGATGACGTTGATGACCTTGTCATAGCATTCCAGGATGCGCAGCTTGGCGGCGTCGAACTTGCCGGTCTTGTACCATTCGGTGGCCGACTGGAATTCGTATTCGAAGCCGAATTCGTCCAAGAAGGCGCACAGGCGGGCGTTGTTGTGGGCGCCGAAGCTGTCATGGGTGCCGAACGGGTCGGGCACCTGGGTCAGCGGCTTGCCCAGGTGCTTGGCTACCATCTCCTTGTTGGGGATGTTGTCGGGCACCTTGCGCAATCCGTCCATGTCGTCGGAAAAGGCGAACAGACGGGTGGGGATTTCCGGGGCCAGCAGCTTGAAGGCATTGCGCACCATGGTGGTGCGCGCCACTTCGCCGAAGGTGCCGATATGGGGCAGCCCCGACGGGCCATAGCCGGTCTCGAACAGCACGTAACCCTTGTCCGGGCATTTGCCTTTCAGGCGCTCGTCCAGCAGCTGCTTGGCTTCCTGGAAGGGCCAGGCCGAAGAGGTGCGGGCGATGTCGGAAAGGTCGGACATGGTTTATGGTCCCAAAGTGAAAAGCAAGAGCGGAAACCTAAGCCGCGGCGGGCGCAAGGTCAATCAATTGCCGGTTGGCGCCGACGCCGTTATGGTGTGGGACGTTTCAAAATAGGTGAACCATGAGCAAATGCGCCTGCGGCTCCGGCCTTGATTTCGACCAATGCTGCGGCCCGGTGATTTCCGGCCAGACCCCCGCCGCCACTGCCGAGGCTTTGTTGCGGGCCCGTTACGTGGCGTTCTGCGACGGCAACATGGACTTTCTGGCCGCCACCCTGGCCCCGGAAAAAATGGACGAATTCGAGCGTGCCGAGGTGGAAGCCTCGGCCCAGCAGGCCAAGGCGCAATTCGTCGAGGTGCGCCGGGTCAACGACCAGGGCGACGTCGCCGAAATCGAATACGTCGCTTATTTCCGCTTCAACAACCAACCCCATGCCCATCACGAATTGGGATCGTTCCGCAAGGATGACGGCAAGTGGCTGTATGTGGACGGGGTGGTGAACCCCAAGACGGCGCCGCGTCAGGTGGAAAAGGTCGGTCGCAACGATCCCTGCCCGTGTGGGTCGGGGCAGAAATTCAAGAAGTGCTGCGGGGCCTGATCCCGTGGTCCGGCATTTCGCCTGCACCGCCTGTGGCAAATGCTGTCACGGCGTGCTGCCGCTGACGATCACGGAAGCGGTCGAGCATGCCGGGCGTTTCCCCCTGGCGGTGATGTTCGTTCCCGTCCGCGCCAAGGCGAAAAGTTATGGGCCGGCGCAAAAGTTGGGCGTGATGCTGGACAAGAAAACGGCGCTGCGGGTGACGCCGGTGGCCTATCTGCCGAAAGACGCCGCCTGTCCGGCCTTGGCGGCGGACGGCCTTTGTCAAATCCACGCCAGCAAGCCGGTGCGCTGCCGGGCCATGCCGTTTTTCGCTTGGCGCGACGAAGCCGATCAGGCCGATCTGCTGGTGCCGCGTCCCGGTTGGACCTGTGACGTCTCGGCCAACGCCCCGGCGGTTTACGAGGACGGCAAGATCCTGGACCGCGATGCCTTTGTCGCCGAGCGTCAGGCCTTGCAGGAACAGGCGCCGGTGCTGAAATCCTATGCCGAGCGCCTGTTGCCCATGGCCCCCGGCTTGTCCCAGACCTTGACCGCTTTGGCGGCCAAGCCCAGGGGCGGCGAGGTCTTTCTGGGCTTTTCCACCCTGCTGCGCCGTTTGCCCGACATGGACAAGGCTGCGGTGGCCCAAGCCCAAATGACGGTCTTGTCCCATTGGGCCGGGCAAGGCGATGCCGCCTATCAGCGCAATGTCGAAGGTTTCCGGGCCGAGATGGCGCGGCTGGCCGGTCCGGGTGTTTAATCCTTGATGACCAATTTCAAGGTGCCGTCCAGCCACGCCAATTGCTGTGCTGAAAGTCCGGTGCCGAAATAGTAACGCCCTCGGCGGCCTTTGATTTCCACGTTCTCATGGCCCGGTTTGACCGCCAGCACTTTCTTCCAGCCGATCCAGCGCCAGGTGACCCAGAACAGGCGGTCATAACGCAGCAACAGCCCGCGCCCGTGATACAGGCTTATCTTATGCGATGCGGGCAGCGGCAGATGGCCGCGCAGCATGGCGAGCAGGACGGTGCCGACGATGGTGAAGGCGAAAACCACCGCCATTTCGCGGGTGGCGATCAAGGCCAGGGCTGAAAAGGGCGCCAACAAGATGGCCGCCACCAATCGGTACAATCCCAGGCGTGGCAAGCCGGTGGTTTGACGGATGGTGATAACGGTGTCGGTGGCGGTGATCCGCAGGCCCTCGGGGGGATGTCGCCAGTCGATGTCGTCGGGGGCGGCCTGCTCGGCCAGCGGCAGGGTACTGGCCGCAATGGCCGGGACCTTTGGCATCCTGAGGGGTTTACGCTTGGCCCGCGCATCGACCCGCGGGTCGTCGACGTCCTCGACCGGCAGGCCCAGTGCCTGCGACCAAGCCGTCCGCCTTGCCGCCATGTCGTCGATGCCATAGCTGGAGTGAAGCAGCACGTCGCGATCTTGGTCGTGGGCATGACGAAGCACCAGCATCTGGCGGCGCGGCGCCCACAACGTCTCGACGCGAAACCGCCACACCGAAAAATTCCCGCTGACCGCGCCGATTGAGACGAAGTCGGATTTGGGTTGGCTGACCACCACGGGATGGCGGAACGGGCGCAGGATGTGGGCGGTGACCGTGTCGGTGTCGATGTGGAGCACCGTCCGGTGGCCGCGCACCCACAGGCTGAGCGCCAAGCTGGCGACGGCGACGATCCAGCCCAAGCTGGACCACGGATTGAACACGCTCCACAGCAGGGCGGCGCCGAAGATCACGTCGCACCAGTTGAAGCCAAGGCGAAAGACCGTATCGAGCGGCAGCGCTTCACCGTCCGGCGGCGTGGTCAGGACGCGCGCGTCGGCAAGCGGGGCGACCATGCCGGACAGAATATAGGGGAAGGGGCGAACGATCATGCCGCATGATGCGGGCCTGTCGGTATTGTGCGCAACCTTTAGTGAAGCTCGGCCCGGATTTTCTGACGCAGCACGTCGATGGGAACCAATTCGTCGCCCTGCTTCAGGTGCCAGAAGGTCCAGCCATTGCAGGCCGGGGCGTTCTGCACCAGGGCCCCCACCTTGTGGATGGAACCGCGATGGTCGGCGCTGATCAGGGTGCCGTCGGCGCGGACCTTGGCGGTCAGGGTGTCCTTGCCGTTGCCGTAAAGAACCGTACCCGGTTCCAGCAGGCCGCGTTCCACCACGGTGCCGAAGGGAACGCGCGGTTCGGATTTCTTGGAAGGCGTGGTCAGCAGCGACATTTCCGACACCGGACGCACCTTGCTGATACGGTCCTTGGCGGCCTTGATGTAATCGGCATCCTGTTCACAGCCGATGAAATGGCGCTTCAGCTTTTTCGCCACCGCCCCGGTGGTGCCGGTGCCGAAGAACGGGTCCAACACCACGTCGCCGGGCTTGGTGGTGGCCATCAGCACCCGGTACAGCAGCATTTCCGGCTTTTGCGTCGGATGCACCTTGGCGCCGTCATTTTTCAACCGTTCCGATCCGGTGCACAGCGGAATGGTCCAGTCGCTGCGCATCTGCAAATCGTCGTTCAACGCCTTCATGGCTTCGTAATTGAAGGTGTAGCGGCTTTCCGCCGATTTGGCGCACCAGATCAAGGTTTCGTGGGCGTTGGTGAAGCGGGTGCCGCGAAAATTGGGCATGGGGTTGGACTTGCGCCAAACGATGTCGTTGAGCATCCAAAAGCCCAGATCCTGCAGCGTGGCGCCGACACGGAAAATGTTGTGGTAGCTGCCGATCACCCAAAGCGCGCCGTCATCCTTCAAGACACGGCGGGCGGCGGCCAGCCAGCGGCGGGTGAAATCATCATAGTCGCGGAAGCTGTCGAAACGATCCCATTCGTCGTCGACGCCGTCCACCTTGCTGTTGTTGGGGCGCAAAAGCTCGCCACCCAGCTGAAGGTTATAGGGCGGGTCGGCGAAGACCAGGTCCACCGATTTGGCGGGCAGGGCTTCCATGGCGGCGATGCAATCGCCTTGCAGAATGGTGTCGAGTGGCAGGTTCATGACCTGCACTTTGAGTCAAATGACAGAGTCCGTCAAGAACCTATTGGAATCAATGAATTCTTAACCTTTCACCGACTCCGGGCGTTTCGCATGTTGCTTTCCACCCATTGGCGGCTGGCGGCATATTTCGTCTTGTACGCCCCGGTGCTGTTTTGTTCGGCGCAGGCATATTCGGCCAAGGTGGCGGGATGCATCATCCAGTCCGATCGGCATTGTACCTGCTTGGCCTGTTCCGACGCGGCACGGCAAGCGCCGTTGGCGATGCTTTCGCTGCCGTGCAGAACACCGGTTTCGTTGGTACAGGTGACGGCGATGGTGATCTTCGGTGGGTCGGTCAGGACATCGAAATCGGCGCCCGCCTTAGCTGTGGCCGCAGTGGAGGGCTTGGTGGCGACCTGTGCTCCGCCGCCCGTGGCCTTGACGGTGTTGGCGGGGACGATCTGGGTGATGCTGGAGCCTGTCGGCGCGGTCTTGCTGGCCCCGCCAGACTTGGCCGCGGCCCCTTGCACCGCCGCCTGGGCCACGGTCTGGATCATGGTCTGGGCGTATTGCTGGGTGGTGATGGGGGCGTTGCCGCTGCCCAGACTGGTCAGGTCCTCGATCGACAGGCCCAGCTTGTTCAACTGACGGTCCTGCAATCGGCTGGTCAGGTTCAAGATGGCCTGTTCCGGGTTGGCCCGCCCGGTCAGCACGTCGCTCAACTGGCTCAGTCCCAATTGATTGGCGCCGAAATCCAGCCGGGCCTGACCCGCCGCCAGCAAGGCCCCGGTCGCCACCTGGAACAGCGTGCCAAGAAGAGCGGAGTCGCTTGCTTGTTCTTGTGCCGCCTGCTGGCGTGCCTGTTCCTGCAATTGGGCGTTTCTTTGCTGGTTGGTCTGGAAATCGCGGCGCACCTTCTGGATGAAGGCCGGGGTAGCGCGAAAGAAGCGCAGCGGCATGCCGGGATAGCTGGCTTCGGTGGCGAAGATTCCCCGCACGACCTCATCCTCGGCCGCGGTGACCCGGGCGCCGGAAAACAGGAAAATACCGCTGGCGATACTCTGCTGCTGTCTCAGGGCGTTGGCGGAATCCACCCCCTCGGGGGCAAAGGGAACCGGCACGTATTCGAACTGGCCTTCGTAGACGCGACCGATGTCGTCTTCGTAGCGTCCCGTGTCGTAGGATATGACGGATTGGCCGGTGAAGGGGTTTTCCACCCGTTTCAGGGTGCCGGTGTACAAGGTGGCGGCGTCACGTGGAATGGTGCCCTCCACGGGCAGGCGGTCAGCCCCCAGCCGCAGGGGGAAGCCTTGCCCCGGACGGATGGCGTATTCCTTGGTGTAGCTGGCGCCGGGAAGCGGCTGTCCCTGGGCGAAGGGGCCGGTCAGGCGGTTGCCGTCATAGGTTTGCACTGTACCGGTGCCCGACTGGCAATCGCCGGCCACGCAGGTAGCGCCGGCACCGAAATAGGAAGCGTCGATGGCCAGGGCCGGGAACCCAGACCCGGCCAGCAAGGCCAGGGCGGCGGCTATTTCACGGCGCATTCGGGGTCCATGATCTTTTCGCCGGTATCGAAGCATTCCACCTGGGTCTTGACCACCTTACGGCCGTGATAATAAGGGCCCTTCATGTCGATATGACTGAACAGCTGGCCGTTTTGGTAGGTTTCCGCGAACCAGCGGTCGCCGCCCACGGATTTGGAGAAGCTGACCATGATGGACGGAGCGCCGGCCACATTGGAATAGGTCAGCATCGCATTGGGCAGGTCGCGGCTGGCCGGAACGCTGTCGGCGTAGGAAAAGGTCACGAAGGGTTCGGGGAAGAAGGCCGAGGTCATGCGCTGGGCCACCTTGACTTCGCCGACGAAATGCCCCGCCCGCATGGTGCCTTGGATGTGCTCGACGAAGCGGTTGGGCTTTGGGTCGCCGGCCACGCCCGAAACGTAGGTGGCATAGGCGTCAAAGGGGCCTTCCAGTCCCGCTGGGCTGCAGGTGGCGGTGACGAAGTATGGCACGACATCGCTGATCACCATGTCACGGGGGGGGATGCCCTTGTCGCGCAGAGCACGGGCCTGGGCTTTCTTGGTTTCGATTTCGTCGGCGTTCAATGGCGCGCCGGGCACGGCGATGTGCAAGGCTGCCTTCAGGGCGTCGGGGGATTGGGCGCAGGGGGTGTCCACCGAAGCCGAGGGCAGCGCAAAGGCCTTTTCAGGCGCGCTTTGGTATTGGGTCAGATCGTCGTTCAGCCGGGAAATCCAGCCATCGATACGCGGATCGTTGGTCACAGGCAGGGGGGCGGCCCAAGAGGCAGAGAGCCCCGCCACCAGGGCGCCCGTCGCAGATATCGCGAAAAGACTGCAACGCATAGGATATTCCCCCCTGTCTTGAGGTCGATGACACCTCCGAGGAAGAATTCAGAAGACCAATGCGAAAGTCACGTTAAAAAGAAAGGAGCGGCGCCAAGTCATAGCGGTCAACCGTTGAAACGACTCGTTGGTCGGTTGGTATCAGTCGGCGGGTTGCGCCGCCGCCATCCCCCGCAGGAATCCGAAGACCTGGTCGGCGGGCATGGGCCGCGCCACGTGATAGCCCTGGGCTTCGTCGCAATTGTGGTCGTGCAGCAGGGCTTTCTGGTCGGCGTCTTCGACACCTTCGGCCACCACCTTCAGGTTCAGCGAATGGGCCAGGCCGACAATGGTGGACACCAGCATGGTGTCGCGCGAATCGGTACCGATGTCGCGCACGAAGGAGCGGTCGATCTTGACCGATTCCACCGGCAGTTCCTTCAGATAGGACAGCGACGAATAACCGGTGCCGAAATCGTCGATGGCCAGGCTGACCCCCAATTGGGTCAGACGTTCCAGGATTTCCGTCTGCCCCTTGCCCACTTCCATGGCGAAGCTTTCGGTGATTTCCAACACCAGAAGATGGGGGGACAAGCCGGTCTGGGCCAGGATGCCGGCGATCAGGGTGGGCAAATCGGGATTTTTCAGGTCCAGGCTGGACAGGTTGACCGCCATGCTGACCGGATGGCCTTGTTCCTGGCATTGCACGCCCATGGCACAGGCCTGTTCCAGCACCAACAGATCGATATGGGTGATCAGCCCCAATTCCTCGGCCAGCGGGATGAATTCCACCGGCGAGATCATGCCCAAGCTGGGGTGGTTCCAGCGCACCAAGGCTTCGAAGCCGGCAATGGCGCCGCCCTTCAGGCGCTGCTTGGGCTGGTAATGAACTTCGAAGCTGCGGTTCTCGATGGCGAGGCGCAGCGCCCCTTCCAGTTCCAGGCGGTGCTCCTGGCGGCGCGTCATGTCGGCGGAATAGAACTTGAAGCGCCCCTTGCCGTCGGCCTTGGCCTGGTACATGGCGGTGTCGGCATGTTTCAGCAAGGTCTCGGCGTTGTCGCCGTCTTCCGGATAAAGACTGATGCCGATGCTGGAGCCGACGAAAACCTCGCGTCCTTCCAGCAGGAACGAGCCGGCCAAGGCGCTCAGCAATTTGTCGGCGACGATGACCACGTCATCGGCGGTGTCGACGCGTTCCAGCACCAAGGCGAACTCGTCGCCGCCAAGGCGCGAAATGGTGTCCGACGACCGGGTGCAGGCCTTCAGGCGGCGGGCGACTTCCACCAGCAAAGTGTCGCCGGCACGGTGGCCGATGGTGTCGTTGACCTTCTTGAAGCCATCCAGGTCCAAAAACAACACGGCGATGCGGCGGCGTTCGCGCCCGGCATGGGTGACCGCGTGGTTCAGACGGTCGCGGAACAGCACCCGGTTGGGCAAGTCGGTCAGCGGATCGTAATGGGCCAGATGTTCGATATGTTGCTGGCTTTCCACCTGGGCGGTGATGTCGGTGAAGCTGGCCACGTAATAGCGCGGCTTGCCCAGACCGGGTTCCCACAGGGCGGTGATGTTTTCACGGGCGACGAAAATCGACCCGTCCTTGCGGCGGTTCTTCAGCTCGCCCTGCCACACACCGGATTCCAGCAAGTTGTGCCACATGTCGGCATAGAACGCGTCGTCATGGTGGTACGAGCGCAGCACGTTGGCCTTGTGGCCCACCACCTCGTCCAGACCGTAACCGGTCAGCCGGGTGAAGGCGGGGTTGACGCGCACGATGGTGCCGTCGCCGGTGGTCACCACCAGGGCTTCCAAAGCATTGTTGAAGACGTGGTCGGCCAGTCGGTTCTGCTTTTCCGCCCGCAGCTGCGCCCCCAGGCGCAGCGTCGCCTGGTTGCTGCCATAGACCAGTCCGACCATCCCCAACACCCAGACCGAGACATGGACCAGCACCAACACCGACAAATGACGGCCCATATATTCGGCCATCAACGCTTGCGGCTGGGGATTGCTGGCGATGCCGGCAACGAAGGTCTGCTGCCAGTCGATATTCCACCACAGCGACAATCCCGAAACCAGCGACCACAAGAGAGCAATGGTCAACGCGGTCCGCATAACCGCCGGCTGAATTGTCCTGTCGAGTGTGTTCGGTCCTGATTCCACGGCTTTGGTCGGAGATGGCTAAGACTTTCGCACCATATCACCGCACAATGTGTAAGGGTATGGAATAATGTTGCTTAAGTTTTACATCAATTCAAGTTGTGCCACCGGGGCGAAGCTGAGGCGGTGATGGGGGGTGGGGCCCAAGCGGCGCAAGGCTTCCATGTGCGCTTTGGTGCCATAGCCGGCATTGGCGGCCCAGCCGTAACCGGGAAATTGAACATCCAGGTCGCGCATTAATCTGTCGCGATAAACCTTGGCGATCACCGATGCGGCGGCGATGGACAGCGACTTGCCGTCGCCGCCGACCACGCAGGTGACCGCACAGGGCAGGGGCGGCGGGCGGTTGCCGTCGACCAGGGCGTGGTCGAGGCGGGTTCCCAATCCTTCCACCGCACGTTGCATGGCCAGGAAGGTGGCTTTCAGGATGTTCAGGCGGTCGATTTCGGCCACCGAGGCTTCGGCGATGGCGAAGCGGCAATGAGCGCGCACCAATTGGTCCAAATATTGGCGTTTGGCGGCGCTCAGTTTTTTCGAATCGTTGAGTTGGTCGGCCAGTTCCGCCGGCAGACACGCCGGGTCGATGATCACCGCGGCGGCCACCACCGGGCCGGCCAACGGGCCGCGCCCGACTTCGTCGATGCCGGCGACGATGCCGGCCAGGGATTGTTCCAGCAACAGATCAGGCATCGGGGATGTCCTTGCGGCGGCGGCGCACCAGACGGGCGGCGATGCGGGCTTCGCGGACGAAGGCGTTGGACAACAAATCGTGCAGGCTCGAAGCCCCGTTTTCCGCCACCGCATGCAGGCGCCGCATGGTCAACAGCCACAGCGGCGACAGCACCAGGGACAGCACGGTGACCGCCACCACCAGCTTGGTTTCCGCTGCGGTGATCAGCTTTGACGCCTTGCCCACTTCGGCCAGCAGGAACGAGAATTCGCCGATCTGCGCCAAGGCGACACCGGCGACGAAGGAATGGTGCCAGTCGCGGCGCAACAGGCGCAGCGCCCCGATGTTCAGCACCGTCTTGAACAAGGTGACCATCAGCAAAAGCGTCAGGACCTGGCCCAGATTCTTCCAGATGAAGCCGAAATCCAGCAGCAATCCGATGGACAGGAAGAACACCATCAGCAACACGCTTTGCACCGGTTCGGCGCTTTTCAGGATGGTTTCGCGCTGGGTCGAGTTGCCGATCACCACGCCGGCCAAAAAGGCGCCATAGGCCGGCGACAAATCCATCAGACCGGACAGCGCCGCGGCGCCAAAGCACCAGGCCAGGGCGGTCAGCGGCCCCAATTCGCCGCTTTTCGCCAGTTTCGACGACACCGGTAAACGCACCTGCTTGCGCACCAGCAGCCAGAACAATCCGGCCAAAAATGCCACCGAGAACGCCACCTTGGCCACATCCAGGGGCATGATGCCCTGGCGCTCCAAGCTGCCCAGGAACAGCATCATGGGGACGACGGCCATGTCCTGGGCGATCAGGATGCCGATCACCGTGCGGCCCACCGGTTTGTTCAAATCGCCGGAACTTTCCAGCATCTTGATGACCACGGCGGTGGACGACACCGCCACCGCGAAGCCCAGAACCATGGACAGGCCAAAGCTCCAATCGGTGACTTGGCGGAACAGCAGGGCGGCGCCCACCGATCCGGCGATCTGGATCAGGGTGACCACCACCGCCACCTTCCACCCCTGGATGAAACGGCGCAGTTCCAGTTCGATGCCGATGACGAACAGCAGCATCAGCACCCCGAACTCGGCCAGGGTGGATATGGCGTCGCGGTTGTTGACCAGCTGGAAGCCCGACGGACCCAGCACCACGCCGGCCAGGATGTATCCCAAGATGGCCGGTTGACGAAGTCGGGTCATGACGACGCCGCAGGCAAGCGCGGCCAGGGCGACGATGGCGGCGGCGGTCAAAGCCGGGTGATGCAGTTCCATGGGGGTGGTTTTAACACGAAGCTGATGGCGGGATTATGTCATTTCTCGGCGATTTCCGGGGCCAGCAGCACATGGGCCATCAGGCGGTCCACCGGACTGAAATCGTCGGTCAGTTCGGGGATTTCAGCCTTGGCGATGGCTTGGCGCACCTGGTCGCCGCGCAGGCGCAGCCAGTGGCGGGGGAAAAATCGGCTGGATCGCAAAATGGGGGTGTCGCTGGCCCGGTCCGATGCCAGGACCAGATAGGTGACGCGTTCGCCCTGGGCCATTTCGTCGCCGTCCACCCAGACCTCGACGGCAGCGAAATCGCGGGCCAGGGTCTTCAACAGGGCGAACAGGAACAGCGGCTGCTGGCGCGCCTCGATGACGTTGACGGCATAGAAACCGCCCGGTTTCAGGCGGGCGGCGATCTCGGCGTGGAATTCACGGGTGACCAGATGCGGCGGGATGCCGATGTCGTGGAAGGCGTCGCCGAACACCACGTCGAATTGCGGCTCGCGGGGCAGGGATTGCAGGGCCAGGCGGGCATCGCGGTGGTCGATGACCAATCCCTTGGCATCCTTGTCCAGCCACAGGCGGTCCTGGGCGATTCGGGTGACCGCCGGGTCGATTTCCGCCACGTGCAGGTGGGGCTCGGCGAAGCCTTGGCTCCAGGCGCGGGGCAGGGTATAGGCGCCGCCGCCGATGAAGAAGGCGGAAATGGATTGGCGACCGAAACGCCGCGCCGCCATCTCGTCGGAAAAATGCAGGTAGGACGAATGGAACAACTGCGGTTCGTCGGCGTCGTTGATGCCGTGGCCCAGATGGTCCAGCACCAGAACCCGGCTTTCGCGGCCGCTTTCGGGGCCGAAATCTTCCACCCGCAGGCAGTAATAATCGCTTTCCACCGCGCACGGAGACGCCAAGGCCCGTGGGGTGACGGCGATGCCGGCGCCCAGGAGGACCAAGCCGGTCAACAGGGCAAGGCTGGCCCGGCGTTGGCCGGCCAACAGGGTCAGGGCCAGGATGGCGTAAAGCCCGGTCACCGCCAGCACGGTGCCCACCGAACCGATCCAGGAAATGAACAGGTATCCCGCTGCCAACGTCCCCAGGATCGACCCCGCCGCCCCCAGGGCATACATGCGTCCCAGCACCCGGCCGGTATGGCCGGGATCGGCATCCACCGCCAGCTTGGTCAGGATGGGCGAGACGATGCCGGCGAACAGCGACGGCAGCAGGAAAAGCAGGGTCGCCAGGGTGACGATGGCGGCCACCGGGTGCATCCCCGTGGCCAGCAAAGGACCGGCGCCGAAACGCAGCAGCGGCAAGCACGCCGCCGATCCCAGCGCCGCCAGGGCCAGGGCGATGGCGGCGCGGCGGCGGGCAAGCGGGGACGGCCCGGGCCGTTCGGCCAGCCGGCCGCCGATCCAATGGCCGATGGTCAGCCCGGCCAGCACCACCGAGATGATGGCGGTCCAGGTGTAAAGGCTCATGCCCACATAAGGGGCGAGCAAACGGCCAGCGACGATTTCCAGCACCAGGGCGGCGGCCGAGGACAGAAACAGCACGGCGCCATATCCGGCCGAAAGTATTGGTCTGGTCTTTTCTTGCATAGACAATTAAAAAACCAAGGAAAGTGGATGGAAAAGATTATATCATAAAGTCGTCATGGAACAGCGAGGCCACATGCGTATTGTTTCTCTTCTTTTGCTCGCGCTGTTGACGGCTGTTCCGGCGTGGGCCGCCGAAACCCGGCTGGCCGATCCCAAACCCGGTTGGGACAATCCGCGCAAGCTGGTTCTGCAACTGACCGACGACGAAAACCGTCACGTCAACAATGTCCTGTACAACGCCATCAACGTCCAGAAATTCTATGGTCAGGACAACGTCAAGGTGGCGGTCATCGCCTTTGGCCCCGGCGTCCGGGCATTGTTGAAAAAGGACAGCAAAGTGGCGGAACGGGTGGCGTCGCTTCGCGATTACGACGTCGAGTTCGTCGCCTGCGGCAACACCTTGGAAACCATGGGTCGTACCGCCGAAGACCTGCTGCCGGGGGTTTCGGTGGTGGCCTTCGGCATTCCCGAGATCATGGAACGACAATTACAGGGCTGGCAAGTGATCGCGCCCTAAGGGAGGGGAAGATGAAGTCATGGTTTCTGGCCGTTTGGGCGGCCTTGGTGATGCTGGCCGCTCCGGCCTTGGCCTATGAGGCCAAGTTGGGCGATGACGGGCTTTACCATCAGGATTGGTTCAACAATTCGTTCCTGGATTTGAAGGACGACATGGAAGAGGCGACCAAGGCCGGCAAGCGTTTCGCCATCATCTGGGAACAAAAAGGCTGTCCTTATTGCCGCGACGTCCACACCGTCAACTTCGCCGACGACAAATTGCGCGAATGGATCAAGGGCCATTTCAACATCCTGCAGCTGAATTTGTGGGGCGACCGCGAGGTCACCGATTTCGACGGTCAAGTGCTGACGGAAAAGGAAATGGCCCGCAAATATCGTATCAATTTCACCCCGACCATTCAGTTTTTCCCCGAGACAGCGGCCCAAACCCAGGGCAAAAAGGCAGAGGCGGTGGAAGTGGCGCGCATGCCCGGCTATTTCCGTAACTTCCATTTCCTGTCGATGTTCGAATACGTTTGGGAAAAGCGCTATGCCAAGGGTCAGGATTTCCAACGCTACATCCTGGAAAAAGCCAACCAATAGGCGGCTCGGTGCTTTCATCGGGCTGCTGGCGGCGCTGGTTCTGACCTGGCCGGCCGCCGTCATGGCCAATTCCTTGCGGATCATCACCTGGGCGGGCTACCTGTCTCCCCAGGTGGTCGAGCGCTTTCAGCAGGAAACCGGGATCAGCGTCCAGGTGGACACGGTCACCAATTACACCGACATGGTGGCCCCCATCCTGGCCGGCGAGTCCATTTATGACGTGGTGTTTCCCGGCGATTTCCAGGTCCCGGACCTGATCGGCCAAGGACTTCTGGACCGGGTCGGTGTCGATCGTTTGCCCAATTTCTGGAATGTCGAGGATGTGTGGCGCGGACGGTCCTTCGACCCGCGCAACGAATTCACCGTCCCCCATGTGTGGGGAACCACCGCCTTCGCCGTCGACACCGAAGTCTATAAGGGGGACCTGTCCTCCCTGCGGCTGGTGTTCCAGCCGCCGCCATCCTTGGCCAATCGCATGGCCTTGGTGGACAGCGGCTACGACATGATCCAACTGACCCAAGTGTGGCTGCATCTGCCGCGCTGTTCCACCCTGTCGCAGGACGTGTCCAAGGTTCGCGAGGTGCTGGTGCCGCTGTTGCGTCGGGTGCCGGTGGTCAGCTCCGACAAGATTATCGCCGACATGGCGGATGGCAAATATGCCCTGGCGACCATGTGGAATGGTGACGCGCTTCAGGCCCGCAAGAAACGTCCAAGCCTTCGTTACGCCAATCCGGTGGAAGGGGCGCTGGTGTGGTCGGACGTGTTGGCGGTACCCAAGGGGGCGCCCAACCGGGCCAATGCCCTGGCTTTCCTGTCCTTCATGATGCGTCCGGAAATCGCCGCCATCGAAAGCAATTACAACGGCTACGCCAACATGATCCGCGGCGCCGAGGCGTTCATGGACCCTGTGCTGCTGACGGCTCCGGAAATCATCACCCCGCCGTCTTCGGCACTGGATTTCTTCACCGAATGCGGCAACGGCGCCGAAAGCCGTCAGGAAAAGCTGTGGGAAGACCTGCTGCACGAAACCGGGCATCGGTAATTGGGACGAAGGATTCCTAGCGGATTTTCAAGACACGAACGCCGCGCGGGCTAACTTTCATAAGCCCCTCGCCGGGCGCAATCCTTCGGATTGCTTGGCCGCGGCCTCAATGGCCGCTGGACGCTGACTGCGTTCGATTTAACGCAGTCAGCTCTAGATGTCGGCTGCCGGGTCCGCCGGCAGCCACACATGCACGATGGTGCCCTGACCGGGGTCTGAATCCAGCCACAGCCGTCCGCCATGGGCCTTGACGATCTTGTCGCAGGACGCCAACCCCATGCCGGCGCCAGGATATTGGGCGCGCGGGTGCAGACGTGAAAACGGCTTGGTCACCTTGTCCAGGTAATCGCTTTCGATACCGATGCCGTTGTCGATCACGTCGATGCGCCAGCCGGCGCCGTCGCGTTCGGTGTGGACGGTGATCTTCGGGGGCACACCGGGACGGGCGAACTTGATGGCGTTGGCGAAGATGTTCTGGAACAGCATGACCAGCAACACCGGATCGCCGTTGACCCGGGGCAGGGCGTCCCAATGGATGCCCAAGGTTTCCGGCGCCCCCATGGTGTGCTTGCATTCGCTCCACGCCGCTTCGGCCGCCTTGGCGCAATCGACGGGGACGAAGGCGGCCATGGGGCGGCCGGATCGGCTGTAGGCGGACAGGCCCGAGACCAACAGGCTGATCTGGCGGGCGCCGTCGGCGATGAAATGCATGCATTCCCGCGCCGCTTCGCCCAATTCGCCGGCCATGTCGCGTTCCAGCTTCTGACAATAGATCTGCAGCGAACGCAGCGGTTCCTGCAGGTCGTGCGAGGTGGCGAACAACATGCGTTCGATGTCGGCATTGGCGTCCAACAGCAAGTCGGCGTTGCGCTTTTGCTGGGTGACGTCCTCTTTCAGGGCGATGTAATGGGTGGTGCGGCCGGCATGGTCGCGGACCGGCGAAATCACCGTGGAATCCCAAAACAGGTCACCGTTCTTCTTGCGGTTGATCAGCTCGCCGCGCCAGGTCAGGCCCGAGGTCAGGGTCTTCCACATTTCCCGATAGGTGGCTGGATCGACTTCACCCGATTTCAACAGACGCGGCGTTTGGCCCTGCACTTCCAACAGGGCATAGCCGGTCAGGTTCAGGAAAGCCGGGTTGACGTATTCGATGATGGCCTCGGAATCGGTGATGACCACCGCCACTGGGCTTTGTTCCACTGCCGCCGTCAGCTTGCGCAGCTCGATTTCGTTGTGCTTGTCCTCGGTCAGGTCGGTGAACAGGCACACCACCCCACCCGCCGAGGTGTGCCGGCTGCGGAACAGATACCAGCGCAGAGTCTGGCGGTCGCGCAGCAGCAATTCGTGGGCGTGGTCGGAATCGGGGGGAATCACCGGTCGGTTCACCGCTTCCATCCGTTCCGCCAGACGGCGCATCAAAAGATTGAACTCGGCGATGGGCGGGGTGTCCGCCAACAACCGGTCATAGCCTTGGTTGGACAGCACAAGGCGCTGTTTGTCGTCGAACAGGGCAAAGCCTTCCGACAACGAATTCACCGCGTCCACCAATTGGGCGCGGGCCAGTTCGGCCTCGGCATGGGCCTGGGCCTGACGGTGGACGGCCCAGCCCAGGGCGGCGAACAACACCAAGGTTGACCCCTGCAACACCCGGCTGAGCAGCGTGGTGCGTTCCTGGCGGACCGCGAAAGCCTTCATGTAATCGGCCCGCGCCAGTTCCATGGTGGCTTGGCTGGGGATGGCGAAATAGGTGTCGATGGCGCCGCGCAAGACTTCCAATTGCTCGGAAAGCGTCCGCATGTGCAAGGCGATGGAACGCAACTCGGCCGAGGGATGGTTGGCGAAGCGGTCGATTTCCACCAACAAACCGGCCGATTGACTGGAATCGCCACGGCTTTCGGTGTCCAGCGCGATCAGCGCCGCCTGGACGCGTCGGCCCAATTGGGCGTCGGCCTGTTCGGCGAACGCGGTGACGGCGAAGGGCAGATAGCTGATTTCACGCCGCACGAAGGCGCTGACCGCCTTGATCTGCTCGGCGGCCTGAATCTTGGAATCGATCTGGCGGCGGTATTGCTCCAGACGGTCCAGGGGGATGTCGGCGTTCAAATTCAGCCGTTCGATGTCATCCAGGCCGCTTTGCAGGTCGCGCGAATAAGCCAGCATGGTGTCGTAATGGGGCAGCAGGCCGGCCACCACCTGCAACAGGTCGCGGTCGAAACTGGCTTCGATATGCGATTGGTTGTTGAAGGTGGCCAGCAATTCGGCATGACGCACCGAATCCACGTTGTTGCGGGCGGCGAAGAACACCATGACGGCGCCGACCGCGGCGGCGGCGGCCAGAACCAGGGTGGCGGGACGCAGCAGGGTTTTCATGGTGTCGCCGGCAGGGTTTCGGGCGTCAGGCTGGCCAGGAAGCGGGCGATCAGGGCGATGTCGGCATCGGGGATGTCGCGGCCCAATTGATAGCGCCCCATGACGCGGATGGCGTCGGCCAGACTGGTGACCGATCCGTCATGGAAATAAGGCGGGGTCAGCACCACCAGACGCAGGCTGGGGACCTTGAAGACGTGTTTGTCGGCGGGGCGGCCGGTGACGTTGAAGCGGCCCAGATCGGCCTGGGTGACCGGGCCGCCGCGATCCTTGAACCAATTGCCGAAGAAACCCAGTTTCTGGAACAAATTACCCCCCACGTTGGTGCCTTGGTGGCACGACGCGCAGCCATAGGATTTGAACAGGGCGTAGCCTTTCTTTTCCTCGGCATCCAAGGCGCCGTCCTGGCCGCCCAGCCAGCGGTCGAAGCGCGACTGCACCGTTACCAGCGAACGTTCGAAATTGGCCATGGCCCGGCGCACCAGTTGGGGGCTGGGGGGGGCGCCGTAGACCTGCTGGAAGCGTCCTTCATAGGAACTGGCCCGCAACCGTCCGATGATGTCCGGCCAGTTGGCATCCATTTCCACCGGGTTCTGCAACGGGCCGTCCACCTGCTGTTCCAAGGTGGTGGCGCGGCCGTCCCAGAATTGGGCGATGTTGAAGATGGTGTTGAACACCGTCGGTGCGTTGACACTGCCCTTGGCGCCGCCGATTCCGATGGAAACCTTGAGGTTGTCGCTGCCGCCCTGGCTCAGGGGATGGCATGACGCGCAGGAAACCGAGCCGTCCCGCGACAGCATGGGGTCGTGGAACAATTCCCTTCCCAGGGCGACTTCCGTCGCCGCCAGATCGGGCGGGGCCTTCAAGGGACGCAAGGGTTCTTGTTGGGCGCTGGTTGAATGCAACGACAGCGCCACGGTCAAGATCAACACCGCCGTCGCGATCCCAAGACGGCGATATGGTGTGTGGTGATGCGATCCCATGGGGCTCCCCGTACCTTTGGGATAGGTCAGCGTCTTATGATGCGCGCCTTGTCACCCGCTGTGCACAATTATTTCAACATGACTCCGTCGCGTTTGTTGCGCGCGTCGGGGCGGCGTGCATGAATAGGATCATGCCGATTTTTCTTCCCGCTGAATTGCCGCCGGCACTGCCGCGCCACGCCCGTCTGATGGGGTTGGACTTGGGGACCAAGACCATCGGTCTGGCGCTGTCCGACGTGCGGCTGTCCATCGCCACGCCCTTCGACACCATCCGCCGGACCAAGTTCACCAAGGATGCCGAGGCGCTGTTCGCCTTTGTCGACAAGCACGAGGTCGGCGGGCTGGTGGTCGGTCTGCCGGTGGAAATGGACGGCACCCAAGGGGCGCGCTGTCAGTCGACGCGGGCCTTCGTGCGCAATCTGTTGGGCTTGCGTGACCTGCCGGTGGCGTTGTGGGACGAACGTTTGTCCACCGCCGCCGTCACCCGCACCCTGCTGGAAGCCGATTCCAGCCGTGCCAAACGCGCCCAGGTGGTGGACAAGATGGCCGCCGCCTACATCCTGCAAGGCTGCCTGGACTTCCTGGCGGCTCAGACCTAGAGCCTTTTCGATCTGACCGGGTCAGATCGAAAAGGCTAAGCCCGCGCGGCGCTTGAGCGGGCCCGGCACGGGCCATACGAACACACACACTAGGCCGACTGACCCCATTCCCGCCACAGCATGGCGCTGGTGGTTTCCACCGCTGCGGCCACCAAGGGCGACAGCCCGGTGGAAAACGGCACCTGCCGTTGGGCGACCGCGCCCAAAATCTCGGTCAGCGGGGGTTTGTCCATCATCCGGCGCATACTGGCCATGATGGCGGCGGCGCCAGCCCCCAACGGTCCTTGCGGGTCGGCTGGCACGTGCTCGTCGCTGAGGCGCAGAACCTGTCCCGGACGGCCCAGGGCCGGGTCCAGGCTGGTGACAAAAACGGCGTGGCGGCATTGGCGCAACAGGTCAAGCGTACCGCCCTCGCCAGCATCCAACAGCCGCACGTCGGACGGCCAACGGCGCGCCGTCAGGCGGCGGTGCACGGCGGGGCCGAACCCGTCATCGGCATGCAAGACATTACCCAGGCAAATCAGCCCGATCACCATGATGTGCGTGTCGTTCCTGTGTGACGTTATCGCGTCCAACATAGCACAAGCTTTTGTTTCGGCTGGAGTGAAAGCGTCAGCCCCCTGCGGTTGAAAGCGTGTGCGTATTTTCTTGATTCCCCCCGACATGCAGGGTTAGCTTGTTGCCGGAAAGACCGTCCACCACATCCGGGGTGAGGCGGCTTTTTTTTTAGGGGAGGGGACGGATGCTTGCCTGGGAGCATGGCTACAAGATCGGCCAATGGGAAATGGATGCCGAGCATCTGATCCTGTTTTCGCTGCTCAATCAGCTGGACATCAACATCAATGCCGATTTGGCGGACGAATGCGTCCACGACGTGCTGACCGCCTTGGATGCCTATATCGACTATCACTTCGCCCATGAAGAGGCGCTGATGAAGTCCTGGGGCTATCCGGGCTTGGATGAACACGCGGCCAAGCATCACCTGTTCATGGTCGAAGTGTCGCGCCTGCGTGAGGCGGTGAAAAACGACGACGTGCTGCGCGGGGCGTTGAAAGTGCGCGGTTTCGTCTTGGAATGGCTGTTGAACCACATCATGGAGACCGATGTGGATTACGCCCAGTTCATCGCCCAGAAGGCCAAGAAGACCCGCGCCTGACCCCGTATCCTGTTTCAGCCGAGGAGGGCGCCACACCATGCGCGTCACCGAGCACGAACGTGCTTTCCTGCATGAATTGCATGCCATCAAGAAGGACCCGTTGGGCAAGCGGGTGATCCATTTCTGCGTCTCCAGCATCGCCGCGCCGGCCGATTTGTCGCGGCGGGTGGAAAGCGCCAAGCATTTCATCACCAAAAGCTTTTCGCGTTCGCCCTATTGCAAGGTGTTTCCGGCCCATAACGGCGATTTGTTCGTCGCCTATTCCCATGTCACCGTTTCCGAGGTGGTGGGGGTTTGCGCCAAGGTGGAAAAACTGTTCCTGGACGGCGAGCCGGTGAAGGGACGCAACGCCTATGGCGAATATTCGTTCTACAAGCTGGCCGACGCCACCAAGGAACTGGACGTGGTGTTCCACGCCTTCAAGGCGATCATCGCCGACGGTTCACCCCAGGAAGCGCAGGTTCTGAAAAAGCCGATGAGCGTGGAAAACCTGAACTTCTTGTCGGAAAAGCTGCGCAGTATCGATTTGCGTCACTGCATCTTCAATCAGCCGGTCTATTTCGTCGGCGAAAAGGTGCCGTCCATCGAGTTCTTGGAATTCTTCGTTTCGGCCAAGCAGATCGAGGAAAACTTCCTGCCCGACATCAGCCTGACCGGGGCACCCTGGCTGTTCCAGGCGTTGAAAGAAGATTTGGACCGGGCCACCTTGCGGGTCATGGCCAAGGAAATTCCCGAATACCGGCACAAGGCTTTCAGCGTCAATCTGACGCTGCACACCGCCGCTTCCAAGGAATTCACCCAATTCTACGAAGCCCTGCCCGGGCATCTGTCGGGGCGCATCGTCATCGAGGTTCACAAGACCGACGTGCTGCATCACATGAACCTGTATCGGCAGGTCCGGCGCCAGTCCAAGAACATGGGGCTGAAATTGTGTATCGACGGCATCGAATGGCGTGATTTCCAGATGCTGCATCTGGGACGCATGCGGCCCGATTTCGTCAAGATCAATTGGTGCGACACGTTGCTGTCGCCGGACGAAGCGGATCTGGCCTGTCTGGTGAACGGGCTGAAAGGATTGGATGGCGAGACCAGGGCGGTAATGTGTCGTTGCGACAATCCCAAGGCGTTTGTCGTCGCCAAGGGCTTGGGGATCAAATACGTCCAAGGCCGGCTTGCCGATCAGTTCTTTAAAAGTGGCATGCAATTACAATAAGCTACGAAGGCCGACCATCGGCTGACGGTTGCCCCCGACCGCGCCACCGCGTAATGTGCGGACGGGGGAGACAGGATTTTGATGCGCAACGCTTGGACTTTCATCGCAGGATTGCTGTTCGCTGGCTTCGTCATGCTGTGGTCGGCGCCAGTGGCTGTTCTGTTGGTGGTCCTGGCCGCCAGTGGCGGCCACGTCAACCTGTTCCACGCCTTTTCCGGTGAATCGGTGTTCGGCGCCCGGGATGTGGACGGGCGGCTGGAAGCCCGCATGGTCAATGTCAGCTTCCGCCCGATGATGTTGGTGATGCCCGGCGACCCCCGGCCGCGGCGTCTGTTGCTGCGCTTGGAAGTGGTCGATTCCGACGTCTTCGACGGTTCGAACCAGGGGTTGGGCCGGGTGCGGCTCGACGCTTGGTCGTTGGACCAGTCGGTGGATCTGATGCAGCCGCCGCTTTACACCTTGGTGGTGCCGGGGCGTCAGGCGGTGCTGGACGACGGCGGTATGATGGTGGTGGAGAACGGCAACCGCCACAGCGCCTATTCGCTGTCCTCGGGACAATGGTTGTTCGATTACGACGGCTCCTTCGCCAGTTTCGCCATCGAAGGCGAACGGCGACGTTATCTGGCGGCGGCCGCCGCCGACGACGAAATGCCCCCCGGTTCGGTGGCGGTGGTCAGCTATGCCGGACCGCAGGGCCTGATCACCCGATTGTTGGTGACGTCCACCGACGCCACCCGCGCCCGACTTCTGCGCACCTCGGTGTCGTTGGTGCGTCCCATGGTGCGTCAAGACCCGGCGGGGGGACGTTGGGTCGACCTGGCCATGCCGGCGGGAACCATCCGGGTTCCCATGCTGGGCGACACCTTGGACATCACCCGCGCCGAAGTGCCCATGGGCTTGGCCTTGTCCGAATTCAAAAGCTGGAAATAAGCGGGGCACAGGCCCCTGAGCGGACCCGCGAGGGGCGTCACGGCAGAAGCGAGAGATGGTTCCGTTTGAACGGAAAAGCTAGTCTTGCAGGGCCGTGGGCGCTTCGCGGCGGATATGCAAAAGCGTCAGGTCGTCGGGCGGATCGCCCGGGATGCGGGCATGGAAGTTGCGCAAGATGGTGGTGACCACGTCACCTTGGGCTTCCGCGATCCAGTGCAGCAGGGTTTCCTCGTCGCAGATCTCGCGGCCGTCCACCTGGCTTTCCACCAAGGCGTCGCTATAGACAAACAATCTGGAGCCGACGGGGAAGGCGATCCGGTGCTCTTCGTATTCGGCGTCGGCGAACGCCCCCAGGGGCGGGCCTTCCACGTTCAGATAACGCGGGCCGTCGGCATCGATCAGGATCGGGGCCGGGGTGGCGGCGCCGGCATAGGTCAGGCTTTCGTCCTCCAGGTCGATCAGGCCGACGAACAGGGCGGCGAACTGACCGGGCTTCAGCAGCGCTTTCAATTCGCGGTTCAGCAAGACCAGCAATTCGGCCGGCGAGGGCGGGCGGCGCGGCAGGCGGCTGAGCAGCACATGCAGGCGGAAGACGTTGAACGCCGCCGGCAAGCCATGGCCGGTGAAGTCGGCGGCCAACACCCCCAGACGCTTGGGTCCGGCGTCATAAAGGGTCCAGAAGTCGCCCCCCATTTCGGACGAATTCTCCACCACCCCCTTGATGTTCAAATTCAAGCGCGAGCGGATGGCGGCCAATTGCGATGGCGTGGGGGCCAGGGTCTCTTGGGCTTCGCGGGCCGCTTCCAATTCCTCGCGGACGCGGTTGCGGTCGGCGTTCAACCGCGCCATCAGCAGGGCGTTTTGCAGATGAACGCGAACCCGGGCCAGCACTTCCTCGGCTTCGATGGGTTTGGACACCACGTCGTTGCCGCCGGCGGCAAAGCAGGTCGAGCGGCTTTTGGTGTCGTCCAGCGCGGTGACGAACAGAACCGGCAGGTCCAGCAGCGCGTGGTCGGCCCGCAAACGGCGGCACATCTCGAACCCGTCCATGCGTGGCATCATCACATCCAGCAACACCAAATCGGGACGGTGTTCGGCGATGGCGGCCAAGCCTTCGATCCCGTCCTGGGCGCTGTCCACCCGGCCGACCCCCAGGGTCGAAATCAGGGCCTCCAACATGCGGCGGTTGAACGGGTTGTCGTCGACGATCAGCACCGAGGCGTCGGCAAAGGCCTGGCGCGGCAATTGCCGTTGGGTCAGGGGCAGTTCCAGCAACAGACAGCGGCCGTCATTTTCGCGCCGCATGGACAAAACCGAATCGGCGATCAGTTCCATGCCGTGGGGGCGGCGGTCGGCCCGTCCGCCGGAAAATCCCTGATAGCCGGCGCCTTGGTCTTCGACGGCCAGATGCAAGGTGTGTCCGACGATGGCCGCCGACAGCCAGACCATGCGGTCGGCAAGCAGCGGTGTGGCCAGGGCGGTTTCCACCTTTTCGCCGAATTGCAGCATTTCCTCGACCGACCCGGACGGGGTGCGGTTGATTTCAAGGTTGCCGTGGATCATGGCGTTGGCCAGGGCTTCGTGAATGACCAGTTCCATGTCGGACGGACAGATGAAACCGGCATTGCGCAAGAACGGGTGCAGGGCTTCCGAAAACAGATGGGCGACGTCTTCGCTGTAAGCGGTGACGGTGCGCAGGGCCAGGGCCAAACCGCCGCATTGCAGGTGCAGGCGGAATCGCTTGCCACCTTGCGCCCAGCAGGACGGATCGACCCTGTTCGTTTCCACCAGGCCAACAAACGGCGGCAACAACGCCATGCGGATGGTTTCGCCGCCAGGCTGTGCGCAAATTGTCAGGGTGGGTTCGCAAGTCGAGGATTCTTGCGGGGCAGGGAAACCCAATGTTTCGGCGATCCTTTTCGTGCCTTCTGTGTCGTCGGCAAGGATCGATTTTATAATCATTGTTGTTTCCTCCGCCCTGATTTTAGGGCAATGCTAGCCCTGCCGTCTATCGGCTTGCGACCCAACCTTTGACCCCGGACCGGAAGAGGCGCGTTATGGAATATGCTTGCGACACCAAAGGCAACGAGTTTCATGTGCGTGTCAGTGGGCGCATGACTCATTCCGACCATCGGGGTTTTCGCGGCATTCTGGGGGCAATCGGCGAATCGGCGGCGCCGCGGATCGTGTTCGACCTGTCGCAGGCTGAATTCATGGATTCGTCGGCCTTGGGCATGCTGCTGATCGTTCGCGACGCCGCCGCCCAGCAAAGTCGGGTCGTCGCCTTGCAAGGCGCCACCGGGCAGGTCGAAAAGCTGATTTCCATCGGCAAACTGCATAAGTATTTCGAGGTGGGGTGAGGTCATAATCTCACCCCTGAAGCCTAAAAAATATGCAGGCGCGAATAAAGCTTAAAAAAAATGCATTCCGGGTCAGATTGGGCTTGCTTTCGCCTTCGCAGGTGCGATATCTGGTAAATCAAGACCTGCCGAGGCAGGGTGTGGGGAACGGCCGCAACGGCGCGGATCGGCCCCATTAGTCCAATGAATTGGACAGACAGCAACGGCGCTGTGTGATCGCGTGAACCGCTATGGCGGGGCATGCTGGAACGCGGCGCCTTTTTTGCGTTCCGAGATCACACACATCGTTGGCGACAGGCCGTCAGGTTTGACGTTCGTTTGTCCATGCCGGTTTGAACCATTCGCTTTCGTCTTCCGTTTGACCCGGAACCAGACAAAGGAAACCTGCCCATGGCTTACCTCGCTCCTGCTGAATTCGTCACCAAGATGGTGGACGCCGGTGAATCCAAGATTTTCATGTCCACCCGCGACACCTTGATCCGCGCCTACATGGCTGGTGCCATCCTGGCCCTGGCCGCCGCTTTCGCCATCACCATCACCGTTCAGACCGGCCAGCCGCTGGCCGGCGCCATTCTGTTCCCGGTGGGTTTTTGCATGCTGTACCTGCTGGGCTTCGATCTGCTGACCGGCGTCTTCACCCTGGCGCCGCTGGCGGTGTTGGACAAGCGTCCGGGCTGTACCTGGGCCGGAGTGTTCCGCAACTGGGGGCTGGTGTTCGTTGGCAATTTCGCCGGCGCCTTGACCGTGGCGGTGTTCATGGCCATCACCTTCACCTACGGTTTCTCGACCGAACCCAACGCCATCGGCCAGAAGATCGGCCATATCGGTGAATCGCGGACCGTCGGCTATGCCGCCTATGGTGCCGCCGGCATGTTGACTTTGTTCATCCGCGGCGTGCTGTGCAACTGGATGGTGTCCACCGGTGTCGTCGGCGCCGGCATGTCCACCAGCGTCACCGGCAAGGTGGTCGCCATGTGGATGCCGATCATGCTGTTCTTCTACATGACCTTCGAACATTCCATCGTGAACATGTTCCTGTTCCCCTCGGGCCTGATGCTGGGCGGCAAGTTCTCGCTGATGGATTACCTGCTGTGGAACGAAATCCCCACCGTTCTGGGCAATCTGGTGGGCGGTCTGACCTTCGTCGGTCTGACCCTTTACACCACCCATGTCCGCACCGGGGCCAAGCGCAAGGCTGAAATCACCGCCTTGCAGGCCGCCGAATAAGGGCATGAACCAAGAATGGCCCCCATCCCGGTCCGGGGTGGGGGCCTTCGGGCTGTCAGGGGGACACATGGGCGCGTCCTTGCGCGTAAGCATCGGCCAGCATTCCGATCCCGGCCGCAAAGCGGTGAACCAGGATTTCCACGGTGTGCTGTTGCCCGAAGGGGCGCTGCTGGGCCGCAAGGGCATCGCCATCGCCGTGGCCGACGGCATCTCGTCCAGCGCGGTGTCGCAGGTGGCGGCGCAAGCCGCGGTCAAAAGCTTCCTCAGCGATTATTACTGCACGTCGGATTCATGGAGCGTGCGGAATGCCGCCAGCCGGGTGATCGCGGCGACCAATTCCTGGCTTCATGCGGAAACCAAGCGCAGCCAGCATGGCACCGACCCCGATCGCGGCTATGTCTGCACCTTCAGCGCCATGGTGGTGAAGGGCCGCCAAGCCCATCTGTTCCATGTGGGCGACAGCCGCATCGGTCGTCTGAGTGGCGACAGCATCGAACCCTTGACCACGGATCACCGGGTGGTGCTGTCCTCGGTCCAGGATTATCTGGGCCGGGCCCTGGGCATGGCCGCCAATGTGGAAATCGACTATCGGGTGGTGGATCTGCGCGAAGGCGACGTCTTCGTCTTCACCACCGACGGTGTGCATGGCCATCTGCCGGGGCGCGATCTGGCGCGACTGCTCACCGGCGACGACGATCTGGATCGGGCGGCCCGCCACGGGGTGCAGGCGGCCCTGGACAATGGCAGCGACGACAATTTGACCCTGCAGGTCGTCCGCATCGACTGTTTGCCGGCCCCCGACGCCGACCAATTCGCCGACCATGCCGACGAACTGCCGTCGCCACCGCTGACCGACAATCCCACCGACATCGACGGCTATCGCATTCTGCGCACGCTTCATGCCAATGCCCGCAGTCGCATCTATCTGGCCCAGCCCCCCGATGGGACGGCCCCGGTGGCGTTGAAGGTGCCGGCCCAGGATATTCGCGGTGACAAGGCGCATCTGCGGCGCTTGATGATGGAGGAATGGATCGCCCGGCGCATCGCTTCGCCCCATGTGCTGAAGGCGGCGCCGGCCCCGGCCGAGCGGCGGTACCTTTACACCGTCACCGAATATGTGGAAGGCCAGACCCTGCGCCAGTGGATGCTCGACAACCCCAAGCCCCGTCTGGAACAGGTGCGCGATCTGGTGGAACAGATCGCCAAGGGCTTGCGGGCCTTTCACCGCAAGGAAATGCTGCACCAGGATCTGCGGCCGGAAAACGTGCTGATCGACAACGAGGGCACGGCCCGCATCATCGATTTCGGCTCGACCCGGGTGGCGGGCATCGCCGAAACCCAAGGCGGCGCCGACGATCCCATTCTGGGCACGGTACAATATACCGCGCCCGAATATTTCATCGGCGAGCCGGCCGGTCCCACGGCCGACCTGTTCTCCTTGGCGGTGATCGCCTACGAGATGCTGACCGGACGGTTGCCTTATGGCACCAAGGTGTCGCATTTGCGCGACCGCAAGGGTTTGGGCAAGCTGCGCTATGTCCCGGCTGCCGACGACAAGGGGCGGGTGCCGGATTGGGTGGACGCGGCGTTGCGCGCCGCCTTGGCCCCCGATCCGTTCAAGCGCACCCAATTGCTGAGCGAGTTCACCGAGGATTTGCGCAGGCCCAATCCCAGCTTCGACCCCCATGCCCGCCCGTCATTGATGGACCGCAATCCGCTGATGTTCTGGCAGGTGCTGTCCGCCGTCCTGGCGGTGGCGGTGGTGGCGTTGCTGGCAACCCGTTGACAGCCGCCCCGGCGGGGTGGAAGCATGCGGCCATGCCGCCGCAAGATATCCTTTCCGATTCCGGCCAAGACGGTTCCCCCCTGCGTTCGGGTTGGACCACCGGCGCCTGCGCCACCGCCGCCACCAAGGCGGCGTGTCTGGCGCTGTTCGGCCAAGGCTTCCCCGATCCGGTGACCATCACCTTGCCGCGTGGCGAAACACCGTCTTTCGCCTTGGCCCTGAGGGAGCAAGGCGAAGGCTGGGCGCGGGCCGGGGTGGTCAAGGATGCCGGCGACGACCCGGACGTCACCCATGGCGCCACCATCATCGCCACCTTGCGCCGTGGGGCGGCGGGCAGCGGATTGGTGTTCCGCGCCGGGCCGGGGGTGGGCACCATCACCAAGCCGGGTCTGCCCTTGCCGGTGGGGGAGCCTGCCATCAACCCAGTGCCGCGCCGGTTGATGAGCGCCGAAGTGGTGGCCATTAGCGGACGATTGGGCCAACCGGCCGACATCGAGATCGAAATCTCGGTTCCGGGGGGCGAGAAACTGGCCCAGGCCACCTGGAACCCGCGTCTGGGTATCTTGGGCGGGTTGTCCATCCTGGGCACCACCGGGGTGGTGGTGCCTTATTCCTGCTCGGCGTGGATCCATTCCATCCAACGCGGCATCGACGTGGCCCGCGCCACGGGTCTGGACCACGTGGTGGGCTGTGTCGGCAACACTTCGGAACGGGCGGCTTTGGCGCTGACCGGCCTGTCGGTGGAGGCGGTGATCGACATGGGCGACTTCGTCGGCGGCATGTTGAAATATCTGCGCCGTCACCCGGTGCAGCGCCTGACCATCGCCGGCGGTTTCGCCAAATTGTCCAAGCTGGCCGGCGGGGCCATGGATTTACATTCCAAGCGCTCACAGGTGGATTTGCCCCAATTGGCCGAGATGGTGCGGCAGGCGGGCGGGACGGCGGCTCAGCTCCGGGCCGTGCTTGCCGCCAACACCGCCTTGGAAGTTCTGGAAATGGCGCAGCAAGCCGGTCTGCCGCTGGGGGATGTGGTGGCCGCCAAGGCCCGGTTGGTGGCCCTGGACGTTCTGGGGGATGTTCCGGTCCAGGTGGCGGTCCTGGCCTTCGACCGCAAGGGAATGTTGGTGGGACGGGCCTAAAACCCCAGCCATTTCAAAGCGGCGTCGACGTGGTGAACGACAGCGCTTTGGGGGCGGTGCGGACGTTCCAGCATCACCACGCTTAGGCCCAATTGGCGCGCCGCCAGTAACTTGGCATCGGTGATGCCGCCGCTGTTCTTGCAGACGATGGTGTCGATCCGGTGTTTGACCAGCAGGTCGTGTTCGTCACTGGGGGCAAAGGGGCCACGGGCCAGCAGGATTTCGGCCTGGGCGAAATCCTTGAAACGTTCCGGTGCCTGCACCGAGCGGATCAGGAACCAGACATGATCAAGGTCGACAAAGGCGTCCAGGTCTTGGCGTCCCACGGCCAACAACACCCGTTTGCCGTGTGTGTTCAGCCATTGTGCCGCCTGTTGCCCATCAATCATTCCATGCCAGCAATCGCCGGGGCCGGGCTGCCAAGCCGGGCGTTCCAGCCGCAACAGCGGGGTGGATGTCTCGGCACAGGCCCGGGCGGCGTTCCACCCCATGCGGGCGGCGAAAGGATGGGTGGCGTCCACCACCGCGTCGATTTTGGTGTCGCGCAGATAGGCACTGAGCCCGGGAATTCCGCCAAAGCCGCCGATCCGCATTTCTCCGGACGGCAAACGCGGGTTGTCGGTACGACCGGCCAGCGAGGTGATGGCGTGAATACCGGCCCGGCCGCTCAAACCCTTTGCCAGGTCATAGGCCTCGTGGGTGCCACCCAGAATCAGGATGGAGCGGGACATGCCGGTCTGGGCCCGTTCTGCAAGGGGAAGCAGCAAATGGTGTCCCGGAAGGGATTCGAACCCCTGACCTACGGTTTAGGAAACCGTTGCTCTATCCTGCTGAGCTACCGGGACACGGTACACGATGGCCGGGTTATAGCAAAAGCGGAAGGCGGCGACAAATGCTCGCATGGGGGTGGCCGAGTCTTTGTTTTGTCCCTTGCCTGAAGTGCTGGCTTGCGGCATGGTCCCGGCCCCGCGCGGTGACCGCGCAGTTCATCGTCATGGAGGGACGAACGATGAGTGGTTTTCGCAGCCATGACGGCCAGCATTCCGATCGCATGCCGATCAAGCGGTCGCTGGACGAGAAAAAGCGTCTGCTGGTCCAGTTGAAGGAACAGCATGCCGCGTTGAAGCCGTGGACGGCCGAAGCGGTCAAGACTTCCATGGCCAAGCGCATTTCCGACCTGGAAGCCGAATTACGTTCGGCGAAGCGCTAGCGCCGCAGGCCGGGGCGGGGGTAGGTTAGCTCCATGCCCGCCCTGTGCCGCGATTGCTGCCGCCCGTTCAAGTCGGGGGACGATTGTCCCCGTTGCGGCTCGACCCGTGTCGTCGCCCATCCTGAATTGTTCGATCTGAATATCGCCCATATGGATTGCGACGCCTTTTATGCGTCGGTGGAAAAGCGCGACAATCCGTCGCTGATCGACAAGCCGGTGATCGTCGGCCATCCCGGCGGGCGTGGCGTGGTCACCACCGCTTGTTATGTGGCCCGCAAGTTCGGCCCGCGTTCAGCCATGCCCATGTTCAAGGCGTTGGAATTGTGTCCCCACGCCGTGGTGGTGCCCCCCGACATGGCCAAGTACAAGGCGGTGTCGGCGGCCATGCGGGAGCTGTTGCTGAAGGCGACGCCGTTGATCGAGCCGCTTTCCCTGGACGAGGCCTATCTGGACCTGTCCCCCGAACACCGCCTGGTCGACCGCCCGCCGGCCATTTTGCTGGCGCGGCTGGCCCGGGCGGTCGAGCGTCAGGTGGGGATCACCATCTCCATCGGGCTTTCTTATAATAAGTTCCTGGCCAAGATGGCGTCGGATCGCCAGAAACCGCGCGGTTTCTCGGTCATTGGCCGCGCCGAGGCGGTGTCCATGTTGGCCGAGATGCCGGTTTCCGCCATCTGGGGGGTGGGGGCGGCCACCGCGTCGCGGATGGCCCAAGCCGGCATCGACACCATCGGGCAGTTGCAGCACATGGCCGAAGCCGAATTGGTGGCCCGTTTCGGCAAGTTCGGCCGACATCTTTATGCCATGGCGCGCGGCGAGGATTCCCGCCCCGTCACTCCCGACCGTCCGACGAAAAGCGTGTCCAACGAAACCACCTTCGCCCGCGATATCCGGGGATTCGATGATTTGCGGGCGGCGCTGCAGCCCTTGGTCGAAAAAGTGGCGGCGCGGCTGGCCAAGGCCGACCTGGCCGGCCACACCGTGGTGTTGAAATTGAAGACCGCTGATTTCCGCTCTCTGACCCGTAATCATCGGCTGCCGGAACCCAGCCGCCGGGCCGATGTCATCGCCATGATCGCCACCAATTTGTTGGAGCGCGAGGCCGATGGCCGGGCCTTTCGCCTGATCGGTGTCGGCCTGACGGACCTGTGTCCCGGGGGCATGGCCGACCCCCCCGATCTTTTTGGTCTTTAACGTCTCTCGACAAGCGTTGGTTGGTCGCGGTATGAGTGGTTGTTGAGGGGAAAGATATGGGCGTTATGACGAAAGGTTGTTCACCATGAGCCTGTTTGGCCGCCGGTCCCGGGGTGTGGATGTTGCTCCCGGCGACATTTTCCGCAAGGCCGGCACCTACGGGGGCGAGTGGGTTGTCGAGCGTGTGTTCGAATACCCTGATATCCCTCCCCATGTCCGCATGGTCGAACGCAACGGGGCGCGGGCCATGACGGTCGCCGTGTCCATGCTGTTCGATCCCGATTGCTTCCAGCACGTGCGGCAAAGCGGCGAGTTCTGACGTCGTCGATTTTCCGTCGTCCGCCCGCGTCTTTTGGAAGCAGCACTCACCGCGCGGGAGGCGCAGATGATCGTTACCACCACCGAATCCGTCGAAGGTACCCGTATCGCGTCTTATCTGGGGATTGTCTCGGGTGACGCGGTTCTGGGGACCAACATCTTCAAGGATCTGTTCGCGTCCATCCGCGACGTGGTCGGCGGTCGCGCCGCGTCCTACGAAAAGGTGTTGCAGGACGGCAAGGACATGGCCATCGCCGACATGATCGCCCGGGCCAAGGCATTGGGGGCCGACGCGGTGGTCGGCGTCGACCTTGATTACGAAGTGATCGGCGGTGACAGCAAGACCTTGTTGATGGTCAGCGTCAACGGCACCGCCGTCACCTTGGGATCGTGATTCCTTACGACGTCGGCGCGTAGCGGGCCAGATAGGTGGGAACCACCGCTTCGCAGGCGGTGGCGGCGATGCCCAATTCCGCCAGACCCGGCTTGCCGCCGCGCACCACGTTGTCGGTGCGCATCAACGCCACTTGATCAGGGGTCAAGGGCGGATTGGGCAGGAATTGCAGGAACGCCGCCTGGAGGCCGGCAAAGGCGAAAGGCAGCGGAACCAGACAACGGTTCAGGCCGGTCCCGGCCAACACCATTTCCATGATTTCCTTCATGGTGTAGCGGCGCGGCCCGCCCAGTTCGTACACCTTGCCGATTGTGGCGGCATCGGTGGCGGCGCGCCAGATGGCTTCCGCCACGTCGCCCACATGCACGGGCTGGAAGGTGGTGCCCCCCGATCCGAACAAGTCGACATCCATGCCGTTTTCGCTGTGGGCCAGTTTGAAGCCGTCCTGGGTGAAGACCGGCAGCACCGGCGACATCCGCGCCAGCTTGGCGAAGCGGTTGAAGAAATCGTCGTCGGGGCCGAACACCACCGAGGGGCGGATGATGGTCGCACCGGGGAAGGCGGCCAGTACCGCTTCCTCGCCCAAGGCCTTGCTGCGGGCATAGGCCGAGGCCGATCCCTTGTCGGCGCCCAGCGCCGACATGTGAACCAGACGGCCGACGCCGCCGGCGGCGGCGGCTTGCGCCACAGTGGCGGCGGCTTGGGTGTGGATGGTGTCGAAACGGCGCTTGCCGGATTCGAACAAGATGCCCACCAGATTGACCACGCAATGGGCGCCGGTGACGGCGTCGCGCACCGCCTTGGCATCGGTGACGTCGACCCGGATGGGGACGACCTGTCCGGGCTCGCCCATGGTCTTCAGGAAGCCACCGGAAACCGGATCGCGCATGGCGGCGCGGACGATCCAGCCGGCCTTGGCGAATCGCTTGACCACATGCCGGCCGATAAAGCCGGACCCGCCGAAAATGGTGACAACATTCCGGGTCATGTCTTGGGCCTCCGCTCCCTAGGTGGCCCATCCTTGATGGAGGGCCTTGTCTGTTTGGGCGAAAGGCTAGTCGTTTCGCCACTTTGACGCAACGGTCGCGCAAAAGCGCACAGCCGAAAGGGGGCGGCATGAATTTTTTTTTGAATTCGCTTTTTTTGTCGGTTGACAGGGCGCGGCCGGTCGCATATTTCTCTGCGCCTCGACGGGGAGCACCCCCAACGAGATGCCAGCCCGGAGGGGAAACCCAAGGGGCACACCACCTAAGCCCAGGTGGCGGAATTGGTAGACGCGCACGGTTCAGGTCCNNTTCGAGTCTTCTCCTGGGCACCATATCTTCCGACAGTTTTCGTCGGATCACCCCTTCAGGGGTCACCTGCCAACGGCTCCTTGGGGAAACCCTGAAGGAGCCGTTCGCATGTCCATCCACTACCATGTCGGCGATCTTCCCGCGGATGTTGATTTGGGGCCGGTGGTCGCCATCGACAGCGAGACCATGGGCCTCAGTCTGGTGCGTGACCGTCTGTGCGTCATCCAGCTTTCGGCCGGCGACGGCAACGCCCATGTGGTGCACTTTCCCGATTCCGATTACCGCGCCCCCCATCTGAAGCGGCTGCTGAGTGACCCCAAGGTCACCAAGCTGTTTCACTTCGCCCGTTTCG
>DISD01000047.1 GCA_002435715.1 Rhodospirillaceae bacterium UBA6219
TGCATTACGAAGGCGGCATCGAAGCCTTCGTGCGTTACCTGGACCGCTCGAAGACCGCGCTTCACGAACCGCCGATCGCCGTTTCCGGCGAAAAGGACGGCATCACCGTGGAAGTGGCGATGGAATGGACCGACAGCTANNTTCACCAACAACATCCCGCAGCGCGATGGCGGCACCCATCTGGCCGGCTTCCGCGCCGCCCTGACCCGCACCATCAACACCTATGCCAATGAATCGGGCATCGCCAAGAAGGAAAAGGTCAACCTGTCGGGCGACGACATGCGCGAAGGCCTGACCTGTGTGCTGTCGGTCAAGGTGCCGGACCCCAAGTTCAGCAGCCAGACCAAGGACAAGCTGGTGTCGTCCGAAGTCCGTCCGGTGGTGGAAAACATCGTCAGCGAAAAGCTGGCGGAATGGTTCGAGGAACACCCCCAGGAAGCCCGCAAGGTGGTGACCAAGGTGGTCGAAGCCGCCGCCGCCCGCGAAGCGGCGCGCAAGGCCCGCGAACTGACCCGGCGCAAGGGCGTGCTGGACATCGCCACCTTGCCCGGCAAGCTGGCCGATTGCCAGGAACGCGATCCGGCCCTGTCCGAATTGTTCATCGTCGAGGGTGATTCGGCCGGTGGTTCCGCCAAGCAGGGCCGTAACCGCGCCAACCAGGCCATCTTGCCGTTGAAGGGCAAGATCCTGAACGTGGAACGCGCCCGCTTTGACAAGATGCTGTCTTCCGCCGAAATCGGCACCCTGATCGCAGCACTCGGCACCGGTATCGGGCGTGAAGACTTCAACATCGACAAGACCCGCTACCACAAAATCATCATCATGACCGACGCCGACGTCGACGGTTCGCACATCCGTACCCTGTTGTTGACCTTCTTCTTCCGTCAGATGCCGCAGATCATCGAAAAGGGCTATCTGTACATCGCCCAACCGCCGCTTTATCGCGCCAAGCGTGGTCAGTCGGAAGTCTATCTGAAGGACGAACGGGCCATGGAGGAATACCTGCTGGATGGCGGCTTGGGCGACGCGGTGCTGCGTCTGGCCTCGGGTGCCCAGGTGGGGGGCGCCGATTTGCGCGGCTTGGCGGAAACCGCGCGCAATGTGCGCAATCTGGTCCATCCGCTGACCCGTCGGGCGCCGTTGAAGCTGATCGAACAGGCCGCCATCACCGGCGCCTTGAACGCGTCCCTGCTGACCGACGGAATCACCGGCCAGGCCATGGCCGACGCCCTGGCGACGCGTTTGAATGCCCTGGAGACCGCCCTGGAACAAGGCTGGACTGGCCAGTGGAGTGAAGGCGAGGGGCTGTTCTTCAGTCGCACCCTGCGCGGTGTCACCGAAACCCACGGCCTGGACGCCGCCGTGCTGCGGTCCCAAGAAGCCCGCAAGCTGGCCGACATGGCCGCAAGCTTGCGCGAAACCTTCGACCAACCGGCGACCATGGTGGCCAAGGACAAGGAAACCCGCATCGACGGCCCGGTCGCCTTGGTTTCGGCCATCATGGACCAGGGCAAGAAGGGTATTTCGATCCAGCGCTATAAGGGCTTGGGCGAAATGAACCCCGAACAGCTGTGGGAAACCACGCTGGACCCGCAAGCCCGTTCGCTGCTGCAGGTCAAGGTCGCCCATGTGGACGAAGCCGAGGAAGTGTTCTCGACCCTGATGGGCGACATTGTCGAACCCCGCCGCGACTTCATCCAGACCAACGCCCTGAAGGTGTCGAACCTGGACGTGTGATGCGTGTATGAGTCGGGTGACGCATTAAGCGCAAGCGCGACCCGATACGTGCAAAGTTTGGACGGATAATGTGCAAAAGGCCGCCCTCAGGGGGCGGCCTTTTCCGTGTCTCGGTGAAGGTTGCTCGATTGTGGCGACTGCCCTATCGTTCCCTACGGTTGTATAGCGGGAGGTTGGAATGCGGACGGCTGTCGTGGGGGCTGCGATCCTTGGCGCCGCCCTTTGTCTGGGGCTCACTCCCGGTTCCAGCAATTCATTGGCCTCCGAACCTGGGTTGGAGACTGGGTCGCGTACTAATAACGCAGATTCCGAGTCGCGCCGCGAATGGTTCCCCAAATGGGGAAAAGCCTGGGCGGTAAAAGATTGTCCTGCGGTTCGACAGTATTTGGCTGAAGGCCTGAATTTTGCCGATCCCTTGGCGCACGAGCTTTCCGGAATCATGATCATCACCGGCACCTGCGGCGACGCAACGGTTGGCCGTGCGGCCGAGCACTTCCTGACGGCGGCAAAGCAGGGGCGGGAGCGGTCCATGCTGTTGCTTGCCAAACTCTATGCATTAGGTGACGGCGTCCCTGTGAATGAAGCCGAGGCGCACCGGTGGGCGCAGAAAGCAATTTTGGGGTGGGTCGATGGCGCCCCCACAGATCGGCGCGAACGGCTGACCTCGGCCATGCAGCAGGATGTTCCAGCATTGATCCAAGACGAGTTCGATCGGATCGAAGCCCTGCTGGACGCTCCCATAGAGAGCAGGATTTCGACGGCTTCTCAGATCGAGAGTGGGCAGCCCCCATTTTTTGCCGACCCGCAGCGGGCCTGTCTTTGGCGCCTCAGTGCCGCCAAGAGTGACGCTGTGGGCGCCCAGTTCGCCCTTGCCGTCCAGTTGTTGGAAGGACGCGGGGTGGCGGTCAACGAAGTCGCAGGAATAGGCTGGCTCCATCGGGCCGCGTCGGCCGGAAATCCGCAAGCACAGTCGAG
>DISD01000099.1 GCA_002435715.1 Rhodospirillaceae bacterium UBA6219
CCTATGGCGACATGCTGCGGGTGCCCGGTTCCAAACGCCTGAGCCTGTTGAAGGCCAAGGCCGAGGGCCGCGACATCCGCATGGTCTATTCGTCCCTGGACGCGGTGAAGCTGGCGCAAGCCAATCCCGACCGAAAAGTCGTGTTCTTCGCCATCGGCTTCGAGACGACGACTCCGCCCACCGCTGTCGCCATCAAACAGGCCCAGGCCTTGGGCGTCACCAATTTCTTCGTTTTCTGCAACCATGTGCTGACGCCCAGCGCCATCGCCCAGATCCTGGACAGCCCGGAAGTGCGCGAGCTTGGCACCGTCAAGTTGGACGGCTTCATCGGACCGGCCCATGTGTCCACCATCATCGGCTCGCAGCCTTACGAATATTTCGCCGAGGAATATCAGCGCCCGGTGGTCATCGCCGGGTTCGAGCCCTTGGACGTGCTGCAGGCGGTGCGCATGCTGGTGCGCCAGATCAACGAAAACCGCTTCGAGGTGGAAAACGAGTTTTCCCGGGCGGTGACACGCGACGGCAATGCCAAGGCCAAGGCGCTGGTGGCCGAAATGTTCGAACTGCGCAAAGCCTTCGAATGGCGCGGTCTGGGTCTGGTCCCCTATTCGGCGCTGCGCATCAAGGAAGCTTACGCCGCCTTTGACGCCGAACGCCACTGGGACGTGCCCAAGGACAGCCCGCCCGACAACAAGGCCTGCGAATGCGGCGCCATCTTGCGGGGCGTGAAAAAGCCCGTCGATTGTAAATTGTTCGGCACCGTGTGCACGCCTGAAAACCCCATGGGATCGTGCATGGTCTCCGCCGAGGGCGCTTGCGCCGCCCACTGGACCTATGGCCGTTTCCGCGACACGAAAGCCCCCGACGCATGACCCTGTCCCGCCGCACTCATCCCCGCCCGCTGGATATCAAGAACGGCCGTGTCGACATGACCCATGGCGGCGGCGGCCGTTCCATGGCCCAGTTGGTGGACGAATTGTTCGTCGCCGCCTTCGACAACGAGGTACTGAGCCAAGGCAACGACCAGGGGGCCTTTACCGTTCCCGGCGGCCGCATGGTGATGAGCACCGACGGCTATGTGATCTCGCCCATGTTCTTTCCCGGCGGCGATATCGGTTCCTTGGCGGTGCATGGCACCGTCAACGACGTGGCCATGGCCGGCGCCGTGCCCATTGGTCTGTCGGCGGGCTTCATCATCGAAGAAGGCTTTCCCCTGGCCGACCTGGAACGGGTGGTCAAATCCATGGCCGCCGCATCCAAGGCGACCGGCGTGCCGGTGATGACCGGCGACACCAAGGTTGTCGAAAAGGGCAAGGGCGACGGGCTGTTCATCACCACCGCCGGTATCGGCATGGTGCCGCCCGGCATCGACATTTCCGGCGACAAGGCGCGCCCCGGCGACGTCATCATGGTGTCGGGCACCATGGGCGACCATGGCGTCGCGGTGATGAGCCAACGCGAATCCCTGGGCTTCGAGACCGAAATCCTGTCGGATTCGGCGGCGTTGCACACGATGGTGGCCGACATGGTCACGGTGGCGCCGGGTATCCGGGTGCTGCGTGACCCGACACGGGGCGGCTTGGCGGCAACGCTCAACGAAATCGCCGTTCAGTCGGGTGTGGGCATGGAAATCCGCGAACGCGACATCCCCATCAAGCCCCAGGTCTTGGGCGCCTGTGAGTTGCTGGGCCTGGACCCGCTTTATGTCGCCAATGAAGGCAAGCTGATCTGCATCTGCGGCCCTGACGACGCGGAATCCGTGCTGGCCGCCATGCAGGCCCATCCCCTGGGGGTGGATGCCAAGATGATCGGCGTCTGCGACGAAGACCCGCATTATTTCGTCCGTATGAAAACCGCCATCGGCGGCACCCGCGTGGTCGATTGGCTGGCCGGCGAGCAATTGCCGAGGATTTGCTGATGAAAATTCTGCTGCTGGCGCATTCGTTTAATTCGCTCACCCAACGCCTGTGGGTGGAACTGGGCCGCGCCGGGCACGACGTCAGCCTGGAGCTGGACGTCAACGATGCGGTGACCATCGAAGCGGTGGAACTGGCGAAGCCCGATCTGGTCCTCGCGCCGTTCCTGAAACGCGCCATCCCCGAACAGGTGTGGAAGAACACCAAGACCCTGGTGGTGCACCCCGGCCCGGAAGGCGATTGTGGTCCCGCTGCCCTGGATTGGGCCATCCTGACCAATGCCGAAAGCTGGGGGGTGACGGTGTTGCAGGCCGAGGCCGAGATGGATGGCGGCCCGGTCTGGGCCAGCCGCACTTTCCCTTTGCGTCTTGCCACCAAATCCAGCCTGTACCGTAACGAAGTCACCGAAGCCGCCGTCCAGGCCGTGTTCGAAGCCTTGGACAATCCCGCCCCCCGCCGGGTGGAAACCCATATCTGGCGCCCTGCCATGGGCCAGGACATCCGCGCCATCGACTGGGCGGCGGACGACACTGACACCGTTTTGCGCAAGCTCAGGGCCTCGGACGGCACGCCAGGGGTCAAGGACGGCGACTTCTTCCTGTTCGACGGCCATGCCGCCGATGGTCTGAGCGGTGCTCCAGGACACTGGATCGGCCGCCAGGATGGGCGGCTGGCACGGGCCACCACCGACGGCGCCGTGTGGATCGGCCGCATGCGCACCGCCGAAAAAGCCTCGTTGAAGCTGCCCGCCGATCAGGTGCTGCCCAATGCTGCCGAATTGCCGGTCATCCCCGGCCATCACGACATCTGGTACGACGAATTGCATGGGGTGGGATACCTGCACTTCCCCTTCCATAACGGCGCCATGAGCACCGAGCAATGCATCCGCCTGAAGGATGCCTTCCTCACCGCCACCGAGCGCCCGACCAAGGTGATCTGCCTGATGGGGGGGCCGGATTTCTGGTCCAACGGCATCCACCTTTCCACCATTGAAGCCGCGGCCAGCCCGGCCGATGAATCATGGCGCAACATCAACGCCATGAACGATCTGTGCGAAGCCGTCATCACCTGTTCCAGCCATCTGACCATGGCCGCCATGGCCGGCAATGCCGGGGCCGGCGGCGTGTTCATGGCCCTGGCCGCCGACATGGTGCTGGCCCGCAGCGGCGTGATCCTGAACCCCCATTACAAGGGCATGGGCAATCTTTACGGCTCGGAATACTGGACCTATCTGCTGCCCAAGCGCTGCGGCGCCGACAACGCCGCCCGCGTCGTCCAGGCGCGGCTGCCCATGGGAACGGCGGAAGCTGTGGAATTGGGGCTGATCGACGGCGCCTTTGGCACCAATGTCACCGAATTCCGTGCCCTGGTGGCCGCCGAAGCGGAAAAGCTGGCCGCTGCCCCCGACATCGAAGCCAAGCTGGCGGCCAAGCGCCTGGCCCGTCTGGCCGACGAAGCGGAAAAGCCGCTTTCCGCCTATCGGGCCGAGGAACTAAGCCACATGAAGCTGAATTTCTATGGCTTCGACCCCAGCTATCATGTGGCGCGCTGGAACTTCATCCGCCGCATCGCCAAATCGCGCACCCCGCTTTATCTGGCACGCCATCGCCGCAAATGATCATAGGGGGCCGCTCCCCCCTATGATCGTGTATGATTTTATACCCTGAGTTGCTAGAGTCCCCCCCTTCAAACGCTTATGCTGGGCGTGGGGATTTCTAGGGAACATTTCTTGCCTTTGCGTCTGAAATACCGGATCGCCCTGGGATTCGTGATCCTGCAATTGCTGCTGGCAGGATTGGGAATGGTCAGCGTCATGTTCGTCGACCGTGCCGCCATGGGAACGGCCGAGTTGTATACGCATGCGTATTCGGTCGGCCGTTCCCTGGGCGAGGTCCGCAACCGGCTGTTGGAAATCAAAGCCATCCTGGCCCACCAACTGGCCTTCCGCGATCCGACCCACAATGGCTGGACCGTCGATGTCCGCCGCCATCAATGGGTCATCGAACAGAACCTGGAATTGGTCGCCACCAAGACGTCGCCCACCGACCCGGCGCTGCATGCCATTTCCAGGACCTGGGCCGAACTGCAAGACTTCATCACCCGCGACATCGACCACATCCAAGCCGGGGAATACGGTCAAGGGCACCAGCTTTTCCACGATGTGGGGCTGCCGCGTTTCGACCGCACCATCGACGCCATCGCCGATTCCATGATCACCGCCAGCGCCCGGGCCAGCGAAAGCGTCGGCCAGGCGGAAAACCTGCGCAGTGAATTGCGGCAGACGGTGATGGCGGCGGTGGCGGTGGCGCTGATCCTGGGCGTGGTGTTGTCGGCCATGCTGACGCTCGCCATCGTCAAACCCTTGGCCCGCCTGCGCACCGCCATGCTGCTTGTCAACGAAGGCGACCCGGCAACGGTGATCCCTTATACCGAGCGTGGCGACGAAATCGGCGACGTCGCCAAGGCTTTGGAACAATTGAAGCTTGATGCCTGGGACAAACGTCGCACCCAGATCAAGTTCGCCACCATTTTCGAAGCCAGCCCCGACATCGTCACCCTCAGCGAATGCGAAAGCGGTTATTTCCTCGACGTCAATGGCGGCTTCGAGAAGATCCTGGGCTATGGGCGCTCGGAAGTGATCGGCAAAAGCTCGCTGGATTTGGGGATCTGGGCGTCGCCCGAAGTGCGAAGCGACTTGGTGGCGGCCTTGTTGCGGGAAGGCCGGCTCAGCAATTACCAAGCCAAGGCGCGGCGTAAATCGGGCGAGGTCTTCGACGGCCTGATTTCGGCGGAATTGTTCGAATTGGACGGCAATGCCTGCATCATCATGGTGGCCCGCGACATCACGCCGTTGAAGCAGCAAGAAGAATTGCTGCGCCGCTCGCTGGCCGAGATGGAACGGTCCAACCGCGAACTCGATCGCTTCGCCCACGTGGCCGCGCATGATCTGCAGGAACCCTGCCGAACCATTTGCAGCTTCGCCCAAATGCTGGAACGCAGCGACGGCGACAGATTGTCGCCGCAAGGACGCGAATTCCTGCACTTCCTGACCAGCGGCGCCACCCGCATGCGGGAACAGATCAACGGCCTGTTGGATTTGTCGCGGGTCGATTCGTCGCCGGCCCCCTTCGTCGACGTGGATTTGGGACAAATCGTTGGTGGCATCGAACAGGATTTGCAGGCCACCATCGCCGATCATCAAGCCACCTTGGTGGTCGCCCCCCTGCCACATGTCAAAGCCGACCCGGTCCAAATGCGCCAGTTGCTGGCCAACCTGATCGGCAACGGACTGAAATTCCAACCCGCCGGACAAAAGGCGCAAATCCGCGTCACCGCCGTACCCCGTGCCGATATCGGCTGGGAAGTGGTGGTCGCCGACAACGGTATCGGTATCGAAGAAGAGTTCCGCGACACGGTTTTCGACCTGTTCCGCCGTCTGCACGGCCCCGATCGCTATCCGGGCAGCGGTTTGGGCTTGGCCATCTCGAAGCGCATCGTCGAACGTCATGGCGGCACAATCTGGCTGTGCCCACAAGGAACCGGCGGCACCGAAGTCCATTTCACCCTGCCGGCCTGAAGCCGTTTCAGCATGAAACGAAACGGGTCCACTCGACATAACCCATAATCATATTAGGGTTGTCATTAATCCGTCTTGCGGTTATGCCCAATTCATGAGCACATCCTTTTGTATGCTCATAAGTGCGCCATTCGACGGAGACACCTGATGCCCCATCTTCGTATTGCCGTCCTTATTCGCGTCTTCGCCGTGGTCGCCATCGCCTGCATCTTGGCGGTGGCCGGCACCGGGATGCGGGCGATTGACGAATTGAAGGTGGGGGGCGCGCTTTACGACCGTATCGTCCTGGGCAAGGATCTGGTGGCCGACATTCTGCCGCCGCCGGAATACATCATCGAATCCTACCTGGAAGCGACCTTGGCGTTGAACGACCCGGCCAGCGCCGGCCAACGGGAACAGCGTCTGGCGCAATTGCGCAAAGACTACGACCAGCGCCACGATTTCTGGCTGTCCAGCCCGCTGGACCCGGCCATCCGGGACAAACTGACCCAACGGTCCCATGCTTTCGCCCTGGCGTTCTACACCGAAGCGCAACAGACGTTTCTGCCCGCCCTCAAACGCGGCGACATGGAGGTGGCGATCTCGTCCTATGGGCTGCTGTCAAAGGCCTATGCCGACCACCGGGCGGTGATCGACGAGATCGTCAAGGACGCCGAGGCGATGAACGCGGCGACCGAGGAACTGGCGGCACAAACCGAAAGCCGACGTCTGACCCTGGTGTGGTCGGTCGCCATCCTGGCCCTGGTGCTGATCGCCGGTGGCGTCACCGCCATGGCCCTGGGGGTGATCCGGCCGATCCAGCGCATGACCGGCACCATGCGTCAGTTGGCGGTGGGCGACATGAGCCCGCAAATCCCCTTTACCGGCCGGACCGACGAAATCGGCGAGATGGCCCAGGCGGTCCAGGTGTTCAAAAGCAACGCCCTCGAAGCGGAAGCCCTGCGTCAAAAACAGACCGAGATGGAACATCAGGCGGAACAGGAAATGTTGGCCGCCCTGCAAATGATGGCCGACACCTTGGAAGCCCAAGCCGACGAAGCGGTCAACGCCGTGTCGCACCATACCGGCCAGTTGACCGACAACGCCCACCGCATGGAAAGCTCGGCCAACAATGTCCACGCCAACGCCCAAGGTGTGGCCGCCGCCGCCTCGCAAGCGCTGTCCAACGTCCAGACGGTGGCTTCGGCTTCGGAACAATTGAGCGCCTCGATCGACGAGATCAGGCGTTCGATCCACGTGGCTCACGACGCCGCCAGCACCGCGAACCAAACCGCCCAAAGCGCCCAAAGCACCATTGCCCGTCTGGCCGAAACCGTTGGCCGCATCGGCGAAGTGACCCAGTTGATCAGCGATATCGCCAGCCAGACCAACCTGTTGGCGCTGAACGCCACCATCGAGGCCGCACGAGCCGGCGAGGCCGGCAAGGGCTTTGCCGTGGTCGC
>DISD01000023.1:0-2903 GCA_002435715.1 Rhodospirillaceae bacterium UBA6219
CCTTGCCGGCGCAGCAGGTGTTGGGTCGGCACACCGCCTGACCGTGATCGTAAAGTTGCAGGGTGACGCCCACCACCTCCCAGCCCTGTTCTTTCAACAGCGCGGCGGTGGCGGAAGAATCGACGCCGCCGGACATGGCGACGACGATGCGTCCCAGGGATGATTTATCAGTCATGCGGGCATATATGCGCCCAAGTCCGGCCAAGTCCAGCCCCACGCATCATAAACAACATGAAAATGTCATCTTTTCCCCTGGGACCAGGGACTAGTGTGTCGCCAATTCTCCCCCCCCCTTCCGATCCATGAAACGCAGCACCAAGATCATCCTGGCCGTCACTTTGGCCCTTCTTGCCACCGAAGCCGGCCTGGTGCTGTCGTCGTGGCTGTCGGCCAAGCATGTGATGGAACGCACCATCCAAGAGCGCGGCATCACCCTGCGCGAAGGCTTTGCCATTGCCCAGTCGACCACCGAAATGCAATTGGGCGCCATCGCCAATTTCATCGCCGACATCGACGACGTGCGCAATCTGCTGGCCTTGGCCCAGCCCATCGGCGAACCGCCGCCAGTGGTGCAAGACGATTATCGCGGTCAGTTGGAACGGGTGATCGGCGCCCGCTGGACCAACCTGCAATTCCGCTTCCTGCTGCGGCAACTGACTTTTCATCTGGCCGACGGCACCACTTTCTACCGCGCCGAACGGCCCTATCAGCATGGAACCAAGCTGACCAGCGACAGCGGGTTGGTCGCCACCACCTTGACCACCGGCAAACCACGCAGCGGTTTCGAGATCGGCATGGGCTCAACCGGGTTGCGGGCCACCGCACCGGTTCACGCCATGGATTCGCGCGGCACGTCCCATCTGTTGGGGGTGGTCGAGGTCGGCACCTCGTTCGATCCCATGCTGGTCCCCATCTGCCCGACGACCGATTGCGGCGTCGCCGTGTTGCTGGCCCCGCAAGCCGCCCACGTGATGGAAGAAGCCAGCCGTGCCGCGCAATTCACCCCCGACCGCATCACCGAACATGGCTGGTTGATCGAGGCCTCGTCCAACCCGGCGATCACCCGCACCGTCATCGACGCCCTGCCCGCCTTGGCCCAGGACCAATCCGACACCCGGCTGGTCCAAACGCCGGCCGGCAAATGGCTGGGGGTGACCACCTTCCCATTGCTGGATTTCGCCGCCAAAACCGATCCGGCCCAGCCCCCGGTCGGCATGGTGGCGGTGTGGCAGGATGCCAGCGACCTTCACGACGGCGTCAACACTGGTCTGCGCCGTAATCTGGCCGCCGCCATGCTGGCCTTCCTGCTGGTCGAAGCCGTGTTGATCGTCGGAATCCGTTACACCACCCGCCGGTTGGAAAGCGAAATCGCCCGCGCCACCGCCGAAAGCCGGCAATTGCTGCAACGGGTCACCGAACTGGCCGAGCGCGACCCGCTGACCGACGTCTACAACCGCCGTTCGTTCTCGCGCCGCATGGACGAGGAAATCGCCCGCCACCAGCGCACCGGCGCCGCGCTCAGTTTGGCGGTGATCGACCTGGACCATTTCAAGCNNTCAAGCGCATCAACGACACCTATGGTCATGCCGCCGGCGACGACGTCATCTTGCGTCTGGTCGAACACGTCCACCGGGTCTTGCGGACCAGCGATTTGTGCGGTCGCTGGGGCGGCGAGGAATTCCTGCTGGCGCTGCCCGAAACCGCGTTGTTGGAAGCCGGGCGGGTATTGGAACGATTGCGTCATTCCATCGCCGCCGATCCCGGCAACGTCCCCTTCACCTTCAGTGCCGGGGTCACACAATGGCGCAATGGTGACGATTTGGATTCCATGCTGCTGCGCGCCGATGCGCAACTCTATCGCGCCAAGGAAGAAGGCCGCGATCGCATCGCCTATGACCGCACCCCGGAACCGGTGGCCTAGTCTTGTTTCAGCTAAAGCGGNNNCCTTGCGCAGGGTCTGCAAGCTTTTCGAGTTGAATTCGCGCCGGTACAAGATGGCCACCACCAAGGCCGTCGCGGTCACGAAGGCCCCGGCATGGACGAACCACATCATCATCGCCAGGGCGAAGTAATAAGCCCGAAGACCGCGATTGAAGGTGTTGGCGGCCAGATCCTGCAGCTTGGCGGCCAAGGCGGCAAAGGCATCCTTGTCGGCCGTCTCGGCCTGGATCGGCGGGGCGGTGCCCATCAGAATGCAGCAATAATTGAACTGCCGCANNTGAACTGGAAGAAGGTGTAGACGAAGACGCCGATCAGCAGCAGCACCTTCATCTCGAAGGCTTCCAAGGTGGTGGCCTGGGGGGCGAAGGGCATGTCCCGATAGACGACGAAAGCGTGCTCCCCCGCCCCCATCAACGCCACCAGACCGCCCATGATCAAGATGGTGGCGGAAGCGAAGAACGACACCGAGCGCATCAAATTGCCCATCAACGAGGTGTCGGAAATGCGGTTGTCGCGGTCGCACATGGTGCGCATCCAGGTTTCCCGATGCACCGCCATTACCGCCGACAGCGTATGCTCGCGCACCCGGCGATGCTCGGCCATCAGGGTATAGCCCACCCACAAGGCGGCGAAGGCCGCCAAGGCGGCAAACTCCACCAGCGGAATGCCAACAACGTTGTTCAAATCATCCTCGTCAAAAAGCCAAGGGGCCCGCCAGGGGCCCCTTGCAACCTAATCCCGTTCGTCGATCCACGCCATCTGAATGGCTTCCAGGATCTTCTCGTTGGATTTTTGCGGGTCGTCGTCGAAATCGTCCAAGGCACAGACCCAGGCATGCAGGTCGGTGTAGCGCAAATTGACGTTGTCGACGTCAGGATGCGCGTCTTCCAGGGCGATGGCGATGTCGAGGACGTCCGTCCACTTCATTACTTCTTGTCCACGCTCATGTTGCGGGTGGCGGC
>DISD01000023.1:2914-3491 GCA_002435715.1 Rhodospirillaceae bacterium UBA6219
CCAGATCCAGCATGTCTTCCTCGTCTTCCTCGGCGGCGGCCAGACGGTCGTACCATTCCGGCGCGACGACGATATGGCAGGTGGAACAAGCCAGCGAGCCTTCGCAAGCGCCTTCCAACTCGATCTTGTTGCGATGCGCGATTTCCAGCACAGACAAACCTTCCGGGGCATCCACTTCGGCGCGCGAGCCGTCGGGATTAACAAACGTCATCTTGGGCATGCTTCCTGCCTTCCTCNNGACGGATCCCCCGGTCCATGCGCTTCTCGGCGAAGCCCTTGGTGGAGTCCTCCAGACTCTCGACGGCGGCGTTGACGGCATCACGGTCGGTTCCCGCGCACGCCGTCTCGACAGCTTCGATCGCTGCATCGATAGCGTGTCGTTCGTCATCAGACAAGAGGTCGCTGTCGACTCCCAGTGCAGATTTTACAGCAAGCACGGAACGACGGGCTTCCACCACCGATTCGGTGAGCAGGCGCTGGGCCATGTCGTCCTTGGCGTGAACCAAGGAATCCCGCAGCATGGTGGCCATTTCGTCGTCGGACAGACCATAAGACGGCTTGACCGCCACATGCTGTT
>DISD01000018.1 GCA_002435715.1 Rhodospirillaceae bacterium UBA6219
CGCCACCCATGAAGGTACGATTTCCGAAGCCGGACAGACGCTGAACACCATCATCGGCACGCCCCTGCAGGGCGAGGCCCTCGACGGCGTCACCTATGACGGCAAAACCGAGATCGCCTTGTTTCCCGGCGACCTGCCCGAGCGCCCCGATTCCCTGTTTGAAGATGGCAATCCCGTCGCCTTGAACTTCCTGCGCTTCGCCCCGCCGCAACAACTCGAGCGCAATGCCAGCGGCGATGTCGTGCTGCCCCATATCCGCTTTGACCGTGCCATCGACTATCTGGTGGGAGACTGGCTCGCATGAAACGCCCCATCGCCCGCCCGACTGCCACCGCGAACGCCGCTGGGACCGACCCGACGCTACGCACCCCGCGCGCCTTTGCGCCGACCGCCGTGGAATTGACCGACAGCGATTTCGACCCTGCGCCGGACGAGACGCTGCTTGCGCCGCCACCCAGGCCGATGGGCTGGCTGGGACGTCTGGCCTGGACCAGTGGTGGCGTGCTGCTATCGGCCGCTCTGGGCCTGGCCGCCGACCGGCTGATCCGCGATCTGTTTACCGCCAATCCCTGGCTGGGCTGGCTGGGTCTGGGCGTGCTCGCCGCCTTCCTCGTCGCCGTGCTGGCCCTGGCGGTGCGCGAAGTCTTCGCCCTGCGCCGCCTGCTGGTGCTCGATGCGCTGCGCCGCGACGCGGCCCTGACCACGCTCGACAATGATCAGCAGCGCGGCCGGCACGTCGTTGACAAATTGGTCGCCATCTATGGCGATCGTCCTGACCAGGCGCGGGCCCGCCAGACCGTCACCGACCAGCTGCCTCATTTATTCGACGGCCACGAGATCATCGCCATGGCCGAACGCAGCCTGATGGCGCCACTTGACGCCCGGGCCAAGGCCCTGACCGCTGCGTCAGCCCGGCGCGTCGCTCTGGTCACCGCGGTCTCGCCGCGCGCCCTGATCGATATTGCCTTCGTGCTCTATGAGAGTGTCCGGCTCGCCGGGGCGATTGCCGCGCTCTATGGCGCCCGCCCAGGCCTGTTTGGCTTCTGGCGGCTTACCGGTGCCGTTCTGACCCATTTGGCCGTCACCGGCGGCCTGGTGCTCACCGATGGTCTGGTTGAGCAACTCGTCGGCCAAGGCCTCGCCGCCAAGCTCTCGGCCCGTCTGGGCGAAGGTGTGGTCAATGGTCTGATGACTGTGCGGGTCGGCATCGCCGCCATGCGCGTCGTCCGCCCCCTGCCCTTCGAAACCCAGCCCCAGCCGGTGGTGCGCGACTTTATTCCCGAATTGACCAAACTGGCCACTGACAGCGCCAAAACCACCTAGACGTTCTGCTGTTTCAGCGAAACGGTGAAATCCAGGGCCCATTGGCCCGCCAATTGTACGCATGAGCAGCCATTGCGACACGCTTGATGAGAGCATCAATCAGGTCCGCCATACGCGCCGCCCGCAATTGCTTGACGGCAACCTGCAACTGAGGTCTTGCGTTGCGCGTCGGGCCGAGTCACCAAGGATGCTGGGCAGTGATTTGCCCGGAGTCCTGCTTGCATGTCCCTGCTCCCTTCGCGCTTTGCGAGCCCTGAAGCGCGCGCCTCATTCTTTCAGTTTACCGTCTACCTTCCCGGCGCGGTCAGCTCGGTGTTTCTCGGCATCTGGCTGAGCGAGCACGGGCTGCCGGCCGACCAGATCGGCATCGTCAACGCCATCCCCATGCTCTGCCTGCTGGCGCTCAACATGGTGATCGGGCGTATCGCCGATCGCGCCAAGGACTGGCGGAGCGTCATTCTCGTGCTGGCCATGGTCGGCGGCGCCGTGCCGTTCGGTCTGTTTTTCGTCAACGAGTTCTGGGGGATCATGCTGGTCTGGGCCCTGGTGACCATGACCAATGGCGCCATCCCGCCATTGATCGACGCCGCGTCAGTGCGCATGACGCGGCGCAACGGCACTGATTTCGGCGTCGTGCGGGCCTGGGCGACGGTTGGCTACGTGGTGGGCGCTGGTGGCATTGGCATGCTGCTCATGGTGTATGGCGCCGGTGCCTTCGTGCCGCTCTTTGTGGCCATGTCGCTGCTGCGGGCCGGGTTGAGCCTGCTATTGCCCCGGTTTCGCGCGCCCGATTATGCCAAGACCCTGGCGGCGGCTCTGCCGCCCACCCGGCTCAAGGATTCGCTGCACCTGTGGTTCGTACTGCCACTGGTCGCCTTTGCCCTGATCAACGCCAGCCATGCTCTGATCGGTGGCTTTGGCGCATTGCTCTGGCACGCGAACGGCATTCCCGACTACTACATCGGTCCGCTATTCGCCATTTCGGCGGCGGCCGAGGCCGTCATCATGTTTGCCTGGCGCCGCTTTGGCGGGCGGATCACCNNTCACCGCGCGCAACATGATTTTGGCGGCATGCATCGCCTCGCTGGTGCGTTTCACTGCCATGGCCTTCAACCCGCCCGTGGCGGTGCTGTTCGTCGTACAGATGCTGCACGCCATCAGCTTTGGTGTCGGCTATTTCGGCGTGGTGCACTTCATCGCCAACTGGACCGACGAGTCCAATGCTGCCGAAGCGCAGGGCTTCGCCAATACGCTGCAACAGGGCACCGCGGTGCTGTCGCTGGCCGGCTTTGGCTGGTTGGTGGTGCAATTTGGCAGCTATGCCTTCTTTGCTTCCTCGGTCCTGGCCGTGCTGGGCATTATCTGCGTCCTGGTCTCCCTGCGTATCCGCCCGCCCAAGGACGCCTAGGAGCGTTTTCAGCAAGAGCGACACCACTCTGGCGTTCGAAACGCGACCACCCAAAGACCTGAAACGATTCTGCCGCCTCAGCGAAACGGCGAGAGACTCCAGCAAACTGCGCCCAGCATGCGCCGCCCCACCCCGGGCCACGGCGCACCCCGCCCTNNAAACAAAACGGCCCCGGTTTCCCGGGGCCGTCTCTTGATCAGTTGCGCGGCTGCCTTACGCGAGGCGGCCGCTGGCATGGGCCAGGGTCGTGTAGACCTTGCCGCGATCCGACAGCAGGTGCTCGCGGGTCTCGGCGGCCGGATGGGCGCCAGTCGCCGCCCGCTTCAGCAATTGCTCGAACTCGCTCATATAGGCGCCAGCGGTACGGGCGAACTCGGGGTCGCGCTGCAGCTTCTTGCGCACATCGTCATAGGTGCCCTGGCCGGACAGCGTATAGATCCGGCGCGAGAACACATTGGATTCGCCGGCCTGATAGCGGGCCCAGGCATCGGCCAGCGCCGCATCGTCAATCGACGCCGCGATCTCTTCGGTCAGGCCCGACAGGCCGGGCTGCACCTGCTGGGTGCTCTGCTGTTTGGCCGTGGCATTGCGCAACACATCGCGCAGCCAACCGCCTTCGCCCGCCGCTGCCGGTTCAGCCGCTGGGGCTGCTGGCTGACGGACGGGTTCGGGCTGCGCCATCGGCTCAGGCTGACGCACTGGCTCGGGTGCGCGCTCCAGCGTGCGGATCGGATCGATCAGCGAGGACCGCATTGGCTCGGCCTGATAGGCCTCGCGGCTCGGCTCCGGCTGGCGCGCCGGCTGATACACTGGCGCCTCAGGGCGGGTTTCGGGGCGTGGTTCGGGGCGCGCGGCAAGGCGCGGCGTGCTGGCCCGGCGATCATTGAGGTCGTGCGTGGCCGGCTGGCTGCGCACGATCGCATTGAGTTCGCTCAGCGCCTCGATCTGCTCGGCGACGACGCGGCGCATCGCAGCGGCGCTGGCCCGGGTTTCTTCGGGCAGTTCGTTGACGCCACGGGCCAGTTCGGCGCGGGTGGCTTCGAGCTCGCTACCCACTTCGCGGGCCGTTTCGCGCATGGCATGCGCTGTATCGTTGAAGCGCTGGGTCGCCTCTTCAATGGCGCGCTGCATTTCGACAACCATCTGCTGCTGGGCCTGCTGCAGCGCCGCATTGGCGCGGCGGCCTTCGGCATCTGCTGTGCCCCGGAATGCGCCCAGCCGCTCATTGACCTGGCCGGTCGTCTCGTCCAGCGCCTGCCGGAACTGGCCGGTATTGGCGGCAATGGCGTTGCGAACCGAAATCGAGCTGTCGTTGAGGGTTTCGGCCAGGGTGCCGGTCGTGGTGTTGAGAACGTCGGTGACATTGCCGGCGGTCGAGGCCAGGACATCGCTGATCCGATGGGCGTTTTCTTCCAGCGCGGCCGACGCCGCATCGGCGGCGCGCCGCACCACATTGTCCATCTGTGCTGCATTGCTCGACAGCGAGGACGTGAAGCGTTCATTGGTGGCGTAGAGCGCGTCATTGACCTCGCTGGTCGATGACTGGATGGCCTCGGTAATCGTCCCCGTGGTCTGTTCAAGCGTTTCCACCACCGTCCCGGTGGTCGCGCTCAGCGCTTCCTCCATGGCGCGGCGCGCGCCGATCAGGCGGCGTTCGGTGTCGTTGACCGTGTCGGCGATCGACTGGGCGAACATGCGCATGCGCCCGTCAATATCATCGGCCCGGGCAGCAAAGCTCTGCGCCAGCGAGTCCATGGCGCCACGACGCTCTTCCAGATTGCCGATGGCATGGTCACTGGTGATGGTCAGGGCCGTGGTGGCCTGGGACATATTGGTGGTTTCGGCGTCCAGCTTGCCCAGGATCGAGGAGAACTCGTCGACCATGCCGCGAATGGTCGTCTGCAGGGCCCCCACATGCTGGCTGACCATGGAGCCGGCCTGTTCGGTCTGGCCGATGGCGTCGCGCACCGTCGCCGAATAGGTCGAGGTCTGCTGCGCCACGCTGGTTTCGAGATTGGCCAGGTTTGCCGTCGAGGCATCCAGCACCCGCTGCAGCAGCAGATTGGAATCGTTGAGCTTGCCCAGCGCCGAAGTGACATCGGTAAGAATGCGCGAGCTGGAAACCGCCATGATCGCTTCGGCTTCCTTGGCATTCTCGCCCAGGGCATCGCGCAACAGATTGCCGTGACTGTTGAGCGAGGCCTGCAGCTCTGCCGATTTTTCGTTGACCAGGCTCGCAAAGGTACTGGTGTGCTGCTCCACCGAGCGGTTGATGTCGGTGAGGCGGGTTTCGATCTGGTCGACCGCGCCCACGGCCTTGACGGTCAGCAACTCGTCGATATCGGTGGCGGCCACGCGGATCTGGTCGAGCGCGGTGCGCACGGCACTGTCCATGTGATTGGCAGTGTCGCTGATATCGGCGGCAATGTTGCGGGTTGCCGCGGTGATGCGGGTAGCAATGGTCTCCTCGATCCGGTCGGCGCCGGCTTCCAGGTCCGCCATCGACTGGGTGATCGAGGTATTGATCGACGCATTGAGGGCAGACAGCCGATCAGCAGTGATATCGGCCCGCGCGGTGATTGCCTCGGGCAAGGTGCCCAGCCGGGAATCGACCATCTCGGAAATGGCCTGCCGCGCCGAATTGACGCCGGTCTCGATGAGATCGGCGGCTTGACGGGCGCTTTCGGCCACCGTTTGAGACGCCGATTCGATACGCGCGCTGACGCCATGTTCGGCATCGGTAATCCGCGAGATGGCACTTTCCAGCCCATCACCGAGATGGACATTCACCTCGGACACCTTGCTGACGATCATCGAGGACATCGAGTTGACATGGTCGGTCATCGTGTCGGTGGCGCTGCGCAGCGTGTCGTCAATCTTTTCGCGTGCCTCATCGCCCTGGCGGGTGATGGTATCAGCAAGTTCGCTGGTGCGCATGCCAATGGTTTCGCTGATTGAGGCTGTATGGGTGGCCAGCGTGTCGCCCAGCGCTTCGGTGCGGATATTGAGCGCCTCGGACAGTTGCTGGGTCCTGGTGCCAACGGTCTGCGCCAGTTGCTGGGTGCCCCCGTCCAGGGCGGCGCGCAGTTCAGCACTGCGGGTATCCAGTTCACTGGTCAGCGTAGTGGCGCTGGTGCCCAATTGCTCAACCAGACTGGTCGTGCGCTCTTCCAGCTGGTGGGCGAGGTCACCGGTGCGCGAGTCGATTTCGAGCGTAATGGCCATGGTCTTTTCCGACAGCGTGTCGGACAGATGCTGGGTGCGACCGGCAATCGCCTGATCGAAGGCACTGGTGCCGCCGGTCAGCTTTTCGTCCAGTTCCTGGCTGCGCACGCGAATGGCTTCGTCCATATCGCGGGCCCTGGCATCCAGGGTCTCATCGAGCGTCGCGGCATGGGTTTTCAGCGTGCTGCCCAGCGCGTCAGTACGGGTCGACAGAACAGTGTCGAGTGCCTTGGTGCGCTCATCCAGCGCTTCGGCAATAATGCCGGCATGGCCTTCGAGCGAGTCCGACAATTCGCGGCTGCGATGGTTCAGCGTCTCGGTAATGGCCTTGGTGCGGGCGCCGAGCACATCGCTCATTTCACGGGTCCGCTCGCTGACCACGTCGTTGAAGCGCCCGGATTCTTCGTTCAGCGCCATTTCAAGCACATTCGCGCGGGCGGCAAAGCTGGTTCCCTGCTCTTCCAGGCGTGCAATCAGATGGTCACCCTTGTCACCAACCACGCCATCAAGGGCGTGCAGGCGGGCATCAAGAATGCTGGTGATTTCGCTGAGCCTGGTATCAAACTGGCTCAGCGTATCCTGGCCAGCCGAGGACAGCGTGATGCGCGCCCGTTCGGAGGTATCGTCCAGCGCCCCGTTGATCTCGATGACAGCCGACTGCATCCGGCTGTCCATGGCGTTGAGCTGAATCGACACCGATTCATCAAGCTGCCGCGTCAGCGCGCTGAGCAGCACCTCGGCCTCGCGTGAGCGCGAGGAAATATCGTCGGCAATGCGCTGGCCGATCATGTCCAGCCCGCCGGTCACTTCGTGGCCGCGATCCTGCAGCTGGTTGAGCAGGGCGTCGCCGCCATCGCTCAGCAGCGTCGACAGCGCATTGGTGCGCTCGTCAAAGGCCGCCGACAGGCGCTCCGTGCCCGATTCAATCAGGCCGGCGATCGACTGGGTACGGTCGTCAAAGGCGGTGGCAAAGCTGCTGCTGCGATCTTCGATGACCCGGGTCCGTTGGTCGATAGCGTCGCCGATCTGGTTGGCGCGACCATCAAGGGCCTCGGCCAGCGCGCTGATCCGGCTATCGACGCCAGCGGTCAGCTGTTCGGCCCGCTCGTCCAGTGTCCGGGCCATGCTGGCCGTGTGGTCTTCAAAGCTCAGCGACAGCCGTCCTGCACTTTGATCGAGCGAGGACATGAAGTCGGTGGTGCGGTTATCGACCAGCGATACAAAATTCTCGGTGCGTTCGCCAAAGGCATTGGTCAGCGTATTGCCGGCGGTTTCCAGCGCCCGGGTCAGATTGCCGCCGCTTTCGACAATAGTGCCCGAAATGCGCTGGCTGATCATGTCGAGGTCAAACACCAGCCCGGTATGGCTCTCGGTAATGGCCTCGCGCACCCGATCGGTATTGGTCAGCACGCTTTCGCGCTGGCTGGCCAGTTCGGCGATCAGGGCGCGCATCCGCGATTCATTGTCCGAATAGGTGCGCTCGAGCGCGGTGACCTCGTTGTGGATCATCACTTCCAGCTCGCCGGCGCGCGACAGAGCGCGCTCCAGACCGTCGCCCAGTGCATTGACCTCGCGGCGCACAGCCTGACCAACCGAGGCGACCTTGTCGGCAGCAGTCACTTCGGGCTCGGCCAGCCGCATGGCGGCCTGGGTGATCGAGGAAGCGGCATTGCGCAGATCCTGCGCGCGGCGGAACAGGGTGGCGATGCCGAAAAATCCAACCACCGGCACGACCATGATGGCTGCCAGCGCGATAAAGTCGATAGTGCCGACAAAGCTGCCGAAATCGCTGAACTGATCGCCATAACGCAGCCAGCCGCCGGCGCCCGAAATGGCTAGCCAGGCCAGCGAGACCAGCAGCGCGACCCAGATTGGGGCCAACGACGAGCGGTTCTGCAGGCTGTAGAGAATCTTGGAGGCCGGGTAGCGATCGTCATTGGCGACCGGACCCGCCTGCTGGGCGATCTTGTCGGCCGCCCGCAACCGTTCACTGCGGCCGGTAGCGGCCGGTTTGCGTTCGGAAGCCTGTTGGGCGGCATTGTCCATGTTGAACACCGATTCCTTGAGGGCATCTTCGACGGCTGAAAACGCCAGCGCGGCGGGATCGTTCGTGGGGGTCGGGTTCTTCGCCATACTCTTTACAACTCTCGCGTCGGCTTGGCAGCAACAAGGCGGACTCTAGGAGAAGCATGCCCCCAACCCGTTTCCGGGCCCGTGGTCAAATGGAAACAATTCGATGCAAAAGCCCGTATCGTCCCCCAACCCTCGCCGCCGCGCGCTGGTTCAAAGCGCATTAATACATTCAATTTGAAGCAAACCGAATGGAATCTTACCCATAGGTTAATTTTCTGGGGAAGCCCCGGCAACAGGTGGAGCCGCAAAGCAAGGCAAAGGTGTGGCTTAATCACCTGTTCACCTGCCCATTCTAGGCTTATCCATGCAGCATTGTCCCTGTCGGACGCGTAGCTGCGTGTAACGGAGCGACCAGCATGGCCCGGAATTCGGCCCCCCTCGTACAGACCGACTCCCTCCCCACCACGCGCGCGGCGCGGCCGATCGACCTGGTCCATCTGGCCAAGCAGTGCCTTGGCGACGAGCATCTCGAATACGAGATCCTGCGCATGTATGACACCACGGTGTCGACTTATTTCGCCCGCTTGCAGCTGGCCACCAGCTATGACGATCTGGCGCTTAACCTGCACTCGATCAAGGGTTCCTCGAATGGTGTCGGGGCGTTTTCGGTAGCCAGTCTGGCCAAGGCGGCCGAGACCGAACTGCTGGCCGGCCGGCCGCTCTCGCCCGAGCGGATCGGCGATCTGGGTCTCGCCATCGAGGAAGTCCGCGGCTTCATCGCTCACATGCTGGATAGCGAACCGGCTTAGGCGGCGCTTGCTATAGCTTTCTCAGTAGACCTCATCCTAAGCCTGACAAAGGACGAGGTCATGACCACGTGTCCGCCCCGGCCCGGCACCAGTTTGACCGCTTTCCCACCATCGCTTATATAGCGGCCAACTTGCCGCGCCGATGCAGCGGCCCAACCGTCCAGCAGATCCATGTCCTTATCCAGTGCCGCCGAGGCTGCGCCCCGGTCCCTTGCCGAACCATTCCGTACCCGCCGGACCTTTGCGATCATTTCGCACCCCGATGCGGGTAAAACCACGCTGACCGAGCGCCTGCTGGCGGCGGCCGGGGCGATCCAGTCGGCCGGCGCAGTGCGCGGCAAGGCCGGCGGTCGTTCCACCCGGTCTGACTGGATGGAAATGGAGCAGAAGCGCGGCATTTCCATCACCTCCTCGGTGATGACCTTCGATTATGACGGGTTGACGCTGAACCTGCTCGACACGCCCGGCCACTCGGACTTTTCCGAAGATACCTATCGCACGCTGACGGCGGTGGACGCCGCCATCATGGTGATCGACACGGCCAAGGGCATCGAGGCACAAACCCTCAAGCTGTTCGAGGTCTGCCGCCTGCGCGACATCCCCATCATCACCTTCATCAACAAGGTGGACCGCGAGGGCCGCGAACCCATCGACCTGTTGGACGAAGTGGAAAAGACCCTGGCGCTGGACGTATCGCCGGTCACTTGGCCCATCGGCATGGGCCGCGACCTGAAGGGCGTCTATGACCTGGTCAACGACCGGGTCATCATGTTCGATCCCGGTCGTGGCGACCATATCGTCGAAACCGCGGTGGATGCGCCCCTGGACAGCCCCAAGCTGGATGAAGCGGTGGGGGCGGCGGCGGCTGAACGTCTGCGCGAGGAAGTGGAACTGGTGCGCGGCGGCTATCCGGAATTCGACCTGGAAAGCTTCCGCGCCGGTCATCTGACCCCGGTGTTCTTTGGTTCGGCCTTGAAGACCTTCGGCGTCGCCCAGTTGCTGCGTGGCATCGGCCGTCTGGCCCCCAGCCCGCTGGCCCGCAAGACCGACAAGCGGGTGGTGGAACCCACCGAGGACAAGGTGTCGGGCTTCGTCTTCAAGATCCAAGCCAACATGGACCCCAACCACCGCGACCGCATCGCCTTTTTCCGCATCTGCTCGGGCCGTTTCAAGCGCGGCATGAAGCTGAAGCATGTGCGATCCGGCAAGGTGATGGCCTTGGTCAACCCGGTGTTCTTTTTGGCGCAAAGCCGCGAACTGGCGGAAGAAGCCTTTCCCGGCGACATCATGGGCATTCCCAACCACGGGCAATTGCGCATCGGCGATACCTTAAGCGAATCCGAGGACATGAACTTCTTAGGGATTCCCACCTTCGCCCCGGAAGTGCTGCGCCGCGTGCGTCTGGACGATCCCATGAAGGCCAAGCAGTTGCGCAAGGCGCTGGACGATCTGGCCGAAGAAGGCGTCTCCCAGGTGTTCAAGCCGGTGGATGGTTCGACCTGGATCGTTGGCGTCGTCGGCCCGCTGCAGTTCGACGTGCTGACCACCCGCATCGAAGCCGAATACGGCATCAAGGCCGGTTTCGAGGATGGCGGTTTCGTCACCGCCCGCTGGGTGGCCTGCGACGATGCCAAGGAAATGGACAAATTCGCCGCCGCCCATAAATCCAACATGGCCGAGGACCGGGAAGGGGCGGCGGTCTATCTGGCCCGCAACACCTGGCAATTGGGCCGCGCCCAGCAGGATTTTCCGGCCGTTCGCTTCACCGCGACCCGCGAACAGCATTAAACAAAAAGGCCGGTTCCCTCCCGAACCGGCCTTTCGCTTCCCGCCCTTGGGGAAAATCAGTTGTTCTTGGCGCCCTGCTTGATCCACTTGCGGATCAGGTCGCGGTCGCAGGTGCTGAGCTTCTTCTTGCCGTGCGGCATCTGCAGCGACTTGTCGGCCTTGCCGTCCAGCAGCACCACCAGATTGCTGGTCACCGGATCGCCGGGGGTGATCATCGGACCATGCTTGGTGCCCTTCATCAGGCCTTCATAGCTGGTCATGTCCAGGCCGCTTTTTTCCAACCCGTCGCCGCCCGGCTGGTGGCAAACGGTGCAGCGGGTTTGCAGGATCGGCTGAATGTCTTCGGAAAAGCTGACGGGCTCTTCCTTGGCCAAGGCGGGGGTGGCGAAGGCGGCCAAAACGGCAGCCAAAAGAACGGATTTCTTCATGGGAGTTCTCCCCTGTCCCTAGTTAAGTGAATTGCGTCCCTTTCGGGATATTACTCCAGTTTAAGGCACCCGTCCCGGGCAAATGGGCCCGCCGTTGAAAGGGGTATTTCGCGCTGGCAACAAAATCCTCCCCCCCGACGGCGCTTCATGCTTTATTAGCGCCCCCGCCTTGGTTGGATGGATTGGGATGACCAGCTTGAACACCTACCGCGCCGGCCCGGACGAGCGCGGCCATTTCGGTATTTTCGGTGGCCGTTATGTGGCCGAAACCCTGATGCCGCTGATTTTGTCGGTGGAAAAGGCCTATGCCGAGGCCAAGAACGACCCGGCGTTCCAGGCCGAGTTCCGCACGTTGTTAAAGCAATATGTGGGACGCCCCAATCCGCTGTATTTCGCGCCGCGTCTGACCGAAGCCTTCGGCGGCGCCAAGATCTTCCTGAAGCGCGAAGACCTGAACCATACCGGCGCGCACAAGATCAACAATTGCATCGGCCAGATCCTTTTGGCCAAGCGCATGGGCAAAGAGCGCATCATCGCCGAGACCGGCGCCGGTCAGCACGGTGTGGCCACCGCCACCGTCTGCGCCTTGTTCGGCTTGAAATGCGTCATCTACATGGGCGCCACCGACATCGAACGTCAGGCCCCCAACGTCTATCGCATGAAGCTTTTGGGCGCCGAAGTCCGCCCCGTCACCTCGGGCGCGGCGACCTTGAAGGACGCCATGAACGATGCGCTCAGGGACTGGGTGACCAATGTGGCCGACACCTATTACCTGATCGGCACGGTGGCCGGTCCGCACCCGTTCCCGGCCATGGTGCGCGACTTCCAATGCGTCATCGGCGACGAAGTGCGCGCCCAGATGCTGGAAGCCGAAGGCCGGCTGCCCGATTCCTTGGTCGCCTGCATCGGTGGCGGTTCCAACGCCATGGGCCTGTTCCATCCCTTCCTGGACGACGCGTCCATCCGCATCATCGGCGTCGAAGCCGGTGGCCATGGTCTGGACAAGCTGCATGCGGCGTCATTGACCGGCGGCCGCCCCGGCGTGCTGCACGGCAACCGCACCTATCTGCTGCAGGACGACGACGGCCAGATCCAAGAGGCGCATTCCATTTCCGCCGGCCTGGACTATCCCGGCATCGGGCCGGAACATTCGTGGCTGCACGAAACCAAGCGCGTCGAATATGTCTGGGTCACCGATGACGAGGCCCTGGCCGCTTTCCAGCAGGTCACCCGCCTGGAAGGCATCATCCCGGCGCTGGAATCCAGCCATGCTTTGGCCCATGCCGCCAAGATCGCCGGGCAACTGCCCAAGGATCACCTGATGGTGGTCAACATGTCGGGACGCGGCGACAAGGACGTCAACACCGTGGCGCGCGCGCTCGGCGACACTTTCGGGGGATTGCTGTAATGAGCCGCATGGAAGCGCGTTTCGCCAAGCTGGCGGCCGAGAAGCGGGCGGCGCTGGTGACCTATTCCATGGCTTTCGACCCGGATCGGGCGGCCAGCCAGGAATTGCTGAACGGTCTGCCCGGGGCCGGTGCCGACATCATCGAATTCGGCATGCCGTTCACCGATCCCATGGCCGACGGTCCGGCCATCCAATACGCCGCCCAACGGGCGCTGGCTGCCGGTGGCACGCTGAGGGGCGTGCTGGAGATGATCGCCAATTTCCGTCAGGGCGACAACGAGACCCCGGTGGTGTTGATGGGTTATTACAACCCCATCTATTCCTGGGGCGTGGAAAAGTTTTGTGCCGACGCGGCCAAGGCCGGCATCGACGCTTTGATCATCGTCGATCTTCCCCCCGAAGAAGCCGACGAATTGCTGCCCCATTGCCGGGCCAACGGCATCGACTTCATCTTCCTGACCACGCCGACCAGCGACGATTCCCGCCTGCCGACCATCGTCGGCAACGCCTCGGGTTTCGTCTATTACGTTTCCATCGCCGGCATCACCGGCACCGCTTCGGCCAGCGCCACCGCCATCGGTGACGCGGTTTCCCGCATCAAGAAGCATACGTCGTTGCCGGTTTGCGTCGGTTTCGGTATCAAGACCCCGGAACAGGCTGCCGAGGTGGCGCGTTTGGCCGATGGCGCCGTGGTCGGCTCGGCCATTGTTCAAGCCGCCGCCGACGCCAAGGCGCGGGGTGAAAATCCGGCCCAGGCCGCCTTGGCCCTGGTCCGTGAACTGGCTGCCGGCGTACGCGGCGCCCGTGGTTAACGAAAAGGACTTTCCGTCATGAACTGGTTGACCAATTACGTCCGTCCCAAGTTGCAGGCCCTGGTGCGGCCCAAGGAAGTGCCGGACAATCTGTGGCACAAATGCCCCAGCTGCGGTCACATGATCTTCCATCGCGACCTGGAAAAGGCGTTGTCGGTTTGCCAGCATTGCGGCCACCACATGCGTCTGTCGGTCAAAAAGCGCTTGGAAATGCTGTTCGACGACGGCAAGTACACCCGCATCGAGCTGCCGAAAATCCCTGACGATCCGCTGAAGTTCAAGGATCAGAAGCGCTATACCGACCGCCTGAAGGATACCCGCGCCAAGACCGGCGAACAGGACGCCATCGTCGTCGGCCATGGCCGTTCGGGCGGACAGAACGTGGTCATCGCCGCCTTCAATTTCGACTTCCAGGGCGGCTCCATGGGCCTTGCCGTGGGGGAAGGCATCGTCGCCGCCGCCGAACTGGCGGTGCTGCAGGACGCGCCTTTGATCGTCATCCCGGCGTCGGGTGGCGCCCGTATGCAGGAAGGCATCTTGTCCTTGATGCAGATGGCGCGCACCACGGTTGCGGTGGACAAGGTCAAGGAAAAGCGCCTGCCCTATATCGTGCTGCTGACCGACCCCACCACCGGGGGCGTGTCGGCCAGCTTCGCCATGCTGGGTGACATCGCCATCGCCGAACCGGGCTGCATCATCGGTTTCGCCGGCGCCCGCGTCATTGAAAGCACCATCCGTGAAAAGCTGCCGGAAGGCTTCCAGCGCGCTGAATACCTGCTGGAACACGGCATGATCGACATGGTGGTCCATCGCAAGGATCTGCGCGAAACCCTGGGACGGGTGATTTCGTTGTTGCGCAACAAGGCGCCGGCCGGTGACCTGGTGATGCTGCCGGTGGACACCCCCGATTACGACCCGGAAGCCGCGGCGCGGATGTAGCCCATGGTCGATGCGGTCCTGCAGCGTCTGTCGCAATTGCATCCCAAGGTCATTGACCTGTCCTTGGATCGGGTGCTGACGCTGCTGGACAAGCTGGGCCATCCGCAGAACCAATTGCCGCCGGTGGTCCACGTGGCCGGTACCAACGGCAAGGGCTCGACGGTGGCGTTCCTGCGGGCCTTCGCCGAGGCGGCGGGACTGCGGACCCATGTCTATACCTCGCCCCATCTGGTGCGCTTCGCCGAGCGTATCCGGGTGGGCGGGCAAATCATCGACGATCAAGCGTTGCTGGCGCTGCTGGAAGAGATCGAGACCGTCAACAACGGCGATCCCATCACCTTTTTCGAAATCACCACGGCGGCGGCCTTCCTGGCCTTTTCCCGCAATCCCGCCGATCTGGTGATCCTGGAAACCGGCTTGGGCGGGCGGCTGGACGCCACCAACGTGGTGGAACGCCCGGCGCTGACCGTGCTGACCCCCATGGCCATGGACCACGAAAGCTTCCTGGGCGGCCGCATCGAGGCCATCGCCGCCGAGAAAGCCGGGATCATGAAGCGTGGCATCGCCTGCGTGGTCGCCGACCAAAGCCGCAAGGTCAGCAAGGTGCTGGAAGCCCGGTCGTTGGAAATGGGCGTGCCGCTGATCAAGGAAGGCAAGGATTTCTTTGTGCGCGCCACCCCCGATGGCGGCGTGCTGTACAAGGGCGTGGGGTTGGAATTGACCCTGCCGGCGCCGTCTTTGCTGGGCTCGTTCCAGATGCGCAATGCCGGCATGGCCCTGGCTGCCATGGAACGCCTGACGCGGGGCGAAAAGCCGCCGGTCCTGGCCGAAATCGCCCCTGCGGCCTTTGCTTTGGGCATGAAAAGCGCCCAATGGCCGGCGCGGTTGCAGCGCCTGACCCACGGCCCCTTGGTCGATCTTCTGCCGGAAGGGTGGGAACTTTACCTGGATGGCGGCCATAACCCGCACGCCGCCGAAGCGCTTGCCCGCCATGCCCGGTCGTGGCGTGACAAGCCGTTGATGGGGGTGTTCGGCATTTTGTCCAACAAGGATGTGGACGGCTATCTGGAACACATGGCCACCCGCTTCCATACGCTGCGGACGGTGGCTATCCCTGGTGAAAGCGCCACGCTTTCCGCCGAAGACGCCGCCGCCTGTGCCGCCAAGCATTTCTGCATGGATGCCAAGCCGTCGCAAAGCGTCGAGGCGGCGATACAGGATTTGGTCAAGGGCTATGCGCAACCGGCCCGTGTCTTGATTTGCGGTTCCCTGTACTTAGCTGGTACGGTATTGGCCGAAAACCACTGAGTCGGAACCCGTCATGCGCCTTTTCTTGGCTATCTTCCTGCCCTGGTTGCAGTTTTTCACCATTGGTCGCCCCATTGCCGGCATCATCTGCCTGCTGTTGCAGATCACCTTGATCGGTTGGCTGCCGGCAGCCATTTGGTCGGTCTATGCGCTGTCGCAATACAAGACCGACGAAAAAATCCGCCAGGCCATGGGCGGCGGGGTTTAATCCCGCCGCAGTACCGCCACCGCTTCCAGGTGGGGGGAGAAGGGGAATTGGTCGATGGGGGTGACCGAGACGATTCGGTAGCCCGCTTTCACCAGGATCGCCAGATCGCGGGCCAAGGTGGCGGGGTTGCACGACACCGCCACCACGATACCGGGACCGGATTCGGCCAGTTGCTCGGCCTGGGCCTGGGCGCCGGCCCGCGGCGGGTCGAAAATGACCGCCTGATATTTCTTCAATTCATGGGCCATCAGCGGCCGTCGGGCCAGATCGCGCACTTCGGTGCTGAGTTTCAGTCCCGATTGGTTGGCGGCGGCTTCCAGAACCCGAATGGGGGCTTCGTCGCCTTCCACCGCATGCACGTGGGCGCCGGTGCGGGTCAGCGGCAGGCTGAAAGAACCGCAGCCGCAATAAAGGTCGGCCACCGACTTGGCGGCACCGATTGCGTCCACCACCAAACGGGCAATGGCTTGCTCGCCGCCTCGGGTCGGTTGCAGAAAATTGCCCGGCGGTGGTTCGACACCGATTTCGGCGAAACGCACCATGGCGGGCTTGCGCCGGGCGATGGGTTCGACAAAGCCGGAACCGGGGCGGCGCCACGACAGCCGCGCCAGATCGTTGGCATCGGCGAAGGCCGCCAGTTTTTCGCGGTCGAACAAATCCAACCGCGCATCCATTTCGACCAACACATCCAGACCGTTTTCGGTCAAGGCGACGGTGACGTCGCCATCTTCGCCGGCCGGCACGGTTTCGGTCAGGATGGCCCGAAGCGGCGCCAGGAAGCTCGCCAAGGGCCGTTCCAGCAGCAGGCAATCGTCCAAATCGATGATGGTGTGGCTGGCCCGGGCGTTAAAGCCCAGATGGGTGGCGTTTTTCGAACGATGGACGGCAAAGACGGCGCGGCGCCGCGATCCCGGTGGGATGCGCACCATTTCGCCCACAGGGATGTCGCCCAGACCGTGGCGCGACAATTGGGTGGACAGCAGGTCGCGCTTCCAGGCGTCGTACAGGTCGTCGTCCAGATGTTGCAGCGAACAGCCGCCGCAGCGGCCGTAATGGGGGCAGGGGGGCTCGACCCGGCCGGCACCGGGCTCGGCGACCTCGACCAGGGCGGCGGCCAATCCATCGCCACGCTTGCCCTCGATACGGGCGACCACCTTGTCACCCGGGATGGTGAAGGGCACGAAGACCTGATCGTCACCCAGCCGGGCGACACCGTCGCCACGGGCGCCGATGGCGGTGATCTGGACTTCCACCAGACGCGGCGGCGGCGACGGGCGGGCTTTGCCCCGGCCGGTGGAACGTTGGGGTTTCTTCTTGATCATGGTTTTGCGGCTTGGGCCAGGTCGGCGATGAAATGGCTCATGATCTGCGAGCTGGCCTTGGTCAGGGCGTCGACTTCTGCCTCGGGGCCGGCGGCGGCGGGGCTTTCCACCTGATAGGTCTTCAGCAACAAAAGCTTGCCGTCACGGGCCGAAACCACCGCCAATTCCAGGGCTGCCACCACTTTGCCGGCATGGGCCAACATCTCGAAGCGGTTCAGATGGCCGCGCACCATCCAATCGGGTTGTACCCGGGTGTCGGGGGTGATCACCGTGGTGGCGATGCCCGATTGGCGCAGCGTCTCGACCAAGGCGCCTTGCAACAAGGCGGTGGGCGGCTCGGCCCACAAATCATAACGATAGCGGCCCAGGGCGCCGTCGGCTTCCTGATAGGCCAGGGGACGTTCCGACAGCACGCCGTCGGTGGACGGGCGGCTGACCTCGACCACGCCCAAGGGGGCGTCCTGGGACACTGGGGCGACGGCGGCGGTGTCCAGGCGATAGAAGCGGTCCTTGGGCGGCGCTTGCTGGGCGCAGGCGGCCAGGGTGGCGGCCAGGGCGGCGGTGATCAGAATGTGTCGCATGGCATCTTCCCTTTAACGCCGTCCGGGGCCGTCTTCGGCCCCCTTGGTCCCACCGATCAGCACACCGGGATTGTCGCGGATCTGGCGGCTGAATTCATGCACGTTGCGGCTGGTGCCTTCAAGGTTGTAGGCGATGGAATCGATGTTGCGGGCCAAGGCCGCCAGGGTGTGGCGCAAATCCTTCATGGATTGGTCGATACTGCCCTTGTTGCCGTCGATGGTGGCGACCACGTTGTCCAGCTTCTTGCGGGTTTCCACCAAACCGGCGGTCAACTCGGCGGTGTTGGCCAGGGTTTGGGAAATGATTGCGGCGTTTTCGTCGTTCAACACCTTGCCTGACAACGTGCCGGTGATCTTTTGAACGTCGGTGGTGATGCGCGGCGCCTTGGTGGCCAAGTCGGAAGAGATGACCAGCAGGTTGCTCAGCAATTCAGGCGCCTGCTTTTGCATGATGACGCCCAGCGCTTCGACCTGGGTGTTCAGCGTCGCCATCAACGGCAGCAGGCCTTGGTCGTTCAATTTGCTCACTTCGCCGGCCATGGCGTTCATGGTGGCGAAAATATTGGCCGCGGCCCCGCCGGGGATTTCCGAACCGGGCGGCAAGATGACGTCCGAGGCGCCGCCCTTGATGTCCAAGGTGGGGGCGGCCAGGATGCCCGGCGCGGTGATGCGGGCGACCGAGCCTTCCGGCACCTGCCAGCCTTCCTGCACCCCCATGGTGACGCGGAACCAGGTGCGGTTGTCGCGCTGCTGGCCCTGGATACCTTCCACCTGGCCGACGACGAAGCCTTCATAGGTCACCTTGCTGCCGTATTTGATGCCGGTGACGTTGGGAAGGGTGGTGGTGTACAGGTCGTTGTTTCCGGTCTTGCCGGTCAACAGCGCCACCGACACGATCAGCGCCGCCAGCATGACGAGTACGAAGCCGCCGACGACGACGTAGTTGGTGCGCGAATCCCTCATAACCCCGTCCTTCCTTGGGTCGGCTGGTTGGCGTGCTTTTCCTTTTCCCCCAACAGACGCCGCAAATAGGCGTCGGGGTCCACCTCGGCTTCTTCGGTGCGTCGGTTCAGCAGGTTTTGAATGCGTTCATTGGGCGAGTTGCGGATGGCGTCGACACTGTCCAACGCCAGCACCTCGCCCTTGTCCAGCACGCAGATACGGTCGGCGATCTTGAAGGTGCTGTCCAAATCGTGGGTGACGACGACGATGCTCATGCCCATGGCGTCGCGCAGGCGCAGGATCAGATCGTCGATGGAAGAGGCCACCACCGGGTCCAGGCCGGCACTGGGTTCGTCGCAGAACAAAAGCTTGGGGTCCATGACGATGGCGCGGGCAAAGGCGGCGCGCTTGATCATGCCGCCCGACAGCTCGGCCGGCATCAAATCCTCGAACCCGGCCAAGGACACCACTTCCAGCTTCAGACGGGTGACGATGCCGATGGTGGTTTCATCCAGGTCGGAATGTTCGCGCAGCGGCAGGGCGATGTTGTCGCCGACGCTCATGGATGAAAACAGCGCGCCGGACTGGAACGCCACCCCCATGCGGGTGCGCAAGTCCTGCAGTTCCAGGGCCGACAGGGTGTTGATGTCCTTGCCCAGGATGCGGATGGTGCCGGTGGTGGGACGCAGCAGACCCAGAAGATGGTTCAGCAGCGTGGTCTTGCCCGAGCCCGATCCCCCCATGATGACGAAGATTTCGCCGGGATTGACGCTCAGCGACACGTTGCGCAGCACTTGGCGGTCGCCGTAATGGGTGTTGAGGTTGATCACCTCGATGCTGGGGGTGGCGCTGCTCATCTTGTCACCAGGAAGACGAAGATCATGTCGGTGATGACGATGGCGGAAATGGCATGGACCACGCTGCGTGTGGTCATGCGGCCCACCCCTTCGGCGCCGCCCGACACCGAGGCACCGTTGACCACGCCGACGATGGTGACCAGCACGCCGAAGATGGCGGCCTTGGCCAGACCGTGCAGCATGTCGTTCAGTTTCAGGATGGTGACCACTTCATCGGCATAGGCGGCCAGCGATCCCTGTAATTCGATGGAGATGTAAAGACCGGCGGCGAACAACCCGACCAGATCGGCCCACAGCGTCAACAGCGGCATCAGCACCATCATCGCCATCAGGGGCGGCGACACCAGGAAACGCACCGGGTTGATCCCCATGACGGTCAAGGAATCGATTTCCTGGTTGATGCGCATGGTCCCCAGCCGCGCCGCCAGGGCCGAACCCGACCGTCCGGCCACCAAGATGCCGGTGATCAGCGGCGAGAACTCGCGCACGATGGACAAAGCCACGCCCAGGGTGACGCGGCTTTCGGCGCCGAAGGTCTTCAGCGTGTAGATGCCCTGGATGGCCAGCATCAAACCGATGGTGGTGGACAAAACGGTGATGATGGGCAGTGCCGCGATGCCGATATCCATGGCCTGGGCCGCCACTGACGGCATGCGCACCGGCTGGCGGCGCCACCGCCCCAGCACCAGCCAATACAATGCCTGGCCGAACAGCGTGGCGGCGAAACCGAATTCAGCCACGCCGGACGCTGCCTTTCGGCCCAGTCTTTCCAGCCAGTTAAGGAAAGCGTTCACGTGTTCCTCAGGCCGACAGGCCCGCCTCCACTGTGTCGGCCAGGGCGAAAACCTTGTCCAGACGGGCCAGTTGCAGAACCCGCATGGCAGGCTGGCTGACGGCGGCCAGCACGAAGCGGGTGCCGTTCTTGCGCGCCGCCTGATAGGCTTCGACCAAGGATGCGATCCCCGAGGAATCGATATATTCCACTGACCCCATGTCGACCACCACCGGGCGGCGTTCGAACATCAGATCCATCAAATGCTTGCGGACGGTGGGCGAGTGTTGCAGGTCGACCTCGCCGACCAGGGCCACCACCACGGCTCCGTCCCGTTCACGGCTTTCGATTTTCATGCCCGCCGATCCTCTTTCCCATGCGTAACAGATTGCCCGTTCCGGGCGGTGGTGCCAAGAACTCTACGTCATCCATCACTTCGCGGATGAAATGAGTTCCCAATCCCCCCGGCCTGACGTCGTTCAAATCGCGGGGGCACACCGAGGCCGGGTCGATTGTGGGGGCGAAGTCGATCAGGCGCACGTCCACATGGTCGTGGTCGCCACGGACCTGCACGATCATCTCGCCCTCGCCGCCGCCATAGGCGTGGCGGATGACGTTCTGACAGGCTTCGTCCACCGCCAGCACGATGTCGGGGATCACCGGGCCGGAAATTCCCAATTGGTGCAGGATTTGACCCAAGTCGTGACGGATCAGGGTCAGGCTGGCGGGGCGGGCCTGGTATTGGCGGTTCAGGGCGGGTTGATTGCGCATGTCCTCGACCACCAGCATGGTCAGGTCGTCTTTCAGCGCCAATCCGGCTTCGTCCACCTGGGCCACCACGGCGCGCAAACGATCGGGGGCGGGACGGATGCGGTGCGGCGCCAACATGCGGGCGACACCGTCCGAGCCCAGCATGGAATCGGTGCTGCCCGCCTCGGTCAAGCCGTCGGTGAACAGGTAAAGGGCGCCGCCATTCAGCTCGATGGCGGATTCAGGGCAGCCCAAGGCGAACAGGTCGGGCACGATGCCCAAGGGTGGCATGCCTTCATCGATGCGGGTCAGGCTGGCCCCGCAGCACAGCAGCGGTGGCTCGTGCCCGGCATTGGCCAGCACCACGGTGCCGGTGGCGGGATCCAGGATGCCGGCGATCATGGTGACGAACATGCCGGCCGAACTGGTTTCCGCCAATTCGGAATCGATGGCCGCCAGCACCGCGCCGGGCCCGTCCAGGCGCTTGGCCAGACAACGGAACAGGCTGGCGGTCTTGGACATCAGCATGGCGGCATTCATGCCCTTGCCGGACACGTCGGCGACGGCGAAGGCGATCTTGCCGTTCGTCAGTTCGACCACGTCGAAGAAATCGCCCGACACCCCACGGGCCGGCAGGTTGATGCCGTGAATGGGGAATTCCGGCGGACGTTCGGGGGGCAGCATGGCGCGTTGGATGTCGGCGGCCAGCGACAATTCGTGCTTCAACGCCTTTTGTTCGGCCATGTCGGCGGCCTGGCGAGCGTTGATCAGGGCCAGCGCCGCCGAGGCCGCCAGGGCCTGCAGCACCCGGCGGTCGTCGGCGTCGAACGAGCCGCCGCCCTTCTTGTTGAACAATTCGATGGCGCCCAGCCGTTCGTCGCGCACCGCCATGGGGGCGCACAGGATGGAACGGGTGATGAAGCCGGTGTTGTTGTCGATCTGGTGGGCGAAATCGGGGTCGTCGGTGGTATCGCGCACCAATTCGGTGGCGTTGCGGTTGACGGCGCGCCAGACGATGCCCTGCCCCTTGGGCAGCCGCAATCCGGTGACGTCGCTGGGGCCCCAACAGGCGCGGCACACCAAGTCGCCGGTTCCCGGTTCCATCAGGAAGATGGATGCCGCCTCGGCTTCCATCCGGCTCGAGATATGGGCCAGACCCAAGCGCAGGGTTTCCTCGATATCCAGCGACCGGGCGAAATCGGCCGTCATCTCGGCGATCAGGTCCAGATCGTCGGCAAGGGCGGCCGGCAGGTGTTGGGGACGTTCTTCCACGCGCATCGCGCGATCATGCCCTGGATTGCCGCAAGGGTAAAATCCCTTTTGGCGGCATGGCTATTGCCGTGAAAAAAGCGTGAAGTTTCAGGATGTTGTTCGGTGAATTTTTTGTTGCGGCGCACTGTGTGCGTTGACTCGTCCGGGGCGGTTGCGAGATTCCTCAGGTGGTGGCGGGATCTAAGCGCAGGATAACAAGCATGTTCACGTTGGCGAATGCCCTGGGCGAAATGGATGTGCCGCATTCTCAGCATCCAAGACCGGCGAAGCCGGCCCATCGTCCGTTCCCTATTCCCGGCCGTCCTTCGGTGCAGCCCTCGGACGACCATTGGAACGAGATCATGTCCACCCTGGACGTGGCCTTTCAGCCCATCGTCAACATCCATACCGGCGCCTGCCATGGCTATGAAGCGCTGTTGCGCAACACCGCCGAAGCCGGTTTCGAGTCCATCGGCGACTTCTTCGACACCTGCCATGCCCTGGGTGTGCTGACCGACATCGAAATGGCGCTGCGCGAGAAGGCGGTGACCAAGTTCCTGGAAATGGAGCATTGGCGTCAGTCCAAGTTGTTCTTGAACCTGGACAATCGCGGCCTGGAACTGCAAGGCGATCTGCCGGCGCGCACCCGGACCATGCTGGAACGCTATGGCATCGAGGAAAGCCAGGTGGTGTTCGAGATCTCCGAACAGCACCCCATCGGCCAGCCCAACCACGCCGCCGCCATCTTCAACCACTACAAACGCAACAATTTCCGTTTGGCGGTGGACGATTTCGGCACCGGTTTCTCGGGGCTGCAATTGTTGTATTTCGCCGCCCCCGACTTCCTGAAGATCGACCGTTTCTTCGTCTCGGACATCGCCAGCGATTCCAAGAAGAAGCTGTTCTTGTCGCAGATCGTCAACATCGCCCATCTGCTGGGGGTGGTGGTGCTGGCCGAAGGGGTCGAGACCGAGCGCGAGTATTTCGTCTGCAAGGACATCGGTTGCGACCTGATCCAGGGCTATCTGGTGCAACGGCCCGATCGCGACATGACCACCATGTTGCCCCATTACGAAAATATCGAGCGGCTGTCGCGGCGTGAACGCCGGGTGGCAGTGTCGGATCAGAAGCTGATCGCCGACCAGATCGCCGAGGTCGAGCCCATTGCCTTGCATTCGACCATGGAAGACGTGTTCGAGCGTTTCCGCGCCGACAAGTCGGTGACCTTCTTCCCGGTGGTCGACGCCGCCGGCGAACCGGTGGGCATCGTGCGCGAGACCGAGCTGAAGGACTACACCTATTCGCTTTACGGCAAGGCGCTGATTTCCAACAAGACCTTGGGGCGGCGGCTGAAGGATTTCGTCACCCGCTGCCCCATGGCCGACATCAACACCAAGGCAGAACACATCTTGCAGGCCTATTCGGCGGTGGAAAGGTCGGAAGGCATCATCATCGTCGACGACATGAAATATGTGGGTTTCCTGTCGGCCCATTCCCTGCTGCGCGTCATCAATGAAAAGAACCTGGCGGCGGCCCGCGACCAAAACCCGCTGACCAAGCTGGCCGGTAACAACCTGATCCACGAATACGTGTCGGAAGCGTTGGGGACCACCGACGTCGAATACGTCCTGGCCTATTTCGATTTCGACAATTTCAAGCCGTTCAACGACAAATACGGTTTCCGTCTGGGCGACCGCGCCATCTTGCTGTTCGCTGAATTGCTGGCCAAGGCGCTGCCGCGCGACACCAGCTTTCCCGCCCATGTGGGCGGCGACGATTTCTTTGGCGGTTTCCGGCGTATGGGCTTTGACGAATCGCTTCGGGTGGTGTCCGATTTGTGCGCCGCCTTCGGGCGTGACGTGGAAAGCTTCTATGACGACGACACCCGTCGTCAGGGGCACATCGTCGGCCAGGACCGTGTCGGCAACATCGTGCGCTTCCCGTTGATGACGGTGTCGGCGGCCATTGTCCATCTGCCAGCGGGGCGGCCGGTCTATAGTGTGGACGATGTCAGCCAACTGATCGCCGAACTGAAGAAATCGGCCAAGAAGTCGCCCGACCGGGTGGCCTCGGCGGCGTTGGTTAATTTGGGCGCGACATAACGGGGGCGGTGGAGATAGCATGGGGGCTGGAAATTCGGTCGCCCATGCCCCTGATCACCACGCCCCATCCTGACCTTGAATTGGGTTATCCCCGACAGGCGCTGAATTATTCATTGGTGCTGCCTGATGGCGGCGTCGGCCCACGGACCGGGGTGATCTTTTATATCTTCGGTTTTGGCTCGTCTTATGACGATTCCTATGCCAAGAAGCTGTTGCCCTATTTGGCCAATGACCATGATTGCGTCGCCGTGGCGGTGGATTATCAGGGGGCCGAGGCGCAAAATAATCGCGAACTGCGTTTCGATTCTGATTTCTTCGTCAATTTGCAGAAACACCACGGTGTTACGGTCAATGTCGCGTCCGGCATGGACGAACGGCTTTTTCGTCTTCGTCTGTTTTCGGCTTTATCAGAATCGGGGCTGAAAGAGCTGCACGAGTCTTGCCGGTTGATCAAGCTGGGGGACACTTATATCAATTTCGGCGTTTTGTCGGCCTTGGACCTTCTTCAGGTGGCTGCCAAGGTCATTGCCGATTATGACATTAATCGCCGCAGAATCTTCGCCATCGGCAGCTCTTATGGCGGATATCTGGCTTTGCTGCTGACCAAGCTGGCCCCCAACACCTTTCGTTTCGTCGTCGACAATTGCGGATATTCAGGGGCGGCGGACGCGGGCGGTGTGATCTATGGCCTGACGTCGCTGTCCGGACCGTTGCGGGTGTTGCTGATTTCCCCGCAAGCCTTCCGAAACGATCCCGCATCCCCGGCCTATTTCAATCCGACACGGCAGGCGATCCGGGACCTGGCCATCCCCGATCATTACCAATTGCCCAGCGCCACCATGGCTTATTCTTATCATGGCGAGGTCGACAACGTGGCCAGCCCCGAGGCCAAGGCCCTGGTTTCAGCCTGCCTTCGTCAAATGGGCCGCCATCATGACCTGCGCTTCATCGGACCGGCGGAGCTGGATGGACATTTGTTCAAGGTGCCCGAGCATGGATTGAAAGCCTCCATGCGCGGGTTGATGCGGCTGAGCATGGATCGCTGGCTGGCCGAGGCCCCTCAAGACGGGCCCGAATTCACCGATTTCGACTTGGGAACGGTCACCATCTTGGCCTGCGCTGATTTCGATTACATGTTCACCTTTGGACAAGACGGTGCCCGCCTGACCATCTGCTGAAGCCAGAGTGGAAAAGCCGACACGTCTGCACGGCTTCTGGGCGGGGTTTTCAGTCGCTCTTGCGGGCCTTCTTGCGCAGTACCACCAACAATCCGGGCACGTCTTCGCCGCCATCCTTGCGGGTGACCGCGTCTTCCAGCACATCGACGGTGAAGCCGGCATGCTCGGCCTGCTGGGCCACATATTTGCGGGAATGGGCGTAACGGTGCTTGGCACCCAGCATGTAGCTTTCCGAATCCTCGGTGCGTTCCAAGGTGAAAGCCAGGGTGCCGCCATCGTGCAGGGCGTTGCGGGCCGCGGCCAGTGGTGCCGACAGATCGCCCAAATAGACCATGACGTCGGCGGCGACGATCAGGTCGTAACCGTCCGGATGACGGTTCAGATAGCTTTCCAGATCGGCTTCGAAAAGTGCGTCGTAAATCTGCCGTTGTTTGGCCTTGGCCACCATGGCGGGCGACAGGTCCATGCCGTGCAAGGTGGCGGCCAAGGGCCGTAGGACCGGGGCCGCCAAGCCGGTGCCGCAGCCGGCATCCAGCACCACCAAGTCCTGTTTGCGATCCAGGCTGCGATCGAGCGCTTCGGCCAACAAAGCCGGGCCGCGATAATCCAGGGCGCCGACCAAAGCGGAATCGAAGCGGTCGGCGTAATCGTCGAACAATTGCCGCACATAGGCCTGGGGGGCGCGTTGCGGGGTGTCGGCGATCCCGGTCAGGGCCAGACCCAGGCCGGCACCGTGGGAATCGTCGGGGTCCAAAGTCAGGCAATGGCGATAGGCTTGGGCGGCCCGTTCCACCTGACCCAGGGTGCGGCAGGCCTCGGCCAGGCAGAACCACGGTTTGATCTGGTCCGGGGCGATGGCGGTGGCATGGTCGAAGGCCGCCGCCGCCCCCTCGTCATGGCCCTGGGCCTGGCGGACCAACCCCAGTTCCAGCCAGCCATCACAATCCCTTGGGGCCAGTTTGACCGCGATCTCGGCGTGGTGGTGGGCTTGTTGCAATTCTCCCATGGCCCGATAGGCCGAGGCCAGGTTGGTGCGGCTGCCGGCATGGTCGGGGCGGATGTCCACCGCCCCTTCCAGAATGGTCACGGCTTCTTCCAGATTGCCGCATTGCTTCAGCGCCAGACCGTAATTGTTCAGCGCCGCCGGCCAAGCTGGGCGCAATTGCAAGGCGCGCCGCAGACATTGGGCGGCTTCGTTGTGGTTGCCCTGTTCCTGCAAAAGCGCCCCCAGGGTGTGCCAGGCCTCGGCATGGCCGGGATCGGCGGCGACCGCTTGGCGGCAATGGCTGATGGCCTCGTCGGGACGGCCTTGCTTCAGCAGCAGATGGGCCAAGCGGGCATGGGCTTCGGCGTGGTGGGGGTAAAGGCCCAAGACGGTGCGAAAGTGCAGGCCGGCTTCGACGATTTCACCGCTTAATTCCAAGGCGCGGCCCATGGCCAGATGCAAGGTGGGTTGCCCCGGGGTGATGGCGATGGCGGTGGCCAGATGGGTGGCGGCACGCTTGCCCTGGTTCTGGTCCAAGGCCAACAGCCCCAACAGATAATGGGCGCCACCGAAATGCGGCATGGCTTCGACCAGACGGCGCGCCAAGCGCCGTGCTTCGCCGGGTTTCCCGCCTTCATAGGCGCGCATGGCTTCGGTGAACACCGCGGCCGTATTGGTCGCCACTTTGGCGCACATCCGGGTACTGCTCCCAATCCGAGACGAACTTGCGCGTCACGCACCCCACCGGGGACGATGGTAAACCCAAGGGTGGGGGCGGGGCAATTCCAATGGAATCAGCGCAGGGCGTTATTGATCAGATATTTGGCGATGTCGGCGGGTTTGGCCTTGAAACCCTTGGGGGGCTCCTTGGCCTCCAAGGCCAAGGCCACCAGCATGGAATTTTCCACATTGGCGACATTCACTTTGAACAGACCCTGGGCGCCGCGCAGTTTCGGATAGTAATTGGGATCGACGGGCTTTTCCTTGCGGCCCAGGCGGGCCAAGGAATCGTCCTCGGAAATCGTGGTTTCTTCCGTCTTCAGGATCTTCCAGTCGCTTTGCCCGGCGAAGCCGGCCAGGGCGGCTTCGGGTTCGTCGGCGACCCCCACCTTGTACAGGTTCTTGCCCAGACCCACATCGGCGCCCCATTCCTGGTTGGCCTTGCTGGTCGCCACATAGATGAACGCCATGATCGGTCCCTTGATGCGACGGAAATGGAAAAGGGCCGCCGAAGCGACCCTCTCCACAAACCCAAGTCGAAAGCGGATTAGCGCTTCGAGAACTGGGTGGAACGACGAGCCTTGTGCTTGCCGTACTTCTTACGCTCGACGACGCGCGGGTCGCGGGTCAGGAAGCCGCCGGCCTTCAACGCCGGGCGCATGGCCGGGTCGAAGAAGGTCAAAGCGCGGCTGATGCCGTGACGCAGGGCGCCGGCCTGACCGGACAGACCACCGCCGTTGACGGTGCACATGACGTCGAACTGGCCTTCGCAGCGGGCGGTCTGGAACGGCTGATTGATCAGCATGCGCAGCACCGGACGGGCGAAGTAGTTGGTGACGTCGCGGCCGTTGACCACGATCTTGCCGGTGCCGGGCTTGACCCAGACACGAGCGATGGCGTTCTTGCGCTTGCCGGTGGCGTAGGCGCGGCCCTGAGCGTCAACCTTGCGCTCGTGAACGGGCTGGACCTGCGGCTCGGCGGCCTTGAGATCGGCCAGGCTGGAGAGATCGGCCATGGCTGTTACCTCTTGTTCTTCGGGTTCATCGAAGCCACGTCCAGCACTTCCGGCTGCTGCGCTTCATGGGGATGGTTCGCACCGGCATAGACGCGCAGATTCTTCATCTGGGCGCGACCCAGCGGACCACGGGTGATCATGCGTTCCACGGCCTTTTCGATGACCCGGTTGGGGAAGCGGCCGGACAGCAGCTGACCCATGGTACGGCCCTTGATGCCGCCCGGATGGCCGGTGTGCCAATAGAAGGTCTTGTCGACCAGCTTGTTGCCAGTCAGCTTGACCTTTTCGGCGTTGATCACGATCACGTTGTCGCCCATGTCGACATGGGGGGTGAAGGTGGGGAGGTGCTTGCCCCGCAGGCGCATCGAGATGATGCTGGCGAGACGGCCCAAGACGACGCCGTCCGCGTCGATCAAGACCCACTTCTTCTGCACTTCGGACGGTTTGACGTTCAAGGTCTTCATGTCACCCACGGCAAAACCAGTTGGAAACGCCGGAAAATCCGGCATTCGAGAAGCGCGGAGTATGTCCATCGGGGGTGTGAGAGTCAACAGGAAATAAATCATTATAAATCAATGGATTAAAGATATGGTATCATAATACCGTTCTTCGGTGGCGCAGTTTACATGCCTTGGGCGGTGGGGGCTATGGGCGCTTGTCGGATGACTCATAAAATGCAAACGCACCCCCATAACCTGCAAATCCTTGACTCATAAAATGCAAAGGCCGAGTGCGCGGGCAGCGTGACCGCTCCGGCCCATGCTTTGCGTGTGGCGATGTTCAGATGGTGGAGACGGCCTTTTCCAGGGCCTCTTCCATCATGCTGCGGCTCAGCGGCCCCTCTTGTGCGCTGGTGGGCGAGACGATGATCTTGAAGTTGCCGTCAACCAGTTGGGCATAGCCGACCGATGTCAGGCCAAGCTCGGCGAGGGCAGAGACCAGCTCTTGGTTCGGTTCGTCCTGAGGGGGGGTGATGATCCAAAGATGGCGGAAGAACTGGGCGGAATAGGTTGCGTCTTTCAAGACGTCTTGAACGGCCGTCGGGGGGGGGGTTCCGGTCAGCAAGACCGGCAGAAAGGAATCGATATAGCCGATACCCCGTTCTTTCAGGGCGATGGCGATGGCGAAGGGGGTGATGTAGTCATATTCCCTTGTCCCGGCCAGACGGAGGTCAGAGCCGCCGCAGAGAACGGACATGTTCTCCTCAAGCGCAGTCCAGCAGACCACATAAAATGGATGGCGGTAACGCCGATGCAGGAGTTGTTTCTTTGGTTTCCCAGATATGCTTGGGAACTGCCTCAGTGTGGATCGGTATTTTTCGGGGTCTGGCGTTGCGCCGATGGAGCTCCGATAGAGGGCGTTCAGCTTGCTGAGGCTGAGTTCCTTGGTGTTGAGCAGGAGATTGAGGACCTGGGTCTCATCCACCCTCTCGAATCGTTGAATGATCTCGACTTTTTCAACGGCTCCAGTGCGACCACTAATGCCTGAGCGAAAGTCCTTTCCTGGATATTTCGCTTCCATCTTCTTCAGAAACATCAGCGCCGAGACCATGCGGCGCAGCAAAATCGCTGAGTAGCGCGACTGCGCCGCGGCTTCGTCCATGAAGTCGCCCAGCAGCTGACCGGATTTGCCGCTGGCGCCGCTGTCCCGGGCGTTGTTCAGGATTTCCGCTATTTCCATCCAGCTCAGGCCTTTGGAGCGGGCATCCTTCAAGGCCAAAAGAGCCTCTTCTCTGGTCATTTTTTCTCTTTCTGGTTTACCGAGGGATCATATCAATCTCCAATTTAAGTGCGCAAGTTGAAGTGGATTGCGTAAATATACGTGTACATGTAAATTTACGTAATGCCGTTTTCATCGATGGTGCCGCCATGGCCGTTCCTGCTGATCAATCCGTTCGTGCCCGCCGGGTCATCACCCGCTCGCCGACGCGCACGGTCGGGCGCTTTCCCAGCCTGAAATGCGGGCGGACCATTCATTGGGAATCGCAATTGGAACGGGACTTCGTCCTGCGGCTGGAATTCGACGAACACGTTGTTTCCTATAGGGAACAACCAGAAACCATCGAAGTGCCGTGGCAGGGACGCACGCGCCGTTACACCCCTGACTTTCTGGCGGTGACCAACGCTTTCCGTATCTTCTACGAGGTGAAGCCCAAGGCGAAGCTGGAGGATGCCGAATTAACCGATTTCCTGGCCCAGGTGGAACGGATTTACAACGGGCGAGGCCACCAATTTACCGTGGTCACGGAAACGGACATCCGGCAAGCCCCGGTCCTGGACAATATTTCCGTGCTGCTGCGCTATCGTCGGCATCCGGTTGACCTGGCGGTCGAAAGGCGTGTCGAGGCCGCCTTGCGCTTCGGGGCGCGGCCGATCAGCGAGCTGATGACCGAATTATCCATGGGCGCCGCCGAAATTTACGCCTTGCTGGCCCGGCGGCGATTGACCGCCGATCTCGACCAAAAGCTTGGCCTTCGGGCCTCAGTGACGTGGTCGGGAGGGCGTTGATGCCGGCTTTGACGCTGCTTCGCGATCAGCGGGTCTGGCTGGATGGGGCGATGCACGTCGTCCGTGGCCGGATCCAAGGGGAAGCCATCCATCTGGAGCGTCTCGACGACGGGAGTATGACGACGCTGTCGCATCCCGACTTGGCCGAGCGGATCGCCCAGGGGCGGGCGCAATTGATGCTGAAGGCGGGAACCGGCCGCGAATCCCGGCTGCTGCAGGAGAATGTGGAACGCGACGTCTCGGCCCTGCCCGAACTCCGGCGCAAGGAATTGCAGCGTCGCCTGGATTATATCAAGGCGGTCGAGGAAGGCGGCATCTCGACCCTGACAGAAAGGTCGTTGGCGGGGACGATCGGGCGGGTGGCGGAAACCATCCGCGATCTCCGGCCACCCCATTGGAGCACCCTGTATCGGTGGGTGACCCGCTTGCGCAAGGCCGCCGGCGACGTGCGGGCCTTGATCCCGGCCACCGACCGCCGGGGCAACCGGACCCGCCGGATGGACGCCGAGGTCATCCGCCTGGTCGAGGAGGGCATTGATCGCCGCTTCCTCAACCGCGAGCGTTCGCCGGCCCGTGCCGCTCATGACTTCGCCCTTTGCCGCATCGATGAATTGAACCGGGTCGCCCCGTCCGAGCATCGTTTGCGATTGCCGTCCTTGCGGTCGGTTTACCGCGCCATCCGTCGCCGGGACGACTATCAGGTGACCGCCGCCCGTTTCGGCAAGCGTACGGCCGATTTGAAATACCGGGTCACGGCTCAGGCCCCGAAGCCGACCCGCCCGTTGCAACGGGTCGAGATCGACCACACCAAGCTCGACATGATCGTGGTCGACGACGTGCTGGGCGAGGCCATTGGCCGTCCCTGGCTGACCTTGGCGGTGGACGTCCACACCCGTATGCCGGTGGGATTCCACATGGGCTTCGACCAACCTGGATTCGACACGGTCATGCGCTGCCTGCGGCATGCCATCCTGCCGAAAACCTATGTCGCCGAGCGTTACCCGGATATCCACCACACATGGGAATGCTATGGCGTCCCCGAGGTGGTGGTGGTCGACAACGGCCGGGAATTCCATTCCGCCGATTTCGAGTTGGCCTGCCGTCAGCTGGACATCCTGATCGAGCACACGCCGCGCAAGTCGCCCTGGATGAAGGGGACGGTCGAGCGTTTCTTCGGCCAATTGAACCAGGGACTGATCCATTCCCAACCGGGCACCACCTTCTCGAACATCCTTGAGCGGGGCGATTACGATTCCCGCCGCAACGGGGTGATCTCATTCTCGCTGCTGGTGGAACTGTTCCACCACTGGGTCATCGACATCTATGCCCGCAGCCTGCATCGCGGCCTGCAGGACCTGCCCGGTGATCGCTGGCGGGCGGCGGCGGCCGAATATCCGCCACCTCTGCCGGCCAAGGTGTCGGACGTGGACATCGTGTTGGCGCGGACGCATCAATGCACGCTTCACCATTACGGTGTCGAGGTGTCGTCGCTGATTTACAACAGCGACGAGCTTGGCGTGTTGCGGCGCCGGCACCAGGGGCGTCTGCGCACCCTGGTCAAGCAGGACGTGGACGATTTGTCCCATGTGCTGGTGCTTGATCCTGACCGTGAGGTTTTCCTGAAGGTGCCGGCGGTCAGCCAGGACTACACCCGGGGACTGACCTTGTGGCAGCACCGGGTCATCCGTGCCGAGGCCAAACGCAGCCGTGCGGGGCGTCTGGACATCATCGACTTGGCCCGAGCCCGTGAGCGTCTGGTGGAAAAAGCCTCCCAGGCCTGGGCCGGGCTGCGCCGGATCGGGACCCGCCAGAAGGTGGCCCGGTTCTTGGGGATCGACAGCCGCTTGGTCACCGATCCGGCCGCGGCGGAGCCGCTGAATGTTCCCGTGGCAGCGGAGCCGCTGAATGTTCCCATGGCGGCGGAAGCCGAAGCCGCGCCGCCCCCGTCCCCCACCAAAGCGACCAGTGATGACGATTTGTGGGGCGCCGATTACCAGATGCCGCCACGGAGATAAGCATGAACGACGACCGACACCGCCGTGCCGAACAGATTTTCGTCCATCACCCACGCATGCGACAGGTCCAGCAGATGATGGAACGCTGCCGGCTGTGGTCGAAGCAGGCGCCGGAACCTTATTGTCTGCTGGTGGTCGGTCCGTCGGGGGTGGGAAAGACCACCCTGATCAGCGACTATCTTGCCGGCCATCCGCGAACCGTGGTTCCCGATGGCGCCCGGGTGCCGGTGCTGACGGCCACCATTCCGGTTCCGGCCACCATGAAGACCATGGCCACCGAATTGCTGGAACGCCTGGGCGATCCCTTAGCCCAGCGTGGCACCTTGCATCAGAAGACTTGGCGGTTGCAGCGCCTGCTGGCCATCTGCGAGGTGGAGCTGATCGTTCTGGACGAGTTCCAGCATTTCATCGACCGGGACAGCGACAAGGTTCTGCGTTCGGTGGCCGATTGGCTGAAAGTGCTGATCGACGCCACCGGCATTCCGGTGGTCCTGGTCGGCTTGCCGTCGTCACGGGTGGTGCTGGATGCCAACGAGCAGTTGGGACGCCGCTTCAGCACCCACGAGCGCCTGGAGCCGTTTCGTTGGGAGGGCGAGGGCAAGGACGATTTCCGCCGCTTTCTGGCCCTGTTGGACGAAAAGCTGCCGCTGGATCGCCCTTCCGGCCTGGACGAGGCCGACACGGCCTTTCGTCTGTTCAGCGCTTCGTCCGGCCTGATCGCCCCGGTGATGCGTCTGGTCCGCAAAGCCGCCCACCTGGCCATCGATGAAGGGCGGCCGCAAGTGGATCGCGATCTGCTGCTGCGGGTCTATGCCGAGGAACTGCAGGTGGCCGGTGGACCCAACCCGTTCGCCGAGACGCCGGCAATCAAACCGGCCACCGGCAAGGCATCGGCCAAAGCGGTCGGATCCCGCTTGCGCGGCAACGCCGCAGACCCGTTTCCCAGCATGAATGGATCCTGATCCCATGACGCCTGTCCTTCTGCATCGTCCCGCCCCCATCCCCGGCGAGAGTTTCGAGGGGTACCTGCTGCGCGTCAGCGACGCCAACGGCTATGGCAGCCGCCAATGGGTGACCGAATTGGCGCAGTTGACCGGGCGGTCGTCGATCGGTTTCGGCGACACCAAGCTGTTGGCCGGGTTGTTGGAGGTGCCGCAGGAGCGTCTGGACGCCTTGCGTTATGTCGCTGGCCCTTGGTCGGGGACCCAGCGCATTTTACGTTTCAATGGCCGGCCGGTGCCCCGCATGGCCATCAATCTGGACAAGCCCCGCTTTTGCCCGGTCTGCCTGTCGCAATCCCCGCATATGCGCATGGCTTGGGATCTGGCACCCGTCACCCTGTGTCCCGAGCACGATACCTTGCTGCGCGATAGCTGTGACGAATGCGGCGCGGCGCTGTCGTGGAACCGCGGCAAGCTGTGCCAGTGCCATCATTGCGGGGCCGATTTGCGCCAGGCCAAGAGCCTGACTTTTCCCGCTGAAGCCCGGATGGTAACGCTTTTCCTGCTGCATCGTGCCGGTTTGGCGGCCAAGCCGCAGGACTTGGCGGTCCCGGCGGATTTCGCCCGGCTGGGTCTGCGTGATGCCATCCGGGTGCTGATGCTGTTGGGATCGGCGGTGCAGGGCTTGCCCAGCTATGTGGGGATGCGTCCTTGCACCTGGTTGAATGCCTCGGCCATGGCCGAGTTGATTGCTGGGGTGGCACGCATGTTGGCCGACTGGCCAGGCTCCTTGAAATCCTTGTTCGAACGTCCCGTCCCCCAATCCCGTCATGACCTGGGGGTCTTCGCCCGCAGCGCCACAACTGGTTTTCTGGGACCCCAGTTCCGCTTCTTGCGTGAAGCCGTGGGCTCGGCAGCTGTCGAGTGTGGATTTCTGGAAGATTTCGGGATGGGGCTTTATTCCCGTCGGCGACGGAACAAGGCGGCGGTTTTGGCGCCTGACGACGAACTGACGGTGATGGAGGCCTGCGCCCGCCTGAACCTGTCGCCTCCTGCCCTGGACAGTCTGGTCCGCTGGGGATTGCTGGAGCCCCGGCTGTCCCGCAATGCCGGTCAGCGGTTTGGCTTTTCCGCCAAGGAGGTGGCCAATCTGTTGGCGAGATTGGGCGCCAACATGGCCCCCGTGCCCCAGACCAAGGGCATGATCACCTTGTCCAAGGCGCTGTCCCTCTGTGACGACCGGGGAATCGACCGGGGGCGGCTGTTCCTGGCGCTGATCGGTGGCCGTCTTGCCGTTTGTGGGCGGTTGGCCGGGGAAAAAGGCCTGTCCGCCTGTTTGCTCGAACGAAGCGAGGTGTTGCAGTGGTGCCGTCGGCAGCGGCCGGTTCCCTTCATGGCGGCGAGCCCGTGGGGACTGGCCGAGCCGATATCAACATCCATGGCGTCGCCGTTGCAGTACAGCGCTTGCCGTTAAATCTCGATGAGCCCTGGGACGAATGTTGCCGATCCGGCTTCGGCGCCCAGATAGCCGCGCTGCGCCGACACGATGGGAATACCCTCAACATCGATCCGACAGGAATGATGGGTGTGTCCGAATATCCACGCGGTCGGGCGCCAATCCCCGATCGCGGTACTCAGGTCCGAGGCGAAGGCCGGTGCCAACTCGCCGGTTCGGTATTGCGGGGCGTTGCCGTCCCCATGGGGGGCGTGGTGGGTAACGATCAGGATTTTTGCCTGCAGCCCCTCAGTCGCGCGGAGATGGGCGACGCTGCGGTGCAGCCAGTCCAGGCTGTCCTGATGCAGCTCTCTTGCTTTCGCCGGGCTCAGAAGGCGCCCCTTGAGAAATATCCAGCGATGGTCGTTCAAACTGGCTGCGGCCTTGGCCATCGCCGTTTCCATCGACCCAAGTAGGTCGTAATCCGTCCATAACGTGCAACCAAGCACGTGGAGACGACCATCGGGCAGATCGAAACAGGCCGCCTCATTCTCGAGAAAGACGACCCTTCCGTTGGTCGCCCGCGCCGCCGAGCGGAATTCCGGAATCAAGAGGCCAAGATCCCGCCCGCCATAACCTTCGTGATTGCCCATGACGAGAACGACGGGAACACCGAGAAACAGTGCCACCTGATCAGCATAGGCGACGGCGTCCTCACCGATGTCAATGTCGCCGGCCAGTACCATGAGGTCCAGCTTGGTCCCGCGCAATCCGTCAAGAACCGGCCCGATCCCCGGATGCCCTTGGATCGCGTCCCGATCTTGCTTCAGGCAGAGCCATTGGTGATCCGGTCGAGCTGGTCCGCCGCCACGTTCGAATTCGTTATGAAGGTCGCTCATGAAGCCGATGGTGATGGGCATGGGCGGCTGTCTTTCGAGCCGATTGTCTGTTATCGGGGCATCATATCCGATCCGGCGTTGCCGGTGCCGGATTCTGCGGGGCGTCGACGATGACCGCATGGGCGGCGGCATGGCGGTCGCGCAACTCGCCGACGACCCAATCGTCCACCTTGCTCAGGTGACGACGCAAGGCGGTGATGGCGTCGTCTTTCTCGTTCTTGGCCATCCAGTTGGCGGCGGCCAGGGCGGGAAACAGGATGACCAGCCCTAAGAGCCACTTGCCGGCCCACATGGTGCCACCGGCCAAGGCGAAGGCCAGCAGGCGGTACGCCAGGCCGCTGAACGATGACGTATGGGCGTGGATGAGGCCCGCGCACAGCGCTGGGTCATCGACACGAATCCCGGTGGCCAGATTGCCGACCAGCCCGACCTGATCACTACTGCCACCGGCATGGCGAACCAGGACCGCCGTCAGCGGGTGGCCTTCCAGGGCTTGGATGTTCATGTTGCGGGTCTGAAGACAATAAGGCGTCCCATCCTCGCGTTCGATCCAAACGTTTTGAAACGTGTCCACCGAGGATTGGATGTTCACCGGCGGAACATAGCCGCCATTGCGTCCCACATGGCCGCCGCCACCCTGGCCCCACACCTGGGTTTCCGACCACTTCTCGGCCGCCATGACCCGCCCCAGCACGACGTCGAACAGGAAGGCGGCGTTGTCGATGGAACGGCTTTTCAACTCGCTGGGCAAATTCATGTCGTTTTCCCCCTGAAAAGCCGGCCATTTTGCGGCCCGTGACGGTTGCAATTGCTGAATATCGGATATATCCGATGGTGAAGGGCATGGCAACCGATGCGTCCTGCTTCCATGGATATCCGGGAGCAATTCGGTCGCAGCCTGCGGGCGCTTCGCACCGCCCACGCCCTGACGCAGGAGGAACTGGCCTTCCGCGCCGGGATGAACGTGACCTATCTCAGCGACCTTGAACGCGGCCGCTGGAATCCCTCATTGGCGATGATCGTAGACTTGGCACGGGCCTTGGACGTGCATCCCTCGATCCTGGTGGCGGACTGAACCGCCCCGGGTTTGCCGGAG
>DISD01000020.1 GCA_002435715.1 Rhodospirillaceae bacterium UBA6219
CGCTGCCCAAGGCGGGCACCGGACCTTTTGGAAGGTGGTGTTCGACGGTTCGGGACTGGATGGCCCCTACGAGGTCAACGCCCTGATCGGCAAGCAAAGCCAGACCCTGCCCTCGACATTGGTGTCGCCGTTGTTGGGCACGCCCTATTGGCCCATGCATCTGGCCTTCTTCCCGCTGTCCAGCCCCGAGGAAGTGCCCAATTTCGAAATGCGTCTGGCCTATCACCCCAACGGGGTGGCCCAGGAAATCGTTCAGACCTTCAAGAATTTCAGCCTGCTGGGCAAGTTGGAATCGGTGGAGGCCCTGCCCCGTCGGGGATGTTGAAGACATAGATTCGTTGATCGTTTCCCTCGGCTTGGTCGTGAGGAAGTGAACCCAGGCTTAGGAGAGTGCGATGACCGATTACAACGCCCTGGATGTGGACCAACTGCAAAACGTCGTGGCCGAGATGAAGGCCGCCAAGCAGGAAGACGCCGCCTTTGCCGAGGCGACCATGGCGTTGTCGGGCAAATTTGCCGAAGCGTCGCTGCCGGAACGCGCCTTGGAAGCCGCCATTGACGGGGTGTCCGCCCTGCGCGAGCTGCACAATGCGGATCCGGCCCAGTACGGGGTGCATCTGGCTTCGGCCTTGAACAACATGTCCAACCGGCTGTCGGACCTGGCCCGTGACGACGAAGCCCGCTCGGCCGGTGACGAGGCCATCGAATTGGGCAAGGCGGCGGTGGAACATGCCCCCGCCGAGGCCCGTCTGGTGCTGATCTCGGCGCTGATGAACCAGTCGGGCCGTTCATGGCGGGCGGGCCAGAGCTTACGCGCCATCGAGGAATTGGGCACTGGGGTGGAAGTGTTCCGCCAGGGCGGGGAAGCGCTTTATTCCTTCCTGGATTTCATGGTCGACGTGCTGCACAAGAACGCCATGGCCCTGGCCGAAGGCAAGTTGTGGGAAGAAGCCCTGGCGGTGCGTCGCATGGTCGGCCAGTTGTTCCCGGAAGACCAGATCCCGCTGGCGGTGCTGCACCTGCAGGCCCTGACCATGCAGCAGGCGGCGGCGGCCAAGTGCCGTGAAGGCTTTTTCGCCGAGGCGCTGCCCCTGGCCGAGGACGCCACCAATCTGGCCCGCGATCTGGCCGAGACCGAACCGGCACAATATTCGCTGTTCCTGGCCCAGTCCCTGGCCGCCCTGGCCGGGCGCCTGCATGAAGCCGGCGCTCACGAACTGGCCCTGGAACCGGCCATCGAGGCGGTGGGCAGCCTGCAGGAACTGGTCAAGGTCGATCCGGCCGGCGCCCTGGAACCGCTGGTCCCGACGCTCGACACCTTCATTTCCATTCTGACTGTGCTGGGCCATGACCAACAGGCCCAGACCATTCAGGGTGAACGCGACAAGCTGGCCCAGGCGTTGGAAGAAATGCAGGGTTCGGCCTAAGTTGACGGGCTCTCGGCCGCGCCCAGTTGGGGCCTTGAGCCCCAAACCCCTTTTATTTTATCAGTAAAAGGAACGGAGGTTTGGAGGCTTAGCCTCCAAGCGGGGTTCCGGGGCGGCAGCCCCGGACGAGCGCCCTAGCAATGTTGTCCGGCGACCCAGCCGGACGACCACGCCCATTGGAAATTATAGCCGCCCAGCCAGCCGGTGACGTCAACCGCTTCGCCGATGAAGAACAGGCCGGGATGGGCCTTGGCTTCCATGGTCTTGGACGACAATCCGTCGGTGGCGACGCCGCCCAGGGTGACTTCGGCGGTGCGCCAGCCCTCGGTGCCGGCGGGTTTCAGGCTCCAGGCATTGACCATGCGCCCCAGATCCTGCAGCGCCTTGTTGGCCAGTTCGGCCATGGGCTTTTTGCCGATGCCGGCGCGTTCGGCCAAGGAATCGGCCAGACGGGCGGGCAGCATTTCCGCCAGTACCGTCTTGGCCTCGGCCTTGGGGCGTTCGGCTTTGCGCTCGATCAGACGGGCGGCCACGTCCAGATCGGGGGCCAGATTGACCAGAATTTCCTGGCCTTCGCGCCAATAAGACGAGATTTGCAAGATGGCCGGACCCGACAGGCCGCGATGGGTGAACAAGATGGCTTCGCGGAAGCTGGTCTTGCCGCAGCGGGCGATACCGTCCACGGCGATGCCGGTCAGCGCCCGCATGAAGTCCAGGTCGGCGGCGGTGAACACCAGCGGCACCAAGGCCGGGCGCAATTCGGTCACCCCCAAATCGTAATCACGGGCTACCCCATGGGCATAGCCGGTGGCGCCCAGCTTGGGAATGGACAGCCCGCCGGTGGCCACCACCAGGGATGGGGCGGTGAAGGTGCCGGCTTCGGTGGGCACGCTGTACGGCCCTGATCCCATGACTTGGCCCACCTTGACCCCCAGTTTGAAATCCACCGACCCGGCGCCGCTTTCGTCCAGCAGCATGTTCAGGATCAGCGCCGAGGATTGGTCGCAGAACAATTGCCCCAGATCGCGTTCGTGAAAGGCGATGTTGTACTTGTTCACCAGGGCGATGAAATCGTGTTGGGTGAAGCGCTTCAGCGCCGATTTGGCGAAATGGGGATTGGCCGACAGATAGCGTTCGGCGGCGATGTTGCGATTGGTGAAATTGCACCGCCCACCGCCCGAGATCAGAATCTTCGCCCCGGCCTTTTCGCCGTGGTCCAGAACCAGGACCTTGCGGCCGCGTTGTCCGGCGCTGGCGGCGGCCATCAGGCCGGCGGCGCCGGCGCCGATGATGATGACGTCGTATTGCATGGCGCCGCTTATAGCGGGGTTCTTGCGTCCAGCCTAGGCGCAAATAAGACCCAATCCCGTTGATGGGATTGGGTTAGGCCCAAGGGGCCGCGCGGCTTATGCCGCGGAAGCCAAGGGATGCGGAGGCATCCCACCCGGCGCCTGAGGGGCATCAATCATCATCATCACTGGGGTCCAGGTCCTTGGGGCGGATGAATTCCGCCAAAGTGCATTTGTTGATGTCCAGTTCCGGCCAGTGGGGGACATTGCTGTCCAGCACCGCCAAGGCGCCGGTGGGGTATTTGTGTTCCAGGCGTTCCAGTCCCACATGATCGCCATGGCCGCCGCACAGGCCCAGCGCCAGCTTTTCCAGGCCGGGATTGTGGCCGATCAACAGCACCGATTCCAGATGGCCATCCAGGCGTTGCAGACGGTGCAACAGGTCGGATCGGCTGGCTTCGTAGATGCAATCCTCGAAGCTGACCGGCACGCCTTGCAGGGCGGGTTCCAGCAGGTCATAGGTGGCGCGGGTGCGCAGCGCCGCCGAGCACAGCACCATGTGCGGGCGGATGCCGGCTTCGGCGAAATGCTTGGCCATGCGTTTGGCCGCCTTGCGGCCGCGAGCGTTCAGGGGCCGCTGGAAATCGTCCAGGGCAACGTCGTCCCAGCTGGATTTGGCGTGGCGCAACAGATAGATGCGTTTCATGGCGTGGGTCCCGTTTCGAAATCTGGCGGCACTATGGCCCGACAAATAAGGCGAAAGGATGAAGCATCCGTGACAGCCGGCCGGCGGGCCATGACAGGGGGCGGTTCAGGATATATAAAGGATGGGCATTCATTTGGGAGAGCTGCCTTGACCACCCTGCCGCAGGCCACCGAAATCCCCGTCATCGACATGGATTCCAAGGAACGCTTCATCAATCGCGAGCTGTCCTGGCTGGCCTTCAACCTGCGTGTCATCGAGGAAGCGGTCAACCACCACCACCCGCTGCTGGAGCGTTTGCGCTTTTTGTCCATCTCGGCGTCCAACCTGGACGAGTTCTACATGGTGCGCGTCGCCGGTCTGAAGGGCCAGGTGGAAGCCGGGGTGATGAGCACCTCCGAAGACGGCCTGACCCCGGCTCAGCAGTTGAACGCCATCAACACCATGGCGTCCGAATTGCTGCGCACCCAAAAGGATTGCTGGCGCACGCTGCAGATGGAACTGCGCGAGGCTGGCATCACCGTGGTCGACGTCAAGGAGTTGACCAAGGCCGACATCAAGTGGCTGGAGCAGCGCTTCATGGAACATGTGTTCCCGGTGCTGACGCCTTTGGCCATCGACCCGGCGCATCCGTTCCCCTTCCTGCCCAATGCCGGCATCGCTTTGGTGCTGCACCTGTTCCGTCTGGATGACGGCGACGTGCTGCGCGCTTTGGTGCCGCTGCCGCCGCAATTGGAACGTTTCATCCGCCTGCCCGGCGAAGCCATCCGCTTCCTGCCCCTGGAAAAGCTGGTGATTTTGTTCCTGGACCGCCTGTTCCCCGGCTTCCGCATGGAAGCCAGCGGCCTGTTCCGTGTCATCCGCGATTCGGAAATGGATATCGACGAAGAAGCGGAAGATCTGGTGCGCGTGTTCGAAACCGCGCTGAAGCGCCGCCGTCGCGGCCACGTCATCCGTCTGACTTTCAGCTTGGGCATTCCGGACGAGCTGAAGAAGCTGGTCATCTCGGAAATGCACGCGGTGGAAGGCGACGTCTACGAATTCGACGAGATGATCGGCCTGGTCGACACCAAGCAACTGATCGTCGACGAACGTCCCGATCTGCTGTTCCCGCCCTACAACGCCCGTTTCCCCGAACGTGTGCGCGATTTCGGCGGCGATTGCTTCGCCGCCATCCGCAAGAAGGACATCGTCGTCCACCACCCGTTCGAAAGCTTCGACGTGGTGGTGCAGTTCCTGCGCCAGGCGGCCCGTGACCCCAATGTGGTGGCCATCAAGCAGACGCTTTACCGCACCAGCAAGGACAGCCCCATCGTCAAGGCGCTGATCGAAGCCGCCGAAGCCGGCAAGTCGGTCACCTGCATGGTGGAATTGAAGGCGCGTTTCGACGAGGAAGCCAATATCCGCTGGGCCCGTGACCTGGAAGCCGCTGGCGCCAACGTGGTGTTCGGCTTCATGGAACTGAAGACCCACGCCAAGATTTCGTTGGTGGTGCGCCGCGAAGGCGGCGGGCTGGTGTCTTATGTCCATTTCGGCACCGGCAACTACCACCCGATCACCGCCAAGGTGTACACCGACCTGTCGTTCTTCACCTGCGACGAGGACCTGACGCGGGACGCCAGCAAGGCCTTCAATTACATGACCGGTTATGCGGTGCCGGAAAAGATGGAAAAGCTGGCCATCGCGCCGTTGTTCCTGAAAAAGTCGCTGCTGGCCCAGATCGAACGCGAGATCGACTTCGCCAAGGCCGGCAAGCCGGCGGCCATCTGGGGCAAGATGAATTCGCTGGTCGACCCCAAGCTGATCGACGCCCTTTACAAGGCCAGCCAGGCCGGGGTGCAGGTGGATCTGGTGATCCGCGGCATCTGCTGTCTGCGTCCCGGCGTGCCGGGCCTTTCGGAAAACATCCGGGTCAAGTCCATCGTCGGCCGCTTCCTGGAACATACCCGCGTGGTGGTGTTCGGCAACGGGGCACGGCTGCCGTCGCGTCAGGCCAAGGCGTTCATTTCCTCGGCCGACTGGATGCAGCGCAACATGGATTGGCGCGTCGAGACCCTGGTTCCCATCGAAAATCCCACCGTGCATCGCCAGATTCTGGAACAGATCATGGTGGCCAATCTGAAGGATATGGCGCAAAGCTGGGTGTTGGGCGCCGACGGCGTCTATCGGCGGGTGTCGCCCGACGGTTCGGGTTTCTCGGCCCACACCTATTTCATGACCAACCCCAGCCTGTCGGGGCGTGGCAGCGCCGGCGACAAGGTGCGCACGCCCAAGCTGATGCTGGACTAGGCCGATGAAGATCAAGCGCCGCCAAGAGCCGGTGGGCATCGTCGATATCGGGTCCAATTCCATCCGTCTTTGTGTCTATGACGGCGCCGCCCGGGTGCCGGTGCCGTTGTTCAATGAAAAGGCGGTCTGTGCCCTGGGCCAAGGCGTCGGCGAGACCGGTCGGCTGAACCCCGAAGGGGTGGTGCGTGCGGTGGCGGCGGTGGGGCGTTTCGTCGCGCTGTCGCGGGCCATGGAGGTGGAGCGCCTGGACATCCTGGCCACGGCGGCGGTGCGCGATGCGGTTGACGGCCCGGATTTCGTCGGGCAGTTGGAAAGCTTGTACGACGTCGAGGTCAAGGTGTTGTCGGGCGGCCAGGAAGCCAAGGCTGCGGCCATGGGGGTGCTGTGCGGCACCCCCGACGCCGACGGCATGGTGGCCGATCTGGGCGGTGGTTCCCTGGAATTGGTCACCGTGCAAAAGGGCGATTTCGGCGAGCATGTCACCATGCCGTTGGGCGTGTTGCGCATGGTGGAAGCGGCCGGTGACGACCGTGGCAAGGCCGATTCCTTCATCGACAAGAATTTGAAGACGGTGAAATTCCTCGACCAGGGGCGGGGGCGGGCGCTTTATGCGGTGGGCGGCGCCTGGCGCGCCATCGCGCGCATCTGCATCAGCCAGACCCACCACCCGCTGACCGTTTTGGACAATTTCGCCATCGATCCCAAGGAAGCGCTGCGCATCCTTGACCTGATCGCCGTACAAAGCAAAAAATCCATGGAAAAGGTCCCCGGCGTTTCCAAGAAACGGGTGCCCAACCTGCCCATGGCGGCTTTGTTGCTGGATCGGGTGATCCGCGCCGTGCAGCCGTCCAATCTGGTGTTTTCCATCTACGGCATGCGCGAGGGCCAGTTCTACAAGCGTCTGCCGGAACGGCTGCGCCTGCAGGACCCGTTGCTGTCGGTGTGCCGGCAGATGGCGTTGATGAATGCCCGCTTCCCCGAACATGGCGACGAATTGATGGCGTGGATGGCGCCGCTTTTCCCCGACGAGACCACGCACGACGCCCGGCTGCGTCATGCCGCCTGTCTGGTGTCGGACATCTTCTGGAACGAACACCCCGATTACCGGGCCGAACAGGCGTTCCACCGTCTGCTGAAACTGCCGTTCATGGGGGTGCCGCACCGCGATCGCGCCGCCATCGCCTATACGGTCTATCAGCGGTATCAGGGGGACGACGAAACCCCGCATGCCCAGATGGCCATCGGCTTGCTGGATGAGTACAGCCTGAAGCGGTGCCGCATCATCGGCGTCGCCCTGCGTCTGGCTCACACCCTGTCGGGCGGCGCCCCCAATCTGTTGAAACAGACCCGATTGTTGTTCGATAACGGCGACATCATCATCGAGGTGCCGGGCGCCAACCCGGCCTTCGGAATGGAAAACGACCGTACCTTCGACAAGCTGGCCAAAGGCTTTGACTGCGGCAACCTGGAATTCCGCAAGGTTTAGGCGGTTTCGTTCCGGGGCAGGGTCAGGGCGATACGGCAGCCCTGGTCGCCCTGTTGCGGCAAGACTTCGATGCTGCCGCCGTGATGCTCGACGATACGTCGGCAGGCGGTCAGGCCGATGCCGGTGCCTTCGTATTGGCCGTGGCCATGCAGACGTTGGAACATGCCAAAGACCCGTTCGCGCTGGTCGTCGGGAATACCGATGCCGTTGTCGGCGATGATCAGGCGCCAGAAATCGCCCTGGGGCTGGACGCTGATGGCGATTTCGGCGGGGCGGTCGGCGGCGGTGAATTTCACCGCGTTGCCGATCAGGTTCTGGAACAGCCGGGTGATCTCGCTGGGATTCCCTTGCACGCAGGGCAGCGGGTCCACATGCAGGCGGACTTGGTTGTTGGCCAGGCGTAATCCCAAATCGGCCTGCACCTGGGTCAGCACCTGCGACAGGTCGACATTTTCCGGTGCCGCGCCGCTGCGTCCCAGTCGCGAATAATCCAGCAGATCCAGGATCAGGCGATCCATGCGCTTGGCGCCGTCACGGGCGAAGCCCATGAACACCCGGCTTTCTTCATCCAATTGGTCGTCCAGTCGGCGTTCCAGCAAGGTCAGATAGCTGCTGATCATCCGCAAGGGTTCGCGCAGATCGTGGCTGGCCACATAGGCGAAGTTTTCCAAATCGACATTGGACACCGCCAAGGCTTGGCTGCGGCTTTCCAATTCTTCCGTGCGCTTTTTCACTTCGCCTTCCAGGCTGGCCAGCAGGCGGCGTTGTTGGGCCTGCAACAGGCCCATGGACAACACGCTGAGTCCCACCCCCAGAATGGTCAGGTTCAAGGTGAACACCGTTTCCGAAACCGCCGGGCCCAGCAACGAGGTCGTTCCCAACGTGGCCTGGGCGACCAAGGTGGTGGCGCTGATCAAATTGCCGAGCGCCGCCCCCGGAACATGAAAGACGAAGGCCAGGATGGCCAGACCGAACAGCGCCAAGGGGGTCAGCAAGGGATTCAGAGCCGACAGCACCACTTGCGCCACTCCCAGCGCCAGGGCCGCCATGACCGTGGGCCAAGGGATCGTGCCGCCATTGTCACGGATGGCGATGGCCACCGGCAGCATCAGGAACAATCCACACAGATCGGCGGTCAACAGCATGGCGCTGCGATGCATCAATTCGACCATGCCGAACTGGGCGGTGCCGACGGCCAGATGGATCAGCGGCAGCATCCAAACGGTCAACAGGGGGGGCACGACCACCACCCGCAGCAGATGGGGCAGGGTGTCGGGGCGGGCCAGCAACGAATGGCCGGATTTTGTTTCGTATCGGGTCCACAACCACCAGCCCAGGCTGGATTGGCCGCAATCGACCAGGGCTGACAAGGCGGTGGCGATGACCATGGCGCCGTTGTTGTCGGCATGCATGGACAGACCGTTGGCCAGCAGGCTGGAAAGAAAAACCGCCGGCGCCCCCAGGCGAAGCCCCAGCAAACGGATGATGATTACCCCGATACCGGCGGGAAGCCAAAACACGGTCAGGTTGCCGGGGGGCAGGCTGACCAGTGATGCTCCCCCCAGCGCCATGGCCACATAAGCCAGCATCAAAAAGGCCGCCATCAGGCGGGAGGACCGTCGATCCATGGCACGGGAGCCCATGAAAGGGGGAACTGGAAACTAGTCGGCGGCTTCCATCGGGGGCGGCGCTTCGTCTTCCGTGGGGTCCATGGGGACCAGACGCAGACGACGGCCATCGGTGCAGAACCCCAAGGCCAAGCGGCCATGCTTCAGCGCAAGGGCATCCTGACCGAACAGGTCGCGGCGCCAGCCGTGCAGGGCGGCGACATTGGCGCTGTCGTCGGCGGCGATGGCTTCGATGTCGGCGGAATTGGCCACCAGCTTGCTGGCCACGCCCTGGGCGTCGCATTTCATCTTCAGCAGCACCTTCAGCAAATCGACCACCGGACCCAGTCCCCGGGGCAGTTCCACCCGTTCCGGCGGCTTGGGGATCTGGTCTTCCGGCAGTTTCAGGCCGCGTTGCACCGCTTCCAGGATGGCGGCGCCCATACGGCCTTCGACCAAGCCCTTACCCAGACCGCGGGTGCGGGCCAGTTCTTCCACCCCACTGGGGTGGTGGGCGGCGATTTCCATCAGGGTTTCATCGCGCAGCATGCGCTGGCGGGGAATGTCGCGTTCCTGGGCTTCACGTTCGCGCCAGGCGGCCAGTTCCTTCAGCACCGCCAGGAATTTGGGGCTGGATGAACGCGGCTTAAGGCGCTTCCAGGCGTTTTCCGGATCGGTCCGATAGGTGTTGGGATTGGCCAGTTCGGCCATTTCTTCGCTCAGCCACTCGATGCGGCCGTTCTTTTCCATCTTGCGCACCAGCTTTTCATAGGCGACGCGCAGATGGGTGACGTCAGCCAGGGCGTACTGGATCTGCTTTTCGGTCAAGGGCCGCAGCGACCAATCGGTGAAGCGCATGGATTTGTCGATGCGCGCCTTGGCCAACTGGCTGGCCAGGGTTTCATAGCCCACCGAATCGCCGAAGCCGCAAACCATGGCGGCCACCTGGGTGTCGAACAGCGGGGTCGGCACCGCGCCTGACAGATGCAGGAAAATCTCCACATCCTGGCGGGCGGCGTGGAACACCTTCAGCACCGCTGGATTGGCCAGCAAGTCGAACAGCGGCGCCAGATCCATGCCCGGGGCCAGGGGATCGATGGCGCGGGCTTCGTCGGGGCCGGCAACCTGCACCAAGCACAACTGCGGGTAATAGGTCTTTTCCCGCATGAACTCGGTGTCGACGGTGATGTAGGGGGCCGAGGAAAGACGCTGGCAAAAAGCGGCGAGTTCGGCGGAATCGGCGATCATAGGCATGGATGAACTGATACACCCAACGGCTTCGCCCGGCAAGGGCGCGAGTCCTTTTTAGCCAGCTTTGCACGAGTGATTTTCGGCAGATAATTACAATCTGAGATAGCTAATTGACTCGTTAAAAATCAAAAAACAGAGTAAAAAACAATATCAATTCTAATAATGGGGGTAGGTATGAGAAAGCCAGCCGTTTTTAAGGCGCTTGGTGCCGCCTTCCTGGTTTTGGCCGTTTCGGCCTGTGGCCGTCTGGCCGACAATTACGAAATCAATCCCGTCGTCACTTCGCCGGACGGGACCCAGGTCGATGAAAAAGGCCGACCTGTGGGGTTCAAGCCGTTCGACATCACCACCGACACCTTGCCCGACAGCACCTGCGGCTACAAGCTGGCGGCGGGCAACGGGCCCGAGGCCAGCACGTGCCGCAATCGTCTGATGGATCACCTGATCTTGTTGTCCGACCAGCGCTGCGCCACCCACAAGGCCACCATCGAAGCCAATGCCGCCGGCGCCAATTTCGCCTTTTCCACCGTCACCACGTTGTTGGGCGGTGCCGGGGCCATCGTCACCGGTGCCGAAGCCGCCCGTGCCTTGGCCGGTTCGGCCGGAGCGGTCAGCGGTGTCCATGCCAATTGGAACGAAAGCATCTATCAAAAGAACGTCGCGACGGCCATCGTCGCCAAGATCGACGAAAGCCGGCTATCCATCTATGACAAGATGATCACGGCGCGCAACAGCCCGCTTTTGGTCTATTCCGTCGATGCCATGCTGGCCGACGTCTACCGCTATCATGACGCCTGTTCGTTCTATTCGGGCGTGATGAATTTGGGCAAGTCGAACACGGCGCCGCTGACGGCCGACGCCCTGCGCGGCCGCATCGCCTCGATTCGTGCACAGATCAGTGAAAACAAGACCTTGATGGACAGCAATCCCGAGATGGCGTCGTCGCTGGAAATGGTCAACAGCTCGTTGGCGAAGACCTTGCAATTCCTGTCCGTCCAACTGGGCGTGGTGGAAACCCGGTCAGGGGGGACGTCGTCGGCGGCCGAGGCCAGCACCGGCAGCACGACGGCGGGGACGCAATAAAGCTTTCCATCTTGACATTCCCCCGGTGGCGTGTGTTTTTTCCCGTTTCTCGCGCACGCACCGGGGATTTTTTTGACCATGCATCAATATCGTACGCACACTTGCGGCCAGCTTCGCGCCACCGACGCCGGTTCCATCGCCCGTCTGTCCGGCTGGGTTCACCGCAAGCGTGACCATGGCAATCTGCTGTTCGTCGATCTGCGCGACCATTATGGTCTGACCCAGTGCGTGCTGGACATCTCCAGCGCCGTTTTCCAGACCCTGGAAAAGGCCCGGCCGGAAAGCGTCATCACTGTCACCGGCAAAGTGGTCAGCCGCACCGCCGACACCGTCAACCCGCGTCTGCCCACCGGCGAGATCGAGTTGCAGGTTTCGGAAATCGAGATTCAGTCCATCGCCGACGTACTGCCCATCCAGGTGGCTGGCGACCAGGAATATCCCGAGGATATGCGCCTGAAGTACCGCTTCCTGGATCTGCGCCGGGAAGACGTGCACGCCAACATGATGTTGCGTTCCAAGGTCATCGCTTATCTGCGCAAGTCCATGCTGGACCAGGGCTTCACCGAATTCCAGACCCCGATCCTGACCGCGTCGTCGCCCGAAGGGGCGCGCGACTATCTGGTTCCGGCCCGTCTGCATCCCGGCAAGTTCTATGCGCTGCCCCAGGCGCCGCAGCAGTTCAAGCAGCTGCTGATGGTCGCCGGCTTCGACAAGTACTTCCAGATCGCGCCGTGCTTCCGTGACGAAGCCGGCCGTGCCGACCGTTCCCCCGGCGAGTTCTATCAGCTCGATTTCGAGATGAGCTATGTGACCCAAGACGACGTCTTCGCCGCCATCGAACCGGTGCTGGAAGGCGTGTTCAAGGAATTCGGCAATGGGCGGGCGGTGACGCCGGCGCCGTTCCCGCGCATTCCTTATGCCGAATCCATGTTGAAATATGGTTCGGACAAGCCCGATCTGCGCAACCCCATCGAAATCGCCGACGTCACCGAGCCGTTCCGTGGCTCGGGTTTCGGCCTGTTCGCCAAGCTGGTGGACAAGGGCGCGGTGGTGCGTGCCATCCCGGCCCCGGGCGCCGCCAACCAGCCGCGTTCGTGGTTCGACAAGCTCAACGAATGGGCCCGTGAAAACGGTGCCGGTGGCTTGGGCTATATCCAGTTCGCCGCCGACGGTGCCAAGGGCCCCATCGCCAAGAACCTGGAAGCCGACCGCATCGCCGCTATCAAGGAAGCCGCCAAGCTGAACGACGGCGACGCCGTGTTCTTCGCCTGTGACAAGGAATTGCCGGCCGCCAAGTTCGCCGGTCTGGTGCGCACCAAGATCGGCAACGATCTGGACCTGTTGGAAAAGGACGTGTTCAAGTTCTGCTGGACCGTGGATTTCCCCATGTACGAGCTGAACGAGGAAACCGGCCAGATCGATTTCAGCCACAACCCGTTCTCGATGCCGCAAGGTGGCATGGAAGCCCTGGAAAACCAGGACCCGCTGACCATCAACGCCTATCAGTACGACATCGTCTGTAACGGCGTCGAATTGTCGTCGGGCGCCATCCGGAACCACCGCGCCGACATCATGATCAAGGCCTTCGGCATCGCCGGTTACGGCCCGGAAGTGGTGGAAGAAAAGTTCGGCGGCATGCTGAACGCCTTCCGTTACGGCGCCCCGCCGCACGGTGGCTCGGCCCCCGGCGTCGACCGCATCGTCATGTTGCTGGCCGACCAGCCCAACATCCGCGAAGTGATCTTGTTCCCCATGAACCAGCAGGCCCAGGACCTGTTGATGGGCGCGCCCGCCGAAGTGGACGCCAGCCGTTGGAAGGAATTGTCCATCAAGCCGGACCTGCCCAAGCCGAAAAAGGAAGGCTGAGGGTCAAAAGAACGGGCCGGACGAGAAATCGTCCGGCCCTTTGAGTTTGCGGTTCTTGGGAGACATCCTTCCCCCGCATCGAAGGGGGGAACGCCCGCCGCCGCGAACCACTCGGCAGCGGGGTCAGCTTGTTAATTTAACGCTTTTGCCACCTTCGACCCGGTGGTTCGGCCGATGGCGTCGCAGATGAAGCGCCCGGCATCCATCAGCTTGGGCAAATCCACCCCGGTGGCGACCCCCATGCCGTTCAGCATGTAGACCAGATCCTCGGTGGCGACGTTGCCCGACGCCCCTTTGGCATAGGGGCAGCCGCCCAGACCGGAAACCGACGAATCCATCACCGCGACGCCTTTTTCCATCACCGCCAGGATATTGGCCAGGGCCTGGCCATAGGTGTCGTGGAAATGCGCCGCCAGCATGTCCACCGGCAAAAGGGCGGAGACCGAGGCGATCATCGCCTGGGCCTTAATCGGCGTGCCGGTGCCGATGGTGTCGCCCAGCGAGATTTCGTAACAGCCCATGTCGGCCAAACGCTTGGCCACCTGGGCGACGGCGAGCGGCGCGATCTCGCCTTCATAGGGGCAGCCCAGAACGCAGGACACATAGCCGCGCACCTTGATGCCCTTGGAAAGGGCATGGGCGATGACGGGGGCGAAGCGGTCCAGGCTTTCGGCGATGGAACAATTGATGTTCTTTTGCGAAAAGCTTTCCGACGCGGCGCCGAACACCGCCACTTCCTCGGCGCCTGCCAAAAGCGCCGCTTCCAGGCCTTGCATGTTCGGCGTCAGCACCGGATAGGACACGCCCGGCTTCTTGGCGATGGCGGCCAAGACCTCGGCGCTGGAAGCCATCTGCGGCACCCATTTAGGGCTGACGAAGCTGCCCGATTCGATGACCGGCAGACCGGATGCGGTCAGCCGGTCGATCAGTCCGACCTTGATTTCGACCGAGACCGGATTGGCTTCGTTCTGCAGGCCGTCGCGGGGGCCGACTTCGACGATCTTGACGTTTTGGGGCAGGCTCATGCCGCCTCCGCCGCTTCGAAGGTGACCAATTGCGCTCCGTCGGTGACCGGGTCACCGGCGGCGAACAGCACTTCCTTGACCACGCCGTCGGCCGGGGCCTTGATGGCGTGTTCCATCTTCATAGCTTCCACCACCACCAGGACTTGGCCCTTTTCCACCTTGTCACCAGCGGAGACCAGCACCTGGACCAAGGTGCCGGTCATGGGGGCGGCCAACGACCCCCCCACTTCGGCATCCTGGTCGGCGGCCTTGGCCGAGGGATCGTCCAGCTTCAGCTTCCAGGCGCGGCCGGCTTCCAGCACGGTGATGTCGAAACCCTGGATGACCACGGTGGCGGATTGACGTTCGCCGTTGATTTCGGCGGTGATGACGCGTCCCGACCGGCTGGCGCCGCGCACCACGCATTTGCCTTCGCCCATTTCCATGTCCCAGCCATTGGTGCGGAAATGGACAGCGGTCAGGCGCAGGTTTTCGCCGTCATACAGGCGGAAATCGTGGTGGTTGTCGTCGTTCATGCGCCAGCCATTGGTCAGGCGCCACGGCGAATGGGGATCGTCGCGACGGCCCGGCTGTTGGGCGCGGTCCATCAGCATCGCGGCCGCTGCGAACGCCAAGGCGTTGTCGGGTACGGCGCCGGCCGGTTTCATCAGATCGTCCTTATGACGGCCGATGAAGCCGGTATCCACCTGGAAGGCGGCAAAGGCCGGATGACCGGCGATGGCCGACAGGAAGCCCACATTGGTGGTCGTGCCGGCGATGTGGTAATCGGCCAGGGCCCGGCGCAGGCGCCTAAGCGCCCGATCACGGTCTTCGTCCCAGACGATCAATTTCGCGATCATCGGGTCGTAATAGGCGGTGACGCTGTCCCCCTGACGCACCCCGGTGTCGACGCGCACATGCTGGTTTTCGCTGGGCGGCGCCAGATGCACCAAGGTGCCGGTGGCCGGCAGGAAGTCGCGGTCGGCATCCTCGGCATAGATGCGGGCCTCGAAGGCGTGACCCTTGCGCACCAATTCGTGCTGACCCAAGGGCAGCGGACGGCCAGAGGCCACCAACAACTGCCATTCCACCAGATCCTGTCCGGTGATCATCTCGGTCACCGGGTGTTCCACCTGCAGGCGGGTGTTCATTTCGATGAAATAGAACTGGCCGTCCTGGTACAGGAATTCGACGGTGCCGGCGCCCACGTAATTGACCGCCTTGGCGGCGGCGACGGCGGCTTCGCCCATGGCTTGGCGGATTTCGTCGGCCAGCAGCGGGGCGGGGGCTTCCTCGATGACTTTTTGGTGGCGGCGCTGGACGGAGCAATCGCGTTCGAACAGATAGACGCCATTGCCCAAGCTGTCGCAGAACACCTGGATTTCCACATGGCGCGGATGGTCCAGATAACGTTCCAGCAGCAGCGAATCATCGCCGAACGCCGCCTTGGCTTCGCGCTTGGCACCACGGATGGCGTCCAGCAGCTCGGATTCGGCATTGACCACCCGCATGCCCTTGCCGCCGCCGCCGGCACTGGCCTTGACCAGCACCGGATAGCCCATCTTGTTGGCGGCTGCGACCAATTCGGCTTCGTCCTGGCCCTGGCCGTGATAGCCCGGCACCAGCGGCACGCCAGCGGCATCCATCAGCCGCTTGGATTCGGCCTTGGACCCCATGGCGCGGATGGCCGGGGCGGGCGGACCCATGAAGACGATACCCGATTGGGCGCAGGCTTCGGCGAAATCGGCGTTTTCCGACAAAAAGCCGTAACCGGGATGCACTGCTTGCGCCCCCGTGCGCTTGGCGGCCTTGATGATTTTGTCGGCGCGCAGATAGCTTTCACCGGCCGGGGCCGGGCCGATCAACACCGCTTCGTCGGCCAGGGCCACATGCATGGCATTGGCATCGGCTTCGGAATAGACGGCGACGGTGCGGATGCCCAAACGCTTGGCGGTGCGCATGACCCGACAGGCGATTTCGCCGCGATTGGCGACAAGAATCTTGTCAAACATATCAGTGTCCCCCCAACCAAGTGGGTTTGCGCTTTTCCAGGAAGGCCCGCACCCCTTCGCGCCCTTCATCGGAGGCGCGGATGGTGGCGATGCGGTTGGCGGTCCAGTCGCGCAAATCGTCGTTCAATTCATCTTCGGTGGCGCGTACCGCCAGTTCCTTGGCGGCTTGCATGGCCTGGGGGCCGTTGTTCGACAGCGCCTTGATCCAGCGGTCGCGGACTTCCGCCAATTGCTCGGCGGGCACCACTTCCGAGACCAGACCCAGTTCGACGGCCTTGGTGGCGGAAAAGGTTTCGGCGGTCTGGAAGTAACGCCGCGACGCCCGCCCGCCGATGGCGCGCACCACATAAGGACTGATGACGGCGGGGATCAGCCCCAGCTTGACTTCCGACAGGCAGAAGCTGGCGGTATCCGCCGCGACCACCATGTCGCAGCACGCCGCCAAACCGACGCCGCCGCCATAGGCCGGGCCCTGCACCACGCCGATCACCGGCTTGGGGCTGCTGTCGATGGTGGACATCAGCTTGGCCAAGGCCCGCGAATCGGCCAGGTTCTGGGCCAAATCGTATTCGGCCATACGTTTCATCCAGTTCAGGTCGGCCCCGGCGGAAAAGCTTTTGCCGGTGGCGTCCAACACGATGATGCGGGTGGCCGGGTCGGTGATGGCGGCTTCGAAGGCTTGCGTCAGTTCGACGATCAAGGCGTCGTCGAAGGCGTTGTGACGTTCGGCCCGGTTCATGGTGATGAAGCGGGTGGGGCCGTCATTGCGGATGATCAGGGAATCGCTCATGGCTTTACATCCGGAACACGCCGAACTTGGTCGGCTTGATGGGGGCGTTCAGCGAAGCGGAAATACCCAAGCCCAACACCATGCGGGTTTCGGCCGGGTCCACCAGACCGTCGTCCCACAGACGGGCGCCGGCGTAATAGGGGTGGCCCTGGCTTTCATACTGGGCGCGCACCGGGGCCTTGAAGGCCTCGATTTCATCGGCGGGCCAGTCCTGGCCCTTGGCGGCCATGGCGTCTTTCTTGATCTGGGCCAGCACACCGGCGGCCTGCTCGCCGCCCATCACCGAGATGCGCCCGGTGGGCCACATCCACAGCATGCGCGGCTGGAAGGCGCGGCCACACATGCCGTAATTGCCGGCACCGAACGAACCGCCGATCAGCATGGTGAATTTGGGCACGTTGGCGCAGGCGACAGCCGTCACCATCTTGGCGCCGTCCTTGGCGATNNCCGACCATGAAGCCGGTGATGTTCTGCAAGAACACCAAGGGGATGCCGCGCTGGGCGCAAAGCTCGACGAAATGGGCGCCCTTGACGGCGCTTTCCGAGAACAAAATGCCGTTATTGGCGACGATGCCCACCGGATAGCCCCAGATACGGGCGAAGCCGCAGACCAAGGTGGTGCCATAGAATTGCTTGAACTCGTCAAAGCGCGAGCCGTCGACGACGCGGGCGATGACTTCGCGCACGTCATAGGGCTTGCGCGGATCGGCGGGGATGATGCCGTAAATCTCGCGCGGGTCGTAAAGCGGTTCTTCCGGGGGCGCGACGTCCAGGGTCACCGGCTTGGCCCGGTTCAGATTGCCGATGACGCGGCGCGCAATGGCCAGCGCATGGCCGTCATCCAACGCATAATGGTCGGTGACGCCCGAGACGCGGCAATGCACGTCGGCACCGCCCAGATCCTCGGCGGTGACGATTTCACCGGTGGCGGCCTTCACCAAGGGCGGGCCGCCCAGGAAGATGGTGCCCTGGTTTTTCACGATGATGGATTCGTCGCTCATGGCCGGGATATAGGCGCCGCCCGCCGTGCACGAACCGTGCACCACGGAAATCTGCGGAATGCCGTCCGCCGACATCTGCGCCTGGTTATAGAAAATGCGGCCGAAATGTTCCTTGTCGGGGAAGACTTCATCCTGCTGCGGCAGGTTGGCGCCGCCCGATTCCACCAGATAGACGCAAGGCAGGTTGTTCTCGCGGGCGATTTCCTGGGCCCGCAGGTGCTTCTTCACCGTCATCGGGTAATAAGACCCGCCTTTGACCGTGGGGTCGTTGGCGACGATCATGCATTCCTGGCCCTGGATGGCGCCGATGCCGGTGATGATGCCGGCGGCGGCGATGTCGCCGCCATACATGCCGTGCGCCGCCAGCTGCGACAGTTCCAGGAAGGGCGAGCCGACGTCCAAAAGACGGCGGATGCGTTCACGGGCCAACAGCTTGCCGCGGCCTTCGTGGCGATCGCTGGCCACCTTGCCGCCGCCCTGCTTGATCTGGGCCACCACGTCGCGCATGTCGTCCACCACCTTCGAGGTCGCCTCGAAATTGGTGCGGAATTCTTCCGAACGGGTGTTGATATTGCTTTTGATGACGCTCATCACTTGGTCTCTTCGAACAATTCGCGGCCGATCAACATGCGGCGGATTTCCGACGTGCCGGCGCCGATCTCGTACAGCTTGGCGTCGCGCAGCAGGCGGCCGGTGCTGTATTCGTTGATGTAACCGTTGCCACCCAGGGTCTGAATGGCTTCCAGCGCCATCCAGGTGGCCTTTTCGGCGGTGTAGAGGATGACGCCGGCGGCGTCCTTGCGGGTGGTCTGGCCCCGCGCGCAGGCCTTGGCCACCGCATAGGCATAAGAACGGCAGGCGTTCATGGTGGTGTACATGTCGGCCAACTTGCCCTGCATCAGCTGGAAGGTGCCGATGGGCTGGCCGAACTGGACGCGTTCATGCATGTAGGGAACGACCACGTCCATGCAGGCGCGCATGATGCCGATGGGGCCACCGGCCAGAACGGCGCGTTCGTAATCAAGGCCGCTCATCAGCACGTTGACGCCCTTGCCGACATTGCCCAGGACGTTTTCTTCGGGGACTTCGCAATCGGTGAACACCAGCTCGCCGGTGTTGGACCCGCGCATGCCCAGCTTGTCCAGCTTCTGCGCCACCGAAAAGCCCTTGAAGTTCTTTTCGATGATGAAGGTGGTCATGCCCTTGGGGCCGGCCGAGACGTCGGTCTTGGCATAGACCACCAGGNNCCGTTGGTGATCCACATCTTGGTGCCGTTCAGGATGTAGCGGTCGCCCTTTTTCTCGGCCTTCAGCTTCATGGACACCACGTCGGAACCGGCATTGGGTTCGGACATGGCGAGCGCGCCGATGTGTTCGCCGGAAATCAGCTTGGGCAGGTATTTGCGCTTTTGTTCTTCGTTGCCGTTGCGGCGGATCTGGTTGACGCACAGATTGGAGTGCGCCCCATAGGACAGACCGACGGACGCCGAAGCGCGGCTGATTTCCTCCATGGCGATGACATGTTCCAGGTAGGACATGCCGGCGCCGCCGTATTCTTCCTCGACGGTGATGCCGAGCAGGCCCATGTCGCCCATCTTGCGCCACAGGTGATTGGGAAACTCGTTGCTGTGGTCGATTTCGGCGGCCAGCGGCGCGATTTCGGCCTGCGCGAAGGCTTCCACCTGATCGCGCAGCATTTCGGCGGTTTCACCCAGGTCGAAATTCATGGTGGCGGTGAACATGGACGGCTCCCGTTGGTCTTTGTCTAAAAACGAACATACGTTTTTTTAATCGCGACGCAAGCAGCTTTTGCGTCACCAGCGGCAACCATATCAATTAATGGGGCAATGACGATAAAAAGCGGTCCATCCACGGCTGGTCGTCGCCCAGGGCGTCGATGATCGCGTCTTGCACCGGGGGCTGCATGACGTCGCGGAACGCCCGGCGTGCCGAAGCGTTCAAGGTGATCACCCGCATGCGCTTGGTCAGCCCCAGCAGCCCCTGTTCGGACCCGTCCAGACGTTCGGCCATCTGGCGCCCGGCGTCCAGGGCGCGTTGGGCGGCGCGGTGGACCAAGGCCCGGTCTTCTGGGGACAGGGCGTTCAGGCTGGCACTGTTGAATACCCAGATATAGGGCGAATACAGCACGTTCAGCACGGTGGCGTTCTTTTGGACGTTGTCGAAGCCGCTGGCCATGATGACCGAAGGCGGGCTGAACTGACCGTCCAAGGCCCCGGTGGACAGCATGGCCAGGACGTCACGCGACGAGACGTCGACGGGCCGCGCCTTGACCGCCTCGATCATGGCGTTCAAAGGCGCGAAACCGGGAATGGCCCGCAGCTTCATCCCCCACATGTCGTCGGGGGTCTCGACCTGACGATCCAGGTTGGTCAGGACATGGAAGCCGCCGGGATCGGCGAAGCCCATCAGGGTCAGTTTGGTTCGCGCCTTGAAGTCCAAGGCCATGGCGATCCCGAACGGACCATCCAAGGTGGCATGGGCGTCGGCGATGGTGTCAAAGGCGAAGGGCAATTGGGTGACCATCAAGGGCGGGTACAGCGAGGTGACGCCCCCCACGGTGACCAGGGCCGATTGAATGATCCCCTTTTCCGTCAGGACGGTCATGTCGCGGTTGCCGCCCAGAATGCCGTCGGGAAAGATTTCCACCTGCAACCGGCCGTCGCTTTCGGTGTCGAGGATCTTGCGGAATTCCTCGGCCACCGCCGCCACCGTATCACCGGTCGGATCCTGCGGCTGGGCGTGGGCCAGAAAGATCTGGGTTTTTTGGGCCCAAGCCGGATGGAGGCTCAGCAGGAACAGACCCAGGATCGCAAGCATTCTGGTCATCAGCCGGTCCGCCTATTTCTGGTCGAAACGCAACACGCCGTCCCAGGTGCCATCCCGGTCGGCGGTCAGGGTGTTCACATAAAGCGCCACCGCCTTGTCGCCGGGATGGCGAGCGGCATATTCCAGGAACGCCCGTAAGGCATCTTGCCAGCGGGATTCCGCCACGGCGTCGACGGCTTGGGTCCACAACTGGGAATCCGTCGTCCGCGGCAGGTCTTCGCCCAGCAATTCATAGACATCCATGGGCAGGCTGGTGCCCACCGTCAGCACCCGTCCCATGGGACGCAAGCTGAAGCGCCCGGCCACGGCGCGGGCCACATCCCCGGTGACCAGAAGCTGGGTGCCCAATTGTTTGTTCAGGCTTTCCACCCGGGACGCCAGGTTCACCATGGCGCCCAAGGCGGTGTATTGCATGCGGTCGCTGGCCCCGACATTGCCGACCACGGCGGTTCCGGTATGCAGACCCATGCGGGTGATCAGGCTGACGCCATCCGAAGCGGCCAGCCGCGCCGCGTCGCGACAGGCCAGCATGGCGCGACAGGCATTGGCCACATGGTCGTCATCGTCCAAGGGGGCGTTCCACAACGCCATCACCGCGTCGCCGATATATTTGTCGATGGTTCCCTGGTGGGCGTGGATGGCACTGGACAGAATGTCGAAATAATCCGACAGCCAGTGCAGCACCTGTTCCGGCGGCATGGATTCGGTGGCGGCGGTGAAGCCCTGCAAGTCGGTGAACATCACGGTCAGCGGTCGGCGTTCGCCGCCCACCTTGGTGCCGATTCCGGACTGGATGATGGAATGGACCAGGCTTTTGGGGACATAGGTGCCGAAGCTGGCCAGACCGGTTTTCATGGACGAGATGGCGCTGGCCAGCGAATCGATTTCCAGAACCGGCGAGATCACCTTGACCGGTTTGCCCAGGTCAAGGCGGCGGATGCTTTCGGTTTCGTCGATCAAATCCTCGATGGGGCGCACCAACAATCGCGACGCCCACAAGATCGCCACCGTCGCCACCAGCAAGAACAGGCCGCCGGCCAGCAGGATCAGCTTGCTGGCTTCTTTGACCGGGCCGGTGAAGTCGTCTTCCGCCACCACCACGCCGATGGTCCAGGTCGAGCCGAAGCGGTTGGCGAAGGGGGTGAAGCGGGCGATCCACGGCGAATCGGCGTCTGCTGGCTGGAACGTCACCAGATAACGTTTTTGAACGCGCCATTGTTCCACTGCGGCGGCGACCACCGGGTCCTTGGCGGCGGCGCCGTCGGGAACCTGCACCGTCCCTTCCGGGGTCAGGGTCAGAATGGAATCGATGTCGGGATGGCCGATCAACCGCCCCTGGGAATCCAAGATGAACACCTTGCCGGATTTTCCCACCTTTTGTTCGCGCAGGAAGGCCGACAGCGCCGACAGGGTCATGTCGGCGGCGAACACCGCCAGCCTGGCGCCGTCGGCGGTGGTCAGGCGCCGCGAAACGGTCAGGCCGGCCTGATGGGTGCTGGAAAACTGATAGACGTCGGAAAGCGTGATGCCGTCTTGGCGCAGCGTGCCCCGGTACCAGGGGCGTTCCCGTGGGTCATAGCTGGTCGGCGCCCGTTCGATGCCGACAACCTTGCCCCATTTGGCCAGGTACAAAATGGTTTCCCGCCATTGCCCGGACGCGCCTTCCACCAGGCGCATCACCCATTTGGCGCCCTGGGGCGGGGTGCCGCCCAAGGGGCTGGTGAAGGGATCGGTTGCGGTCGGGCGCAGGATCTGGAAAAAGGCGCCGTCTTCGTGCAGGCCGTAATAAAGGCTCAGCACACCGGGTAATTGCTGCAATTGTTCCATCATCGGGCGCAGCAATTCGGGGCGGCGCAATTCGCCTTGCTGGCTTTTGCCAAAGGCCACCGCCATGTCCACCGCCTGGGCCATGCCGTCCAGCACGGCGCCGACCTTGGAATTGACCAGCCGGGCCGACAATTCCATGGATTGTTCGGCGGTTTGCCGGGTCAGATTGGCGTTACGGCTGTAGATGAAGCCGATCATCGCTACCGACAGCGGCACCACGATCAACAAGAAGATAACGGTGATGCCGACGCGCAGACGGACCCGGATGCGATCCATATCCATTTCCCCGGAAAGGTTACTAGGGAGAATGGACTGAATCTAAAGTATGTAAAGTGAAAACCTTATGTATAGGGGCTATCGCAAACGAAAGTTTGCGGCCAGTTGGTCGTCGGGAACCAGGCCCCGCAACACCATGTCGCAATAGACCTGGGCCACGTCTTCGCGCGACAAGCGGCCCGACGGGCGGAACCAGGTACAGACGCCGGTCAGCATGGCCAGGATGCCATAGGCCGCCACGGCGATGTCGGGGATCTGGAACAAGCCCTGGTCGCGGCCGTCCTGCAAGATGGTCATCAGGTGCTTTTCATACTGGCGGCGCAGGCCGACGATGTCCTCGTAATGGTTGGGGTCCAGGCTGCGCAGTTCCGACGCGCCGATGAACACCTCGCGCTTCCTCAGGATGTGGTAGGTGACGTGGAAGGCGATGAAGGCCTTCAGCCGTTCCACCGGTCCCTGATCCGCCACTTTGGCCTCGGCCTTGGCCAATTCAGCGAAAAGGTCGTCCATGTGGGTCTTGATCAGGTCGTAAAGCAGGTCCTGTTTGGTGCTGATGTGGTTGTAAAGCGATCCCACCTGCACGCCCACTTCGGCCGCCAATTGGCGCAGGGTCATCGCTTCGTATCCATGTTCGTGGATCAGTTTCAGGCCGGCCTTGCGGATGGCTTCCATGGTCTTGGGGCCGTGCGACCCGACGGTACGTGCCATAAGCGATGATTTCCAAAGAAACGAACAAGCCCTCGTATATCCGCCCTTGTCCGTTGCGACGCAAGGGGCTTCATCGCTTGTGCGTATAAAAACGAGACAAAATGACTCTGTTGACCCGTAAAAAGGGTAGGGATAGGGTGCCTATGACTTTTGGGGTTATGGGATGCACGACCAGCTGTTCGTACCCGATCTGCGGACCATCTTGGTGATGACGATCTTCGTCTTCGCCACCCAGGGCTTTTTTCTGTGGCAGTTGTACCGCATCAAGCGTCGACCGGCCTTTGCTTTGCTGGCTTGGGGCTGCGGGGCTTTTTCGCTGGGTTTCTTGGGCTATTTCCTGCGTCCGTTGCTGGGCATGACCCTGTTCACCGTCAGCGTCGCCAACCTGCTGATCCTGGCCTATCCGGTGTTCCTGTTGGCCACCTTGATGCAGTGCCACGGCATCAAACGGCCGATCCGCGCCCTTTATTGGGGCTTGCCGGGATTGCTGGCCCTGGGTTTGGTGACGCTGACCCATATGCAGGACGGCTTGATGGTGGTCCTGGTCGCTTCGGCCATCAACGGCGCCTATTACCTGTTCATCGCCGCCTATGCGGTTCGAAATCTGCCGCTGGGGGAACTCAGCCTGCGCATGACCTTGGTTTCCAACCTGGCCTTGGCCGTCACCTTGTTTGGCCGCGCCGGGGTGGCCTGGGTGATGATGCACAACTTGGCTCCGGCCCAGGCGGCGCCTTTGGCCGTATGGCTGTCCTACACGCTGCTGATCGCGCTGTTTTGCCTGTCGGCGCAGATTTACGGCCTGCCCTTGCAGGAATTCACCCGTTCTGAACAAACGCTGCGCCATTTGGCGTCGGTGGACCCGCTGACCGAGGTGCAGAACCGCCGGGCCTTCTTTGAACAAGCCAACGCCATCCAAGGGCCGGTTTCGGTTTTGATGCTGGATATCGACCGCTTCAAGACCATCAACGACCGTTTCGGCCACGCCACCGGTGACCGGGCGATCGTCGTTTTCGCCCAATTGCTGCGCGACGCGTTGCGTCACGACGACCTGCTGGGGCGCATGGGCGGCGAGGAATTCGCCATCGTTCTGCCCGGTGTGGCGCGTGATCGGGCGACGGAAGTGGCCGAACGGATCCGAAGCGCCTGCGAGGCGGAAACCGTTCTTTCCGACAATGGGTTCCGGGTGCGGCTGACGGTCAGCATCGGTGTCGCCGAAGGCGACGGCCACCAGATCGACGCCTTGTTGAAACAGGCCGATCTGGCGCTTTATCAGGCCAAGGAAAACGGCCGCAACCAGGTGGCCTGGGCCGGTCAGGAAGCCTGAATTTCCTTTGCCCCCTCGTCAGCGGGCCCGGCAAGGATTATGTAAGGGGCCATGACCGCCATGCCCCAGACCCTTTCCACCCCGGCCAAGGCCGCTTGCGTCCCCTTTTTGCCCATGTCGCGCGCCGAGATGGATGCCTTGGGGTGGGATCAATGTGACGTCATCGTGGTATCCGGCGACGCCTATGTGGACCATGCCAGTTTCGGCGCCGCCATCATCGGCCGGCTGCTGGAAGCCCAAGGCTGGCGCGTCGGTATCATCGCCCAGCCCGACTGGAATTCCGCCGAGCCGTTCAAAGTGCTGGGAAGACCGCGCCTGTTCTGGGGGGTGACCGCCGGCAACATGGATTCCATGGTCAACCGCTATACCTCCGACCGGCGCATCCGGTCCGACGACGCCTATACGCCGGGCGGCGAGGGTGGCAAGCGGCCCGACCGTGCCGCCTTGGTCTATGCCCAGCGCTGCCGCGAGGCCTTCAAGGATGTGCCCGTGGTCCTGGGTGGCATCGAGGCCAGTCTGCGCCGCATCGCCCATTACGATTACTGGTCCGACAAGGTGCGCCGATCGCTGCTGTTGGATGCCAAGGCCGACATCCTGGTCTATGGCAATGCCGAGCGCGCCATCGTCGAAATCGCCGCCCGTGCCGACAAGGGCGAGGCGATCAAGGCCATGAAGGACATTCGCGGCACCGCCACCATCCGCGACGCGGTGCCCGAGGGCTGGACCGTCGCCGATTGGTCGGACATGGACGATACCCCGCGCGTGCCCAAGGGCGAACAGGTGGCGGTGCGGCTGCCGTCCTATGAATCGGTGGCCGCCGACCCGCCGCTTTACGCCCATGCGTCGCGGGCTTTGCATCTGGAAAGCAACGCGTCCAACGCCCATGCCTTGGTGCAGCGTCACGGCGACAAGGAAGTGTGGATCAACCCGCCACCCATTCCGCTAAGCATGATGGAAATGGACGCGGTCTATGACCTGCCTTATGCCCGCGCCCCCCATCCCAGCTATGGCGAATGCAAGCTGCCGGCTTGGGAGATGATCCGCTTTTCCGTCAACATCATGCGCGGCTGTTTCGGCGGCTGTTCGTTCTGTTCCATCACCGAACACGAAGGAAGGGTCATCCAAAGCCGCTCGGAACCGTCCATCCTGCGCGAGATCGAAGCCATCCGCGACAAGACCAAGGGCTTCACCGGTACCATTTCCGATCTGGGCGGCCCCACCGCCAACATGTACCGGCTGGCCTGCAAGGACGACGACATCCAGGCGGTGTGCCGACGGCTGTCCTGCGTCTATCCCGATATCTGCAAGAATCTGGATACCGACCATTCGTCGCTGATCCAGCTGTACCGCAAGGCGCGGGCCATCAAGGGCGTGAAGAAGATCAATATCGGGTCGGGTCTGCGCTATGACCTGGCGGTGAAAAGCCCGGAATACGTCAAGGAGCTGGTCACCCACCATGTGGGCGGCTATCTGAAGATTGCCCCCGAACATACCGAAAGCGGCCCGCTGTCCAAGATGATGAAGCCGGGCATGGGGGCTTATGAAAAATTCAAGCAGATGTTCGAAAAAGCCGCCCAGGCGGCGGGCAAGAAGTACTACCTGATTCCCTATTTCATCGCCGCCCATCCCGGCACCAGCGACGAAGACATGATGAACTTGGCTTTGTGGCTGAAGCGGAACGGCTTCAAGGCCGATCAGGTGCAAACCTTCCTGCCGTCGCCCATGTCATTGGCAACCGCCATGTACCATTCCGGCAAGAACCCGCTGGCCCCGGTGCGGCGCAATGGCACCGAGGACGTGGTTTCCGCCAAGGGCCTGAAGCAGCGCCGCCTGCACAAGGCGTTCTTACGCTATCACGACCCGGAAAACTGGCCGATCCTGCGTGAAGCGTTAAAGCGCATGGGCCGCGCCGATCTGATCGGTCCCGGCCAGCACCAGTTGATCCCCGGCGGTTACGGCCCAGCGCCGACATCCGGGGCAGGGAAGGGAGCAACCAGCTTCCGGACCCAACACACACGGGCCGAGTTCAATCGCAAAGGCTCTCCAAACCGTCGATCCCGCCCTTGATCAGCAATTCGGTGTTCAAGGCGACTTTTTCGGCGGGCCAATCCCACCATGCCAATTTCAAAAGTCGGGCGATGGTGTCGTCGTCGAAACGCTTTTTGATGACGCGGCCGGGATTGCCCACCACCACCGAATAATCGGGGATGTCGCCGCCGACCACCGCCTTGGCGCCGATGATGACGCCGTTGCCGATCTGGGCACCGGGCAGGATGGTGGCTTCGTACCCGATCCACACGTCGTTGCCGATGACGATGTCGCGGGCCGGGGCATGGGGATATTGGTCCAGCGGCGGGTCGGCCCAGTCCTGGCCGAAGATGGCGAAGGGGAAGGTGGTGACGCCGCCGATGGGATGGTTGCAATCGGCCATCAGGATGGTGGCGCCGTGGCCGATGGCGCAATATTTACCGATGCGCAAATGGGTGCCGGAAAAGCCGATGTTGTAACGGACATTGCGGCGAAAGAACGACCGGGGCTCGTCGAAGTCGTGGTAATAGCTGTAATCGCCGACGACCACGTTGGTGATCTGTTCCTGGGCCAGCAAGGGTTTCAGGAACACAACGGAAGTGAACCCCGGCAAGGGGTGTAAAACATTCGGGTCGGGGCTGGTCAGGATGGATTGGGACAATCTGCGTGTCTTCCTTGAATTGGCCCGTGGGCGGAAGCTGATGGACGCCGCCGAGCGGCTGGGTATCGATTATTCCACCGTGTCGCGGCGCATCCGTCGATTCGAGGCGGAACTGGGCACCCAATTGTTCGACCGCGACAATCAAGGATATACGCTGACCGCCCAGGGGCAGCAATTGGTGGAATATGCCGAAAGCGTCGAAGCCACGTTGCACCAGGCTCAGGAAAGGCTGACGGGGCACAATGCCGCGTTGTCCGGGCAGATCCGGCTGGCCTGCACCGAAGGTTTCGGCACCCAGTTTCTGGCGCCGCAATTGGCGCATTTCTGTGCCCTCAATCCCCATATCACCTTGGATTTGCTGCCGCTTTCCCGCTTCGTCAATCTGCCTAAGCGCGAAGCCGACATGGCGGTGACCATCGAACGCCCGGCCAGCGGCAATTACGCCGTGGTCAAATTGTGCGATTACCATCTGCGCCTTTACGCCAGCCCGGCCTATCTGGAGCGTTTCGGGCCAATGACCAGCACTGCCGAGCTTTCGCGGCATCGCTTCATCGGCTATGTGGACGATTTGGTGTTTTCCGAGGAATTGCGATACCTGGAACAGATCGTGCCGGCGGAAAACGTCCATTATCGGTCCACCAACGTGGTGGCCCAGGCGTGGGCGGCGCGGGCGGGGACCGGATTGGCGGTGCTGCCCTGTTTCCTGGCTTCGCCCTTCGCCGATCTGGTGCCGGTGCTGACCGATCAGGTGCTGTTCAAACGCTCGTTCTGGCTGGTCATTCCCGAAGAACGCCACGCCTTGGCCCGCATCAAGGCGCTGCGCCAGTTCCTGAAAGACGCGGTGGAACGCAACCGCGCTTTTCTGATGGGGGAATCCAGGGAAATGGTGACGCCGGATTGACCGGCGTCACCCTGGTCTTTCTTTAACCCTTGACCAGCGGGCAGGTGGATTTGGACAGCGGCTGGAAGGCTTCCGCCGCCGGCACGGTGCCGACCTTCTTCAGGTAATCCCACGGATACTTGGATTCCGCCGGCGACTTCACTTCGTACACATACATGTCGTGGATGACACGGCCGTCGGGACGGATGGACGCGTTGTGCATCACCGGGTCGTTGATCGGCAGCTTGCGCATGGTTGCGGCGACCTTCTGCCAATCATCGGTGCCGGCGGCGGCCACCGAACGCAGGTAATGCAGCGTGCTGGAATAGACGCCGCCTTGCACCATGGTCGGTTTGGCGCCCTTGACCTTGGCTTCGAAGCGGGCCGCCAGGGCACGCGACGGCTCGTCGGCGTCCCAATAGAAACCCTCGGCATAGGACAGGCCTTGGGCGGTGTTCAGCCCCAGCGCATGGACGTCGGACAAGAAGACCAGCAATGCCGCCAGCTTCTGGGTCTTGCCGTCGATGCCGAATTCCTTGGCCTGCTTGACCGCGTTCACCGTGTCCTGGCCACCATTGGCCAGACCGATGACTTGGGCCTTCGACGCCTGGGCCTGCAGCAGGAAGGACGAGAAGTCGGAATTGTTCAGCGGATGACGCACCGCGCCCAGCACCTTGCCGCCATTGGCGATCACCTGTTCGCTGGCGTCCTTTTCCAAGGAATGGCCGAAGGCGTAATCCACGGTCAGGAAGTACCAGTCCTTGAATCCGGCCTTGGTCAGGCCGGCGGCCCCCACGGCGGCCTGGGAATAGGTGTCGAACATCCAATGGAAGCCATTGGTGGCGCAATCGTCATTGGTCAGCTTGGTGGTGGCCGGCCCGGAATACATGGCGATGCCGCCCTTTTCCTTGATCAGCTTCTGCACCGCCAAGGACACCGACGAATTGGTCAGGTCGACCATGGCGTCGACCTTGTCCTGTTCCAGCCATTGCCGGGCGGTGGCGGCGCCCACATCGGCCTTGTTCTGGTGGTCGGCGCTGATCAGTTCGATCTTCATGCCCTTGCATTCGGCGGCCAGACAATCGTCGATGGCCAATTGGGCGGCAGCCACCGAGCCGGGGCCGCCCATGCCGGAATAGGGGCCGGACATGTCGGTCAGCACCCCGATCTTGACCACGCCGTCGGACATCTGCGCCCAAGCCGGCTGAGAGGCGGCCAGACCGGTCAGCAAAGCTGCGGCGGCGACGCCGCATGAAACGAGCGTTTGTTTGCTCATGAAAGTATTCCTCCCTGTGGGCTTCTTGTCGCCCAATCATGAAGGAAACGAAAGTGCCAAGGCAACGGCACCTTTGCCGCAATGGCATTGCAAATATGCAAAGTCCCCGGGGGTCAGGGTTTGGCGACTTGCTCGTCCTCGCGATACTGGGACTGAATCAGGTCGATATCGGCCATGATCGACAAGAAGACCGTGACCAGATGCGGGTCGAACTGGGTGCCGGCATTTTCCTGCAGATAGGCCAAGGCCTTTTCGCGCGGCCACGGCGTCTTGTAGGGGCGGGCCGAGACCAACGCGTCGTAAACGTCGCAGATGCTGGCGATGCGTCCTTCCAGGGGGATTTCCTCGCCCCGCAGGCCGGCGGGATAGCCGCTTCCATCCCATTTTTCGTGATGGGTCAACGAAATGCGCCGCGCCATGCGGATCACCTCGGCGGCATTGTCGGGAATGATGTCGCCGCCGATGCCGGGATGTTGGCGCATGATGGCCAGTTCCTGGTCGTCCAGCCGGCCCGGCTTCAGCAAGATGTTGTCGGGAATGCCGATCTTGCCCACGTCGTGCAGCGGGCTGGCGATCAGCACCATCTGCGCCCATTTGCTGTCCTGCCCCAGCGCCAAGGCCAGGGCCTGACACATGCGGCTCATGCGCATGATGTGCTTGCCGGTTTCGTTGTCGCGGAACTCGCCGGCGCGGGCCAGGCTGAAATTCAGTTCGTTGGACATCTCTTCCAGGGCGCCGACCATGGAATCGTAATAGACCGAAGTGGCCAAACCCTTGTCCAAGGTGATGGCCTTGCCCAAGGCGGTCTGCACCTTGCGCCGCGCCTCCGGGTTGTCGGCCAGCAGCCTGTCCACCAGATTTTGCACGGCGATCTGCAGTACCGAATAGGCGCCTTTGTAGAACATCAAATCGACGCCGACACGGTAATGGGTTTCACCGATCGAGCGTGTGGTGCGCAGGTATTCCGCGTCGAATTTGCCGGTGAAGACGTATTCCATCCAATGGCGCTTTTGCAGCTCGCGCGCCCGCGCCATGGATTGCGGAGTCTTGAACAGTGCTGACGCTTTGGGTTCCAAGGCGATACGGGCATAAAGCGTGTCCATGATCGCGTCCATGTGTGGGGCGATCTGTGGCGCGAAGTCTCGCAACGTGGTCGTCGTTTCCGAGTCGATATCCAGAAAACGAAGCCACTGTTCCATTTTGTGATTCATGGCGACCTTGCGATTCTTGGGGTCATGGACGCGTCGTTTGCGACGTATGACTTAATGTGTTCAGAAGAGGTTTTCAATTTCATTGTTAAAGATGGTCTTGGAATTTCTTTCGAATACCTCTTTGGTGCGCTTTTCTTTAATTTTTGTTCAATCCTCATTTAAAAATGACATGCACTCGCGCCGATGATTTCGGGGGGGGCGCCTGTCGCGACATTATTTTGACCTTACTGACAATTCACAATGATTCAAAGCTGGCCGAAATCCTAGGCTGGCCACGCCGTCGGGTGCGCCCCGTCGGCGTGGCTGCCGCCTTGGAACGGGGGACACTGTCTCCAAGATGGCGGCGCGACACCTTTGAAGGAGTTTCGCATGTCCGCTGCAAACGCTGCATTGGGGACGCAAGGGGGGGCTTCGCCGTATTACGACGACGTCGTCAAAAAATTCGTCCTGGCATCCGTCTTTTGGGGAATCATCGGCTTTCTGGCTGGCGACTTCATCGCCTGGCAGTTGGCTTTCCCCGCCCTGAACCTTGATTTGGAATGGACCACCTTTGGGCGCGTCCGTCCGGTTCACACTTCCGCCGTCATTTTCGCCTTTGGTGGCAACGTGCTGATCGGCACCTCGTTCTACGTGGTCCAGCGCACCTGCCGTGCCGCCTTGTTCGGTGGCGCTGGCTTCGGCAACGCCATTTTCTGGATGTTCCAAAGCCTGATCGTCATGGCGGCTTTGTCCTATGTCCTGGGCTTTTCCCAGGGCCGTGAATACGCCGAGCCGGAATGGTGGATCGACCTGTATCTGACGGTCATCTGGGTGTGCTATCTGATGGCCTTCGCCGGCACCATCATGAAGCGGACCGAGCCGCATATCTATGTGGCCAACTGGTTCTACCTGGCTTTCATCCTGACCATCGCCATGCTGCACCTGGGCAACAACCTGGCGGTGCCGGTGATCCTGATGGGCGGCGATTCGTGGATGAAGTCCTATTCGCTGTTCGGCGGCGTCCAGGACGCCATGACCCAATGGTGGTACGGCCACAACGCGGTGGGCTTCTTCCTGACCGCCGGCT
>DISD01000029.1 GCA_002435715.1 Rhodospirillaceae bacterium UBA6219
TCGATGGTGCCGTGCTCGCGCTCGCGGATCAGCGCCGCCCCGGTCAGGACGATGGACAGCATGGTGACGTTGTTGATCACCTCCATGATCGCACCGAACCACGTCTTGTCCAGTTGCGGATTGAACCGCACCCGTAGGGAAAGGGCCACCGGTTCCGACGCGACGGCCACATGGCGGCGGACATAATTGCGGACTTCGTCGCCGACCATGGTCTGCACGTAGGCGGCGCCGGAAAAGGCCTGGGACATGCGGGTGGCGTCGATGTTAAGCTGCACCACGGGATTGCGTCCGGCCAACAGGTCTCGCTCGAAACCGGGGGGAATGTCCAAGGCGAAAGTATCCTGGCCGGCATCCATGCGGGCATCCATCTCGGCCGCAGAAATCAGCTTGGGTGTCAGGAAGCGTGGTGGATAGAAGGCGTCGATCATGCGCCGGGACAGCGGTGAACGATCCTCGTCCACGACCGACAGGGGGGCGTTTTGCAGGCTGTCGGGCATGGCGGTGGTGGCGGCGTAAACGGCAAAACTGAAGGCGTAGACGATCAGCACCACCATCACGGGGTCGCGCCACAGGCTGCGCAGTTCCTTCACTCCCAGGTGAAAAATATTGGAATGGGCCATGGTCAGCGCTCCTGTTTGGGAAGGAACAGGGTGGCAATGCCGATCAGCAGTGGAATGGTGATCGCCAGGGCCAGAAACGGCCACTGCAAATCGCCAAAACCCAAGGCCTTGGCGAAGGTGCCTCGGGCGATGGTCAGGAAATGGGCGGTGGGAAACACTGTGCCGACGACGCGCCCGACGCCTTCCAGTGATTCGACCGGATCGACAATACCGGAAAAGCTTACGGCCGGCAGCAGGCTGAGGACGGCGGTGCCAAATATCGCCGCCACCTGACTGCGCATGAATGCCGACACCAGCAGACCGAACGCGGTGGAGGCGCCGACATACAATATGCCGCCGGCTAGCATGGTCGGAACGCTGCCCTTGAGCGGCACGCCGAAAACCGCCACGCTGAGTACGATCAGCAGACACAAGCTGAGCGAGGACAACGCCACATAGGGCAGTTGCTTGCCCAGCAGGAATTCCAGCCGGGTGGTGGGCGTGACGTACAGGTTGACGATGGAGCCCAGCTCCTTTTCCCGCACCACGCTGAGCGCGGCCAGCATGGCCGGGATCATCATCAGCAACAGGGGAATGACTGCCGGCACCATGGCTACAACGCTCTTGACGTCCGGGTTGTAGCGATAGCGTAGTTGGATTTCGAAGCTGGGGGCGACGTTCTGGCCGCGCTGACGGGCTTGGGCTTCCAGCCATTGAACATGCAGCCCCTGGACATAAGCGCGGACCGTCTCGGCACGCTGGGGCATGGCACCGTCGATCCAGGCACCGATTTCCACTTGACGGCCGTGGCTGATTTCACGGGCGAAGCCAGCAGGAATCTCCACCGCCAACGTCAATTCGCCGGATCGCATGCGCCGGTCCAACTCGTCGTAATCGGCGATGGGGGGGTGTTCCTTGAAATAGCGCGATCCCTCCAGGTTGTAGGCGTAGTCCCGGCTCAGGCTGGTCTGGTCGCGATCGAGCACGGCGTAGCTCAAATCCTCGACGTCCATGCTGATACCGTAGCCCATGATGAACAGCAGTATGACGCTGCCCAGCAAAGCGAGCGTCAGGCGGATGGGATCGCGGACCAATTCCATGCTTTCGCGCTGCGCGTAACTGAGGATTCTTTGCAGGGAGAACACCCGATCAGTATTCGTCTGCGTTGGCGGCGTGGTACTTGGTGATGGTGTCGACGGTCCCTCGGATTCCTCGTTTCCAGCCTCTTCCAGGTAAGAGATGAAGGCATCTTCCAAAGTCCGTTCCCCACGTTTCTCCACCAGGGCGGCGGGGGCGTCGGTCACCAAAACCCGGCCGGCATGCATCAGCGAGATGCGGTCACAGCGTTCGGCCTCGTTCATGAAATGGGTGGAAATGAAAATTGTCACGCCATCGCGCCGTGACAAATCCACCAGCAACTGCCAAAACGCGTCGCGCGCCACCGGGTCAACCCCCGAAGTGGGTTCGTCAAGGATCAGCATTTCCGGCCGGTGGATCAGCGCCACCGCCAACGAAAGCCGTTGCCGGTGTCCCAGGGGCAGCGAGTCGGGCAAGGAATCCAGCATGTCGGCCAAGCCGAAGCGTTCGACCATTTCGGTGACCCGGTCGGGGATGGCCTCGGCGTCGACGCCGAACAGGTGCGCGTGCAGCACAAGGTTCTGCTGGACCGTCAACTCGCCATAAAGCGAGAACGATTGCGACATGTAGCCGACCCGCCGCCGCGTCGCCATGTCGCTGGCGTCGACCTGCTGGCCGAACAGCCATCCTTGGCCGGACGAGGGCGGCAGCAGGCCGGTCAGCATTTTCATGGTGGTGGTCTTCCCGCAGCCGTTGGAGCCGAGGAAACCGAAAATCTCGCCGCGCCTGATGGTGAAGCTGGCATGGTCGACGGCGGTGAAACGGCCGAAGCGCATGGTCAACCCGTCGGCCCGGATGGCGTCCTTGGCATCGTTCGTGGCCGTGTAGGGCGGAATTTCCACGGCTTTGTGCTCTCGGCGTTTGTCATCCGGCAGCAGGGCGATGAACGCCGATTCCAGCGTCACCGATCCGGTCCGGGCCAGGATCTCCGCCGGGGTTCCGGTGGCCAGCACCCGGCCGCCATCCATGGCCACCAGCCAGTCGAAACGCGCCGCCTCCTCCATGTAGGCGGTGGCGACCAGCACGCTCATGCCGGGGCGCCCAGCGCGGATATGGTCGACCAGTTCCCAGAATTGGCGCCGCGACAACGGATCGACGCCGGTGGTCGGTTCGTCCAGGATCAGTAGGTCGGGATCGTGGATCAGCGCGCAGCACAGGCCCAGCTTCTGCTTCANNTTCATGCCGCCCGACAGCTTGCCGGCGGGACGGTCGAGGAACGGTGCCAAGCCGGTGGCCCCGGTCAACTGCTCGATGCGCCGGCGCCGTTCGGAGCGGTCATGGCCGAACAGGCGGCCGAAGAAGTCGATATTCTCGAAGACCGACAAGGTGGGATAGAGATTTTTACCCAGACCCTGCGGCATGTAGGCGATACGCGGGCAGACGGCACGGCGGTGGGAGGGATCGGCCATGTCGCCGCCCAACACCTCGACTTGGCCAGAGCGGAACGCGCGGGCACCAGAGATCAAGGACAACAGGCTGGACTTGCCGACGCCGTCGGGGCCGATTACTCCGACCATGAGGCCAGCGGGCACCGCCAGTTCCACATCCGCCAGCGCCAGGCGGTCGCCATAGCGAAGGCCGACCCCGTCCAGTCGCGCCACCGGGCGGTCGTGATGGGGGGCCGGTTCAGTCATGGGGCAAACGCTCCTGCAAATGGGCCGGCCAAGGGGTGGCAGGGTCCAAGCGGACATAGGCCATGCCGGGGAGACCGGTCTTGACGTAGTGGATGTGTTGGCGCAGCAGCTCGGGGGCGATGCTGACCTTGACACGGAAGGTCAGCTTCTGGCGTTCTTCCGCCGTCTCCACGGTTTTCGGGGTGAACTGCGCCACGTCGGCGACGAAGGTCACGGTGGCGGGAATGACGTATTGCGGCGCCGCGTCCAGGATGATGCGGGCCTCGCCCCCCATGGCGGTGCGGCCGGCCTGATTGGTGCCCAGGAAGAACGTCATGTAGACGTCGCTCAAGTCGACCATGTTGAGCACGACACCGCCGGCGCCCAGCACTTCACCCGGTTGGGCGACGCGGTATTGCACGCGGCCGTCGCGGGGGGCGCGCAACACGCTGTCGTCGATGTCGGCCTGGATGCGTTGGATGGTGGCCCGGGTCGCGTCCACATGGGACTGGGCGGCGATCACCTGGGACCGGGCGGTGCCGAGGGCCGCGTTGGCGGCAGCCAGATTGGCCCGGGCGGCGCCGACACCGGCACGCGACGCCAGGACGCGGGCGCGGTCGTCGTCCAAGAGCTGGCGCGAGGCGTGGCCGGCGGCGGTCAATTCCTCGGTACGGGCCAAGCGTTTGACGGCGGCGTCGGTCTCGGCCTGACGCTGGAGGACCACCGCCTGAGCGGTGCCACACTCGGCATCACGCTGGCTCACCAGGCTACGCGCCGTGTCCACGCCGATTTCGGCCTGGCTCAGGGCGGCTTGGGCCTCCTTCAATTGGGCGTCCAAGGTGGCGGTGTCCATCCGTGCGAGAACTTGGCCATCATGAACGAAATCACCCTCGCGGATGGCGATTTCGGCCAGGCGGCCGGCAATCTTGGCGGCGATGTCGATCTCGGTCGCTTCGATGCGGCCGTTGCTGGCGGCGAAACCAAGCGGCAACCCCTTGGGCCGCAGCATGGTCCAGCCGACGACACTGGCGGCGACCACCACGGCCACGACAGCGGCGGCGATAAAACGGGTACGCAGGGCGGTGCTGGTCATGGTGCCTTCTCCTCGGGGCGTTCAAGGCGGCTGGTGCCGACGCCGCGCTCCAACAGGTCGATGATGTGCCGAGAGACGGTTTCCGCCGAGGTATGCTTGGTCCTGGCTTCCGGCGGATAGGGCAACCCCGCCGCCACGTCACGCACGGAGATACCGTCATGGCCATGGTCCGCGGAGGGACGGGCCGCAACGGTGATGATCCGGTCTCGGGTGCTGATCTCCGTCATGCTCCCCCTCCCTTTGTCATCTGAAACGGTCCAGTCCGAGACATGTCGTCGGGGACTGAATGATCGATCTTTCGTTATTTGATGCCTCCCGCACCCGACATACAGCATGACAGAATACGGCACACAATGGAACGGTGCCGTTTCATTGTGGCGGCATTCCATGCTATGGTCGCCTTGGCGTGTGTCAAAGGAGTGCCCCATGCAGGTGAAACAAATGGCGCCAAGGCGGATAGGTCGGCCTGATGCCCAAGCGTCGGAAGCGTTGAGCAGGCATATCCTTGGCACGGCGACCCGCCTGTTCATCGAGCAGGGCTACGCCGCGACTTCCATCGAACAGGTCGCCTTGGTGGCCGGATCGAGCAAGGCCACCATCTACCGCCGCTATTCCAGCAAGGAAGACCTGTTCGCAGAAGTCATCAAGGACATAACGGCGGTAATCTTGGAAACGGCTGTCGCCGCCGAAAGGGCCGAGAAAAACGCCTCGGATCCGCTTGCGACCTTGCGTGAGGTGTCCCGTGCTTTTCTCGAACTGGCGGTCCGACAGGAAGCCATCGCCGTTTATCGTGTTCTGATCGCCGAGTCTCCGCGTTTTCCCGAAATGGTCCACAGGGTCATGGAGGCCGTCGGCGTGCCGCTGGAAGCGGTTTATCTGCGCCTGCTCAACGCCGCGCGTGATACGGGACAGATTCGTCGTGACTGTCCCGCCGAAGTCCAGCACCGGTTGCTGGATGGTCTGATTACCGGATGGGCCGTACGGGAAAGCCTGCTCGGCCGGAATGTATTAACCAGCAAGGATGAACGCGATGCCTTCTTCAATAGCGCGTGGACAATCTTCCTCAACGGGGTGACCCATATCTAGGTTGGAAGGCGAAGACCACCATGTCGGCCAGTTTTCACCACCGATCATTGGCCATCACCCTGCTCTGGCTTGGGCGCCGGATGACCGCTGCCGCCGTCGTCGCGCGGCGGCGGCTGTGGGGGCGCATGGCGGTCGCCACCGTGCTTCTCGCCCTGGCTGCGGGGACCTGCGCTTTCGTCACCGCCTCGCTGGCGGCTGGCCGCATGGTCGACCCCGTCAGCAATGGAGTGTTGGCGGCCTTCCTGGCGGCCATGGTCGCCACGGCGACCGCCGCCGCTCTCTATCCCGTCCTGCGCCAGCGCGAGCACTGGCTGCTTCTGGCCGCGTCGGCGCTTTCCCGCAACAACATCGAGATTCTGTCGGTGGTGGGGAAACTGGCCGAACTGCGCGGCGGCGATACCGCAGGCCATACTCTTCGCGTGGCCCTCTACACGGTGTTGTTCGGCGAGTCCTTGGCGCTGACACCGGAGGAGATGGTTCGGGCTGCCAAAGGTGCTTTGCTGCACGACATCGGCAAGTTGGTGGTGCCCGACCATATACTCGGCAAACCTGGTCCATTGACGTCGGATGAACGAACGGAAATGGCGGCGCACGTGGTGCGCGGCATGGAGGTGGTCGCCCAGTCCCAGTTCCTCAGCGAGTCGGCGACCATCGTCGCCGCCCACCATGAACGTTATGACGGCGACGGCTATCCCCACGGCTTGAAGGGCGAGGCAATCCCGCGCGAGGCCCGAATGTTCGCCCTGGTGGACGTGTTCGACGCCTTGATCTCTCCCCGTGTCTATAAAGCCGCACTGACGGTGTCCGAAGCTCTGATCGTCATGGCCAGCGAACGGGGATCGCATTTCGACCCCGCCCTGTTCGATCGTTTCCGAGACTTGGCACCGCGCTTCGCCCGGCAATTGCCGCAGGACCAAGATGCCCAGGCCACCATGCTGATGGCCCGCCTACGGCCCTATCTCGATCGTTTCCTCCTTGGCCAGCCGGTACTGGCCGTCGGGTCCGGGCCAACAGGAAAAGGAACTTCCGCATGACCCAGTCAAACCCGCCCATCTGGCGCCTGGATCGGCATGGGCACGACGTCGTTCTTTCCCTTCGGGGGAACTGGATCGCTCGCGAAAGCGGCCTGCGCAACACGGCCGAGATGCGGCAGGCGCTGGAACCTTTGGACGCGGCCCTGCTCCGGTTCGACACCAACGGCCTTGGCCGTTGGGACAGTGCTCTGGTGGTGTTCCTCCAGTCGTTGCGTGCCGAGGCGGCGCGGCAGGCCCCGCCCCTGGGCCTCGACGAATCGGCTCTGCCGGAGGCGGCCCGGCGCCTGCTGGCCCTGGCCGAGGTGGGCACGGGACAGAAACCGGAGGAAAACGCAGCGCTCCGGCCTTCGCTGGCGACACAGGTCGGGTATTCGGTTTTCAACTGGTGGGATGGGGGCGTCGCGGTGGCCGCACTGATCGGCGAAACGGCGTTGCGCGGCGTTGCCGCTGTCGGCGGCCGTACCCGGACCCGCGCCGTGGACGTCATGCAGTTGATGCGCGAGGCCGGGGGCGGAGCGGTGGCCATCATCGCCGTGGTCAACGGTTTGGTGGGGGCCATCTTGGCCTTTGTCGGCGCGGTGCAACTGCGGCGCTTCGGGGCCGGAATCTACGTCGCCGATCTTGTCGGCATCGCCATGGTGCGGGAAATGGCGGCAGTGATGACGGCCATCGTCATGGCTGGGCGCACAGGCGGGGCCTATGCCGCCCATCTTGCCACCATGCAAGGAAACGAGGAGATCGACGCGCTGCGGGCGCTTGGGATTCCTGTCCACGATTTCCTCGTCCTGCCACGCGTGGTAGCGCTGGTGGCGATGATGCCTCTGCTTTATCTCTACGCTTGTGCGGTTGGGCTGTTCGGCGGTTTCGTGGTCGGCGGCGCCATCCTCGACCTTACACCGTCCGCCTTCTGGGGACAGATTCAGACAGCCGTCGCCGGCAGGCAATTCGTCATCGGGCTGGTCAAAAGCGTCGCCTTCGGCGCCCTCGTCGCCCTGGTGGGATGCCATGTCGGGCTCCAGGCCGGCCGCAGTGCCGCCGACGTGGGACGCGCGGCGACCCGCGCCGTGGTCGCCAGCATCGTCGGCATCATCGCGCTCGACGCCCTGTTCGCCGTGTGCGCCGATGCTCTGGGGGTCTGAGATGGCGAGTGGAGCCACCCCATCCCCCCCCTTGCTGAAGGCTGAGGGACTGACGCTTGCCTTCGGTTCCCGGGTGATCCTGCGGGATCTGAGCTTTTCCGTCCGGCGGGGGTCGGTGTTCGCCGTCATGGGCGGCAGCGGCTGCGGCAAGAGCACGGTGATGCGGGCAATGATCGGCCTGCTGCGTCCGGCCGCTGGCACCGTCGCGGTGGACGGCGAGGATTACTGGGGGGCCACCGCCGAACGCCGCGCCGAGATCGGCCGCCGTTTCGGCGTCTTGTTCCAGAACGGGGCGCTGTGGAGCGCGATGAGCGTGGCCGAGAACGTGGCGCTGCCGTTGCAGATGTTCACCGATCTTGGTGCCGACGACGTCGACGCCCTGGTCCGCCTAAAGCTGTCCTTGGTGGGCATGGAAGCGGCGGGAGAGCGCATGCCGGCCGAGCTTTCCGGCGGCATGCGCAAACGTGCCGGCTTGGCGCGAGCCCTGGCTCTCGATCCCGATCTCCTGTTCTTCGACGAGCCTTCGGCCGGGTTGGACCCGGTCACCTCGAAGCGGCTGGACGACCTCATCTTGGAACTGCGCGACGGCTTGGGCGCCACCGTCGTCATCGTCAGCCATGAACTGCCAAGCCTGTTCGCCATCTGTGACGACGGTGTCTTCCTCGACGCCGAGACCCGGACGGCGATCGCCCATGGCTCGCCACGGGCGCTGCGTGACGGATGTGGACATCCAACGGTGCGAGCCTTCATGGAGCGCTCACGACAAGATCATCACGGCCAAGGAGGTTCGCCATGATCACCAGGCCTGCTGCTGTTGGTGGCTTTATCCTTGGGGGCGTCGCGCTCGGGGTGGCCGCCATCCTGTTCTTCGGTGGACTCCGCCTGTTTTCCAGCACGTCACGTGCGGTGGTCTTTTTCGGTGAATCGCTTGCCGGGCTGGAGGTGGGGGCGCCAGTGACCTTTCAAGGCGTGCGCATCGGTTCGGTACAAAGCATTGCCATCCGCATGAACGTTGATGAGATGACGGCCCGCATCCCGGTCTTCCTGGAGTTCGACTCGGACAAGGTCAGTTGGGAAGGGGTCCGAAACGGCGGGGACGTCGTTGACCAGAAGCGGCTGGTGGCGGTAGGGCTGCGAGCGCAACTTGCGATGCAGAGCCTGGTCACCGGGCAATTGCGGATCGACCTGGAGTTCCACCCCGGCACTCCGGCCCAACTCGTTGGCGCTGTCACCGATGTTCCCGAGATTCCGGCCGTCCCATCGGATTTGAACGAGTTGCGTAATAAGCTTACGGCTTTGCCGCTGCATGAACTGGCCGAAACGGCACAGCGGGCTTTTCTGTCGCTGGAACGTTTGTCGGGCCATCTCGACTCTGTTCTCGATCCCTTAAGTGAAAGTGTGCGCCGCAGCACCGACGCCGCCACGCGGACGCTGGAAACCACGGACGAAACCCTGCGCCGCCTTCAGATGGACGTTTCGACCACTTTGCGGGGGGTGGACGCGCTCGTGATCGATGCGCGTGCTCAGCTTGATTCGCACAGCGGCGATTTAGGGCGCACTCTGGTCTCGGCGGAGCGTGCCTCCCGGCAGGCGGAAGTCCTGCTGGAATCGCTCAACGGACTGGTCGAGCCCCGGTCCCAGGCCCGTGGCGACCTTGAAGCGACCTTGCGCGACCTTGCCGCCAGCGCCAGTTCTCTGCGCGGTTTCACTCGGGCGGTGGAACGCGATCCTAGCGCCATTCTGACGGGGAGTGGAACACCATGAGAGGCCCTCGACAACACCCCTGGCGTTCTCTTCCCTGCATTCTCGGAACGCTGGGGATCGCTCTGGCTGCCTGCACTTCCGGGCCGCCGCCCACCCTCTACGTTCTCGGCGCCACGGCATCGGCCACAGCCAAGAGTGTGTCCGAAATGAGACTGCCTGTGGTCCTCGTCAAACCTGTGATCATTCCCGATTACGTGGACACCACCGATCTCGTGATCCGGAATGGTGGCGAAGTGATTCCCAGCAGGACCGGACGCTGGGGCGAACGGCTGTCGGTGGGGATCCGACGAACCCTGACATCAAGCCTCGCTGACCGCCTGCCAGGCATGAAGGTCACTGCAGTGCAGCCACCGGAACGTCCAGTTCGTCAGGTTCTGGTCGATGTGGACGCCTTCGAGGCCAGGACCGATGGTCTGGTCGTGCTGTCCGCCCGGTGGAGCGTCATGGACGACAGCGGGCGCGGCCCCACGCTTGCCGAACACTTTACCGGGACCGTCCCGCTAGTCGGAAACGGCGACGCCGCCATTGTGGCTGCCATGACCAAGGCCCTGTCGGATCTCGCAGAGCGGATAGCCGTCGGCATTGCTTCCAAGCTCCATGCTTGATACCGGAGACACTGTGGACTTGCCCGGAAAGAATGGAGAGCGTGCATATTAACTTTGCACGAAGGACATTCAGATGGGTGGTTCAGGAATGAGGACGTTCACCGACGAATTTAGGCGGGAAGCGGTTCGCTTGGTTGAAACCAGCGGCCAGACCATCGGTCAGATCGCCAATGATCTTGGGGTCGGGCATTCGACCCTGGGGAAGTGGCTTGCCAAGCACCGCGAATCGGAACTTTTGGCGGGACCGCACGAGGATACGGCCAAGGAACTGGCGCGGCTTCGCCCCGCTTGGCAATGGTTTGTCGAGACCCTTGCCTGCGAATGCAGGAACATTGCGCTGAGATTTGCAGCGCCCGACCACCAAGTGTGTCCAGTAGCCAGCCCAAAGTGTGTCCCACCAAAGGCGATTTCAGCAGGCTGGAGGCACCTATACCCCTCACCTGCCGGGGGGACCGCCACCGACTTGCACCCATTTCAGACGGATCAGGAACGCCAAATGCACCGGGATGGCTTGTTCAATTAGCCCGAACTCGCAGGTGCCCTTGGACACACCTGGGACACACCAGTCCCCAGACAGCAAAAAGCCCCGCCTTCTGGGCGGGGCTTAACGCCCTGATTTCTCAGGAGAAAAATGGTGCTGCCGAATGGAATCGAACCATCGACCTTACCCTTACCAAGGGTATGCTCTACCGACTGAGCTACGGCAGCATCTTCGGGGGTGACTGACCGTCGGGCAGGTGCCCCGTGAAGAGGGGCGCTTTATGCCAAAGCTTTCCCCACCGGTCAAGCACCTTTTTTCACCCTCTTGACCCAAAATCATAAGCGGCCAAAATGCCGGCCATGGACAGCCCCGACGACAAACCGAAAAAGCCAACCCAGGCCGAACTGCGACACCAGCGCCAAGCCCAGGCGCTGCGGGCCAATCTGGCCCGACGTAAAGCCCAGGACCGCGCCCGAGCCGAGGATGAAGACGCCGAGGCGGCCAGCGGCTTGCAAGGGGCCGAAACTGACGCTACAACGGGCGGCTAAAGTTTTTGGAGCACGCTGATGTCCGTCATGCCCGACACCTGGATTCGTGAAATGGCCACCAAGCATGGCATGATCGAACCGTTCACCGAGAAGCTGCAGCGCGAAGGCGTGATCTCGTACGGGCTGTCGTCTTACGGCTATGACGCGCGCGTCGCCCCGGAATTCAAGATTTTCACCAACGTCGATTCGGCGGTGGTCGATCCCAAGGGTTTCAACGACAAAAGCTTCGTCGACCGCGAAACCGACATCTGCGTCATTCCGCCCAACTCCTTCGCGCTTGCCCGCACGGTGGAATATTTCCGCATTCCCCGCGACACGTTGGTGATCTGCCTGGGCAAGTCCACCTATGCGCGCTGCGGCATCATCGTNNCGCTGCCGGCCAAGATCTACGCCAATGAAGGGGCGTGCCAGTTCATCTTCCTGAAGGGCGCCAGCACCTGCGAGACTTCGTACCGCGATCGGTCCGGCAAGTATCAGGGCCAAAAGGGCGTCACCCTGCCCCGCCTGTAAAGGGGTTGAAAACCGGCAAGGGCAGGGCTAAACCCTGCCCTTCTTCGTTTCCAGATCATCCAAGGACATCGCATGGACCGCATCCGCATCGTCGGCGGCACTCCGCTTAAAGGCACCATCGCCATCGGTGGCGCCAAGAACGCCGCCCTTACCCTGATGCCGGCCTGCCTGCTGACCGACCAGACGCTGTCGCTGTCCAACCTGCCCCATCTGGTGGACATCACCACCATGGCCAATCTTTTGGCCCAGCACGGCGTCGGCATGGCGCTGAACGGGTCGTCCAGCAATGGCGGCCACACCGGCCGGGTGCTGGACCTGACCGCCGCCGACATCACCAACACCACCGCGCCCTATGATCTGGTGCGCAAGATGCGCGCCTCGGTGCTGGTGCTGGGGCCGCTTTTGGCCCGTTGCGGTCAGGCCAAGGTGTCGCTGCCCGGCGGCTGCGCCATCGGCACCCGTCCCGTCGACCTGCACCTGAAGGCGCTGGAACAGATGGGCGCGGTGATCGAGTTGACCGAAGGCTATATCCACGCCCATGTGGACGGCCGTCTGAAGGGCGCCCACATCATCTTCCCGCAAGTCACCGTCGGCGGCACCGAGAACATCCTGATGGCCGCCACCCTGGCCGAAGGCGAAACCGTCATCGCCAACGCGGCGCGCGAGCCGGAAGTCACCGATCTGGCCCAATGCCTGATCGCCATGGGCGCCAAGATCGACGGTGTCGGCACCGGCACCCTGCGCGTCCAGGGTCAGGACAAGCTGCACGGCGCCGAATATTCGGTGGTCCCCGACCGCATCGAGACCGGCACCTATGCGGTGGCCGCCGCCATCACCCGCGGCGACGTGGAACTGGTGGGCGCGCGCTGGGATTTGATGGAATCGGTCAACAAAAGCTTGCGCGATTGCGGCGCAGTGGTCGAACGGACCGAGCGCGGCATGCGGGTGCGTGGCGATGTCAACGACATCATCGGCGCCGACATCATGACCGAGCCCTATCCCGGCTTCCCCACCGACATGCAGGCCCAGTTGATGGCCCTGGCCGCCACCGCCAACGGCGCCTCGATGATCACCGAGACCATTTTCGAGAACCGCTACATGCACGTGCCGGAACTGATGCGCATGGGGGCGCGCATCAACGTCCACGGCTCGTCGGCCATTGTGCGCGGGGTCAAGTCGCTGTCCGGTGCCCCGGTGATGGCCACCGATCTGCGCGCTTCGTCATCCTTGATCCTGGCCGGTCTGGCGGCGCAAGGCGAAACCGTGATCAACCGCGTCTATCACCTGGATCGCGGCTATGAACGGGTGGAAGAAAAGCTGGCGGCCTGCGGCGCCGTCATCGAACGGCTAAAGGGTGAAGCGGCGGAGTAATCACCCCCGCCACAGCACCATCGCCATCACCAAGGCAGCCATGCCCACGGTTTCGGCCACCAGCAGCAGCACCGGGCGCAAGCCCAGCTCGACCATGGATTTCAGCGACGTCTTCACCCCCAAGGCGGCAATGGCGGTGACCAGGCACCAGCGTGACAGCTGATTGACCCCCTCCACCACCAGCGGCGGCACCAAACCGGTGCTGTTGACCGCCACCAGCACGATGAAGCCGATCAGGAAGGGCGGCAGCAACGGCGGACGCTCGGATTTCGGCGCGCCCCGGCCCATGCTCATCCCCACCAGCACCGCCACCGGCAACAGCATGGCGACACGGAACAGTTTGACGAAGGTGGCGGTGTCGCCGGTCTCGGGCGAGATGGAATAGCCGGCGCCCACCACTTGCGCGACATCGTGGATGGTGCCGCCCAGGAAAATCCCCGCCTGTAGGTGATCCAGCCCGAACAGCTTGCACAAGATGGGATAAAGGATCATCGCCAGGGTCGATAGAGTGGTGACGCCGATCACCGTGAAGATGGTGTTACGTTCGGCGTGGCGATGGCGCGGCAGCATGGCGGCGACGGCCAAGGCGGCCGAAGCACCGCAAATGGCCACCGCACAACCGGTCAGCAACGAAAAATCCCGTTCCTGGCGCATCAGGCGGCCCAGGAACAACCCCAGCCCGATGGTGAAGGCCACTGCCGCCACCATCATCGCCGGAACCTCCAAGCCGGCGCTGATCACCTGATCGGCGGTGATGCGCATGCCCAACAGCGCCACCCCCAGGCGCAGCACCGATTTCGACGCGGTGCCGATACCGTCCACACAGGGGCCGTCCTGGGACAGGAAGTTGAAGGCCATGCCCAGCAACAATGCGAACAACATGGCCGGACCGCCATAATGGTCGGACAGGAAAGTGGCGGCGACACCGATGGTCGCGGCAGCCAACAATCCGGGAAACTGACGTTGAACGGCGGGAAAAAGAACGGCCTGGGCCATGATCGCGGCTCCGCAAGGAATTGACGCTTGCACAATGGAGCCAAAGACAATCATAAATAAAATACATATAAATTATCTTTATGATGCATATTTAGCATGAACCTACACCATCTGCGCGTCTTCCACGCCGCCGCCGAAGCTGGCGGCATCACCGCCGGGGCTCAACGCCTGAACCTCAGCCAGCCGGCCGCCAGCCGCGAAATCCGCGCGCTTGAGGAACGGCTGGGCCTGGCCCTGATGGATCGGTCGAAACGCGGTTTGGCGCTGACCGAGGCCGGTCGTCTGCTGTTCGACACCGCCTGCCGTATCTTCACCCTGGAAAGGGTGGTCGAAAGCCAGTTGCGCGACATGGCCGGATTACATGGCGGCACCTTGGTGCTGGGGGCCAGCAACACCATCGGCAATCACCTGCTGCCCCCCCTGCTGGCGCGCTTCGCCTCGCTTTACCCCGACATCGAGGTCAGTTTGCTGGTGTCCAATTCCGAAGAAGTGGCGACCCGCTTGGAAGACGGCATCCTGCATCTGGGATTTGTCGAAGGTCCGGTGGACGAGGATCGCTTCGACGCCCAGGCGATCGGCCATGACAACATCGTCGCGGTGGCCACCGCCGGTCATCCCTTGACCCTGGCAACCAGCCTGACCGCCACCCTTTTGTGCCACCGCGTGGTGGTGGCCCGCGAAAAGGGGTCCGGCACCCGGGCCATCATCGACCACGCCCATGAACAAGCCGGCCTGGACTTCCACCCCCACATCACCGTCAGCAGCGCCCAGGCATTGAAGAACCTGTTGCTGGCCGGCGGTATCGCCTGGGTTCCGCGCCTGTCGGTGCAGGCGGAACTGGCCGACGGTCGTTTGGTGGAATTGCCGGTCTGCGACCTGACCATCGCCCGCACGCTGTCCCTGATCACCCGGCGCGGCCGGTCGTTGTCGCCGGCGGCACGGGCTTTCGCCGCCTTGACCAAAGGTTAAGGATACCAATCCCCCGTCAGCCATGAGAGGGTAGTGCCAACAAAGCTTCCCATGGGGGGTTCCATGCGCATCCTGTTCCTGGTCTTGAGCTTGCTGTTCCTGCCGCTGGCAACGCAAGCCGCCGAACGGGTCGGCGTGGTGCTGATGCACGGAAAGTGGGGCAATCCCAACAATGCGATCACCGTGCTGTCGGACAAGCTGGAAAGCGCCGGCATCTTGGTGCTTCGTCCCGAGATGCCGTGGTCGCGCAAGCGTGAATACGATGTCGATTATTCCCAAGCCCTGGACGAAATCGCCACCGCCATCGCCCAATTAAAGGCCAAGGGCGCCACCCGCGTGGTTGTCGCCGGTCATTCCATGGGCGCCAATGCCGCCCTGGGCTATGCCGCCCGTCATGACGACATGGCCGGCATCGTCGCCATCGCGCCCGGTCATTCCCCCGAATTGTTCGCCACCAAGCTGGGGGGCAGCATCGCCAAGGCCAAAACCATGGTGGCCGAGGGCAAGGCCGACGAGACCGCCCAATTCGACGATTTGAACCAGGGCAAGACCAAGCCGATCACCTGCAAGGCGGGAGTCTATGCCAGCTATTTCGATCCCCAGGGACCGGCGGTGATGCCGGTCAACGCCGCCGCGTTCAAACGCCCCACTCCCTTGCTGTGGGTGGTCGGGGTCGGTGACCCGCTTTATCCGCGTGGCGAGGATTACGCCTTCAACAAGGCGCCTTTCCATCCCGACAATCGCTATCTGGTGGTGGAAGGCAGCCATATGGACACCCCCACCATCGCCGCCGATCAGATCATCGAATGGATCAAGGGGATTACTCCCTGACCACCCGGAAACCGATGTCGTAACCCAGGCTGCGCCCATCCTCGCCAACGCGAGAGGCGGAACGGGACTGATAGGGCACGAAATACCAGCTGCCCCCCTTGACCACGTGTTTTGGGCAAGCGGGATCGGTCACCGCGATCCCGTCGCGCGGACGGCCCTGGTGGCTGGGTTTCCAGCAATCCAGCGTCCATTCCCACACATTGCCGTTCATGTCGTAAAGCCCCCAGGGATTGGGCTTCATGGTCCCCACCGGCGCCGGCTGGTGGTCGAAACGCGGGTCGCAATGCTGGCAGATGGCGCGCCCCTCCTCCATCCCCGTCCCCCAGGGAAACAAGGTGTTGGTGCCGGCGCGGGCGGCGAATTCCCATTCCGCTTCGGTGGGCAGTCGATAGGGCTGGCCGGTCTTCTTGCTCAGCCAGACGGCATAGCCTTGGGCGTCGGCGAAGCTGACATGGGTCATCGGCATGTCGTCGTCTTTCCACCGCAAGTCGCTGGGCAGCGCCTTGCAGCCGCCTTCAACCGCACAGGCCTTCCATTGCCGCACGGTGATTTCGGTCTTGGCGATGGCGAATGACGACACCCGCACGGTGAACGGGTCCTTGGCATCGCCCAATTGCCCCAAGCCACCGGTCACCGCCACCATCTGGGGGCAATCCGGGCATTCGGCGGCATAAGCGGAAAGGGGAAGCAGGGCGGCAAGAACCAGGGCGAAAAAACAGCGAATCATGCCTGTTACACTTTGTTGCCGAAAACAGCCCGCGGCGACATCGCAGCGTTACCGAAAGGTGGTCAAATCAAACCATAGGAAGACAGGATTTGTACAGGAGGAAGCCATGAAGACCACATTGAAAACCCTCGGTGTTTTCGTCGGTCTGCTGATGCTGGCCGCCTGTGCCGCCCAAGCCGGCGACACCCCCGCCCAGACTTTCAACTGCCCCGGCTACGGTCCCGGATACAGCCAAGGCAACGGCCCCGGCTGGCGCCATGCCCAGATGGTCCAGGCCCGCATGAACAACACCAACATGCCGTGTGGCGCGGCCGTGCGCGGTCAGGGCTTCGGCCCCGGTTACGGCCAAGGCATGCGCGGCTTCGGTCCGCCGACCAACGCCGACGGGACCATCGACACCAGCAAATTGCCGTCTTGGTGCCCTTATGCCACCAAGACCGACACGGCCCCTCAGGCCCCCAAGACCGAGTAGTACCTCCTCCCCCCCACGAACCTGCTCGGTCGCCGCAGACGCCCCCGCCCCTTCCCCTGGCGGGGGCGTCTTTGTCTTGGCCGTCGGCAATGCTAGGATGGCCGGTGAATTTTCGGCGGAGAGAAGATGCGGCGCCTTGTTGCCTTGCTGTTCGGCCTGTTGCTGGTCCTCACCGCGTCGCTGCCGGCGCGGGCCAAGGACGATCTGGTCATCGGCATCACCCAATTCCCGTCGACCCTGCATCCCAATTTGGATTCCATGATGGCCAAGACCTATGTCTTGGCTATGACGACACGGCCGCTGACCGCTTTTAACGCCAAGTGGCAGTTGGTCTGCATGCTGTGCGAACGCCTGCCCAGCTTCGACAACGGCCAGGCAAAACGAGAGAAAACCCCCGACGGCAAGCCAGGGGTGGCCCTGACCTTCACCTTGCGTCCCGATTTGTTTTGGGGCGACGGGGTGCCGGTGACCACCCAGGATGTGCTGTTCACCTGGGAAATGGGCAAACACCCCCAATCGGGGGTGGCCAATGGCGAGATGTATCGCCGCATCCTGGCCATCGACGTCCAGGACGACAAAACCTTCACCTTGCATCTGGACCGCCTGACCTTCGACTACAACGTCATGAACGGTCTGACCCCGATCCCCGCCCATCTGGAACGTGCCGCCTTCCTGGCCGACCCGGCCCAGTACCGGGTGCGCAACGGATACGACCAGAAACCGGCCCAGCCCGGCCTGTACAACGGCCCCTATGTCATCACCCAGGTGGTGGCCGGCAGCCATCTGGTGTTGGAACCCAATCGGTTTTGGAAAGGTTCGCAACCGGCCTTCAAGCGCCTGGTGGTGCGAAGCGTGGAAAACACCGCCGCCCTGGAAGCCCAATTGCTGTCGGGCGGGATCGACATGATCGCCGGCGAGCTGGGCCTGCCCTTGGAACAGGCCTTGGCCCTGGAAAAGCGCGCCGACCCGCGCTTTCGCATCGTCACCAAATCGGGGCTGGTCTTCGAACATGTGGACGTGAACCTGGATTCCCCCATCCTGTCCGACCGCACTCTGCGCCAAGCGCTGATGTATGGCCTGGACCGCCAATCCATGAACCGGCAATTGTTCGACGGCCGTCAGCCGGTGGCCGATTCCTCGGTCAACCCGCTGGACGGGATCTATGCCGCGGACGTGCCGAAATATTCCTATGACCCGGCGAAAGCGGCGAAGATGCTGGACGATGCCGGCTGGAAGATGGCCGGCGGATTGCGACGCAACGCCCAGGGTCAGGCCCTGACGCTGGAATTGATGACCACCGCCGGCAACCGATCGCGCGAATTGGTGTCGCAGGTGATCCAGGCGCAATGGCGCAAACTGGGGATCGACGTGCGGCTGAAGGCGGAAGCCCCCCGGGTGTTTTTCGCCGAGACGGTGACCAAGCGCCGCTTCGCCCATCTGGCGCTTTATGCCTGGATTTCCGCCCCTGAAAGCGTGCCGCGCACGACGCTGCATTCCACCCAGATCCCCACCGAAGCCAATGCCTGGGCCGGTCAAAACAATCCCGGCTATGCCAATCCGGTGATGGACACGCTGCTGGACAACATCGAAACCGAATTGGATGTGCCCGAGCGCCGCCAATTGTGGCGCCAATTGCAGCATCTGTACGCCACCGACCTGCCGGCGTTGCCCCTGTTCTTCCGCGCCGATTCCTATGTGCTGCCCCGGCAGCTCGAGGGGCTGGAACCCACCGGCCACCAGGACCCCAGCACGTTGTGGGTGGAAAACTGGCGGTGGCGCCCATGACCGGCTGGCTGACCTCGCGGTTGTTGCAATCGCTGGCGGTGCTGTTGGTGATGAGCGTCGCCGTGCATGGCTTGATGGCCCTGATGCCGGGCGACCCCATCGATTTGATGATCGCGTCCGACCCGCACCTGAATGCCGCCGACGCCATCCGTCTAAAAGCGCTTTATGGCTTGGACAAGCCGTGGGGCGAACGTTATCTGGCCTGGGCCGGTCAGGTGATGCGGGGGGAACTGGGCTATTCAAGGCTGTTCGCCAAACCGGTGCTGCAGATCATGGGGCCGGCCATCGCCAATTCGCTGACCCTGATGGGCACGGCGTTGATTTTGTCGCTGTTGGCGGCTTTGCCCTTGGGGATACTGGCCAGCCGCCATCAGGGCGGATGGGCCGACCATCTGGTCAATGCCATCAGCTTCGCCAGCGTGTCGCTGCCCACCTTCTGGCTGGGCCTGATGCTGATGGTGCTGTTCTCGGTGAAACTGGGCTGGCTGCCGGCCGGCGGCATGCAATCGCTGACCGGCGATGGCGGCGGCGTGTTGGACAGCCTGCGCCACATGGCCTTGCCGGTGGCGACCCTGGCCATCGCCGGGATCGGCCAATACGCCCGCCACACCCGCGCCGCCATGCTGAACGAAGCGGCCCAGGATTACATTCGCACCGCCAAGGCCAAGGGCTGCACTCCCCGCCGTCTGGTGTGGCGCCACCAGTTCCGCAACGCTTTGTTGCCGCTGGTCACCTTGCTGGGCTTGGAATTCGGCAATCTGTTTTCCGGCGCCCTGATCACCGAAACCGTGTTCGGCTGGCCCGGCATGGGCAAGTTGATCGCCGATTCGGTCATGGGCAACGATTTCAACCTGGCGCTGACCGCCTTGATGCTGGCCACCGCCATGACGCTGTTGGGCTCGGTGCTGGCCGATCTGACCATGGCGCGGCTGGACCCCAGGATCAAATACCGATGATCAAGCCGCGTGACCTGCCGGCCCTGGTGGGGGCCGTCCTGCTGGTGTTCCTGGCCTTTGCCACGCTGTCGGCGCCCTGGCTGGCCGCCGACCCGGAAGCCATGAATCTGGCCGCCATCCATGCCGCCCCCAGCCTGTCGCATCCCTTGGGCACCGACGAATTGGGACGCGACGTCGCCGCCCGTCTGCTGAATGGCGGGCGGGTGTCGTTGGCGGTCGCCTTGTCCACCGCCTTGCTGGCCGCCATCCTGGGCACCGCCATCGGCCTGGTCGCCGGCTATCGCGGCGGCTGGGTCGATGCTGCGCTGATGCGCATGACCGACGGGGTGATGGCCCTGCCCCTGCTGCCCTTGCTGATCGTGCTGGCGGCCTTGGACCCGGCCAAACTGGGAATCGGCGACGAGGCCCGGTCGTCGGAAATATTCATGGTCGGCCGCATGGTGGTGATCATCGCCCTGGTCGGCTGGACCGGCGCCGCCCGTCTGGTGCGGGCGCAGACGCTGTCGGTGAAGACCCGCGATTATGTGCGCGCCGCCACCGCCCTGGGGGCGACGCCCGGCCGCATCATGGTTCGCCATATCCTGCCCAACGTCGCCTCGCCCATGGTGGTGGCGGCGACGTTGTCGGTGGGCAACATCATCTTGGTGGAAAGCGCTTTGTCGTTTCTGGGATTGGGGGTGCAACCGCCCATGGCCTCTTGGGGCAACATGTTGACCGGGGCGATGAACGTCATCTGGAGCGCCCCCGACCAGGCCCTGTGGCCGGGCCTGGCCATCTTCGTCACCGTGCTCGCCTTCAACCTGGCGGGGGACGGTCTGCAGCGGGCACTGGATCCGCGTCGCTGACAGGGCCCGCCGCGATGCCGCCATCCGCCGCCAAGGTGAAGTGGAAGATGGTCCCACCGCCGGGATTTTCCTGGTACCAGATGCGGCCACCATGGCGGCTCACCACCCGCTTGCAGATGGCCAGACCGATCCCGGTCCCTTGATATCGTCCGGGGCCGTGCAAGCGCCGGAACACTTCGAAAATGTCCTGGTCGCTGGCTTCGATGCCGATGCCGTTATCGGCGACGCAGAAATGGTGATAGCCCTTTTGCATTCCGCGATAGGACACCTGCACCACCGGCGCCCGACCAGGAGCGCGAAACTTCACCGCGTTGCCGATCAGGTTGTGGAACACTTCGGCCAATCGGGCCTGCTGCCCCAACACCACCGGCAGCGCCAGGATATGGATTTCGGCGCCGGCTTCGGAAATGGCGTCGGCCAGCTCTTGGACCACGCTTTGACACAAGGCGGTGCAATCCACCGCCACCACCTCGTCATTGGCGGCCCCCACCCGCGAATAAACCAGCAGGTCGTTGACCAGATCGTTCATGCGTTGGGCGCCATCGACGGCGAAACGGATGAATTCGTCGGCGTCCGCGTCCATCTGGCCGCCATAGCGTTTTTGCAGCAATTGCAGGAACGTGCTGACCGAGCGCAAAGGCTCGCGCAGATCATGGCTGGCCACATAGGCGAAGCGTTCCAACTCGGCATTGGCGTCGTTCAAATGCTCGACCAGTCGGGCCATCTCGTCGCGATGGCGGCGCCGTTCCGAAATATCTTGGTGAACACCGATGAAGTGGACCACATCACCATCGTCCTCGCGCACCGGGGCCAAGACGACGCTTTCCCAGTAAAGACCGCCGGCAAGCCTGCGGTTCAACAACTCGCCCTGCCAAATTCCGCCGCTGGCCTGGGCCGCCAGTTGTGGATAGGTCATGGGGGGGGCTTGGCCGTCACTGCGCAAGCTGACCACCTGACCCACCACTTGCGCGGCGGATTGCGCCCCCATATTGGCCAGATAAGCCGGATTGGCATATTCGACCACGCCATCTTGCGAGGCGATGACGATGCCGACCGGATTACGCTCCAGGGTTTCCACCAGACTGCGCTTCATCATGGCGAAACCGTCGCTGAGGCTGCTGATCTCGGTGATGAACGAAGTGCGTCCCTGGGAAGACGCGAAATCCCAGTCCAGCGCCCGTTTGGCGTCACCGGCCAATTGCTTGACCGGATGCACGATGTGGTGGGCCAACCACCAGGCCAGGCCCAGGCTGACCAGCGCCAGACCGACGCCGCCCAGGAAGATGTTGCGCCGCATGCGGTCGATGCGGCCGGTGAAATCGGATTGAGGGGCGAACACCGCCACTTCGATGGAATCGTCGTCATGGCCGCGCAAGCGCTGGCGATGCAACGAGATGTCGTCGTTGGGCGGCATTTGGCCCTGGGCGGCGAAGACCGCGTCGAAGGGCGGTCCCGACAATGCCGAGACTTGGCTCATCAACGCAATGGCCGGTAAATGGCGGCCGCTGAGCGCCATCAATTGGCGATTGCCGTCGAACACCATGATGCCGCCATGGTCCGACACCACCTGACGGTCCAAGAAGGATTGCAGCGACGACAAGGTCAAGTCGCCAGCCACCACCAATCCGGCACCCACGTGCTGCGCCGCGGTGATGCCCGGTGCCTTCAAGGAATTGAACAGGTAAGGCGGTGAAACGTTGATGCCGACATTGCTGATGGCTTGACCGTACCAGCGGCGCAGGCGCGGATCGTATTCGGCGGTAACGTCTTGGTAATCGCGCAACACTTGGCCCGCCGCATCCAGGAACAACCATCTTTGGTGCCGCTGTCCATCGGTTGAATTCAGGATGGTGCGCACGATCAAATCGGTTTCCGCCGGGGCATGATGGGCCGCGATGATCGCCCCCTGCCCACGGGTGGCGATCACTTGCAGGAAATCACCGTCGTCATTGGCCAGATACAGGGAATAAAGGTCGGCGACCGCCGACAGGGTGTGGGCAAACAGCGGGAAGATGGGATGTTGGCGACCGTCCGAAACCATGGGGGCACGGATCTGCGGCTGCCCCGACAAGATGTTGACCGGAATCTCCACCGTATTGAACAAGGTGTCCACACGGTCACGCACGGATTCGGCCAATTGGGCGAAATGCACCTGCGCGGTTTCGCGTGCCGCCTTCCAGCTTTCATGAACGACCACCGCCAGCGCCAGCCCCGAGGTGGCGACGACGACCAACAGCACCAAAGCGGAAATGGTGATGTGAAATCGAACCCGAAGGGGCGGAAGAAGCGGCATGTCAGCCCTCTTTACGCACCACGCCGAGGATGTTGCGGCGCAACGATCCGGTTTCGGTAACGATAAGTCACATTAACAGATGAAGATACAACAAAAGCGCTACCGTCGCCTGTGGCCGGACGATCACATCCGGCCACGCTGGCGGGTGATCAGTGGCTCATCAGCACCGGAACCGTCATATGGCGCAACAAGTGCCGGGTAGCGCCGCCCAGGACCAGTTCCCGCAGGCGCGAACGCCCATAGGCGCCCATGACGATCAGATCGGCATCTTCATCGGCGGCCCGCGACAGCAGCATCTGGCCGACATTCAAGTCTTCGGCGCGCACATGCTCGCACACCGCGTTGACGCCGTGACGGGTCAGATGCAGGCAGATATCGGCCCCGGGCACGTCGCCGTGACCGGCCATGCCGCCATGGGGATTGATGGCGATGACGTGAACAAGCTTGGCCTGCTGCAGGATCGGAAGCGCGTCGTGCACGGCGCGCGTCGCCTCGCGCGAGCCGTTCCAGGCCACCAACACCCGTTGGCCGATGCTGGAAAAGCTGCCTACATCGGGCACGACCAGCACCGGTCGCCCCACATCCATGATCAGGGCGTCGGTCAACGGGCGGTCGCCTTCGTCCAGGCTGGCGCCTTGGCCGACGATGGTCAAATCGGCATAGCGTGCGTGCAACGCCACCGTATTGACCAGGTCGCCGTCCACGTCGCGCCATTCGGTGGTCGCCCCCGGCGCCGGCTGGATGGTGTCGAACAAAGCGCGGGCCTCGCGGGCGGCTTCGGCGTTGAAGGCTTCGCGCACCCGGTCGATTTCGGGGCCATATTGCGCGGCGATGAATTGCGGCAGCAGTGGCCGAGTGCGCACGTTGAGCGCGATCAGATGCGCCTGCTGCGCCTGGGCCAGCATGTCCGCCAGGTGCAGGCGCGCCTTGCACTGAGCTGAATTGTCCACGTGGACCAGGATATCCTTGAACGCCATCGTCTTTCGTCTCCAGACGTTTTCCTTCCGAAAGACGATCATAAACCGGGTTAAGTGGTCACACCAGTCCCCTCGACATCATGGGGCTCGGCTTCTGTGGGGAAAACCACCACCATCCGCGTCCCGCCCCCAGGATTCTCGTCGGCGCGGATGGTGCCGCCCAGATGTTCGACGATCCGGCGGCAGATGGCCAAGCCCATCCCCAGGCCGGGAATGCCGGGATGGGCGCCACCGCGTTTGAACAGGCCGAACACCAGTTCACGACTGTCGGCCGGAATGCCCGGACCATTGTCCTCGACAGCGAAACCCGATGTCCCCCCCTTGCTCCAGCCGACGATCCGCACCCGCGGAACCTTGTCTTCGCCAGCATATTTCAGGGCGTTGGAGATCAAATTCAGCATGACGCTGTAAATCTGGCCAGGATCGGCACGAATGACGGGCAAGGCCCCCTGCACTTCGATGCGGGCGTGGCGTTCCTCGACCATGGGGGCCAAATCGCTGGTGACCTGGGCGACGGTTTCGGCCAGCGCCACCGGAACCACGTTCTCGGCCTTGCGCCCGATGCGGGCATAATCCAGCAACGAGGTGATCATCACCCCCATGCGCTGCGCCCCTTGTTCGGCGAAATCCATGTATTCCGCCGTTTCTGGTGTCAATTGCCCGGCCAAGGCCCGGTGCGCCAAGGTGACGAAGCTGGACACCATGCGCAAGGGCGCCTGCAAGTCGTGGGACACGGCGAAGGCGAAGTTTTCCAGATCGGTGTTGGACCGACGCAATTCCTCCATCAAGGCCAGATTACGTTCTTCCACCCGCTTGCGTTCGCTGATGTCGCGGAACACCAGCACCACGCCGCGGGCCTTGGCCTCGCCCCACGAGCCCACCATCATTTCCACCGGGAAAGAAGTCCCGTCCTTGCGCCAGAACAGATCGCTGGACACCTGACGCGGCTTGCCGTCGGCCAAGGTGTGGTGCACCGGACAATCGGCGGCCGGATTGGGACTGCCGTCAGCCAGCGAGTGATGGATCAAGGCGTGGTGGGACCGGCCTTCCATGTCGCCCATGGTCCAGCCGGTCATGCGTTGGGCGGCCGGATTGGCGAAAATGGTCAAACCCCGACTGTCCAAGGCGATCATACCGTCGACCGCATTGTCCAGGATCAACCGGTTCAGCTTGGAAAGCTCGGTCAGCTCGGCTTCGATCCGCCGGTGCTCGCGCATTCGCCCACGCAAATCAGCGGCGGATCGGGCGATGGCGGCGATGTCGTCAAAGCCCTGAACCGACGGTTCGGCCAGATTGTCCTGGGGATCGGCCAGATAACGTTGCAACCAGCGCAGACGCCGCAGCAGGACCCGGTTGGCCGCCAAAATACCCGCCGAAGCCAAAACCAACACCGCCAGCAAAATCAAATGAATGCTGAATTCACGCTGGATGGCTTGCTCGTCGGATCGAGCCAGCCACATGCCTTCTTGGGTGGCCACGTCCATGACCTTGGCCACCATGTCCAAGGCCGGCACCGAAGACGCCGAATAATAGGGCACGGTTTCGCCCGGCAGGCGCTTGTCGACGAAGGCCGCCAGCACCGCATCTTGCAGGGGACGGAAATTGCGGAAGACCTCGCGGTCGACCCCGGCCACCGCTTCCGACACGGCGGCATTGCCGGCTTGCGCCGCTTCGCGCCGCAAGCTGCTCCAGGCGGCGTCCCCCAACCCCCGCAAACGAGCCAGTTCCTGGATCTGTTCGACGCTGGGGGGCCTGCCGGAAGCCAGGACCGTGGCGATGCGCGACGATTCCACCCCCAAGGCGTTGCGCAAGTCGAAAGCGTGCAACGAAACCCGGGCCAGGGGCGGCAGATCGCCGTCCCGCCCCAACAGGAACACGCTTTCCGGAACACCGTCCAACATGGCGGACAAAGACGTGAACCATTGCCCCGGGAACAACGGGTCGCGCTGGGCCAGGGGAATGGACATGTCGTGATCGGCACGCTGCCGCAAATCGCCCAGGATCTGTTGCTGGCGCGACAGCCGACGGGCCAAGGCGGTGTTGTTTTCGTCCAGCAATTGGATGGCGCGGGCGTGCTCGGCATCCACCAAAGCCCGCCGGGAATCGAGGAAACGGCGATTGTCTTCGCTGATCACCCCATGGGCACGCAACACCACGTTGGTGCGGCCACGCTCGAACGCCAAATGCTGGGCGCCACGAACGATATGGCCCAGGATCTGTTCAGCGCGATGTTGTTCGCGGGCAAGGCCCAGCCTTTTGCCCTGGCGGAACAGATCGACCGCCACCAAACCGGCGACAACCGTCAGGATCGTCGCCAATAAAACGCTCAGCACAAATCTTGTGGAAAGCCGTGTCACCCCGTCCTCGATCTGAAACACCCAAACGAAAGTCTGGCACAGATCGACGCCCAGGAAAACAGCCATCCCCCCTTACAAACGAAATGATGAAATCCCATTTGCAAGCAACGGGGACGCCCCCTGATGCGAAGTAAGACAAAACAGGCGGTTGCGCATGTTCGGATTGACGCGAGCACCCGATTTCACCCAGCCCGGACTGCAATGGTTCAATGTCGAGCATCCGCTGACCCTGACGGCCCTGCGCGGCAAGCTGGTGCTGTTGGATTTCTGGACATTTTGCTGCATCAACTGCTTTCACACCCAACCGGTGCTGCGTGACCTGGAAAGCCGTTTTCCCGACGAATTGGCGGTGATCGGCGTCCACTCTCCAAAATTCGACCATGAACGTGACCCGCGCATGGTCGCCCAAGCCATCGATCGTTACGACATCAGCCATCCGGTGGTCCACGATCCCGACATGGCGTTGTGGGACGCCTATTGCGTCAAGGCGTGGCCGACCCTGGTGCTGATCAGCCCGGACGGCAGGGTGATCGGCCAATTGTCCGGCGAACCGCACCCCGACCTTTTGCCCCAGGGCATCGCCGAGATGATCGAGCGGTTCTTTTCCATGGGCAAACTGCGGCCCCGGCCGCTGGATCTGGCGCCCCGGGTGGTGGCCGGCGGGCGTTTGCGCTTTCCCGGCAAGATCAAACGCGGCCCCGACGGCGTTTGGGCCCTGGCCGATTGCGGGCACCACCAGATCGTGTTGTTGGACGACCAGGGCGCCGAAATCCGTCGTTACGGCAGCGGCGATCCCGGTCGTCAGGACGGAACCGAGCCCAGCTTCAACGGCCCCGAAGGCGTCGCCATCGACGCCGCCGCCATCTATGTGGCCGACACCCGCAACCATTTGATCCGCCGCATCGACCGCCAAAGCGGCATCACCACCACCATCGCCGGCCAGGGGTGGCGCGGCGGCACATTGGGCGAAGCCGCTCCAGCGTTGAAAACCGCCCTGGCCTCGCCCTGGGACATCGATGTCGGCGGCGGCATCCTTTATTTCGCCAATGCCGGCAGCCACCAGATCGGGGCGCTGCATTTGGAACACGCCCTGGTCTGGCGTCTGGCCGGATGCGGGGCTGAAAACCTGTCCGACGGCGACGGCGAGGAATGCCTGCTGGCCCAGCCCTCGGGTCTGGCGCTGTGCCTGGACAGCCGATCGCTTTACTTCGCCGATTCGGAAACCTCGGCCCTGCGCCGGGTCTGCCTGCGTACCGGACAGGTGGAAACCCTGGTCGGTGCCGGCCTGTTCGATTTCGGCACCGCCAACGGCCCCTTGGCCGAAGCCCGCATGCAGCACCCATTGGGGGTCAGCGTCATCGGCGGGCGTCTGTTCGTCGCCGACAGCTACAACCACGCCATCCGCGTGGTCGATCCCGCCACTGGACAGGTCAGCGACCTCAACCATCTGACCGGATCCATGGCTTTGTGCGAACCCGCCGGTATCGCCGCCGCCGGCGATGACCGCCTGCTGTTGTCGGACACCAATAACCACCGCATCCTGGAAGTGGATTTGCGCCAAGGAATCGTCCGTTCCTGGGCGGCCTGAGGTCTTAGCCTGATTGCCACGGGCCGTCAGTGCGGTATCCTGCTCCCCTGGTTCGGGGGAGCAAGATCATGTCGGCCAAGTCACGTTCGCAGATCATCGGCGAGATCGAGGATTACATCGACAAGAACGGCGGTGTGTTCGCCCAATGGTTCGTCGGCTGTACCGGCGCCCCCAAGGGCATGTTGTTCACCCAGCACGGGGTCAAGCAAAAGGGCGACGCCTGGATCGCCCGGCAAGCCAAGGATGATTTGGACGCCCACGACGTGGTGGAATATTTCGTCGGCACCAAACGGACCAAGGGCCGCGCCAAGGAGCGCCGCGACACCGACCTTTACGTCTACGCCTTCAAGGTCAAGTCGCACACCCGCATCTAGGTTTGAAACCTGCGGCCTGTGGGCCTAAGCTGGCGCCCCGACCGCCGGAGGAATCATGACCAGCGTTTGCGAAGCCGACATCGCCCACCTGTTCCATCCTTACACCAACCTTGTCCGTCATCCCGAAACCGGCCCCATGGTCATCACCCGGGGCGAAGGCGTGCGCGTCTTCGACGAGCAGGGCAAGGATTACATCGAAGGATTGGCCGGTCTGTGGTGCACCGCCCTGGGCTGGGGCGAGGAGCGCCTGGTCGAGGCGGCGGCCGAGCAGATGCGCAAGCTGCCCTTCTATCATCTGTTCACGTCCAAGACCCACGAGCCGGCGACCCGGCTGGCCGAACAACTGGCGCAAATGGCTCCGGTTCCCGACGCCAAGGTGTTGTTCGCCTGTTCGGGGTCGGAATCCAACGACACCGCCATCAAGCTGATCTGGTACCGCAACAACGCCTGCGGCCTGCCCGACAAAAAGAAGATCATCGCCCGCGAACGCGCCTATCACGGCGTCACCGTGGCCACCGCGTCGCTGACCGGCCTGCCCGTCAACCAACGCGGTTTCGACGTGCCCATCGACCGCATCCTGCATACCGGCAATCCGCATTACTGGCGTTGCGCGGAAAAGGGCGAGACGGAAGAACAATTCGCCAGCCGCCGGGCCGATGAATTGGAGACTCTGATCCTGGCCGAAGGCCCCGACACCGTGGCCGCCTTCTTCGCCGAACCGGTGATGGGAGCCGGCGGCGTCATCGTGCCGCCCGCCACCTATTTCGAAAAAATCCAGGCGGTACTTCGGAAATACGACGTGCTGCTGGTGGCCGACGAGGTGATCACCGGTTTCGGCCGCACCGGCAACATGTTCGGGTCGCAGACTTTCGGCCTGAAGCCCGATCTGATGACCGTGGCCAAGGGGCTGTCATCGGGATATCTGCCCATTTCGGCGCTGATCGTCGCCGGTCACGTCTATGACGACGTCAAGACCCAGGCTGGCGAAATCGGCGCCTTCGGCCATGGTTTTACCTATGGCGGTCATCCGGTGTCGGCGGCGGTGGCGTTGGAGACCCTGGCCATTTACGCCGAACGCGACATCCTGGGCCATGTGGGGCGTATCGCCCCTGCCCTGCAACGCGGCCTGGCCGAATTGCAGCAGCATCCCTTGGTCGGCGAAGCCCGTGGGGTGGGCCTGATCGGCGCCGTCGAACTGGTGGCCGACAAGGACGAACGCCGCGCTTTCGACCCCAAGCTGACGGTCGGTGCGCGGGTGGTGGCGAAAGCGCAGGCCCACGGTGTCATCTTGCGGGCCATGGGCGACGCGGTGGCCTTCGCGCCGCCCTTGATCATCTCGGAGGCGGAAATCGGCGAGATGCTGAGCCGCTTCCGCACCGCCCTTGACGAAGCTCATGGAGAGCTGCAAGCGGCGGGTATTGTCTAAACAAGCCCAAGGATGGTGGGGACATTACGGTGATGTTAGTTGCACCAAGTCTTCGCGTTCTTCTAGGATCGGCTTAACGAGCGTGAACCTGCACCGGATAGTCTGGTTTGATCCGGCGCAGAGGGGAGGTTAGCCCAGATGGATTACGAACACTATTTCGCCAAGCGCATTTCCGACCTGAAGACCGAGGGTCGCTATCGCGTCTTCGCCGATCTGGAACGCCAATGCGGCCTGTTCCCGGTGGCGAAGAATTATCGCGACGGTCAGGTCCACGAAGTGGTGGTGTGGTGTTCCAACGACTATCTGGGCATGGGCCAGCACCCCGACGTCCTGGCCGCCGCCAAGGAAGCGGTGGACCGTTGCGGCGCCGGCGCCGGCGGCACCCGCAACATTTCCGGCACCAACCACTACCACGTGCTGCTGGAAGAAGAACTGGCGTCCTGGTGCGGCAAGGAATCGGCGCTGTTGTTCACTTCGGGCTATGTGGCCAACCAGACCACCTTGTCCACCCTGGGCGCCACCATCCCCGGCTTGGTGGTGTTCTCGGACGAACTGAACCACAATTCCATGATCGAAGGCATCCGCCACGGCCGATCCACCAAGCATGTGTTCCGTCATAACGACCCCGAACATCTGGACCAGCTGCTTTCCGCCTATCCCAAGGAAACCCCCAAGCTGGTGGCCTTCGAATCGGTCTATTCCATGGATGGCGACATCGCCCCCATCGCCGAGATTTGCGACGTCGCCGAAGCCCACAACGCCATGACCTTCCTGGACGAAGTACACGCCGCCGGCATGTATGGCGCCGAAGGCTCGGGCGTCGCCGAGCGCGACAAGCTACGCCACCGCATCACCATCATCCAGGCCACCCTGGCCAAGGCGATCGGCGTGGTCGGCGGCTATATCGCCGGTTCGTCCGCCATGGTCGATTACGTGCGCAGCTTTGGGCCGGGTTTCATCTTCTCGTCGTCCATGCCGCCGATGGTCGCCGCCGCCGCCCTGGCCTCGGTCAAGGTTTTGCGCCGATCCCCCGAAATCCGCGACCGTCACCAGGAACGCGCCGCCACCTTGAAGGCCAAGCTGGCGGAACAAGGCATTCCGGTGCTGCCGTCGGTCAGCCATATCGTGCCCGTCATGGTCGGCAACGCCGCTTTGTGCAAGCAGGCGTCCGACCTGTTGCTGTCCAAGCACAACATCTATGTGCAGCCCATCAACTATCCCACGGTTCCCGTCGGCACCGAACGTCTGCGCATCACGCCGACGCCGTTGCACACCGACGAGATGATGGACCATCTGGTCAAATCCTTCGTCGCCGTGTGGGAGGAATTGGAACTGCACAAGGAACACCCCAAGAAGGTGGCCGCCGCCGAATGAAAAAGCTGATCGCGGCCTTGGGCCTGTTGTTGCCGCTGGCCGCCTGCGGCGAAGGTGAAATGCGCGAGATTTCGCGTCACCCCGCCCCCGACGGCAGCCGCGACGTGGTGGTCGGCACCATCAAGGCCGGCGAAACCGAACCCTTCCTGGTGGTGATGACCGCCAAACCCGGCGACAACATCAACAAGGGGGCCCGGCTGTTCCTGGCCGACAAGGGCGACGCGCCGCAGGTGGAATGGCAGTCGGTCGATCAGCTGACCATCTCGTGCAAGGACGCCCGGGTGTGGAGCTATCGCAGCTTTTGGACCAACCCGAACAACGGCAAGACCATCGCGGTCGGGCTGAAATGCGGCACCCAAGGCTGGAAGGGTTAAGCCCCCCGAACGTCATGCCCGGACTTGATCCGGGCATCCACGCGGCTCCGCCTAAGATATTGCTAAAAAGTATTTTTTCGCTGACACATGGATCCCCGGGTCAAGCCCTGCGATGACGCAGGAGAGGGACGTTTACCCTTCCCGCCAGTTCAGCGGCGCCACCTCGAACCAGCGGCGGAAGGCGCGGCTGAACGCCGACAATTCGGAATAGCCCAGCAGATCGGCCACATCCGATAGCGGCACATGGCGCTGACGCACATAATGGGCGGCCAGATCGCGGCGCACGCCTTCGACGGCGGCGGAAAAGCTGATGCCGTGATCGGCCAAACGCCGTTGCAGGGTCCAGCGCGGCATGTCCAAGGCTTCGGCCACGTCTTCCACATGGGGGTAACCTTCGGCCAGACGCGAGCGGATTTCCCCCCGCACCCGTTCCAGGAACGGCGCCGCCCCGGTCCCGCCGGCCACCGCCAGCAATTGGTCGCGCAAGGCGGTCAGCCGCCCCAGATCACCCTGGGGCATGCGCTTGTCCAACTGGCGGTCGCGGAACACCACGCAATTGGTACGCTGACCGAAATGAACGGGGGCGTCGAAGGCGCGTTGGTGTTCGCGCCAATCCAGTGGCCGCAAATGTTCGAAATGCACTTCTTCCGGCGCCCAGCCCGCCCCCAGGCAGGCACGGAAGATGTTGGCGAACATGCCCATGGTCAGTTCGGCGTCCTGGCGGCGCTCGACGATGCGGCCATCCAGGATGCGGTATTCCAGGCGCAGCAGGTCGCCGTCGCGGGCCAGACGGGTTTCGGTGGCCTGTTGATGAAACGGAAACAATGTGGCGACGTTTTCCACCGCCGCCCCCAAGGTGGGCGAGGCCAAGGCCACTTCGCCGATCAGACCAAGCGCGCGGGGCTGGAATTGCTGGCCGAACCACAGACCGAAATTGTCGTGCTGGGTCTCGGCGGCGGCCAGTTCCATCATGGCGCAGTAATTCCCCAGGTCCAGCGCCAGCAACGGGTCGCCGATGGCGTGGTCGGGGACCCCGGCCTGGCCCAGCACGCGGCCCGAATCGCCGCCATGGGAATGGATGAAATCGGCGACCCCCGACGCAGCGGCAGCCAGAACGTTGCGTTGCCCATCTTCGCGGCAGGGCTGGGGTTTGGAGTGCCTATTTCGCGTGCTTCTGACCGCCATGGGGGCCTCTTTTCAGCAGGTGCGTTTTCATACGCAAAGCCCCTGCCAGAACCGGCCTGGCAGGGGTGTCGCGTTTCAAGGACCGGTTTTTCAATCGGCCATGGAGCGGGCCTCGACCTGGGCCAGTTCCAACAAATCGTCGGTTTCGGCGTTTTCACGCAGGCCAGCGGTGAAGCGATAGAACAGATAAGCCACCGCGAACAGGCCGACGAACAGACCGAAGACCAGTTGGTTGAAATAAACCATGGTGACCAGGGCGATGATCGCCATGCCCAGCGCGATGGAGGGGAAGACCGGGAAGAACGGCGCCTTGAACGGGCGGTCCAGGGCGGGCTCGCTGGCGCGCAGCTTGAACAGGGCGGCCATGGACATGATGTACATGACGATGGCGCCGAACACCGACATGGTGACGATGTTGGCGGTCAAGCTGGCGCCGCCGATCTCGATCAGGCTGTCCGAGAAGATGGCGGCGATGCCGACCACGCCGCCGGCCAGGATGGCGGCCACCGGGGTCTTGGTCTTGGCGTTGACCTTGGAAAAGGACGGCGGCAGGAAGCCGGCGCGGGACAGGGCGAAGATCTGGCGCGAATAGCCCATGATGATGCCGTGGAACGACGCGATCAGACCGAACAGACCGATCCACACCAGCATGTGCAGCCAACCCGACGATTCGCCGACCACCGCCTTCATGGCCTGGGGCAGCGGGTCGTTGATGTTGGCCAAAGCGTTCCAGTCACCGACGCCGCCGGCCATGATCATGGTGCCGAAAGCCAAGGCCACCAGGGTCAGGATGCCGGCGATATAGGCCTTGGGCACGGTCTTGGTGGGGTTCTTGGTTTCCTCGGCCGCCATGGCCGCACCTTCGATGGCCAGGAAGAACCAGATGGCGAAGGGAATGGCGGCGAAGATGCCCGAGAAGGCGGCACCCGTGAACATGTCCTCGCCGGCCCACCCCTTGGCGGCGAAATTGGCCCAGGTGAAGCCCGGCTCGACCACGCCCATGAAGATCACCAATTCGATGATGGCCAGCACGGTGATGAACAATTCGAAGGTGGCGGCAATGGTGACGCCGGCGATGTTCAACCCCATGAACACCACATAGGCGCCGACGGCCGCCAGCTTGGGATCAAGCGCCGGGAACTGGACGTTCAGATAGGCGCCGATGGCCAAGGCGATGGCCGGCGGAGCGAAGACGAATTCGATCAAGGTGGCGAAGCCGGCGACGAAACCGCCGATCGGCCCGAAAGCACGATAGGAATAGGCGAAGGGACCGCCAGCATGGGGAATGGCGGTGGTCAGTTCGGTGAAGCTGAAGATGAAGGTGGTGTACATGGCGGCGATCAGCACGGTGGTCACCAGGAACCCCAAAGTCCCGGCCGTGGCCCAGCCGAACGACCAGCCAAAATATTCCCCCGAGATGACAAGGCCGACGGCGATGCCCCACAGATGCAGCCCGGACAGGCTGCGCTTCAATTCCGGTTTGCTGTTTTCGGACATGGATATGCGCTCCGTCTTAATCCGAAGAATGGGAAAGCCGGGCGGCGTTGTCATCCGCTCCGGTATTGAGACTCGGTGTTTCCTCTTTCAGTCCCACGCCCGACAAACCCAGGCGCAGGGATTGGGTCATCAGCCACACCAGCTTGTCGGCGGCGGCCGCCGGCGACAGCCCGTGGGCGTGAATGTTGGAAAGGCAGTTGCGGTCGCTGTCGCGCCGCCCGGCCTTGGGGCCGTAAGTCATGTAGACGCCCAGCGAATCGGCCACCGACAGGCCGGGACGTTCGCCGATCAGCATGACCGACAGCGTGGCGCCCAGGGCTTGGCCGATAGGGTCGGCCAAAGCGACACGGGCCTGGTCGGCCAGCACCACCGGGGCCATGCTCAACCCGTTCAGCCGCATGTGGATGGCCCACACCACCGGCACCGCCCAATTGTGCACCGCCGCCGCCGACAAGCCGTCGCCGATGACCACAGCCACATCCCAATCGCCCCTGGTCAGCAAAGCGGCAGATTCGGGGGCCAAAAGGCGGCCCAGATCGGGACGCCGCAAATAGGTGGAACGGTCGCCGGCTTGGCTTTTCACCCGGATACAGGGCTGGGGCAATTGTTCTTCCAACACATCCCAATCCACCGCACCGTGCACCGCGTCGCGGGCCTTGGCGTGGGAATATTGGAAATCCAGCAACGCCGTGGTGGGCAACCCATCCCCCGAACGCCCCAAACCGATCCGGGCGCGGGTGGCGGTGCGGAACCGGGCGAAGGGGTCGAGCGCGATGACGTCCTCGGCCATGAGCTCAGCCCCCCGCCAGCAGCTTGCGCAAGGGGGCGGCATCGCGGCCCAAGGGCGGCACCTGGCCGCTCGGGTCGGCCAACCCCATGCGCATCAGCCAGGATTCGAATTCGGGGGCCGGCTTGCGGCCCAACAGATGCCGCAGCCCGACGACATCGTGATAGGACAGGCTTTGGTAATTCAGCATGACGTCGTCGGCACCGGGCACGCCGATCAGGAAGTTGACCCCGGCATTGCCCAACAGCAGCATCAGGACATCCATGTCGTCCTGGTCGGCCTCGGCGTGGTTGGTGTAGCAGACGTCCACTCCCATGGGCAGACCCAGCAGCTTGCCGCAGAAATGGTCTTCCAGGCCGGCACGGATGATCTGCTTGGAATCGTACAGGTATTCCGGGCCGATGAAACCGACCACGGTGTTGACCAAAAGCGGCCGGAAGGCGCGGGCCACCGCATAGGCGCGGGTTTCCACCGTCTGCTGGTCGACGCCATGATGGGCGTCGGCCGACAAAGCCGCCCCTTGGCCGGTCTCGAAATACATGACGTTGTCGCCGACGCTGCCACGCTTCAGTTCCAGCGCCGCCTGCTCGGCTTCGCCCAGCAGCGCCAGATCGATGCCGAACCCTTTGTTGGCGGCTTCGGTGCCGGCGACGCTTTGAAACACCAGATCCAGCGGCGCGCCTTTTTCGATGGCGGCGATGGAATTGCTGACATGGGTCAGCACGCAGGATTGGGTGGGGATGTCGAAACGCTGGCGGATTTCGTCCAACATCTTCAACAACGTGCAGCAGGCATCCACATTGTCGGTGGCCGGGTTGATGCCGATGACCGCGTCGCCCACCCCGAACAGCAACCCGTCCAAGGTCGAGGCGGCGATACCCAAGGGATCGTCGGTGGGATGGTTGGGCTGCAGACGCGACGACAGCCGCCCCGCCAGACCGATGGTCGAGCGGAAGGCGGTGACCACCCTGATCTTGGCGGCCACCGCCACCAGGTCGCCGTTGCGCATGAGCTTGGAGACAGCAGCGACCATTTCCGGGGTCAAACCCGGGGCCAAGGCGGCCAAGGCGGTGGAATCGGCGTCATAGGACAACAGCCAGTCGCGGAATTGGCCGACACTCATATGGGCGACGGGGGCAAAGGCGGCCTTGTCGTGACCGTCGATGATCAGACGGGTGACCTCGTCTTCCTCGTAAGGCACCAGGGCCTCGGTCAGGAAGGTGGCCAGCGGCAGATCGGCCAGGGCCATGCGGGCGGCGACGCGGCGCTTTTCGCTGTCGGCGGCCAGACCGGCCAGCTCGTCGCCAGAGCGGCGTGGCGAAGCACAGGCCAAAAGCGCCCGTAAATCGGGGAAAACATGGCGTTCACCGCCCAAAGTCGCCGTGGTGACCGGCATCGCCCCGCCTCATGCCAAGATGAACATGGCGTGACTATGACAGCGGGACGACAAAGCCCGTTTGACATTTCAGCACAAATTTTAGGCTGAACTTTTCTATGGCTATTTTTTAGTCATCAGCCCAGGGCGATTTCGCCGAACACCGCTTCGCCTTCTTGGGCGATGACCTTTTGGCAGCATTCCACCGCTTCCGGATCGTAACGGGTGCCGCAATGATCGCGGATTTCGGCCAAGGCCACATCCATGCCCAAGGCCGGGCGATAGGGACGATGGCTGCTGATGGCCTCGACCACGTCGGCCACCGCCAGGACCCGGGCTTCGGGGATGATGGCTTCCGCCGTCAGCCCCAAGGGATAGCCCGATCCGTCCAGCCGTTCGTGATGCTGGCGGATCATGTCGGCCACCGGCCAGGGAAAGTCGATGCCGTCAACGATTTCCGCCCCGACGGCGGCGTGCGACTTGACCACCCCGAAGGCGGCCTCCGACAGCTTGCCGGGACGCGACAGGAAGTCCGAAGGAACGTTGATCTTGCCCAGATCGTGGATCAGGGCGCCGGTCTGCAAACCTTCCAGCACATGGTCCGACCAACCCATGGCGCGGCCGATGGCCACCGCCAGATTGGCCACCCGGCGCTGATGGCCGGCGGTATAGGGGTCACGCATTTCCAAGGTCAGAGACATGGCGCGCACCGTCTGCAACAGCACCTTCTTCATACGCTCGGCCGATTGCGCCCGTTCGACCTCCAGCGCTTTACGTTCGATGGCGTAAAGCACGGTCCGCGAAATCAGATGGCCGTCGCCCACCCCCTTGACCAGATAATCCTGGCAGCCGCGCTTGACGGCGGCGACCCCCACCTCTTCGTCGGCCAGACCGGTGAACACCACCACCGGGGCCTGCGGCGCCAAAGCGCGCATGCGGTCGATGGTTTCCAGGCCATGACTGTCGGGCAGGGACAAATCCAGCAACACCGCGTCGGTGTCGTTGTCGGCCAGCCAGTCCCGCGCCTGGGCCATGGTTTCGGCGTTGGACAACTCGAACCCGCCGGTTTCCGACAACAGGGCACGAACCAAGCGGGCATCGCCGGGATTGTCTTCCACCATCAACAGCCGGATCGGGGGGGCGTTGGGGTCGCGCATGGCTGTCGCCTTTCCACTATCGGTCTTATTCTACGCCTACAACGCACAAGCGACAGCCCCCCATCCGCGAAGGGAGCCACGCGAAAAACGGGTGGCTTAGGCGGCGGCCACCGAATCGGGCGCCACCAGGGCCAGGAACTCGCGCATGGCGCGGGTGGGAACGGCGTCACGATGACGGATGGCCCAGGTTTCCACATAGGGGTCGGCGATGGGCAAGGCCGCCACCTGGCCGGCCAGATGCGGACGCTCCACCACCGCACGTGGCAACAGACTGACCCCCATGCCGGCGGCAATGCAGCCCAGCAATCCGTCCAAGGTGCCGAAATCCATCACCTGACGCGGCGGCTCGCCACGTCGGCGCAGCCAGGCCTCGGTCCGGGCGCGATAGGCACAGCCGGCGCGGAACACCAGCATGGAATGGGTGTTGGCCTGTTCGATGGAATTCACCCCCACCGGGACCGCCAGCACCAATTCCTCGACGAAAACCGGTTGGCCGATGATGCGGTCGTGGCGCACCGGCCCGCCGACAAAGGCCAAATCCGCCTGACGATCCAACACCGCCTGCACCATGCCTTCGCTGGTCCCGGTGGACAGGATCAGCCGCACCTTGGGGTGCGCCTTGGTGAATTGCGCCAAAAGCGGCGGCAAACGAAAGGCTGCGGTGGTTTCCATGGATGCCAGCCGCAACACCCCGCCCTGGCCCACCATTTCATCGACCGCCAGCCGCGCTTCGTCGGACAGCGCCAGGATGCGTTCGGCGTAATCCAGCAAAACCTCGCCCGCCGGGGTCAGGCGCATGCCGCGCGGTTCGCGCACGAACAACGCCGCGCCCAGATCATCTTCCAGCTTGCGGATGCGGGCCGACAGGTTGGACGGCACCGAATGGACCTGGTCGGCGGCGGCGGCCATGGAGCCGGTCCTGGCGACGGCGCGGAACATGCGAAGAGCGGCGTGATCCATGGCTGCGTTCTCCATATACGAACGATATGAACATAATTATTCGCTGGTAATGAAGCAAGGCAAAGGCCACCTTCAGAAAAAATCAAATACGGAGGCTTGGATGTCCTTGGGCAGATTGTTGGTGGGTGGGTTCTGCGCCTGCGCGGTGTCGCTGGGCTTGGGGCGTTTCGCTTATACCCCCATCCTGCCCCTGATGGGGATCGACACCGAAAGCGCCGGCTGGCTGGCCGCCAGCAACAATCTGGGCTATCTGATCGGCGCCCTTTGGGCCAGTTGGGCCCCCCGCGAAAGCGAACGCCACCGATTGTTGAATTTCGGCCTGGCCCTGGTGGCGGTCAGTCTGGCCGCCATGGCCTGGACCCGCGATCCCCTGGCCTGGAACCTGATCCGGCTGGCCGCCGGTATCGGCTCGGCCCTGGTTTTCGTCCTGGCGGCGGCCCTGGTGGTGCCGCGTCTGGTGCAGATGGGCCGGGCCAAGATGTCGGGGCTGCATTTCGGCGGCGTCGGATTGGGCATCGTCGCCTCGGGTTCGGCGATCGCCTGGGTGGGGTCGTGGGCCGCCGATACCGGCGCTTGGTGGGCGGCGGGCGCCATCTGCGCCGCGTTGTCCGCCACCTCGTTCCTGTGCCTGCGTCATTTGGGCCAGCAACAAGCCACCGGCACCGTCTTGCCGACACACCCGGTACCGTTTCCCCTGCCCTTGCTGGCGGCGTCTTACTTCTGCGCCGGCTTCGGCTACATCATCACCGGCACCTTCCTGGTGGTGGTGGTCCGCGCCACCCCGGGATTGCAGGACTGGGCCAATTGGGCCTGGGTGGTGGTGGGACTGGCCGCCATTCCGTCCGCCGCCGCCTGGGGCTGGGTGGCGGAACATAAAGGTTATGCCCCGGCCCTGGGCGCCGCCCATATCCTGATGGCCGCCGGTACCGCTTTGCTGGGACTGTCCGGCCATCCGGTGGCGGTGTTCCTGGCGGCGCTGCTTTATGGCGGCACCTTCCTGGGCATTGCCGGCATGGCGGTGGCCTTCGGCCGCGCCATCACCCCGGATCACGCGGCACGCACCATGGGCATCCTGACCGTGGGGTTCAGCATCGGCCAGATCGTCGGCCCGGTAGCGGCGGCGAAACTGGCGCAAAGCGGTGGCTGGACGCCGGCTCTGATCTTGGCGGCGGCGGTCACCCTGGTCGGCGCGCCGTTGCTGACCTTGGGCGAATTGCACCGGATCAGGGCAGGGCGACCACCTGCCCGGCAATCCCCAGCGTAGCCATCTTGCCGTCCACATAACCGGTCGAGAACAGCAGGCCGTTGCGATATTCCACCGTCATGAAGCTGCAGATCAGCGAGGCGATGGGATTGTCGCGACACGCCTTGGCCTTGCTGGCGACAAAGGCCTGACGATGGGCTTCCAGGGTCGGGTTGGTGACGAACAGCGCCAGACCGATGACGACCACGGCGACGATGGACCACAGGGCTTTCATGACGCCTCGCTTTCGGTTTGTTTCTTCTTGCCGATGCGCGGTTCCTCGCCTTTCAGCAAGCGCTTGATGTTGGCGTGATGGCGGATGAAGCCCAGCACCGCCAGACCGGCGGCCATGGCCGCCGTTTCCGGCCCCGAGAAGTAAAAGGCGTAAACCGGCGACAACGCCAGGGCCGCCAGGGCCGACAGCGACGAAATGCGAAAAGCGAAGGCGACCACCAGCCAAGTGCCGCAACAGGCCAGACCGGCCGGCCACGAACAGGCCATCAGGGTGCCGAGCGTGGTGGCCACCCCCTTGCCGCCCTTGAAACCCAGCCAGACCGGGAAATTATGCCCCAGGACGGCGGCGAAAGCCGCCACCAGCATGGGATCGCGGCCCAGCAGGAACAACGCGGCCAAAGCGGCCATGGCCCCCTTGCCGCCATCCAGCAAAAGCGTCGCCAGGGCCAAGCCCTTGCGGCCGGTGCGCAACACGTTGGTGGCACCGATATTGCCCGAGCCGATGGCGCGGATGTCACCCAGACCGGCGGCCTTGGTCAGCACCAGACCGAAAGGAATGGAGCCCAACAGATAACCGCCGATGGCGGCAACGATCAGATCAAGCACCATACACCGTTCTTCCGTCGATCACCGTGCGCAACACCACACCTTGCAGCGCACGGCCGTCAAAAGGCGAGTTCTTGGACTTGCTCTTGAACTTGACCGGGTCCACCTGCCAACCGCGCGCCGGGTTGAACAGCACCAGATCGGCCGCCGCCCCCACTTTCAGCCGCCCGGCGGCCAAGCCCAGCACCCCGGCCGGCTTGCTGGTCAACAGCGCCAGGGCGGCCAGCATCGACAGCCGGTCGTCGTGGACCAGCCCCAAAGTGGCGGCCAGCAGGGTTTCCAAACCGATCCCGCCGAACTCGGCCGCCGAGAAGGTTTGGCGCTTGGCGTCTTCGTCCTGCGGCGCATGGTCGGACGCCACCGCGTCGATGGTGCCGTCGCGCAGGCCTTCGATCACCGCTTGGCGGTCGGCCTCGCCGCGTAGCGGCGGCGACAGCTTGGCGAAAGTGCGGTAATTGTTCACTTCCAGCTCGTTCAGGCGGAAATAGGGCGGCGCGGTGTCGCAAGTGACCGCCAACCCCTTGGCCTTGGCCTTGCGGATGACCTCGATGCCTTCGGCGGTCGAGACATGGGCGGCGTGGTAACGCCCCCCCGTCATCGCCACCAGACGCATGTCACGTTCCAGCAAGATCACCTCGGCTTCGGGCGGAATGCCGGACAGCCCCATGCGGGTGGCCTGTTCGCCGGCATTCATCACCCCGGTCCCGGCCAGGGCCGGATCTTCCGGATGCTGGACGATCAGTGCCCCGAAGGTGGCGGCATAAGACAAAGCGCGGCGCATGATCTGGGTGTCGGCGATGGCCTTGATGCCGTCGGTGAAACCCAGGGCGCCGGCTTCCAGCAAGAAACCCATTTCCGAAAGCTCGCGGCCTTCCAGCTTCTTGGTGGCGGCGGCATAGGGATAGACCTTGGCCAGACCGTTCTTGCGGGCGCGTCGGGCGACGAATTCCACGGTGGCCACTTCGTCGATGATAGGGTCGGTGTTGGGCAGGCAGACCATCGAGGTCACGCCACCGGCCACCGCCGCTTCGCCGGCGCTTTTCAGGGTTTCCTTGTGTTCCTCGCCCGGTTCGCGCAATTGCACGCGCATGTCCACCAGGCCCGGTGCCAGACATTGGTCATGGCAATCGATCACCTCGATACCGCTGGGCACGCCGCCCTGGAACAGGCCGGGCCCGACATCGGCGATGGTTTCGCCATTGGTCAACAACGCCCCCTTGGCATCCAGGCCGCTGGCCGGGTCCAGCAGGCGGGCGTTGACATAGGCCACCAGGCCGCTGGAATTGGGCTTGCCCATTACTTCACCCCGGTTTCGGCAAGGTTGCGGGTCAGAAGGTCAAGGCAGGCCATGCGGATGGCCACGCCCATTTCCACCTGCTCGCGGATCAACGAGCGTTCGACGTCGTCGGCCACGTCGGAATCGATTTCGACACCCCGGTTCATCGGGCCGGGATGCATGACCACGGCGTCGGGCTTGGCCAAGGCCAGCTTTTCGCGGTCCAGACCGAAGAAACGGAAATATTCCGGGATCGACGGAATGAAGCTGCCCTTCATACGTTCGTTCTGGATACGCAGCATCATCACCACGTCGGCGTCCTTCAGGCCCGCCCGCATGTCGTGGAACACCTCGGCCCCCATGCGTTCCACCTGCGACGGCATCAGGGTGCGCGGCCCGACCAGACGGACGCTGGCCCCCATGGCGTTCAGCAGATGGATGTTGGAACGCGCCACCCGGCTATGCACCACGTCGCCGCAAATGGCCACCGTCAGCCCGGCGATGGTGCCCTTGCGGCGGCGGATGGTCAAAGCGTCCAAAAGCGCCTGGGTGGGGTGTTCGTGGGCGCCGTCACCGGCGTTGATGACGGCGCAGTTGACCTTTTGCGACAACAACTGGGCCGCACCCGATTCGGAATGGCGCACCACCAGGACGTCCAAATTCATGGCGTTCAGGGTCATGGCGGTGTCGATCAGGCTTTCGCCCTTGGCCACCGACGATGTGGACGTCGCCATGTTGATGACGTCGGCCCCCAGCCGCTTGCCCGCCAGTTCGAAGCTGGTCAACGTGCGCGTCGAGTTCTCGTAGAACAGATTGACGAGGGTTTTGCCGCTCATCAGCGTATGGCGTTTGTCGGCGCTCCTGTTCTGTGCCGCGTAGCCGTCGGCCAGGTCCAGGATGGTGGTGATCTCGAAGGGCCCCAGTCCCTGGATGCCCAAGAGATGTCGAAGCGAGAAGCGCGGTTCGGTCATGGTGGCCGAACTATATGGCGGCCGGCAGCGGCCCGCAAGACGGTCGGACATAGTGCCCCGGCATAATCAGTGGATGACCCGATTGCGTGACGCACATATGATGCACATCCTGTACAAAAGTGGCAGGTTAGGGTAAAGCCCTCCGACTTTGTGATGTCTTGAACCAAGGCGGTGTGAACACGGTATGCAGGTTTCGCTGGAAAACATTCGGTTGACCATTGCCGATCCGAACCGCGCCCTTCGCGCCGGTCTGAAGGCTGCAATGTTCGCCATGGGTTTCCGGGCCATTTCCGAGACCGGCAGTTACATCAAGCTGCACGACTTGATCGAACAAGATTCCATCGACCTGCTGATCGCCGCCACCGAACTGGAAGGCAACGATGTCGGCTACCTGGTCAAGGAAATGCGCGACCAACGCCTGGGCGGCAACCCGTTTCCGGTGGTCATCTCGCTGCTCAGCCGTCCCGAACCCGATTACGTCAAGCGTATCATCAATGCCGGCTGCGACGATCTGCTGCTGATGCCCATCGCGCCGGACCAATTGATCCTGCGCATCGAAAAGCTGTTCCACACCCGAAAGCCATTCGTCGTCACCCACGACTACACCGGGCCCGACCGCCGCGCCAAACAGCGCCAGTTCGACACCCATTCCGCCCCCATGCTGGAAGTCCCCAACCCGCTGAGGGTGCGCGCGGAAACCGGCATCGACGGCACCCGTCTGCACCGCATGATCGACGAAGCGTCGTCGACCTTGAACCGCATGAAGATCGAACGTTACGCCGTGCAGATCGACTGGTTGTCCAACCATATCCACGGCACCATCCGCGACAGCCAGGGCGATGTGGGCCATGCCTTGCTGCCCCACACCTCGCGTCTGGTGCAGGTGTGCGAGGACATGATCCGCCGCATGAAGCGCAGCCCCAGCGAAGTCCTGTCCGGTCCGGTCACCGAATTGCTGGACATCGCGCATCGGCTGGAAACATCGCAGACCGAGGTCCGCTTCAGCGAATTGGAACGGCTGAACGCCTTGGCCAAGAACCTGCTGCGGTCCTTGGGCTCGCCGCGTCCCTTCGTCGCCGCCAAGATCGGCTGATCAGTCTTCCGACGTCTTCGCCGCCGCTTTCTTGGGCGCCGCCTTCTTGGCGGCCGGCTTTTTCGCTGCCGCCTTCTTGGCCGGGGCCTTCTTCGGGGCCGCCGCACCGTCTTCCGCCTTCTTCGCCGCCGCCTTGCGGGCCGGCTTCTTGGCCGGGGCCTTGGCGGCCTTGGCGGCGATCAACGGCAAGGCCATTTCCAAGGTCACCGCCATGGGGTCGGTGCCCTTGGGCAGGGTGGCATGCACGCCGTCGCGCGACACATAGGGGCCATAGCGGCCTTCATGCACGGTCACCGGCTTGCCGTCATGGTCGCCCAACGCCTTCAAGGGGGCGGCCGAAGCCTTGCCCTTGGCCTGGGCCAGCAATTCCACCGCCCGGTTCATGCCGATGGTCAGAACGTCGTCGTCCTTGGCCAGCGACTTGTAGACGCCGTCATGCAGCAGATAGGGACCGAAACGCCCCACACCCGCCTTGATCATCTTGCGTGTTTCCGGGTGTTCGCCCACGTCACGCGGCAGGGCCAACAACTTCAGGCCGGTTTCCAGGTCGATCTGCGCCGGTTCCAGCCCCTTGTACAAGGACACCCGCTTGGGCTTGGCCCCTTCGCCCAATTGCACGTACCAGCCATAAGGCCCCTTGCGCAGGGTCACCGGTTCACCGCTGGCCGGGCACAGGCCCAGTTCCTTGGGGCCGTCGGGCATGGGTTCGCCACCGCCCTCGCCGCCTTCGCCGGCCACCGCCAGCGGACGGGTGTAACGGCATTCGGGGTAATTGGCGCAGCCGATGAAGGCGCCGAACTTGCCCAGCTTCAACGACAATCGGCCGGCATTGCAGGCCGGACACAGGCGCGGATCGTGGCCCGATCCGTCCTCGGGGAAGAAATGCGCCCCCAATTCGGCATCCAGCTTCTCGATGACTTCCGAGACGCGCAATTCCTTGGTGCCGTCCACGGCGCCCTGGAACTGGCGCCAGAATTCTTCCAACACCTTCTTCCAGTCGATCTTGCCGTCGGAAATCTCGTCCAGCTGGTTTTCCAGATCGGCGGTGAAATTGTATTCCACGTAACGGCCGAAATAGCTTTCCAGGAAGGCGGTGACCAGACGGCCGCGATCTTCGGGAATGAACCGGCGTTGGTCCAGCCGCACGTAATTGCGGTCCTGCAGCACGGTCAGGATGGACGCATAGGTGGACGGACGGCCGATCCCCAGTTCTTCCATGCGCTTGACCAACGACGCTTCGGAAAAGCGCGGCGGCGGCTGGGTGAAATGCTGGTCGGTGCGCACGTCCTGGCGCGCCATGGCGTCGCCTTCATTGACGTCGGGCAGCAGGCGTTCGTTGTCGTCATCCTCGGCGCCATGCGCCGGCTGGTCGTCGCGGTCTTCGCGGTAAACCTTCAGGAAGCCTTCGAACACCACCACCGAACCGGTGGCGCGGAACTGGATCTGACGATCGGCGGACACCACGTCCACCGCCACCTGATCCAGCTCGGCCGCCGCCATCTGGCTGGCCACCGTGCGCTTCCAGATCAGTTCATAAAGCCGCAGCTGGTCGCGGTCCAGGGTGCGGGCGACCTGATCCGGGCGACGGAACAGATCGGTGGGACGGATACATTCGTGCGCTTCCTGGGCGTTCTTGGCCTTGGTCTTGTAAAGACGCGGCGCGCCGGGCACGTAATCCTTGCCGTAATCCTTGGCGATCAGGTCGCGGGTGGCGGCAATGGCCTCGGCCGCCATCTGCACGCCGTCGGTACGCATATAGGTGATCAGACCGACGGTTTCGCCGCCGATATCGACGCCTTCGTACAGGCGCTGGGCCAGTTGCATGGTCTTTTGGGCGCCGAAATGCAGCTTGCGGCTGGCTTCCTGCTGCAGGGTCGAGGTGGTGAACGGCGCATAGGGATTGCGCTTGGCCTTCTTACGCTCGACCGCGCCGACACTGAAACCGGCCCCCAGGACCGCCGCCTTGGCCGCCGTGGCGGATTCTTCGTTGGGCAGCGCGAACTTGTCCAGCTTGGCGCCGCCCAGATGGGTCAGGCCGGCGGTGATCATCGCCCCCTTGGGGGTCAGGAAATCGGCGGCCAGCGTCCAATATTCCTGGGATTTGAAATTCTCGATCTCGGTTTCGCGTTCGCAGATCAGGCGCAGCGCCACCGATTGCACGCGCCCCGCCGAGCGCGAGCCCGGCAGCTTGCGCCACAGCACCGGCGACAAGGTGAAACCGACCAGATAATCCAAGGCGCGCCGAGCCAGATAGGCGTCCACCAAATCCTGATCGACGTCGCGCGGATTGCGCATGGCTTCGGTGACCGCCGATTTGGTGATTTCGTTGAACACCACGCGCTTGACGTCCTTGCCCTTCAGGACGCCGCGTTCGTTCAGCACCGATTGCACGTGCCAGGAAATGGCCTCGCCCTCGCGATCCGGGTCAGTGGCCAGGAACAGTTTGTCGGCCTTCTTGACCGCTTGGGCGATTTCCTTGATCTGGCGTTCCGACTTGCCGTCGGCTTCCCAATCCATGGCGAAGCCGTCATCGGGACGGACCGAGCCATCCTTGGCGGGCAGATCACGGATATGGCCATAGGACGCCAACACCTGGAAGTCCGAGCCAAGATACTTGTTGATAGTCTTGGCTTTGGCGGGGGATTCGACGACGACGACCTTCATCCGGACCCAATATGCAAGAAACGGGAATGGGTATCCCTGGCCTGTGTCAGCCTGCCGCCAGCAACGCCACCTGTTGACCAGGATGACGTTCCAACCGGCCGGCCAGCTCTAACTCAAGCAGGACCATGGACACCACGGAAGCAGACAATTGGCATTCGCGGATCAGCAAGTCAACCGCAACCGGCATTGGACCCAGGCTTTCCAGCACCAACGCGCGGGCGCGTGCGAGGCAATCTTCGTCCACCCCGGCGCCCGGGGCCGGGGTGAAGGCGTTGGATCGGTCCTCGGCCAGGGGACGGCGCAGCAGATCGAAGGCCACCCGGGTGACATCGGCGGCACTTTCGGTCAGGGTGGCGCCGTGGCGGATCAGGTCGTTGGGGCCTTGGGCCCGGGGGTCCATGGGGTGGCCGGGCACGGCGAAGACTTCGCGGCCTTGGTCGGCAGCCATCCGCGCGGTGATCAACGACCCGGATTTCAGGTTGGCTTCCACCACCACCACGCCCAGCGCCATGCCCGAGACGATGCGGTTGCGGCGGGGGAAATGGCTGGCCTGGGGCTGGGTACCCGGCGGCATTTCCGACACCGCGCAGCCCATGGCGACGATGTCGTCGAACAGGCGCTGGTTTTCCGGCGGATAGACCACGTCCAGACCGCCGGCCATCACCGCCACCGTGCCCGAGGACAACGAGCCCTCGTGGGCGGCGGTGTCGATGCCGCGCGCCAGACCCGACACCACCACCAGATTGTCGCGCCCCAGTTCGGCGGCCATGCGCCGGGTCAGGTTGCGGCCGTTGACCGAGGCATTGCGGCGCCGACCATGGCGATCATCGACTTGCCCAACACCGAGACGTTGCCCAAAGCGTAAAGCACCGGCGGCGCGTCGTCGGTAGCGGCCAGCAGACGGGGATAGCCCGGCTCGCAACCGGCCAGCAGGGTACACCCCAAACGGCGCGCCGCGTCGAACTCGGCCTCGGCCTGGGCTTTGGAACACACCACGATGGGCCGCGCCCGGCCGCCCCGACGGGCCAGTTCCGGCAGTTCGGCCAAGGCACGCGCCGCGCTGCCATAGCGTTCCAGCAAGCGAAAAAAAGTTCGCGGCCCGACGTTCTCGCTGCGGATCAGGCGCAGCCAGTCAAGGCGTTCCGGGTCGGAAAGGGTGCGGGTGTCGCCGAACATGGCGACACCTTCCCCCATTGCATGCAATCGGTCAAGGCGCCACAGCCGTCACGCGACAGCACTCACAACGCACCGCGGGCCAACACATGGTCGCAGAGCGCCGAGGTATCCCAAGACGAGGTCTTCCCCAAGGCGGCTTCGATCTGCATCCACGCCGCATCGAAGGCGCCATGTCCCATGTCACGCAGATGGACCAGGAAGTCCCAGGCCGGCGCGTCCTTGGAATAGACCCCCAAGCGGGCCATGTCGTCATCGGCATGGATGCGATGCAAATTGACCCGCTTGACCCCGCTTTTGGCATCGACGCGCCCCGAATCCACCAAGTGGTTAAGGGTTTCGATGGCGTTGACTTCGTGGACCAGAGCGGCGGAAAAGGCGATTTCGGCCACCCGGTCCTGAACCTGCCGGGGCGTGCGTGGCATGACGTCGCGATGCAACGGCGCGCCACCGACCACCACCAGATCGTCACAGCCCAAGCCCACCACCCGCTGCAACAACGGCGTCAGCGGCGGATTGCCCATATAGCCGCCATCCCAATAGCGCGCCATCTCGCCGTCGACGCCCGCCGAAAACCCGGGCGGCGCCATGGCGGCCTTCAAGGCCGCCGGCGACACCGCCCCATCGACGAAAACCTGACGCCGGCATTCCAAGGCGTCGGTGGCAGCCACCAACAAGATCGGCACCTGGGGCACCGGGGTGGCCAAAAACGCCGGCAGATTCGGAAACACGTCGCGCAGCACGCTGTTCAAATAGCTGCCGATCCCCGATTCCGCCGGGGCCGGTCCGGAACTGGCCATGTCGGCCCAGCGCGCCGCCGGAGAATCGTCGATGTTCCAGCCCAAGGTCATGCCGATGGTGGCGACCAAGGGATTGCCGCCCCAAAAAGCGGCCCGGGCGATGGACGACCACAGATGTTCGACCTTGGCCTGGGCCGATTGGGCCATGCGTTTGGTCCGCGCGGTGGCCGGTCCGGGCAGTTCCGCCCCTTCCCGCAAACCATAGGCCAAGGCGGCGGCGTTCAATGCCCCCGACGACGCCCCCGACACCCCGCAGATCTGGATCTTGCCCGCCGCCACCTGATCCAACAGGCGATCCATCACCCCCCAAGCAAAGGCAGCGTGCGTCCCGCCGCCCTGCAACGCCAGCGCGATTTTGTGTGCCATGACCGGCCTCCCTGCTTTTTTATTGTGCCCGAAATGCTACGCCCCCGCGCACAGGACAGCAATGTTCGTGGCGACCATGGACAAACGTCCAGTCTGGGCTATGCTGTTGGAACGATTGGCCGTCCGGGGGGACTTTGATGAGCAACCCAGAGCGCAAAACCTTTTCCAAAGGCGCCGTCATCTTCAAGGAAGGCGACAGCGGCCGCGAAGCTTATCTGCTGCAAAAGGGCAAGGTCCGCATCTTCAAGAACGTGTCGGGCCGCCGCATCACCATCGGCACCGTCGGCCCCGGTCAAGTGTTCGGGGAAATGGCGCTGTTGGACAACGGTGTGCGCATGGGCACCGCCTTCGCCGAAGAAGACGTCACCTGCCTCGCCATGCCCAAGGCCAATATCGACCTCATGATGAACGAGGCCAATCCCGGCCTTGCCACCTTGGTCCATTCGCTGCTGGCCAGCGTCCGCAGTATGGGCGAAGAACTGGCCTTGGCCCGCGCCGAGTTGGAAGAAGTGCGGCGCGGCTAAAAACCACACAAAAATTGGCAAGACTTCGGGATAGGTGACAAGCCGGGGTGTATATATGTATGTATTTTACATAATACACACACGGAGTCGCCCTTGCGCCGCTTCCTTCGCCGCCATCAGCCGCCCGCCTGCCGTTTCACCCCGTGGAAGGCGGCATTCGGCGCCATGATCGCCATGGGCATCTGCGCCCTCATGGCCCAATTGGTGGGGGAACCCTTGCTGGTGGCGCCGCTGGCCGCGTCGGCGGTGCTGGTCTTTGCCGCCCATGAAAGCCCCATGGCACAGCCCGCCAACGTCATCGGCGGCCATCTTTTGTCCACCGCCGCCGCCTTGGCGGTGGCGGAAGTGTTGCCGCAAAGCTGGTGGGCCATGGCGTTGGCGGTGGGACTGGCCATCGCCCTGATGACCTTGACCCGGCTGACCCACCCGCCGGCCGGCGCCGACGCCCTGGTGGTCAGCGCCCTTCATCCGGGTTGGGGATATTTGCTGTTCCCCATCGCCTTCGGGGCGGTGTTGTTGGTCCTCGCCGCCACTGTGGTTCACCGGCTCGTCCCGTCGCGCCGTCCCTATCCCCTGCCCGTCGAAGAGAGTGGCGGGACCTGAACGGTTTACCGGCAAGCCGCAGCTTGCACGTTTCAGGCTGATCATGGCTTGATAGCGTCATGTTCGCCATCGCCGCCGCCATCGTCCCCAATTTCGCGCTGATCCTTTTGGGCTGGACCATCCGCGCCCGCCGCCTGCTGGAACCGGCGTTCTGGGCTCAGGCGGAACGGCTGACCTATTATCTTTTGCTGCCGGCATTGTTGATCACCAATCTGGCCGAAGCCAACCTGAGCGGCTTGCCGGTCGTGGTCATCGCCGCCGCCCAAGGTCTGGGCATCGTCGTAATCCTGGGGGCCATCGCCCTGCCCTTGCGCCATTTCTGGCCCCGGCTGCGCGGTGACGGGCCGGGTTTCACCTCGCTGTTCCAGGGCGCCATCCGCCCCAACACCTATGTCGCCTTCGCCATTTCCTCGGCCTTGTGGGGGGCGACCGGGGTAACGGTGGCCGCAATTTCCGCCGCCCTGGTGGTGCCGCTGGTCAATTTGCTCTGCGTTTCCGCCCTGGTCCATTGGGGCCATGGCGACGGCCAGCGCGGCCTGGGTCCGACCCTGGCCGCCATCGCCAAGAACCCGTTGATCATCGCCTGCCTGCTGGGGGCCGCCCTGAACCTGACCGGCATCGGTTTGCCGCCCATCATCGGACCGTTGCTGAAAATCCTGGCCCAAGCGTCCCTGGCCCTGGGCCTGCTGTGTGTCGGCGCCGGCCTTGATCTGGGGGCGGTGCGCGGCGCCGGCCGGGTGGTGGCCGCCAGTCTGGGGCTGAAATTGCTGGCCCTGCCCCTGGCGGTGGGCGGCTTGGGCTGGATGTTCGGATTGCGCGGGGTGCCCTTGGCGGCCTCGACCCTCTATGCCGCCGTGCCGGTGGCCACCAACGCCTATGTGCTGGCCCGCCAATTGGGCGGCGACTTCAAACTGGCGGCGGCCATCATCACCGCTTCCACCCTGGTCGCGGCCGCCACCCTGCCGATTGCGACGCTGCTGATCGGTCACTTGCCCTAAATCTGGGGCGGGGTTAGGGTCAATCATGACCAAGCCAAAGACTCCCAAGCACAAACCCATCCCCTCGAAACAAGAGGTGTTGGACTTCATCCGCTCGCAGCCCGGTCACGTGGGCAAGCGCGAACTGGCCCGCGCCTTCAACCTGAAGGGCGCCGACAAGATCATGCTGAAGGCGGTGCTGAAGGAATTGCAGACCGAAGGCGCGGTGCAGCGCGGGGCCAAGCGCCGCTTCGCCCGTCCCGGCGCCCTGCCCGAAGTGTCGGTGGTGGAAATCACCGGCAGCGATTCCGACGGCGAATTGTTGGCCCGTCTGGTGGCCTGGGACCAGGACGGCCGCCCGCCGCGCATCTATATGGCGCCATGGCGCAAAGGCGAATTGACCGTCGGCGTCGGCGACAAGGTGCTGGCCAAGCTGCGCCGGGTCCAAGGCGACGCCTACGAAGCCAAGCCCATCCGCGTGGTCGGCGAAGCCCGCGCCCGGGTGTTGGGGGTGTTCGAGGCCAATCCCGACGGGACCGGACGCATCCGCCCCACCTCGCGCAAGGAACGATCCGATTATCTGGTGCCCAAGGGCGAGACCGGTGGCGCCGAATCGGGCGAGCTGGTCATGGGCGATCTGCTGCCCGGCCGTCTGTACGGCCTGCGCCAGGTGGTGATCAAGGAACGCCTGGGCCGTATGGGAGCGCCCAAATCGGTGTCGCTGGTGGCCATCCACGCCAACGACATCCCGTTTGAATTCCCCGCCGACGCGACTACCCAGGCCAAGAAATCCGGCCCCGCCACCATGGAGCACCGGGTCGATCTGCGCGACGTGCCGCTGGTCACCATCGACGGCGAGGACGCCCGCGATTTCGACGACGCGGTGTGGGCCCGAGCCGATACGGACCCCAACAACGAAGGCGGCTGGCAATGTCTGGTGGCCATCGCCGACGTGTCCTGGTACGTGCGCCCCGGCGACGCGTTGGACAAGGAAGCCTTCAAGCGCGGCAATTCGGTCTATTTCCCCGACCGGGTGGTGCCCATGCTGCCGGAAGAACTGTCCAACGGCTGGTGTTCGCTTCGTCCCAACGAGGATCGCGGCTGTCTGGCGGTGCGTTTCTGGCTGGACAAGGACGGCAACAAGCGCCGCCACAAATTCGTCCGCGCCATGATGCGATCCGCCGCGCGCCTGACCTATACCCAGGTGCAAAAGGCCAAGGACGGCGCCCCCGACGAACTGACCGGCCCGTTGCTGGAACCGGTGATCAATCCGCTTTACGGCGCCTGGAAGGCGCTGCAAGCGGCACGTGACCGGCGCGGCGTGCTGGAACTGGATATCCCCGAGCGCAAGGTCGACATCGACCAGGACGGCAAGGTGCAGGGCATCAAGGTGCGCGAACGCTTCGACAGCCACAAGCTGATCGAGGATTTCATGATCCAGGCCAATGTCTGCGCCGCCGAGGAACTGGAGCGCGTCCACAAGCCGTGCATGTACCGCATCCACGATCAGCCCAGTCTGGAAAAGCTGGATGGCCTGCGCGAATTCCTGCGTTCCCTGGATCTGTCGCTGCCCAAGGGCCAAGCCCTGCGCCCGGCGCAACTGAACCAGATCCTGGAGAAGGTGAAGGACGGCCCCAACGAGGTGCTGGTCAACGAAGTGATGCTGCGCAGTCAGGCGCAAGCCGTCTATTCGCCGGAAAACATCGGCCATTTCGGCTTGGCGTTGGCGCGCTATGCCCACTTCACCTCGCCCATCCGCCGTTATGCCGATCTGCTGGTGCACCGCGCCTTGGTGTCGGGACTGGGCCTGGGCGAAGGCGGATTGCCGCCCGATTGTCTGCCCGAATTCCCCGGCTGGGGCGAGCATATCTCGATCACCGAACGCCGGGCGGCGGCGGCGGAACGCGAAGCGGTGGACCGCTATGTCACCGCCTTTCTGGCCGACCGGGTGGGCGCCACCTTCGCCGCCAAGGTGTCGGGCGTCACCCGTTTCGGCCTGTTCGTGACGCTTGCCGATACCGGCGCCGATGGCATCATCCCCATCGGCACCCTGCCCGAGGACTTCTATGTCCATGACGAAGTCCACCATTGTCTGGTGGGCAAGCGCACCCGCAAAACCTTCCAATTGGGTCAACTTTTGCAGGTGGTGCTGCACGAAGCCAATGCTTTGACGGGCTCCATGGTCTTTCAACTGGAAGGTTCGGGACCACGGGTGCGTGCAGCCAGCCGCAAACCCGCCCCGTATCGACGGGGACGGCGTTAGAAAAGCCTGTACCGCAGCGCGAATGGGTCGCATATTAGGGTGATACTTTCGAAGGAGATTCCCCCTGGTGCGCGGAAACCGACTCGCCGGCTGGGCCGTCACGGCATCGCTGTTGATGGTAGGTGCCAGTGCGCCCGTGATTCCGGGCATCGCCGGTCTTGACGCGCCCTATGACACGGTGGAAGCCGAACGCACTTTCGATTTCGGCTTTCGCGCCATCCTGGACCGCACCCTGGACGCCACCAGCGCTTCGGCCTTGGCCATGGAGGGCTTGCGCGGCTTGGGCAACATCGACCCCAACATCGCGCTGACCCGGCTGGACGACAAGCTGCTGCTGAATTCGGCGTCCAACCTGATCGCCGAATATCCCACCCCCGACGACAACGATGTGCGGGGCTGGGCGCGGTTGACGGTGACGGTGGCCCTGGACGCCCGTGGGCTGTCCGATTCCTTGCGCGACGCCGATCCCGAACGCATCTACGAAGCGGTGTTCGACGCCACCTTGGCCCATCTGGATTTGTTTTCCCGCTATTCAGGGGCGCGGGAATCCCGTGAATTGCGCGCCAACCGCAACGGTTTCGGCGGCATCGGCATCCGTTTCGAACTGGCCGAAGGCGACATCCGCATCACCGAGGTGATGGAGGATTCGCCGTCCAGTCGGGCCGGTATCCAGGTCGGCGACTTGTTGACCCATGTGGACGGACAACCCATTTCCGGCCTGTCGCGCGACGAATTGTCGCGGCGGCTGCGCGGCCCGGTGGACAGCCGGGTCAATGTCGGCATCCGTCGCGGCTACAAGCCCATGGACCTGGCGCTCAGGCGCGACCTGATCGTCCCGGAAACGGTGCATGCGACCTTTAACGACGGCATCGGCCTGTTCCGCCTGACCGGCTTCAACAAATCCACCGCCGACACCTTGCGGCGCTCGCTTTTGGCCATGCGTCAGGACCACGGCGACGACATGGTCGGCGCCATCTTGGACATGCGGGGCAATCCCGGCGGCTTCCTGGACCAGGCGGTGGACGTGGCCGATTTGTTCATCTCGGACGGCCCCATCGTCGCCACCAGGGGCCGGCACCCGTTGTCCAACCAATCCTATGAAGCCCGTCCCGGCGATATCGGCGAAGACCTGCCGGTGGTGGTGGTGATGGACGGCAAAGCCGCCTCGGCGGCGGAAATCGTCGCTGCCGCCCTGCAGGACAGCGGCCATGCCGTGGTGGTGGGCACCACCTCTTACGGCAAGGGGACGGTGCAAAGCCTGATCGAGCTGCCCAACCAGGGCGAGTTGCACCTGACCTGGTCGCGTTTCCACACGCCGTCCGGCTATGCCCTGCATGGTTTGGGGGTGTTGCCCAACATCTGCACCACCCAGGCCCCCAAGGGCGCCGACGGGCAAAGTCTGGCCCGTTCGGTGGCCAATGCCGCCGCCGCCGCCCAGATCACCGCCCAATTGGCCCAATGGCGGTCTTCCGACATCAGTGAAGTGACCCTGCGCCAACGCCTGCGCGGTCTTTGCGCCGCCGAACCCCATACGGACGGCGAACGCGATCTGGCGGTCGCCCATGCGCTGCTGGCCGATCCGGTCCTGTACGGTTCGGCCCTGGCGCTGTCCGCCCCCACCGGCTTGTCCGCCGCCGCCATTCTGCCCACCAGCCGTGCCCCTCTAACCGGAGCCCGAGGAAATTGAGTCGTCCCTCCATGGTCTTGTCCACATCCGCACCGCGCCTTGACCTGCAAAGCCTGATGGAATCGGTGGTGCGCATCACCGAACAGCGCTCTCGCGAGAACCTGGAATACTGTCTGGTTTCGACGCTGCTGGAACTGACCACCCTGACCCGGGTGTCGATCCTGCGGCCGCTGATGCGCAGCGACGGATTGCAGGCCGAATGCGTCGCCACCGCCGAAAGCGGCGGCAAGGCCACCGACGGCGGCTGCCAGCCGCTGGACCAGGACCATTTGCTGGCCCAGGCCTGGGCCATGGGTGAAGAGGCCCGCAGCGTCGACGCAGCCGGCCTGGTGCGCGTCTGCCTGCCCATTTCAGCGGCGGGGGAAGAAGTCTCGGCCTTCCTGTCCATCGAGACCCGCACCGACCCGGCACCCTATCTGGATCTGATCCGCGGCTTCGCCGCCATCTACCGCAACTTCCTGGCCATATTGCGCGAAGCCGAGCGTGACACCCTGACCGGGTTGAAGAACCGCAAGACCTTCGATGAAAAGATCGGCCGTATCATCGCCAACAGCCAGACCTTGGCCCAAATGGTCCCCGAGGAACGTCGCCACCACGAGGAAGGCGAGCAGCATTGGCTGGGAATGCTGGACATCGACCATTTCAAACGCGTCAACGACACCTACGGCCACGTCTTCGGCGACGAAGTGCTGTTGCTGTTCTCGGCCATGATGCGCAAGGTGTTCCGTTCCGACGACCTGTTGTTCCGTTTCGGCGGCGAGGAATTCGTCGTCGTGCTGGCGCCGACAACCTCTTCCAACGCCCAGGCGGTGTTCGAACGCTTCCGTGCCGCCGTGCAGGACTTCCCCTTCCCGCAAGTGGGCAAGGTGACCGTCAGCATCGGTTTCGTCTCCATCAAGCCCGGCGACATTTCGTCGGCGGTCATCGGCCAAGCCGACGAAGCCCTGTACTGGGCCAAGCGTCACGGCCGCAACCAAGTGTGCCATTACGACCAGTTGCTGCGGGAAGGCCACATCAAGCCGCCGCAGGAAGAAGGGGCGATCGAGCTGTTTTAACCGCTTTTTTACAAGAAGCTCTTGACACCCTCGCTCAGATCAGTATCTTCCGCCGCCTACAGTTTCGCATAAGCACTAACGATTTCGGGATTTTCGCCATGGCCAAGCCTGCCACCATCCTCATCAAGCTGGTTAGCTCCGCCGGTACCGGCTTTTTCTACGTGGCGAAGAAGAACCCGCGTAAGACCACCGAAAAGCTGAAGTTCCGCAAGTACGATCCCGTCGTGCGCAAGCACGTCGAGTTCAACGAAGCCAAGATCAAGTAAGCTTCGCGGCGATCTTCGCTCGCTTCGCTGCAAACCCCCGCAGGCCATGCCGGCGGGGGTTTTGCTTTGCCGTCCGGACTCGTGTTGTTTCAGCCGAAGCGGAAACAACACGGGCCTTTTCAAATGGCCCGTTCCGGGCGGCTCAATCGCCGCTCGGGCTTTTCGCAGATCAGTGATTCGCGCGAACATGCTCTCGGCAAGCCGCCATTGCCGGCCGGACAAACGAAAACGGCCGGATCGAAATCCGGCCGTTTGTCTAAGATGCGTCGGTCAGCCCAGGAACTTGGCGACGGTTTCCAAGAAACCGGTCACCGAGATGGGCTTGGCGATATAGCCTTCGCAGCCCCCCTCGCGGATCTTTTCCTCGTCCCCCTTCATGGCGAAGGCGGTCACCGCGATCACCGGGATGGACTTCAATTCGTCGTCATGCTTCAGCATACGGGTGATTTCCAAGCCCGAAACCTCGGGCAATTGGATATCCATCAGGATCAGGTCCGGACGGTTGGCGCGGGCGATATCCATGGCTTCGCGACCATCCTTGGTTTGCAAGGTGGCATAGCCATTAGCCTGCAGAAGGTCGTTGAACAGCTTCATGTTAAGATCGTTGTCTTCAACGATCAGGACTGTCTTCGTCATACAAGCCTCAAGTTCAAGACCCCACTGGAAACCACCCGACAAGCCAAGTGGTATCCCCCTAAAAGGCGTCAGAGTATCGCCCAATTTATCGCGTCAAGTCAAACCCGCGAAATCTTGGGATTTCAGCGTCGCAGCCCGGCCACCGCCAAGAGCAGCCAAGCGGCCATCAAGGTCATGCCACCGGCCGGGGTCACCATGGGAACGGGCAAGGGCTGGCCGGTCAGCGCCTTCAGATAAAGCGAGCCGCAAAACAGCACCATGCCCGCCAGGAACAACAGGGCCGACAGATGGGCGATGACCCCGCCCCGGCGGCTGTCGGACGCCACCCTGTCCGCCCCCAGCAAGGCCAGACAGTGCAGCAACTGATATTGCGAGCCCCGTTCGGCCAGGGCTTGGGCGATTTCGTCTCCGGCCAAGCCATGGGCGGCATAGGCCCCCATGCCGACGGCGATGACCCCGCCCAGCCCAGCCAGGAAAATCCATGGACGCATCACACTCCTCCTTGACATCGACGCGTAAAGCGCGAGGAATTTATCCGCTTTAGGGAGGAGATGCCATGCGCCTTGCTCGCGTTGTCGCTGTTTTGGCCGTCCTGGTCCCGGCAGCGAACGTCATGGCGGAAGACGCCGCCACCATCACCCGCCTGCAGGGCCGGGCCCTGGCGGCGGGCACGCCCCTGGCGCAAGGCAGCCGGGTCGCCGACGACGCCACCATCACCACCGGCCCGGGCAGCCGGGTGGAAGTGCGTTTTGACGACGACACGCTGGTGGTGTTGGGAGAGAACGCCACCCTGAAGGTGGAAAGCTTCCGCTATGCCCCGCAATCGGCCCAGGGCGAAGCCAGGCTGCGCGTCGAGCAAGGCGCCTTCCTGGTCACCACCGGGGCGGTGGCCAAGCTGCCGGGCCGCCCGCTATCGGTGGCGACCCCGGTGGCCAGTATCGGCGTGCGCGGCACCAAGTTCTGGGGCGGCAGCCTGGACAACCCCTTGGACGTCTTGTTGCTGGACGGCGCCATCACCGTCAAGACCCCGGGCGGCAGCGCCGATCTGAACAATCCCCTGGAAGGCACCGACGTCAAGTCGCCCGGCGCCGCCCCCAGCCCGGTGGGCACGTGGAAGGCTCCGCGCGTCGCACGGGCCATGAACAGCGTCAGCTTCCAGTAAAAAAGCTCAGTCGATGACCAGACGGCGCTGATAGATCCGCGACGTCCCACCCAGCTTCAACGCCTGATCCACCGAAGCGGTGGCGGCGATGTGGCTTTTCAGCGGCTCGGACGGCACCACGGGCGCCGCCGGCAAGACGCGGGCTTCCTGATGCGGGCGGGCTTTGGGCGGCGGCGGAATGACGTCCACCGGCAGGGCCACCGGAACCACCGGCGCCGCCGGCTTGGTTTCGACGGCCGTGACCTCGGCCGGTACGGGCCTGGCCGGCTCGACCTTGGCCATCTTGACCGGCGGAACCACCTTGGCCGGGGAAACCGCCGGAACCGCCGACGGGTTCACCGCCGACACCACCGGTTTGTCGGTCGCCGTCTCGGCCGCGCTTTGCTCGGCCTTGTCCTGTTCCGCCATTTCCTGTTGTCTGCGCTGGGCCTCAAGCGCCCGGGCGTGTTCGGCCCGTTCGTCGCGCTGGATATCTTCCATGGTCCGCGCCGGCCCCAGACCGCCCAGGACGAAATCGCCCAACACCTGGAACAGATCGGACTGGGTGTCGGAAGCCGACACCTCCGCGGCGTGGCCGGACGTCGCCAGCAGGGCCAGCGGCACGGAAACCAACAAGGTCTTGCGCAAGGTCGTGATCATGGCATCAAAATAGCAGATCGGCCTATTTGAACACCACGGTTTTCGAACCGTTCATCAACACCCGGTGTTCCACATGCCAGCGCACGGCGCGGGCCAGCACCAGATTCTCGATGTCGCGGCCGATAGCCACCAGATCGTCGGGGGTGTGGGTGTGGTCGACGCGTTCGATGGATTGTTCGATGATCGGACCTTCGTCCAAATCGGGGGTGACGTAATGGGCGGTGGCGCCGATGATCTTGACGCCGCGCGAATGGGCCTGGTGATAGGGCTTGGCCCCCTTGAAGCTGGGCAGGAAGGAATGGTGGATGTTGATGGCCCGGCCTTCCAGGCTGCGGCAAAGATCGCTGGACAGGATCTGCATGTAGCGGGCCAGGACCACCAGATCGGCGCCGGCGCGATCGACCACGTCTATCACCCGGGTTTCCTGGGCCGCCTTGTCGTGCTTGTCCACCGCCAGATAATGATAGGGGATGCCGTGCCATTCGACGATCGAGCGCATCTCCGGGTGGTTCGAGATCACCGCCGGAATTTCAATGTTCAACTGGCCGGTATGGTAACGGTGCAGCAGGTCGACCAGACAGTGGCCGAACTTGGACACCATGATCACCACGCGGGGCTTCTGGGTCAGGTCGTGCAGGTTCCAGATCATCTGGAACTTGTCGGCGATGGCGGCGAACAGCTTGCGGAATTCGGCGACCGGCGGGGTCAGGGCACCACCGGCGAAAACGATGCGCATGAAGAAACGCCGCGACAGCGCGTCACCATATTGTGCCGCTTCGGTGATGAAGCAATCGTTCTGGGTCAGGAATCCGGAGACGGCAGCGACGATGCCCACGGTATCGGGGCAGGTGATGGTCAACACGTAGCTCTGACGTTCGGACATAACACTGAAACCTTTTCCCAAGCACGGTGCAAGACCCCGTGATAGCGCAACCCTTCCCCGCCGCCAAGACGCGAAACGCCGTCTTGCCTTTTTTATCCGAATCCCCCATGGTCCGCCGAAAGCACCAGCCGTAAGGAACTTCCGCCATGATCACCGTCTATTACAAATCCGGCGCCGCCCAGTGGAAGTACGAACTGGAGCAAAGCGAATACGACTACATCATCAAGAACGTCCTGGAAGACAAGCCGGACCTGCAGGAAATGTTCGACGATTCGCTGGAAATCCTGCGCGACGTCTCGGCCATGGACGAAGACGAGATGGACGAGGACGATCAGATCGACCAGACCATCGCCATCGCCTATCTGTGGTACTATTTCAACGTGGTCGCCGAAGGTGACGACCGCATCGAAGGCGACTTGGTGCTGTTGGAAGACGAAGACGGCACCGGCGTCACCATCCTGCCGGCCGCCGCCCTCGATGACCTGGAAGACGAGGAGTAAACCTCCTCCTCTGCCCTTATGACTTCACCGTTTCCTGGTAGGTGACCGCCAAGGCGGTATCCTCGGATTCGTTCAACAAAGCGGAAATGGCGGCCAACAGCCCCATTTCCTCTTTTTGTATGTGGAAGATTTCCCGTTCCACCAATTCGGCCCCGCAATCGCGGAAATCGCGCCAGGATTGCTCGTCGAATCCCTGCGACGCGGCCGCCACCGCCAAGTCCGCCACTCGCACCGCCAAGGGCAGGATGGAACGATGTTCATGGGTCAGCATCATGACGATGCCGCTTTCCCCCTTGGACACGAACAACGGAAACAGATGTCCTTCTTCGAAAGCGAAATGGCTTTCCACCTCGGCCCGCAAGGTGGCGGCCAGGGCGCCCAGTTTGTCGGCCAAAGCGGCGTCGAAAGACGGCGGCTTGCGGGTCGACCCCAGCAATTCTTCCAGCCCCTGCAGGGTCTCGATGGTGGTCATGTGGTCCTGGTGCAGCAGGGCCCCGATCTGTGACTGCAACAACATCTGCGTTTCCTTCAAGACTTAAGTGCTTCGTTCGTGGGCGCGATAAACATGCATCATGACCAAGGCGAAACCGGCAAAGGCCATGGCGCCGCCCAGGCCACAAAACGCCGCCACTCGGGCGACCAGCGGCAGGTCGAAAAACAAGGCGACCGCCATCAGCACCACGGCGGCAAGGTGCAAGACGGCGTGGATGTCCAAAAGACGCGGGCTGGTCAGCTGCGACAGCAGGACCGGCTTGCCGCCCTTGGCCCCGGAATGCATGGAAGCCAAAAACGGCATGATCCGTTGCAAGATGCCGGTGGCGAAGGACAGCAGCCAGCCGAACACCAACAGCCAGCCCCACAGCGGCGCCATGATCTCGGCCGGCGCCCCCGACACCAAGGCCAAGGCCGCCAGCAGCGACAGCACCTGCAAGCCCCAGCCGGCCTTCAGCAGACGAAAGAACGGCTCCAGCTTTTTACGCATGCGCGACGCCAGAACACGGCGTTGGACGGCGAAGTAAAAGCCCAAGGCGACCAGCCCCAGGATTGATCCGGCGCCCTGCACCAGATTTTCACCCCACAGCGTGCCCAACAATCCAGCCAACAAGGCCAGGGCGGCGATCACCGCCACCCGCTTGCCAGCCGCGTCGTCCACCGGCTTGGCCAGCACGAACATGGGCAGCAGCACCGCCGAAAACCCCACCACCAGCATCCCCATGAACCCGTAACCGGCCAGCAGGGCATGGGCCGCGGCCACCGCCGGACGGTTCACCAACAACCCGACATCCATGTCCAGCACCAGCAGGACGGCCAGAACCAGCAAACCGGCCAAACAGGCCACGGCCACCCAGGCCGGCCAAGTCACCGCCGGCAGGTCGGTCACTTGCAACAGGTTGCGGGCCACCAGCAAACCGAACAGCGACAGGGCGGCGACACACAGGAAGCCGCCAAGGTCCAAAGCCGCCCCCCAGCCGCCGGCCAGCCCCATCACCAAGAGCACGATGCCGGGATTGAACAGCCACCAACTGAGCGAACAGACCCAGGCCGGACCTAATTGACGGCGCGTCGCCACCGGCAGCATTTGATAGGCTGCCCCCATGGCGGTCATCGCCAGCACCCCCAGGGTGATCAGATGCAAGGCGGCCAGCACCGCCCCGGTCCCGCCCACGAAACCCAAAGCGGTCTCGGCGCCCCACGACAGGACGGCCCAGCCGGCAACATGGAAGACAATGGCCGAGGCGAAAAAGCGAAACGGAATGATCGGTGACAGCAAGCGGTCCTTGGCCCCCATCATGAACGCGCCGGCGAACATCAGGCGCCCCGTTCAAGCCACAGGCGCACGTCTTGGAACTCTTCGACGACGCGGGCGACGCACCAGCCGCGCTCGGCCAGTTCCGGCAACAGATATTGCGGCAAGCGTTCGTGGTGGACCACCAGGCCCGATAAATCGGGCGTCGATTCGATCAGCCGCAGGATGGCCAACATGGGATGAGGCGGGCTGAGTTTGCGGACGTCCACGTGCAGGCCGTCGGCTTCGCGCCAGACCATGGCGCCTTCTTCCAGCAGCGCCACCTCGGAATCATGTTCCCAATCGGCGGCGCCGTTCAGATGGAAATAGATCCGCCAATGTCCGCTCCCCAGGCAGCGTCCATAAGACGAAAAGCCCCGGGCCGCCAGGATGCGGCGCAAGGGAGACGGATTGAAAGGGGCGTCGACCACCAAGAAGCCCCCGAACCCCACCCCATCGGCGGCTTCCATCAACAGCCCCAGCGGGTCTTCCCCTTGGGCCAGCGCGGCGCGCACGTCCAGGGGGGGCTGGTCCAGGGCCATGGCCAGCCAAGCGGGCGGGCTGTCCTGAGGCGGACGGGATGCGAGTTCGACGACACCAACCATGTCTTGCTCCGGCGAAGATGACCGAAGCGTGCGTTATTGCGCTGCCGCGAACCTTGATGTTCGTTAAGAGGTCCCGTCCTCGCGCACCAGTCGGCGCAAAGCCGCCAGATCGGTCAGCACCACTTCGCGACCATGGCTTTCCACCCCCGCTTCCTTCAGCCGGGCCAGGGCACGCGACAGGCTTTCCGGGGCGATGCCGATGCGGCTGGCCAAGGCCGCCTTGGTGATGGGCAGGCGCACCTGCACGCCATCTTGGGCGTCGCGCGCCAAGGCCAGCAGGAACGACGCCAGACGTTGCCCCGGCGACTTGCTTTTCAGCTCCGAGATCTCGTGGATCATGTGCATCTGCCAGCGTGACAGACCCGACAGCAAGTGAAAGCCCAGGCGGGGATTGTCCCCCAGACGTTTGAGGAACTGCGCCGACGGCACATGCGCCAGACGCGAGCCCGCCACCACCTCGCAGTTCAGCGGATATTTTCCGGACGAGAAGATGGCCGCCTCGGCGAAGGTGGAAACCCCGTCGAACACTTCGATGATGGATTGGTCGCCGGTTTCGGTCAGGGCGAAGATGTTGACCCGGCCTTCCAGAACCACGAAGAAATGATCGGCGTCGTCGCCCTGGCTGAACAGCAATTGCGTCTCGGCATAGGAAAAAGCCTGGGCGTTTTCCAGCAGGAACGACAATTCTTCGGGCGCCAGCGCGGCGAAAAGCGGTGCGGTGGCGCAAAGAGCGACGTCGGCAGCAGACAATCCGGCCATGTTCTTACCCCAAATCGTCTTCGACACAGAAATCGCGCAAGGCGTCCAAATCGGCGATGACCACCACGTTGTCAGCCTTGGATTCCACCCCCAGCTTGGCCAAAGCGCGCGACAGGCTTTCCGGCTTCATGCCCAATTCGTCGGCCACCAGCTTCTTGTCATAGGGGAAGCGGACTTGGACCTTGCCCTCCTCCGCCTCGGCCAAGGACAGCAGAAAGGACCCCAGGCGCTGCGCCGTGGTCTTCAGCTTCAATTCGGCGATCTGGCGCACCAACATGCGCAGGCGGAACGACATGGTGGACAGCATGTGGAACACGATGTCCTTGCGCTGGGCCAGCTTGTCCAGGAACGAGGACGCGGGAATGGCCAGCAACTGGGCCGTGTTCAACACCCGGGCGTTCATCAGGAAACGGCCGTCGCCGAACATGGCGGCGTCGCCCAACACCGTACCCCGGCGGGCCACTTCGACGACACTGCGACGGCCGTCATTGTCGATGGACAATTCCACGTGGCCATCCATCACCACATAGAAATCCACCACCGGGTCGCCGGCTTGATACATCTGCTGCTCATGGCCAAAGCCGACCAGGCGGGCGCCTTCGATCAGATTGCGGATGTCGTTTTCCTGAAGCCCCGCGAACAACGGCGTGAACTGCAATTGCAGCAGCACCTCTTTGGGTGCCGGCATATTCGCGTCCTTGCTCATCACTGCCCCCGTCCTGTACAAGGCGCGAAGCTAGACCAATCTGCCGGCAAGGCCAAGTCGCTATATGTATGCGAGATGCCTTTTCAGCTGTTCAAGGAAGCCCAAATGACCGCGGACCGCGACCTTCCCATCGGCGTTTTCGACTCGGGCGTGGGGGGGCTGACCGTGCTCAAGGCCTTGCGGGACAGGCTGCCCACCGAATCGCTGATTTATTTGGGCGACACCGCGCGCCTGCCCTATGGCACCAAAAGCGCCGCGGCGGTCAGCCATTACGCCCTGCAAGCGGCCCATGCCCTGGTGCGCATGGGCATCAAAAGCTTGGTGGTGGCCGACAACACCTCGTCCGCCCATGCTTTGGAAGCCCTGCGCGCCGAATTCCCCGGCCTGCCGGTGATCGGCGTGGTCGAGCCCGGAGCCAGCGCCGCCGCCTTGGCCAGCGCCCAAGGGCGCATCGTCGTCATCGCCACCGACAGCACGGTGGCCGCCGGAACCTATCCGCGGGCCATCCACAACTCGCGCCCCGGCGCCCGGGTGGTTTCCAAGGCCTGCCCGCTTTTCGTGTCGATGGTGGAAGAAGGCATGACCGACGGCCCCATCGCCGAGCAATTGGCCCACCATTACCTGGACCCCTTGTTCCTGAACGCCGCCGACGACAACCGCGGCGATTGCCTGTTGCTGGGCTGCACCCATTTCCCCGCCTTGTCCGATTTGTTGCGACGCGTGGTCGGCCCGCACACCGCCATCATCGATTCGGCCACCACCACCGCCCGTGCCGTCGAGGATTTGCTGGAACATCGCGGTCTGGCCAGCAACCGCGAACCATCGCGCGCCCGCGTGCGCTATCTGGCCACCGACGCCCCCGAACGCTTCGCCCGCGTCGCCCGAATTTTCGTGCCCTGGACCATCACTAGCGACGAAGTTGAAGTGGTGGAATTGTCTTAGTTCAAATATCCCACTCAGAAGTCTGTAATGGTGGATGACTTTATGTAAAATTTGCCTCAAAATTGATAATTAGCAGGAGAGATCAAGACAACAAATAGTAGGTCATACACGCGTCATGCGGGCATTGGGTAAGGAATATTGGTGGCTGTTCGCCCTGGGGGCTTTCGTCATCGTCGCCGTCGCGGGTCTCGGTCGTTTCCTGCTGGCCGACACGTTGCTCGCCTTGACGCAAGAACGCTTGCGCGGTATCGCCCACACCAAGACTGAACAGATCAAGGCCCAATTGAACGTCATCCAGGCGGATGCGTCGATTTTCGTGCGCCGCCCGTCGGTTGCCGACGCCATGGCCAATCCCTCACATCTCAACAGTGAACATCATCCGGTCCTGAACGGCGCCATCGCCGACGCCATCCGATACCAGCGCTTCAACGACATCATGGTCTTTGATCGCGATGGCCGGCAAACCCATCCCTTTCCCGCCCATACGCCATCGCCCGACACCCGGCTGGCGGTGAAGAACGCCTTGGAAAGCCGGCACCCGCAACTGGTCGATCTGCACCAATACGAGCACGAGATCGTTTTCGGTTACGTCTATCCCCGTGTCGAGAACGATCAAGTCATCGGTGCCGCCTATTTCCAGCGATCGGTTCGTGCCGACCTTTACACCATCTTGGCGCAATGGCCCGATTCCACCCTGGCCGGCGAAATCTTTCTGGCCGAAAGATCCAACAGCGGTATCAAGTTCTTGAGCCCGTTGCTGTTCAGCCCGCAGATTCCCGCTCTCAGCTTGGTCGTCCCCGGCGGTGACAACAAGACTTTGGCCGAACAAGGCCTGAACAGCCAAACCGGCTTGGTTCAGGGCCTGGATTACGCGGGAAACCAAGTCCTTGGCGCCACCTATCTGGTCCCCGGTACGCCTTGGGTTCTGGTCGCCAAAGTCTTGCGGGCAGACGGCATGCGCATCGCCAACATGGTCAGCCTGATCAGCGCCTTGGCGGCCATCGTCTTGCTGATCATCTTCTCGTTGGCGCTGTGGGCGATCCTGCGCACCCGCCACCAGCGTCATGTGGTCCAGCAACATGCCGCCATGAAGGCGATCTTGGACAATTTGCCCCAAGGCGTGGTGCTGCTGGATCAGGACATGCGGGTCCGCGCCTTCAACCGCGGTGCCTATGAAGTGTTCGGCATGCCGTCATCGTCTTATGCCTTGGGCAAGCCTTTCAGCCAAATCCTGCAGCAATGGGCCGATCATTGCGGCTATGGCCCCGACATGTTGAAACGGGCGGTCAAGGAAATCGATTCGCCCCTCGCCTTCAATTTCGAGATGCCGATCCATGCCAATGGCGGCAAGGGGTGGTGCAGCCTTACCCACACGCCGCTGGCCGATGGCGGATATGTGCGCACCTTCACCGACATCACCGCGTTGAAGCAGGCGGAAAGTCGGGTCAAGACGCTGAATTCCAACTTCCTGACCATGTTGGACAACGCCCGCGACTTTATCTATTTCAAGGATATGGACAGCCGCATCGTCTTTTGCAGCCAAGCCATGGCGGACATCACCGACCATGTCAATTGGCGCGACATGGTGGGCAAACACGACTTTGAAATCTTCCCGCCCGACACCGCCAAAGTCTACAACGACGAAGAAAAGGCGATCTATGAACGGGGCGAAAGCGTCGTCAACAAGGTCAACCCCTATTACGACGAAAACGGCAAGACCGGGTGGGTCGAAACCAACAAATGGCCGATCTTCGATGATGGCGGCACCCAGGTGATCGGCCTGTTCGGCATCTCTCGGGACGTCACCGAACGCATCAATCTAGAGACTGCCCTGGAACGTTCAAACACCGAGCTGGAACAATTCGCCTATGTGGTGTCGCACGACCTGCGCCAACCCTTGCGGATGATTTCAAGCTATACCACCTTGCTGACGCGGCAATTGGGCGACACTCTGGATGGTCAGGCCCAGGAATTCCTGGGCTACATCCTGGACGGCAGCAAGCGCATGAACGACATGATGGCGTCGCTGTTGGAATATTCCCGCGTCGGCCGCAAGGGCGAGCCCATGGAAATGGTCCAGACCCGCAAGCTGGCCGAAGAAGCCGTCCACTTCCTGCACCCGATCATCAGCGAAACCAATGCCCAAATCAGCTTCGAAGGGGAATGGCCGCAGATCTTCGCCAGCCCCAACGAAACCACCCGCCTGTTCCAGAATCTGGTCGGCAACGGCTTGAAATACCAAAAACCCGGCAACCAGCCGCAGATCATTTTGAAGGCGTGGTCGAAGGGAAAGCAGTCCCTGTTCTCGGTTTCCGATAACGGTATCGGCATCGCCGCCGACCAGGCCGACCGCTTGTTCAAGGTCTTTCAAAGACTGCACAGCGCCACCGATTACGAAGGCAGCGGTATCGGACTGGCGGTGTGCCGCAAGATCGTCGAACGTCATGGCGGCGCTATCTGGTTGGATAGCGAATTCAGCGGACCGGGGGCCCGGTTCGTGCTGTCCTTGCCGCAAGACGGCGCGGCGAACCGCGCAGCCCTTTCCCTCGACTGATCAGCCGCCGGCAGCCTTCAGGTCCTGGCGGGCCTGGGCCAGCTTGGCATACAGGTCATGGCACTGGGCCGCCACGTCCGGGATCTTTTCCCAGTTGATCGGCAATTCCTCGGACAAGTCGTGCAGGTCCATCTTGGCTTGGGTGGCCTGGGTGGACAACTTCTTGACGGCCGCCTTCAGGGTTTCGATGTCGCTCATGGGTTCACTCGCTGGTCGCTTCGGCGGAAGCTTGGCCAGACTACCCAATGCTGAAATCCAAGGCAATTTGGAATGACGCTTGTTTTTTCACCAAGGCTCCGCCGCCCGCAGGGGGGAGGGGGGATAGCGGGCGGCGGCCTTGGGGCGGTTCGTCATCCGGGGGGGGGGATGGAAGACGAACCGCCCGTCCTTTGGTGGAAGAAGATCGGGGATCGCGGTGACCACCTTCCAACCTTTCGGCGTGGCTTGATACTAGCCGCGACCTTGCGGCGAAGAAACGGCACGGAGGTGTAACCAACATCCTCTTTTCGTCACCACGAACCAACCTTGGTTGGATGATGCCACGCACAAACCTAGACCATGGTATTACCGGCTGGCATATACCACCAGGATCAACGACAAAACCGGAACTGACGCAATGGTGGAAAGCAAGATCACCTGCGAGGTGCGTTCCACATAAACCTTGTACTGGTTGGCCATGACGAAGGTCAGCGCCCCGGTGGGCAGCGCCGCCAACAGCAGCGTCGCCCCGGTCCAGAAACGATCCAACGGGAAAACCGTCTCGATCAGCCCCCAGGCCAGCAGCGGGTGAACCACCAGCTTCAGCGGCACCATCCACCCCACATGGCGCAGCCCCAGTTCCAGCGGACGACCGGCCAGGAACACACCGATGGCGAACAGCGCGCAAGGCCCCGCCGCCGCGCCGGTCAGCTGACACAGATTGACCACCGGCTGCGGCACCGGCAAACCGGTCAGGTTCCAGGCCAAACCGGCCAGCGACGACACGATCAGCGGGTTCTTGATCAAGCCCTTGCCGACGCTGGCGAAGGCGCGGCCCAGACCGTGGCCGTGGGATCTGGCCATTTCCATGGCGATGACCGCCAGGCCGATCATCACCACGCTCATGATCACCGTGGCGATGATGGCGGGCAGCAGATGGTCAGCGCCCCAGGCGGCCAGGAACAGTGGAATGCCCATATAGCCGGTATTGGAAAAACTGGCGTTCAAGGCCTGCAGCGAATTGACTTCCGGCCCGTCGCGGCGCCCCTTCAGCCAACCCAAGGCCCAGCCCAGGGCATAAACCATCAGCATCGAGCCCAAGAAGGCGCCGATGAAGTTCAGGTTGAAGATGTCGCCCAGGGGCTGGCGGGCCATGGACAGCAACAGCACCGCCGGCAGCGCGAACCAGTAAACGAAGGCGGAAAGCGCCGCCGAGGATTCCTGGCCCAACACCGTGCGCCCGCCGCCATAGCCCGCCAAGATGATGGCGAAGACCGGCAGCGCGACGTCGAAAACAACCTGCATTTTACGACACCCGCTCGACCAAATGGATGATCGAACGATAAGGGATGCCGGAATGGTCGGCCAGCCCGATTTCACAGGTGCGATTGGCGGAAAAGCCTTCATGACAGCCGTCCGGCACCGCCAGCTTGCGAAGCGCATGTTTGTTCAGTTCCGGCGTGGTGAAGCCCTTGTCGCCGGCGAAGCCGCAACAGGTGACGCCATCGGGGACCACCACATTTTCGGCACAGGCCTTGGTCACCGCCAGCAGCTTGTCTTCCAGCCCCATTTTGCGCACCGAACACGGGATGTGCAGCATCACCGAACCCTTCAGCGGTTTCAGGGTCAGACGCGGTAAGATCAGGTCATGCAGGGCTTCCACCGCGTCCAGGATGGGCATGAACGTCTTCAGGCGCAGGGTGCAGGTGGCGGTGTCCATGATCACCGGATATTTGCCGTTGTCGCTGGCCTTGACCAAGGCATCGGCCATGTCACGGGCCTTGGTATCGGCGATGTCGGTCATGCCCTTGCTGTCCCAAGGCTGGCCGCAGCACAGATTGCCCAAGCCGTCGGGGATGACGACCTTGAAGCCGGCTTTCTTCAGCAGGTTTTCGGTGGCGTCGGGCAGGCATTGCTTGACCGGGTCATCCAAGGCCGGGCCCATATTGCGCGACGCACAAGACGGCACATAGACGACCACGTCCTCCCCTGCCCCACCGCCTTGCAGCTTGGGCCGGGCCGGGGTCGGCAGACGGCGGCGGTTGCGCGCCGTCCCCGCCACGGTGTCGACCATTTCCGCCGCACCCAATCCCAACTTGGTCAGTCCCATCATGGCGCCGTAATGATCGGCGGCGAACTGACCGATCTTGCGGGCCAAGCCGCTTTGCTTACGGCCGCGCAGGGCCTTGGTCAGGCTGCCGGTCTCGATGCCCACCGGACAGGCGGTGGCACACAGGCCACAGGCGGCACAGGTCTCCAGGCCATAATAATCGTAAAGCTTGCCGATTTCCTGGCGCCGTGCCGCATCGGCCACCGCCATCTCGCGCCAACCGACAATGCGTTGACGGGGCGACAGGGTCAGCATGTGACTGGGGCACATGCGCTCGCAGAACCCGCATTCGATGCAGGTGTCCACCAGCGCATCGGCGGCGGGCAGCGCCTTCAAATCCTTGAGATGGGCCTGGGGGTCGCGGTTCAGGATGACACCGGGATTGAGCATGCCCGCCGGGTCCAACAGGGTCTTGATGTCCCACATCAAGGCGGTGGCGGCGGCGCCCCATTCCATTTCCACGTAAGGCGCCATGTTGCGCCCGGTGCCGTGTTCGGCCTTCAGCGAGCCGTCATATTTGTCCACCACCAGCTTGGCCACGTCGTCCATGAAGGCGCCATAGCGCTCGATCTCGGCCTTGGAGCCGAAATCCTGGGTGAAGACGAAGTGCAGATTGCCTTCCAGGGCATGGCCGAAAATGATGGCCTCGGTATAGCCATGGGCCAGGAACAACGCCTGCAGATCGGTGGTGGCGGCGGCCAAATCTTCCACCCGGAACGCCACGTCCTCGATGATCACCGTGGTGCCGACGGGCCGCACGGCGCCCACCGCCGGGAACAGACCCTTGCGGATTTTCCAGTACTTGGCGCCCTCGGCGGCATCGGTGGTAAAGGTCACCGGGCCGATGGTGGCGATGCCGTCCAATGCACCGATGATGGCGGCGATATTGTCCTGAAGGCCGGCCGCATCGGCGGCGCGGCTTTCCACCAGCAGGGCCGCGACGGTATCGGGCAGATCGGCCAGACCTTCAGGCATGCCGGGCTTGCCGGTGACGCTGCGCAGCGCCGCACGGTCCATCAGTTCCACCGCCGAAACCGGGCTGGTCTTCAGCCGCGCCACCGCCTGACAGGCCAAGGCGTTATCAGGGAAGAACACCAAGGCATTGGCCTTGTGGACATGGTCGGGCACGGTGTCATAGGTGATTTCGGCGATGAAGCCCAGCGTCCCTTCCGAGCCGATCATCAGATGAGTCAGGATGTCCAGGGGATCGCTGTAATCCACCAGGGCGTTCAGGGCATAGCCGGTGGTGTTCTTGATGGCGAATTTCTTGGCGATGCGCGCCGCCAAGGGAAGGTCAGAACGGGTGCGTTCGCCCAATTGGGCCAATTTATCCAACAATGCCCCATGGCTGGCACGGAAAGCGGCCACAGAGCCCGCATCGCCGGTATCCACCAAGGTGCCGTCGGCCAGGATCAGCCGCATGGCGGCCAGCGTTCGATAGGAATTCTGCGCCGTGCCACAGCACATGCCGCTGGCATTGTTGGCGGCGATACCGCCGATCTTGGCCGAATCGATGCTGGCTGGATCGGGGCCGATCTTGCGACCGAAAGCGGCCAAGCGGCGATTGGCTTCGGCGCCGATGACGCCGGGTTGCAGGCGGATGCGCTCGCCGCTTTTCTCCACCACCGCGCCGCCCCAGCCGTCGCCCAGCAACAGCAGCACCGAATCGCTGACCGCTTGCCCCGACAAAGACGTGCCGGCGGCGCGGAAGGTCACCGACACCCCTTCTTCGGCACAGGCGGCCAGGGTCGCCGTGACCTCGGCTTCGGTATCGGCCTTGACCACCAGTTTGGGGATCAGGCGGTAAAAACTGGCATCGGTGCCATAGGCCAACAGACGCAGCGGGTCGTCGATCAGACGGTCAGCCGGGATCAGCGAAGACAGACGGGATTTCACGCTCATTGCAGCACCAAGACGATCAGTTCCTTGGGACCATGGACGCCATAGGCCAGGGTCTGTTCGATATCGGCGGTCTTGGACGGCCCGGAAATCAGCAACAAATTGGTGGGCATGGACGCGGCCCAGCCCTGGGCTTCCATGATCTGCGCCATGTTGTCGGCGATGTCTTCCGCCTTCAGCAGTGCCACATGGATGGGCGGCAACAGCGAGGACAGGCGTGGTTCGTCGCTGTCGGGGACCAAGACCAGCGACCCGGTCTCGGCGATGGCGCCGCGCGTGGTGGTCACGCAGGCGTCGATGCCCGATACCAGTTGGTCTTTGAAATCCTCGACCGGGGAATCGTAAGCCACCTGATCGTCCCAATCGACCCCCAGATGCGGCGCCGCCAGCACGCGGCCGATGTTCTTTTCCGCCAGCACCTTGCGTAGATGCGCCCGCCAAGTTTCATCGGTGACCACATGAACCTCGCCATGCACCGCTTCCAGCATCATGCGAAAGCGATCAAGGCGGTCATTGAAGCCCTGCGCCTGCCAATCAGGGCGTTCGGGGGCCGGAACCTTGGGAGCGGCCCGCAGCCGGGCCAGGATGTTGGCGCGGGCGCTACTCATTGTCGTATCCCTTTTCGCGGGCCAGTTGGTGCAAGGTCTTCCCTGCGAATTTCGGCTTAGTGCGCACGCTGGTCCATTGCTTCAAAAGTGGTGCGGCGGCGGGGATCAGGTTGCCCAATACCGACAATGCCTTGGTGCCGATCTTGTAAGCGGCTGGATTGGCATACATCGCCTGCCAGCCCTTCCACACCGCGCTTTCCACCGCCGAATGCCCTGATCCGGCGCCCTTGACCGCCGTGCTGGCGCTGGGCTCGGCGGCTTCGGTGCGCAGACGCACCAAAATGTCGGCGATGGGGATCTGCACCGGGCAAACCTCGACGCAGGCATTGCACAAGGTGGATGCGTGGGGCAGGTCTCCGGCGCAATCCAGACCGGCCAATTGCGGGGTCAAAATCTTGCCGATGGGACCGGGATAGACCGATCCATAGGTGTGACCGCCGACGCGGGAATAGACCGGGCAATGGTTCATGCAGGCGCCGCAACGGATACAGCGCAACGTGTCGCGCAATTGTTCGTCGGCATAAACCCGCGAACGGCCGTTATCCAACAGCACCAGATGGACCTGACGCGGCCCGTCCTTTTCCCCGGGCTTGCGCGGGGAACTGATCATGTTGACGTAAGTGGTGATGGCCTGCCCGGTGGCCGAACGGGGCAGCAGCGCCAAAAGCGGCGCCACGTCGTCCAGCTTTTCCACCAGCTTTTCGATGCCGGCCACGGCGATGTGCAGCGGCGGCAGCGTGGTGGACAATCGCCCGTTGCCTTCGTTTTCGATCAGCACCAACGACCCGGTTTCGGCCACCAGGAAATTGGCCCCGGAAAGCCCGGCATCGGCGCTGGCGAATTCGCGGCGCAGCACCTGCCGGGCAGCGGCGGTGAGCGCGTCCACATCCTCGGTATAGGGCTGGTTGTCGATGTTGTCGGTGAATAACTGGGCGATCTCGCCCTTGTTCTTGTGAATACACGGCATGACGATGTGGCTGGGCGCCTCGCCCGCCAATTGGATGATGTATTCACCCAAATCCGATTCCACCGCCCGAATGCCGTGGGCTTCCAGATGGGCGTTCAGGTGCATTTCCTCGGACACCATGGACTTGCCCTTGATCACCTTCTTGGCGCCATGGGAATTCAGGATTTCCAAGACCATGCGGTTGGCGTCTTCGGTGGTCTCGGCCCAATGCACAATGATGCCGTTGGCACTGGCCTTTTGCTCGAATTCCTCCAGCAGATCGGGCAGGCGGGCCAAGGCGCGGGCCTTGATGGCGGCGCCCCTGGCACGCAGCGCATTCCAATTGTCCTGGTCTTCGAACTGCGCGGCGCGCTTGGTCATCAGACCATCCATGGCGCGGCGGAAATTGGCGCGCAACTGCGGATTGTTCAGCGCGTCATGGGCGCGGGTGGAAAAATCAGCGCCCATGGCAGCGCTCCAACAGGAATTCCGCCAGATGCTGGGGCTTGGTCGGCTTGCCCGCCTTGTCCAAGGCACCGCCGATATTCATCAGACAGCCGCAATCGCCCGACACCACCCGCGTCGCGCCGGTCTGTTCGATGGCATCGATCTTGTCGGCGACCATGGCGGCGGAAACTTCGGGCTGGCGCACCGCGAAGGTGCCGCCGAAACCACAGCATTCCTTTTCGCGGGGGTTTTCCACCAAGGTGACATTGGAAAGCGCGCGGATCAGCCGTTTAGGTTCGTCCACCACCCCCATTTCGCGCATGGAATGACACGACCCATGCCAGGTCACCGTGACCTTTTCCCCCTTGTCCACCAGTTTGGTGTCCAGGCCCAGGACGTGGACCAGGAACCACGACAATTCAAAGACCCGAGACGCAAAGGCCACCGCCTTGTCCTCGTCGCGGTCGCCCTTGAACAGATCGGGGTAATGCACCCGCATCATGCCGGCGCACGACCCGGACGGCACCACGATCGGCCAATCCTCGGGGAAGGCGTTCAATTGGGCGCGCGCCACTTCACGGGCTTCGGATTTGTGACCGGAATTGAAGGCCGGTTGACCGCAGCAGCTTTGGCCCTGGGGGAAAACCACCCGGATTCCCTGGTGCTTCAAAAGCTCCATGCCGGCCAAGCCGGCATCGGGGAAAAACAGGTCAACCAGACAGGTGCCGAAATAATAGACATCCTTCGGCATCGGGGCCGGCGGGGTGACATGTGCGGGCATATGAACGTTCCCATGGTGTTACCGAGCCGTCTTTCATGCGGCTCCGTCTGGTAATACCACTGCCCGAACTTTATGCCTACGGAAATTGTGTCAAAGCCCGATCAGGGTTTGACCGTCACCCACTCGACCGGTCGCAACTGGGCGGCGAAACCACGCTTGAAACCGGCGATCCCCAGCAATTTGGCATCCGTGTTCGCCTCCACATGCAAGATGCCAAAGCTGAACTGGGCCATGCCGCGCGCCTTGGCGTCCTCGATGGCGGCGTCGATCAGCACATGGGTCAAAGGCTTCTTCGACCCCGCCATGCGCGCCCCGGCGGCGTAATAGCAGGTGCCGGCGAAATCACTGCACACCACCACCGACGCCAGTTCGTCCCCAGCCCAGGCCACGAACATGGAAATGCCCGGTTGCCCCAGGCTTTGCGGGGTGAACTGTGGCAGCAACTGGCTCCCGGTATCGTAAAGATGGCGAAAGCCCTCGTACAGGGTGGCGGGGTCGGCCACCTTTTCCACCAGCAAATTCTTGCGCCCCCACGCCACTTGCTGGCGGTGGGTTTCACGGTATTGCCGACGCAACACCTCCATCGTCTGGTTCAGATCAATGTCGCAATACGCCACATGGCTGGCGTGACTGGCGCCTTGGCGGATCCAGGACTGGGTCACTGCGGATTGGTCGTCTTCCAGCAGAACCCGGGACACCCCCGACCAACGGGTCAGGTGGGTCAATTGACGTAGCGCCAAGTCCACGGCCCAATCCGGCACCTGGGGACGCAGACGGGTCAGTTGCACCGCCACCTCGCCGCACACCATCATGCCATCGCCACTGACACCGCATTTCACCAAAATCAGGGGACCGTTTTCGTCCATCACCAGATAGGAGAAATCGTCCTTGGCGCCGAAACGCGGGGACATGTCCGCCACCGACAGAACCGGACCATCCCCACGCAGGGGGTCATCGGCCAAAGGCCGGGTTGGCAATGCCGCCAGCACGTCATCAAAGGCATCGGGGTCGTTGCATCGGCACATGACCCAGCCTTGGCCGGCTTCCAGTTCCAGGACATGACCGGAAATTTTGTGCCCACGCAAGCGATGGGCGACCCGGCGACGTGCTTCGGCCATTTCGGTGTCGCCGAGTTTTTCCAAGACCACGGCCATCTGGTCGAAGACCACAGCCCTTCTCTCGGCGGCGCCGATCAAGCCGGCGGCCATCCACAACGCGGCCTCGGCGGACAGATATAAACAGCTTTCAGCCAGTTGGGTTGCTGCGTTCCACCAGCCGTCAGGGCTGCCCTGGTCGCGCGCCGCCAGCAACCATGCCGCTTCCGCGGATTCGTCTTCCAGGGGGTCAGACATCAGAATACTGCGCCTGACAACCCCATCACGCGTGAAAGCCAATCTGTCCCCCCTTAGGACACAACCGCCAACCGGGCCATGGCGATCGCCCCTTCACGGCTGAGGGCGCCGCAAACGAACAACGCCGAGTGGCAAAACGTCGCATCCATTACACCGCTTATCTGTGCCAGTTCGCCATCACGAAGTCCACCCCAGGTCGCTGGCAGCGACTTGCGTTGACCAAAAGAACCGCGTGCCGGGGGCACCGCCGACACCGTCCAATCCTTGCCGGCTGGGCGGATGACGTAAAGAACGCTATCCAGCCCCAAATCGAACACCGCGTCGTCCCACGGCAATCGGGTGTCCAGCACGACGATGCGCGGGTCCTCGGCCTGCGCTGCGGCCCGGGCCACCGCATCCTGGGCCAGGGCGGCGGCGAAGCCCTGGGCCACGGCACGGACCAGCACCTGGTCGGCCAAGGCCACCGCTTGCTGATAACAGCCATCTTCGTCGACACCGGTCTCGGCGAAGGTCGGACAGAAGGTTTCCAAAACGGTCGAGAAGTGACCGGGATGACGCTCCATGGCGCCGTTATCCATCAAATCGACGTCGCGGATCAGCCCCTTATCCACCTTGGCCCAGACCACCTGAACCTGCGCAGGCGTGGCGGCGGGACACAAGCGGGCGATGGCGTCGCGGCCATAATCGCGCCAGATCAGCCCGGCCGAGGAATAAGCTTCGCCATTGTCGCGCAACGGCTTGTCACGCATGTGGTGGTCGTAACGCCCCTTGGCCGGATCGTAAATATTGCCCACGTCGAACACCACCTCGGCGGCGTCCCAATCCGCTGCGTCACGCGATCGGGTCAGACGGATCGCGCCATCCCTGGCCGCCTTCAGGATGGCGAAGGCGAAGACGTCGTCGGCATGGAAGCTGCCGCTGTGGGTGGCCGCAAGAAGCATGGTGGTTCCTTCAAAAAAATCCGCCGGGTTTTTAGGCCCGGCGGACAGCAAGAACGCAAGTAAAAAAACGTCAGTGGTTCGACGCGGCAGCGGCTCCGATACCGGTCTGCGAGCGCACGAACTGGTCCTCGAAGGCGGCGATTTCCGCCTGCGCCTGCGCCGACTTGTCCAACTTGGAAACCACGATGGTGACCAGGAAGGCCAAGGTCATCGAGAACAGGGCCGGATGCTCGTAGGGGAAGATGGGCTGGGCATTGCCCATCACCACCACCCACACCGCCTTGGACAAGATGACCATGGTCACCGCCGAGATCAGGCCGGCCAGGCCGCCCCACAGGGCGCCCTTGGTGGTCAGACCCTTCCAATACATGGACAGGATCAGGATGGGGAAATTGGCGGACGCGGCGATGCCGAAGGTCAGACCGACCAGGAAGGCCACGTTCTGCTTTTCAAAGGCGATGCCCAACAACACGCCCAAGGCGCCCAGGAACAAGGACGCGATCTTGGACACGCGCAGCTCTTCCTTTTCGCTGCACTGGCCCTTCTTGATGACGCGGGCGTAGATGTCGTGGGAAATGGCCGATGCGCCGGCCAGGGCCAGACCCGACACCACCGCCAGGATGGTGGCGAAGGCCACCGCCGACAAGAAGCCCAGGAACAGGTCGCCGCCCAAGGCCTTGGACAGATGCATGATCGGCATGTTGCCACCGCCGATCAGCTTGCCGCCGACCTTGCCGCCTTCGAAGAACTGGGGGTCGGTGCCGACGATGGTGATCGCCGCCATGCCCAAGATGCACACCAGCAGGAAGAAGAAACCGATGATGCCGGACGCCACGAACACGCTTTTGCGGGCTTCGCGGGCATTGGGCACGGTGAAGAAGCGCATCATGATATGCGGCAGCGCCGCGGTGCCGAACACCAGACCCAGCGACATGGACACAGCGGAAACCGGGTCGGCCAGCATGGTGCCGGGGCCCATGGCCTTGATGCCGTCCTTATGGGATTCCACCGCGCTTTGCGCCATGGCTTCCAGCGAGAAGCCGAAATGGTTCAAAGCCAGCAGGGTCAGAACGGCACCACCGCCCAGCATCAGGCAAGCCTTGATGATCTGCACCCAGGTGGTGGCGACCATGCCGCCGAAGGTGACGTAGATGACCATCAAGACGCCCACCAGGATGACGGCGACGGCGTAATCCAGACCGAACAACAGCTTGATCAGCTGGCCGGCACCAACCATCTGCACGATCAGATAGAAGCACACCACCGCCAGCGAACCCAAAGCGGCGAAGGTGCGGATCTTGGACTGGTCCAGACGATAGGACGCGATGTCGGCGAAGGTGAAACGGCCCAGGTTGCGCAGGCGTTCGGCCATCAGGAANNCGCCGACCATCTGGACGATCAGGTAGAAACACACCACGGTCAGCGAGCCCATCGCGGCGAAGGTGCGCACCTTGGACTGGTCCAGCCGATAGCTGGCGATGTCGGCGAAGGTGAAGCGGCCCAGGTTGCGCAGCCGCTCGGCCATCAGGAACAAGATGATCGGCCAGCCGACGAAGAAGCTGATGGTGTAGATGAAGCCGTCGAAACCCTTGGCGAAGACCAGGGACGACAGGCCCAGAAGCGTCGCCGCCGACATGTAGTCGCCGGCGATGGCCAGGCCGTTCTGGAAGCCCGAGAAGCCGCGCCCGCCGGCGTAGAAGTCCGCNNGCCGCCGACATGTAGTCGCCGGCAATGGCCAAACCGTTCTGGAAACCGGTGATGCCGCCACCGGCGGTGTAGAAGTCGCTGGCCGACTTGGTGCGGCTGGCCGCCCAATAGGTGATGCCCAGCGTCAGGAAGACGAAGGCGACGAACATGCCGATGGCCGACAGGTTGATGGGCTGCTTTTCGACCGCCCCCAGGTCGCCACCGGCGGCCAGGGCCGGGGCGGCGCTCAGCAACGCCAGAACGCTGGCGGAAAGGATGGCGCGGATCATTGCAGGGTCTCCCGCACGATGTCGTTGTTCAGCTGTTCGAAGGGACCGTTGGCGAAGCGCGAATACACCCCGGTCAGCAGCCACGAGACGATGATGATGGCGGCGCCGATGGGAGCGCCGACGGTCAACGCACCGCCTTCGGTCAAGGGCTGGGCCAGGATTTCCGGGGCGAACGCCACCACCATCATGAAGGCGTAATAAGCGCCCAGCACGATGACCGACAACAGGCCCGCCAAGCGGCCACGACGGCGCACCAGTTCGGCGAATTTCGGGTTGTTGCGCACCCGTTCGTAAATGGGGTCGGACATGATCCCTCCGGTTTAGAACACAGCGGCGCATGCTGCACCGCATTCAACCCGGATGGGTAGCAAACGAGCATTGCGGAACTTTGCCCGAAACGTGACGGATTATTGCAACGGCAGTATTTGCATGTGCAATTTATAGCCCGAAAACCACGGATGCGACTAAAGAATGATAAAGACAAACCTAAAATACAATTGGCGGAAGCGTTAACTTCAACAAATATAAAAGACGGAACAATCACCCCACATTATTCAAAATAAAAATGGATATGTTAATAACTTAAACGGGGGATGCAGGAAATGAAAACACCTCCGATTATCGCGATCCTCCTTGCGGCCTTTCTGTCCATCCCCCACCGGGCCACGGCCCAGCCGGATGGCGTCGGGCCAATCAACGTGGGAATCGTTCCGCAATTCGACCTGCGCCGCATCGATTCCGTGTGGCGCCCGCTTCTGGATACATTGACCGTGCGTACCGGCATGGAATTCCGTCTGGACGTGCCGCCCAACATTCCCGCTTTTGAAAAAAGCCTGATGGCCGGTGAATACGACTTGGCCTACATGAACCCCTATCACTACCTGATCGCCCACAAGCGCCAAGGATATGTGCCGCTGGTTCGCGACCATGGCGGAAACTTGTCCGGCATCATCGTCGTCGCCACCGATTCGCCGATCAGCCGCGTCGAACAATTGAACGGCAAGGTGGTGGCGTTTCCCGCCCCCAACGCCATGGGGGCGGCATTGGTGCCGCGGGCGGAATTCGCCCGTAAGTTCCACATCACGGTGACCGAGAAATACGTCAAATCGCATTCTTCGGCCTATCTGGCGGTGTTGTTGAACGAAGCTGCCGCCGCCGGCGGCATTCCCGCCACTTTGGCCCAATTGCCCGAATCGTCACGTCAGAAGCTGCGGGTCCTGCACGAAACCGAACACTTTCCGCCCCATCCGTTGGCCGCTCATCCCCGGCTTACGACGACCCAGCGCGACGTGATCGCCAAGGCCTTCCTGGCCCTGGCCCAAACCCCGGAAGGAAGCCAACACGTCAAGGAAATCCCCATGCACGACCCGGGCCCGGCCAGCGCCGCCGATTATGACGGTCTGGCCGACTTGGATCTGCAAGCCTTCTATGTCGAAGAATAAAATGAGCGCCCGGACCAAATTGTTGCTGCCTTTCGCCGCGCTGATGGTGGCGGTGCTGACGGTCATGCACTTCGTCATCTTCGATTTGTTGAAGCAGCGGCTGATCGCCGACAAAGAGCAATCCGAGCACCAAGGGCTGAAGATGGTCGCCCTGGCCATCGCCCCCGATCTGTTGGCCAACGACTTCGCCAAGATCCATGAAACCCTGACCGACGTTTGGACCGAACGCCTGTGGTGGCGCACGTTGACCCTGCATCGCCCCGACGGCCGTCTGCTTTACCCGCTGTCCGAGATCGCCATCCCCCCTTCGACCACCCGCCTGACCGTGCCGGTGATCGCCGGCAATCGCGAATTGGCGACGCTCAGCATCGCTTCGGATATCAACTATTCCATCGCCCAAAGCCTGGACGTTCTGGTGCACATGGAAATCACCGTGACGGTGTTGTTGCTGCTGGGCGCGGGGTTGGTGGTGCATTTGCAAGCCCGCTGGGTGCTGACGCCCCTGGCCGGCTTGATGCGTGCCGCCAAAGCCGTGGCCGCCGGGCAAGCCGCCATGCGTCTGCCCCACGCCGGCGGCGAAGTGGGGCAATTGGTGGACGCCTTCGCCGGAATGGCGCAATCCATTTCCCAGCGCGAAGCGGCCCTGCGAAACAGCGAATCGCGCCTGACGGCGGTGATCGACAATTCCGGCGAAGCGGTGGTCACCTTGGATGCGCAAGGCACGATCCTGTCGTGCAACAAGGCCGCCATGTCCATCTTCGGCTATGAACAAGACGAATTGCCGGGCAAGCACCTGGACCTTTTGGTCCCCCACCATGATTGCGTTCCCACCCCGGAAGAAGGGACCGAAACCGTGGGCCGCAAGGCCGATGGCAGCCAAATCGCCCTGTGGCTGATCCTGACCCAGATCCGCGTCAATGACGGCCAATTGTTCGTCGCCACCATCAGCGACATCACGTCGCGCAAGCAGGCTGAAACGGAATTGCGCGAAAGCGAAAGCCGCTTCCGTGATTTGGCGGGTTCGGCTTCGGACTGGTTCTGGGAAACCGATGCCAACAATTGCCTGACCTTCGTCTCGGAACGCATCGGCGCCGTTCTGGGGGTCAAGCCCTCGGCGATCCTGGGTTTTTCCTATCTGGAACTGGGTTTGGGCGATGGCGACCAGGCCGTCGTGCAGGCACATCTGACGACCTTGCAAGCCCACGCCCCGTTCCGCGACGTGGTGTTCCCCGTCGGCCCCCTGGGCGGCAAGGATGGCCGCTATATCCGGATCAGCGGCATCCCCATGGTGGATATTCACGGCGACTTCCTGGGCTATCGCGGCGTCGGCGCCGACATCACCCGCGAGGTCTTGGCCGAACGCCAGGCCCAACAGGCCCGCCAACAACTGGCCGATGCCATCGAAAGCATCAGCGACAGCATCGCCGTCTATGATGCCCAGGATCGTCTGGTGTTGTTCAACAGCGAATACCAACGCATGTTCGCCCCCTTGGGCGACGTCCTGTCGGCCGGCAACACCTTCGAACAGGTGTTGGCCAGCCCCCAAGCCCAGCGATTGTTCGATACCGACGGGCTGCCTTACAGCCAATGGCGCCGACAGCGTCTGGAACTGCACCAAGCCGCCACCGGCGAATCCCTGGTTCAACGGCTGCGTGACGGCCGTTGGCTGCTGGCCCGCGAATACCGCACCGCCGAGGGCGGCGTGGTGGCGGTGCGCACCGACATCACCTTGCTGAAGGAACGCGAGGAAGCCCTGGACCGGCTGCAACGCCGCTATCAGCTGATCCTGGATTCCGCCGGTGACGGCATCATCGGCTTGGACACCAAGGGACGGGTCAGCTTCGCCAACCGGGCCGCCGCCGATCTGGTGGGGCTGGCCGGCGACACCTTGATCGGGGCGGATTACCGCATGGTGGTCGACAGCGACAACGACGACACCCCCGTCCACCGGTCTTATGCCGCCGGATTGGCGCAAAAGGTCGATGACGCCTTCTTCAAACATGCCGACGGCCACCTGATCCAGGTGGAATATCTGGTCGCCCCCATTTTTGAACAAGAACAGGTGATGGGGGCGGTGCTGGTGTTCCGCGATGTCGCCTTGCGGCGGCTTTACGAACACACCCTGGCCGAGCAGCAGCAGATCCTGGAACGCCAGGTGGCCGAACGCACGGCGGAATTGGCGGCGTCGCGGCAACGCCTGCAGGCCATCACCGAAAACCTGTTCGAAGGGGTGTTGGTCGTCGACCAGGGCGGCATGGTGACCTTCGCCAATTCGTCGGCCCACGCCGCCTTGGGGTGCCAGATCATCGAAAACTTGCCGCTGGATCAGGTCTTGCGCCTGGATGGTCTGGATTTCAGCCAATCCGCCTTGCCCACGGTCATGCGTGACGGCGTGCCCCTCAGCCAGGACGACTCGATCTTCGCCACCCCGGACGGACGCAGGCTGAACGTCGCCGTCGCCTGTTCCCCCCTGCGCCAGTCGGGTGAATGCGTCGGCGCCGTCATCTCGTTCCGCGACATCCGTCAATTGAAGGACGCCCAGCAGGAAGCCCTGCAGGCTTCGCGTTTGGCCAGCGTCGGCCAATTGGCCGCCGGCATCGCCCATGAAATCAACACGCCCATCCAATATGTCGGCGACAATTTGCGTTTCGTCCGTGATTCGGTGGCCGACATGACCAAGGTGCTGGATCAGGCCCGCGACCTGCTGTCCACCACCGCCGAGTTCTCGGACGCCTGGGAAAAGGCCGACATCGACTATCTGAAGGACGAATTGCCCTCCGCTCTTAAGCAATCCCTGGACGGTGTCGCCCAGGTCTCGCGGATCGTCTTGTCCATGAAGGAATTCTCGCATCCCGGCAGCACCGGCAAGGCGATGACCGACATCAACCGCGCCTTGGACAGCACCCTGACGGTCAGCCGCAACACCTGGAAACAGGTGGCCCGCGTGGAAACCGATTTCGCCCCCGACCTGCCCTTGGTCCATTGCCATGGCGGCGAGATCAACCAAGTGTTCCTGAATCTGATCGTCAACGCCGCCCACGCCATCGAAGCTTCGGGCAAGCCGCTTCCCGGCACCATCCGCGTCACCACCCGCCATCAAGACGGATTTGTGCGGATCGGCGTCAAGGACAGCGGCACCGGCATCTCGCCGACGATCATGGAAAAAATCTTCGATCCCTTCTTCACCACCAAATCCGTCGGCAAGGGAACCGGCCAGGGACTGGCAATCTGCCTGGATGTGGTCAAGATCAAGCATGGCGGAAAGCTGGAAGTGAACGGCAACGAAGGCGAAGGCGCCGAATTCGTCGTCACCCTTCCCATCGATACCCCCGCCGAGGCAGGCCATGATGACTGACAAGACCCGTATCTGCTTCGTCGACGACGAACCCAACATCCTGCAAGGCCTGAAGCGCTTCATGCGCCCCATGGCCGCGGAATGGGAGATGGAATTCCATCTGTCGGGCGAATCCGCCCTGTTTTCCATGACCCAGAACGGCCCCTTCGACGTGGTGGTGTCGGACATGCGCATGCCCGGCATGGACGGGGCCACGCTGCTGAGCCGCGTCCGCCAGGATTACCCCGAAACCATCCGGGTGATCCTGTCGGGTTACGCCGACAGCGATTCGGTGTTGCGCACCATCGGCCCGGCCCATCTGTATCTGGCCAAACCCTGTGAAGGCGAATCCTTGCGTGACGCCATCCGCCATCCCCTGGCCTTGCGCCGCCTGCTGTCGTCCGATTCCATGCGCCGGGCCCTGGGCGGGTTGGAATCCCTGCCCAGTCTGCCCGACATCTTCCTGCGCCTGGATGCCGAACTGGCTTCCCCCCATTGCTCGGCCGCTTCGGTGGCGGCCATCGTCGGTTCGGACACCGCCATGACGGTGGAAATCCTGAAACTGACCAATTCCGCCTATTTCGGCATCGGTCACCGGGTCAGTTCGGTGTTGCAGGCGGTGCGGACCTTGGGCCTGGAAACCATCCAGACCCTGATGGTCAAGACCGCCATCTTCCGCCGCTTCGCCGGTTCGTCCCAGGTCGCCCCTTATTTGGAAGGGCTGAACCGCCACGGCCTGGATCTCAGCCGGCTGGCCAAACGCATGGCGACACGTTTAGGCGCCACCACCGCCCAGGCCGAGGCCGCCGGCTGCGCCGCGTTGCTGTCCAATGTGGGCGCCCTGGTATTGTTGGACTGCCACGGTGCTTCCTATTTGCGCACCTTGGCCCAGGCCGGCCCCGACGCGTCGGTCCATAGTTTGGAAATGGCCGCATACGGGGTCCATCACGGTCATGTGGGGGCTTATCTGCTGGGCTTGTGGGGCTTCACCGACACCATGGTGGAAGCCGTCGCCCACGCCCCCCAACCCAGCCGGGCCGGCCACACCGACAACCTGCTGCTGAGCGCGGTCCATCTGGCCCGCGCCCTGGGCCCCACCTTCCCGCCCCTGCCCCCAGGCGCCGACGAAGGCCGCCGCCTGGATACCGCCTATGTGCATCAGGCCGGGCTGGTCGGCCTGTTGCCCCAATTGACCAAGATGGCTGAAACCATCAGCGCCGAGGAAACACCATGAGCGAACGCATCTTGCTGATCGACGACGATCCCAACCTGCTGTCCGGCCTGCAGCGGCAATTGCGCAAGCAATTCATCCTGGTGACCGCCGAAGGCGGCGCCGCGGCGCTGGAGGAAGTGAAAAAAGCCAATGCCGAAGGCGATCCCTTCGCCGTGGCGCTGTCCGACATGCGCATGCCCGGCATGGACGGCATCGAGACGCTGTCGAAGATTCGCCAGTCCTCGCCCGATACCGTGCGGATGATGCTGACCGGCAACGCCGACCAGCAAACCGCCATCGACGCCATCAACTTGGGCAACATCTTCCGTTTCTTCACCAAGCCCTGCCCGGCCGAGACCCTGGCGCCGGGTCTGCAGGCCGGTCTGGACCAGTACCGCCTGGTGACGGCGGAACGGGAATTGCTGGAAAAGACCCTGGCGGGCAGCGTCAAGCTGCTGGTGGACGTGGTGTCCATGAACGACCCCGTCGCCTCGGCGCAAAGCAACCGTCTGCGCGACTGGGTGCGCCGATTGACCAAGGAACTGAACCTGCCGGTGCGCTGGCAATTGGAAGTGGCCGCCGCGCTGGTCCCCTTGGGTTTGGTGGCCATTCCGCCGGAATTGCTGTCGAAGAAGCGCGATGGCGAAACCTTGAGCGCCGACGAGGAATCCCTGTTCGAGCGCGCCCCCGAGGCTGGCCGCAACCTGATCATGAACATCCCGCGTCTGGGACCGGTGGCCGAGATCGTCTATCTGCAGGACCGCAATTACGACGGCACCGGATTTCCGTCCGGCGGACCGTCGGGCGGCATGATCCCGCTGGATGCCCGCATCCTGAAAATCTTGAAGGATCTGCTGCAATATTCGGGGGCCGGCGCCCCCACCCCGGCGGCGTTCTACGAGCTGGAAAAGAATGAAAAGCGCTATGACCCGCTGCTGCTGAAGAAGATCAAGGATGTGCTTTGCACCCGCGACGACCCCTGTTCGGTCACCGTGGTGGAAGTGCCGGTCGCGGCCTTGCGTGCCGGCACCTTGGTGCTGTCCGACATCCGGCTGAGCAACGGCCACCTGATCCTGGCCGCCAACACCCGGCTCAGCGAGCCCCAGGTGGAACGGCTGCGCGCGCTTCGCCGCATTTCCACCTTCGTCGAACCGGTCAAGGCACAGGTTTGAGTTTTTCCTTCAGCATCACCGAGGCGCGCCAGAAGCCCAGGCCCTGGCCGTCGACGAAATGCACGTGGCGATCGGCGGAAAAGTCGCCGACCATGCAGGTCATGGTGGTGGCGTCGCTGCGCGCCAAGCCGAAAGTGATCAGACCGTGCCGTTCCGCGTCGCCCAGCATGGCTTCGATGCGGGAATCCTCTTCGGCGGTGACGTCCAGGACCAGACGCGGCCCGCCCGCCAGCTTGCGGTAATCGGATCGTTCCGCCACCTTGCGGCGATAGAAATCCACATCCAGCCCGCCCAATCGGCCGCCCAGGCGATGCACCACCCCCAGGATGAAGCTGCCCACCAGGGCGCGGAGCAAACGGTTCAGGCGGTTCGCCAGTTTTTCGGTGCGTAATTCGATCCCCAGCAAACGTCGGCGGGGCACCAATACCGGACGCAGATCCGCACCGTTTCCCAGGGGCGCGGCCCGTTCGGTGGAAACGATGGTTTCCAGCCGCGCCAGCACATCCGCCACCGCCGCCAGATCGTTGTCCACCGGCTCGATGATCACGCACAGCACATGGCCGCGCCGAGGCGGAATGGGCTCCCACCGGCAGGACAACCCCTCCAGGCCGGGAACCTCGCCCTCTTCCAGCGGCACCCGCCAGTGGGTATCCGCCTTCATCCAGTTTTCGGCGCAGGGAACGCCCGAGCCCAGGAACTGGCCGAAGGCGTTGCCATTGCCGAAATCGTGCAGCGCCGCCAACACGTGATGACCGGCGGCGTTCAATTGGGCCACCGGCACCATGCCGACGCGCAAGGGCACCTCCATCTCGTTGGCCGCCCACCAGCCCAAGACCGCCAAGGTGCTGCGCACCGCCTGGACGCGTTCCGGCGGCACCACCGCCACCGCGCCGTCGCCGCCGAACTGGCAAGCCGCATGATCAGGATGGTCGCCGATGGCCGCCGCCATGGCGGCCACCGCCGCCCCGGCGACGAAATTGACCTCGCGGTCACGTCCCAGCTTGGCCAGTCGGGTACTGCCCTCCACGTCGGCGGCGGCCACCCACCACCCCTCCCCCAGCAGGGCATAATTGCTGGGGTCGAAGGCTTCGGTGGTAAAATCGTGGATGGACGGCAGCATCAGCCGATCGCGGCCAAGGCGGCGGCGTAATCGGGTTCGCTGGAAATTTCACTGACCAATTGGGAATGTTTGACCATGCCGTCGGGGCCGATGACCAATACGGCCCGGGCCAACAACCCCGCCAGCGGACCGCTGGTGATGGCGAGGCCATAACGCTTGCCGAAATCCTTGTCGCGCATATCCGACACCGACACCACGTTGTCCAGGCCCTCGGCCCCGCAAAAACGCTTATGGGCAAAGGGCAGGTCGGCGCTGGCGCAGACCACGACGGTGTTGTCCAGCTTGCTGGCTTCGGCGTTGAACTTGCGCACCGAAGTAGCGCAGGTGGGGGTGTCGACGCTGGGAAAGACCGACAAGATCACGGTCTTGCCGGCCAGATCGGCCAGACTGACGTCGGACAGATCGGTGCGGGTCAAAGAAAAATCCGGGGCCTTGCTGCCCACTTCCGGCACGTCGCCGACGGTCGACACCGGGTTACCCTTCAAGGTGATGGAAGCCATTTTCGGTCCTTGCACTTTTGTTGTGACGGACCGCATGTGGGGACGCCCCGCAGGCGGAACAAGGCGGGTCGGCGAACCGACCCGCCCGATCCTAGCAGGAATTAAAACTTCAGCGAACCGCGCATCCAGAAGGTGCGGCCCGGTTCGTTGACACGGACATTGTCGTTATAGGCGGCAAGGTCGCCCCCCGCCCAGGTGCCGGTCTTGCTGATGTGTTCGGCATAGGTCTTGTCGAAGATGTTGTCGATACCGGCCGTCAGGGTGGCGGTTTCGGTGACGCGCCAGCCGCCATTCACCGAAAACACCGCGAAGCCGCCGGTTTCGCCGATATCCTGGCCGATGACGCTGCCCCAGCCGGTGTCCACCCGGTGCTGACCGGCCACTGCCCGCATCAGCAGACCGCCCAGGAAGGTGCCGTCGTCATACTTCACCGCCAGCGAGGTATCCAAGGGCGGGGTCTGGGCCAAGGCGACGTTGTCGGTCAGGTTGGTGCCATGCACATAGGCCAACGTTCCTTCCACGCTCCACGACGGCAGGAACTGATAGGCCAACTCGCCCTCGCCGCCCCAGCGTCGGACCTCGACGTTTTTGGCGTCGGCACTGGCCACCAGGATGAAGTCGTCGGTATAGGCATAGAACAAGGACGCAGAACCCCGCCACGGACCTTGCTTGAACAAGGCGCCGATGTCGATCTGCTCGGTCTTTTCGGTGGCCAGCTTGAAGGTGCGGTCGGTGCTGGTCACTTTGTTGCGTTCCCAGTAATCGGGGGCGCGTTCCACATGACCCAGGCTGGCATAGGTGGTGACCGGCAGGCCCAAATCCATGTTGCGTTCGTAGCGGGCGAAGCCGCTGTGAAGGGTGCGGTCGTCGGTCCAATTGGGTTGCACATTGTTGCGGGTGGCCTGCACATAGCTGAGCCGGTAACCGGCGACGACGCGGTCGGACGCCGACAATTCGCGGGTCAGCTCGCCAAAGGCCGAGGTGGTGTCGAATTCCATGTCGCGGACACGCATCTTGCTGTCCAGGTCGACGCCGTTGCGGTATTCGGCCAAGGTCTGCGACCGCGCCGAATGTTCGTCATGGTTGTAGTCGACCCCGACATTGATCAGGGTGGCGGAATCAGGCGTCAATTCGGCCTTCAACTTACCGCCCTGCATCAGGTGGTCCACTTGGCTGGCCGCCGTCATGGTGCCCATGCCGGTGAGATTATAGCGCATGGAATAGATGTCCATGATGTGGTCCACGTAATTGTGGTAGACCAAGCCAGACACTTTCGCCAACCACGGCGTGATGTTCTCGCGGCTGGCTTCCAGGTTGAGGCCCTGGCGCTTGAACATGGTGCCGTCCATCATCTTGCCGGGCATCGCCGCCTGGGCGTCGCTTTCGTCATAGGTCAGCTTGATCAGGGTGTCGGCATCGGGGGTCCAGCCCACAATGGCAGAGCCGCTGTAACGCCAGTAACGGCTGTGCAGGGCGTCGCCGTTGCCGTCGCGGTAATCGTCGGACGACGAATGGGTGGCGATGGCCCGGACGAAGCCTTGCTTGGACCCGGCTTCGGCGTCCACCACCTCGTCATTGCGGTCATGGCTGCCGTACAGGGCGCTGGCGCTGCCACGGATTTCCGTCTTGTCGAATTTGGGGGCTTCGCGCTCGACCAGGATGGTGCCCAGGGCGCTGCCGCCATGGACCACGCTTTGCGGCCCCTTCAACACCGTCAGCTTGTCGAAGGAATTGGGAAAGATATAGGCGGTGGGCGGGTCCATACGATTGGGACAGCCGCCCAGCAGGGGCGTGTCGTCCAACAACACGTTCAGGCGTGAACCGCCGATGCCGCGCAGCACCGGGTCACCGTCGATGCCGCCTTGGCGCGCCACCGAGAAGCCGGGGATGTTCTTCAGATAACCGGCACCGTCGGCGGGCGGAATGGGGGTCCGGGGATTGTTGGTGTCGGTTTCGATGACCATGGGCTGTTCCATGGCCGGTGCGGTGACCACCACTTCCGGCAGATTGACGGTCTTGTCGTCTTCGACCGTCTTCTTTTCTGCGGGAACGGCATCTTCGGCCAAAGCGGGAAAGGCGAACGAGGTCAGGGCGGCGGACGCCAGCAAGGCGCCGCGCAGACCCATGAAGGGATTGCGTGTGATCACGTCGGAACTCCGAACAAAGAGGATCGGCACGGCACGCCTTTGGCATGCCGTTGCGAACAAGAAAAATTCGGGTCAGACGAAAGCGGGGGGAGCGCGGGCGGAAAAGCCCAGGACCAGATTCTGCGACCGCCAGGGCAGAACCGGATTTTCGACCACATAACCATGGATACGGGTCGGCGCGGCAAAGGCCGGAACCACCGGCGGCGCCAACATCTGCACCAGGGGAAGACAGGCCGAACAAAAGACGCTGGCTTCGGCCGGCGGGTTGTCGTCATCCCGGTCGCCGGCGACGGCCATGCCGTCCATGGTACAGACCGCCAGATCGGCCACCGGAATCGGCGACAGGTTCTGTGCGGCACGCGCCACCGGAATGGCGGTGCCCAAGAAGATGTCCAGCGCCAGCAACAACAAGCCGACCCACGCCCCGACCCTGGTCAGGGTACGGCGGCGGGAAGCCCTGGTTCTGTTGCTGGTGGTGACGTTGGTCATCTTATCGTCATGCTTATTTATCACCCCATGCCATAACAGTATTTTCTTTCCGGATAAACCTGGAACAGCGGCCGCAGGGTCAATAAATTCTTATCATGAGCCATCTGGACGACATCTTGGCCGCCGCCCGGGCCTGCACGTTGTGCGCAGCACACCTCCCCCTGGGGCCGCGCCCGGTGTTGCGTGCCAGCGCCACCGCCCGGCTATTGATCATCGGACAGGCACCGGGCACCAAGGTGCACGAAACGGGCATCCCCTGGAACGATCGCTCGGGCCAAAGGTTGCGGCTTTGGTTGGGTATGGACGAGGCGACGTTTTACGACGATCGCAGCGTGGCCATCCTGCCCACCGGATTGTGTTATCCGGGCCGGGCGGCCAATGGCGGCGACCTGCCGCCACGGCAGGAATGCGCACCGCTGTGGCATCCCCCGCTGCTGGCCTTGATGCCGCGCATCCAACTGACCTTATTGGTCGGCTCCTATGCCCAGGCATTCGTGCTGAAGGACAAGCGCCGGCCGACCATGACCGAAACCGTGCATGCCCATGCCGATTACAGCCCGCTTCTTTGGCCGTTACCGCATCCGTCGTGGCGCACCACGGCCTGGGAAAAGGCCCATCCGTGGTTCGGCGACAGCGTGCTGCCGGCCTTACGGCAAAGAATCCGGGAAATCCTGGCTGTTTAGCCCAAGGCCCCGCGAGCGCGCAGGAAGTCCTCGGCAAAGGATTGCGCCTCGCCCAGATCGTCGAAATCGCGACGGCACTCGGCCCCGCCCCAGGTGATGGTCAGGGTGAAGCGAAAGACTTCGCGTTGATGGGCCAGTTTCGGTTTGCCCAGGGATTGAATGGCGATGTCGCCATAAACCTGATGGCGGAATTCGTCGGTGATGACCAATCCGGCGGCACGCGGCAGGAACAGCAGAACCTCGCCGCGCAACGATCAGCGCCCCAGCAAGCCGTCGATTTCCGCCTGGACCATGGCACGGTTGCCGCCGTGGATGATGCCGGAGGCGCAATCCATCAGCAATTGCGCCGCCCGGCTGATGCCGCGGCAGCTTTCCTGCAATTGCTCGGTCTCGGCCCCATCGACGATCAGATGGTCCAGCCGGTCCATACCGTCCAACAGCACGGAATTGATCTGGCCGATGGTTTCTTCGAACGGCACGCGATATTTGGACGGCACCCGGTCATAGGCCTCGATGGCCAATTGCTTGTCCGAAAAGGTCGAATCGGCGAAGTGGGACTTATAGTCCTTGGGGGCCCAGGCCTTGCACTCTTCGATCATGTCGGGCATGTCCGGCAACATGTCCAGCAGCATGACGATTTCGTTGAAGTGGTTCAGGTAGTCAGTGGCCAGCAAGGTCTGCGAGCTGATGTTCGTTCCCTCGACCTTGGCCCGATATTCCTCGTACCCGGACTGTTCTTCCGGCGGAATCTCAGTGTCCACTCGTCACCCTCTCCCTATTATCCCCCGCTGATTATCCTCGCCTGTTGTCTGAAACAATTCAAGCGCGGTGATAGGGGTGTCCCTGGGCGATGGCCTGGGCCCGCCACAATTGTTCGGCCAGCATGGCGCGGACCAGCATGTGCGGCCAGGTCATGGCGCCAAACGACAAAAGCCAGGCGGCGCGGTCGCGCACCGCTTGGCCATGGCCGTCGGCGCCGCCGATCAGAAAGGCCAGATCGGCCACCCCGTCGTCACGCCAGCGGGTCAGCCGGGTGGCGAAATCCACCGACCCCACCGATTTGCCACGTTCGTCCAAGGCCACCACCACCGCCTGGGGCGGAATGGCGCCCAGCAGCAATTCCGCCTCGCGCACCATGCGTTCGGGGGTGGGCAGCGGGCGTTTTTCTTCGACCTCGCGCACATTCAACGGTGCGGCAAGACGCTTCCCATACAGATTGAACAGATCAAGCTCGGGGCCGGGTTTGACCCGGCCCACGGCGGCCAGCCACAATCGCAAGGGATCAGGCCGGACGGCTTTCCGGCCGGGCGATTCCCCACATCTTTTCCAGATTGTAGAAAGCGCGGACTTCCGGGCGGAACAAGTGCACGATGATGTCGCCGGCGTCGATCAGCACCCAATCGCATTGCGGCATGCCTTCGGCGCCCACCGGCTGACCGGCATGCTTCAGCTTTTCCATCAGGTGGTCGGCCATGGAACCCACATGGCGGCTGGAATTGCCGGTGGCGATGACCATGTGGTCGGCCATGCTGGTCTTGCCGCGCAGGTCAACGACCGAAACGTCTTCGGCCTTGTCGTCGTCCAACGACGAGGTGACCAGGGCCACCAGTTCTTCCGCCGTCAAAGCGGCGGATTTAGGTCGGGGTTGAATCTTAAAGCTCCTTTTTCAAAAGCCCCATCCTGGCCCGGATCTCGGTAGCCGAGGCAGGATGCAAAGGCGTGTGCAAGAAAACCCAAGCCGGCGATTTCAGGGTGGTCAAGGCCCTGGCGGCCCCGGCCGGCCGCTGGAAATGTCCCATGGCTTGGGCCGCAGGCGCGGCCAAAGCCTTGCGAGAATAAGGAGCACGCGCCAAAATCGCAATGGGAACGGCGGAAAAGATGTGTTTCCAGCGTTTCCATTTATGCATTTGCGCCAGATTGTCCGCCCCCATCAACCAGACGAAGCGGGCTTTCGGAAAACGCGTTTTCAACCGGGCCAGGGTATCGGCGGTGTAACGGGTGCCCAGATGGGTCTCGATCGCCGTGGCCAACAGACGCGGGTGACGTTCCATCACCACCTTGGCCGAGGCCAGGCGCAGCGCCTGCGGTGCCATGCCGTCCCGGTCCTTCAACGGGTTCTGCGGGCTGACCATGGCCCAAACCTGATCCAGCCCCAACAGACGCAACGCCAGCATGGCCACGTGGCGGTGGCCGTCATGGGCGGGGTTGAACGACCCACCCAACAGGCCGACACGAACCCGGCGGTTGTCGCCCCAGGGGCTGGGCGCGCGCATGCCCGACCTCAGCCCGGGCGGGTCTGGCCGCTGCCCAGCACCTTGTACTTGAAGGTGCACAGCTGCTCGACGCCGACCGGACCACGGGCATGCATGCGGCCGGTGGAAATGCCGATTTCCGCCCCCATGCCGAATTCGCCGCCATCGGCGAACTGGGTGGACGCGTTCCAGCAGACAATGGCCGAATCGCAGCCGTTCATGAAGGCTTCGGCACGGGCCGCATCGTCGGTGATGATGCATTCGGTGTGCTGGCTGGAATGGCGGTTGATATGGTCCACCGCGCCCTTCACCCCGTCCACCAGCTTCACCGAGATGATGGAATCCAGATATTCCGTATCCCAATCTTCATCGCTGGCGGCGATGACGCGGGCATCGACGGCCTGGGCGGCGGCATCGCCACGCACTTCGCAACCGGCATCCAGCAGCACGCAGACCAAGGGGGCCAGATGCGTGGAAGCCACCGCCTGGTCCACCAGCAAGGTCTCGGTGGCGCCACACACGCCGGTGCGGCGCATCTTGGCGTTCAGCACCAGGGCCTTGGCCATATCCAGATGGGCGGCACCGTCAACATAGGTGTGACAGATGCCTTCCAGATGCTGGAACAGGGGAATCTTGCTCTCTTCCTTGACCCGGGCCACCAGACCCTTGCCGCCACGCGGGACGATGACGTCGATATGGCGGTCCATGGACAGCATCACGCCGACGGCGGCGCGGTCGGTGGTGGGCACCATCTGGACGCAGTCATGGGGCAGACCGGCGACACGAATGCCGATGCGCAACGCCTCCATGATCGCCACGGCGGAATGATAGCTTTCCGAACCACCGCGCAGGATGGCGGCGTTGCCCGATTTCAGGCACAAAGCGGCGGCGTCGGCGGTGACGTTGGGACGGCTTTCATAAATGATGCCGATGACCCCCAAGGGCACGGAAACCCGCTGGATGTGCAGGCCGTTGGGGCGGTCCCATTCCGTCAGCACCCGGCCCACCGGATCGGGAAGCGCCGCCACCTCTTCCAGCCCTTTGGCCATGGCCTCGATCCGCTTGTCGTCCAGCATCAGACGATCCAGCAAAGCGGCGGTCAGGCCCTTGGCACGACCGGCTTCCATGTCCTTGGCATTGGCCGCCTTGATGGCCGGGGCATGCTTGCGGATTTCGGCCGCGGCGGTACACAGCGCGTCCTTCTTGGCGGCATCGCTGGCCAGGGACAGAACCCGGGCGGCGGCACGGGCGCGGTCGCCCAATTCAAGCATCAAGGTCTGAATGTCGGTCTTCATCATCCGGGTTCCGTCAGACGCCGTCGAACACCATGCCGAGGGCGGATTTGATTACAAAATGTTCGTGGGCCAACGACCCCGCTTTCTCTTTCAACTCCGCCACCGGCACCGCCCCCATGAACTGGGTGACCATGACGAAGCGATTTTCACCGATGGTGAACACCGGGTTCAATCGCTCTGCCGGCTTGGGCGCCCGGCCGAATGGCAAAAGCGGCACGCTCATCCGGGTGTTCAGGCGATCCATCAGCGCCGATTGCACATCCAGCAGGTAACCGTCCTGAAACGGATAAAAGTCGAACTGCGCCATCCTTAGAACTGCCGGAACCTGGCCAACGGCAAACCATGCGCATCCACATAAGCGTTCGAAGACTCCAGCGCCTCGGCGTTTTCCTGTTGCCAGCGCTTGGCTTGGATTTCAGCGATCTGCAACTGCAATCCGCGTTCGCAAGCCTTGGAAAGGTTGATCTTCATCTGCTTGGCAGCCTCCAGCAGGCTGGCATTGATGGACAGATTGGTGGGTTTCTTCGGCGCGTCGGGATCAAAGGCGATATCAGCCATTTTACACACCCATGGATCACATAATCATGCGCATGATTATACACATAATTCACTAAAGACCAAGCTGGCGTCCTATTTTTCGCCTGGCAGCGCCTGCAAATGCCGCACCAGGAAGCCAACCCAGCGGGCCGTATTGCTGTTAGCGGCGTCCGCATCGTTCAGGCCATGGTCCATGCCCGGATAGTAATGGGCCTCGACCACCCCGCCCTTGGCACGCTGCGCCTGCTCCAACGCCTGGGACGTCGCCATCGGGAAGCGCTCGTCGGCCCCACCATGACTTAGAAACAAGGGCACACCTTGGGCCACCACGGCGCCCACATCCACCGGCGCCGCGCCGTGGATGGCGATGGCGTCCACCGCCCCGGATGCCAACAAACCCGGCAGCGCGGCCACCCCTTCCCCCACCGCGAACACACCGATGCGGCCGGAAACGAAAGGGACGTCGCGCAAAGCGTCCAAAGCCCCCACCGGATCATTGTAAGCCGGCATGCCCACCAAACCATGGGCGGCGAACCACAGGGCATCACGGTTACACCAGCCCGCCATTTCCCAGGACGGGGCGTGGACCACCAACACGGCGCCGAAAGGTCCGGGACCTGCGGGAACGTGGCCGAATGCTCCATTGGAAAAGCGCCATTCGCGAACCCGCAATTCCATGCCCCTACCCCTCCATCACCAGATCGTCGCGGTGGATGATTTCGTCGCGGCCGCGAAAGCCCAAGGCGCCTTCGATTTCCGCTGATTTACGTCCCATGATCAGACGGGCGTCGTCGGAAGAATAGGCGCATAGGCCACGGGCGACCACACGGCCTTGGGCGTTGAGCACCAGCACGCAATCGCCGCGGTCAAATTCACCGTCCACGGCACGCACGCCGGCGGGCAACAGGCTTTTGCCCGAAGCCAGGGCGCGGACGGCGCCATCGTCCAAATGCAAGCTGCCCATGGGCGACATCGAACCGGCGATCCATTGCTTGCGCGCCGTCTTGGGGCTGGCCGAAGGCAGGAACCACGTGGAGCGCGCACCATTTTCCAAGGCGGCCAGCGGATGCAGCGGGTCACCCTTGCAAATCGCCATGCGGCAGCCCGCCGACAGGCAGATTTTCGCCGCATTCAGCTTGGTGACCATGCCGCCGGTGCCGACGCTGGAGCCGGGATCACCGGCCATGGCTTCGATGTCCGGGGTGATTTCGGTGACCTGGGCCAAGAATTGCGCGTCCGGGTTCTTACGCGGATCAGCGGTGTAAAGCCCGTCGATATCGGAAAACAGTACCAAGGAATCGGCGCCCGACATCTGCGCCACCCGCGCCGCCAGACGGTCGTTGTCGCCGAAACGGATTTCGGTGGTGGCCACGGTGTCGTTTTCGTTGATCACCGGCACCGCGCCCAGGCGCAGCAGGGTATCCAGGGTATTGCGGGCGTTCAAAAAGCGTCGGCGGTCCTCGGAATCGGCCAGGGTCAGCAGCACCTGGGCCACGGTGATGCCATGGCGGGCCAGGGCTTCCTGATATGCATGGGCCAAACGGATCTGCCCGGTGGCGGCCGCCGCCTGCTTTTCTTCCAGCCGCAAGGGCGGCACCAGCCCCAGATGCTTGCGTCCGACCGCGACGGCGCCCGACGACACCAAGATGACTTCCTGGCCGCGCGCCCGCAGACGGGCCACGTCGTCGCAGAGGCTATCCATCCACTCACGCTTGATGGCGCCGGTGGCTTCATCCACCAGCAGCGACGAGCCGATCTTGACGATCAGCCGCCGGGATTCAGCAATGATGTTGGTCGTCGTCTTCTTCATCATCTTCGTCGTCTTCGCCGTCATCCTCGTCGACGAAGGCGTCCCCTTCCTCGTCGTCGGGATCATCCGCGTCCTCGGATTCCGAGATTTCCTCGTCTTCGTCGTCCTCGTACCAGATCCATTCGCCGTCGGGGCCCCAATAGCCTTCCTCGAACTCGGCATCGGGATCGGCGGCTTCCTTGCGGCGACGGAAGAACCCTTCCTGGCCACGCTTGCCGGCGCCGATGGCCGAAGAGGCGGCGACGATGCCCGGCTCTTCTTCCTTGGACGTCTTGATGTGGTTCAGCAGCGTGCCGAGGATTTCCTTCAAGCCCACGCCCGAGACGCCGGACAGCGGAAACACCTTGTGGCCGCAGGCTTCTTCCAGGGCTTCCAGCTTTTCCTTGATGTCCTCGGCCACCAGCGAGTCGCACTTGTTGAGCGCCACCACTTCCGGCTTGTCGGCCAGACCGCCGCCATAGGCTTCCAACTCGCCGCGCACCACGCGGTAAGCCTCGGCCACGTCGTCTTGGGTGCCGTCGATCAGGTGCAGCAGCACGCGGCAGCGTTCGATATGGCCCAGAAAGCGATCACCGATGCCCGCGCCCTCATGGGCGCCTTCGATCAGACCGGGGATGTCGGCGACGATGAATTCTTCGCTCCCGTAATAGACCACCCCCAGATTGGGGTGCAGCGTGGTGAACGGATAATCGGCGATCTTGGGACGCGCACGCGAAACGGCGGACAAAAAGGTCGACTTGCCGGCATTGGGCAGCCCCACCAGACCGGCATCGGCGATCAGCTTCAGCTTCAGCCACACCCACATTTCCTTGCCCGGCCAACCGGGATCGGCGCGACGCGGCGCCTGGTTGGTGCTGGTCTTGTAATGCAGGTTGCCGAAACCACCGTCGCCGCCGCGCAGCAGCACCAGACGCTGACCGGCCTCGGTCAAATCGGCCACCACCATGTCGCGTTCTTCGTCCAGGATCTGGGTCCCCACCGGGACTTTCAGGACGATGTCGTCACCCTTGCCGCCGGTGCGCTGCTGGCCCATGCCGTGGTTGCCCTTGGCGGCCTTGAAATGCTGCTGATAGCGATAATCGATCAGGGTGTTGAGATTGGCCACGCATTCGACGATGACATCGCCACCGCGTCCACCGTCGCCACCATCGGGGCCACCGAATTCCATGTGCTTCTCGCGCCGGAAGCTGACGGCGCCGGCACCGCCGTCACCGCTTTTGATAAAAATCTTGGCTTGGTCGAGAAACTTCATGGGGAAACCCTGATGTGCAAACACGAAAAGGGGAACGGCGAACCGTTCCCCTGATCCAATAGCCCTAATGCGGGAAACGGCTGATTATTCAGCGGCTTCCGGCAGCGGCTCGACGCACACGAAGGTGCGGCCTTCAGCCTTGTGGCGGAACACGACCTTGCCCGGTTCCTTAGCGAACAGGGTGTGGTCCTTGCCCATGCCGACATTGGCGCCGGGATAGAACTTGGTGCCGCGCTGACGAACCAGAATGTTGCCCGGAATGACGACTTCGCCACCGAACTTCTTCACGCCAAGACGACGGCCTTCAGAGTCGCGGCCGTTACGGGACGAGCCACCAGCCTTTTTATGAGCCATGGTATATACTCCTTAACCCGACCGGGATCAGCCGGCGGTGATGTCGGTGATGCGCAGGATGGTGATATCCTGGCGATGGCCGTTCTTACGGCGCGAATTCTGCCGACGGCGCTTCTTGAACACGATCAGCTTGGGACCACGGGCCTGGGCCACCACTTCGGCGGTCACCTTGGCGCCGGCCACCAGCGGGGCGCCGATCTTTTCGCCGACCATCAGCACCTGGTCAAGCACAACCGAACCACCGGCCTCACCGGCCAGCTTCTCGACGCGGATCACGTCGCCGTTGGCGACCTTGTACTGCTTACCGCCGGTCTGAATGACTGCGAACATCACGACTTCCTACCGCAAAAAATTAACTTGCGCGCCCAGGAACACCCGGCGCGAGAGGGCGCAACTATACTCGGGACGAACACAGAGTCAAGCATTCAAACACACTGCCAAACAGCATGCTGAAACCCGTCGCCAGAAGCCCCCTTCCAGCGCCAGACTTGCTTATTTCAGAGTGCCTGAAACATCGTTAGCATTCAATGAAACCAAGCGGGACTGGCGCCTCTTGCTGATCCAGCCCCCCTCTAAGTCAGGAGAAGACCATGGCAGTCGATCCCATCCCGGCCGGCAAAGAACCCGTCACCGTCACCGTCAAGGCGGGCGAGACTTATTATTGGTGCCGTTGCGGCCGCTCCAAGACCCAGCCGGGTTGTGACGGCTCCCACGCCGACACCGGACTGGAACCGATGAAATTCGCCCCCAGCAGCGACATGACCTTGCGCATGTGTGCCTGCAAGCAAACCAAGAAGCCGCCGTTTTGCGACGGATCGCACCTTGATCTGAAATGAGCGCGGACCCCGCCTCCATCCGCGTCCGCTATCCCTTGGCGCCGGGCGGCGAAGTCACGCTGAGCATTGCGCCGGGGACATCGATCCTGGCCGCCAGCCTGGCGGGTCGTGTCCCCCACGCCGCCGTCTGCGGCGGACGTGGACGCTGCTCGGCCTGCCGGGTCAGGGTTCTGGAAGGCGCCCTGGACCAACCACCCCCGGACAGCGCCGAATTGGCCACCCTCCGTCCGCTTTTAGCCCGCGACCCCAGCCTGCGTCTGGCCTGCCGATTGAAACCGCGACGCGACATCGCCGTCGAACCGGTGATGCCGGTGGGACAGAACGACCAATCGCCCGACCTGACCGGACGATTGCTGACCATGACGGTGATGTTCGTCGATCTGCGCGGATTTTCCCGCATGGCGGCGCAGCGTCACCCCTATGACGTCGTCTTCACCCTGAACCGCTACTTCGATCTGGCGGCGACGGCCATCGCCCAGGCCGGCGGCCGGGTGGACAAATTCATCGGCGACGGAATCATGGCCCTGTTCGGCATCGGCGAGGACGACCAGAGCGGGCCACGCGCCGCCCTGCGGGCCGCCAAGGCCATTGCGGCGGCAATGCGGGCGTTGAACCATGAGCTGGAATCCGAGCTCAGCACCCCCTTGCGGATCGGCATGGGCATCCATTTCGGCAAAGCCATCCTGGGACGTTTCGGTTGGGGTTTGAACGGAGAAGCAGCCCCCGAAACCGCTATCGGCGATGTCGTCAACATCGCCAGCCGCCTGGAAGGCCTTAGCAAGACCTATGCTTGCCAATTGGTGATGTCGGAAGCGGTGGCCCAGTGCCTGGGCAGCGACGGCACCCGTTTCGACGCGCATCAGGTCGAGATTCCCAACCATGATGGGCTGATTTGCCTGCGCGTCGTCCCCCAGGCCGACGATATCCCGGTGTGAACCAGAAATAAGAGTCTAAACCAGTATCAGCCCCACCAACAGGAAAGACAGGCCTGGCAAGGTGGCGAACCCCAATTCTTCGAGAATGCTAATCATCGACATGATCCCCCCAAAGACGCATATGCGACCATGGGAAGAATAGCGATGAGCCGTGAACGTATTTTAAGGGTTTGGTGACACTTTGTCACAAAGTGGAGCGAGTTGAGAGTTCACCACCCACTACATCATGATCAAGGCCAGAACCACATAGGACAGGCCCGGAAGGGTGGCGACACCGAGTTCTTCAATCATCCGCAGCAGCATGATCCCCCCCCTGTCGCGCTTCGCCCGGCCCCCATGCCGGACAATGACCATATCGACAGAGTGGATATTAACCAGATGCTAACCACTCGCCGCAGCGCAAAAGCGACAATCCCACCCCCGCAATAAGACAAGCGGATTTCCGTAAAATTAATCGCATTCACATAGAAAAACCCCCGCCCGTGTCCGGGCGGGGGTTTTGTCCCTCGCTCGATTAGTAGCGATAGGTTTCCGGCTTGAACGGACCCTGGACCGGCACGCCGATATATTCGGCCTGCTTCTGGCTCAGGACCTGCAGGCTGGCGCCCAGCTTGGCCAGGTGCAACGACGCCACCTTTTCGTCCAGGTGCTTGGGCAGCACATAGACCGACTTGACGTACTTGCCGTCCTTGTTGTTGGCGAACAGCTCGATCTGGGCCAGCACCTGGTTGGTGAAGGACGCCGACATGACGAAGCTGGGGTGGCCGGTGGCGCAGCCCAGATTGACCAGACGGCCTTCGGCCAGCAGCAGGATGCGCTTGCCGTCAGGGAACTTGATCTCGTCCACCTGCGGCTTGATGTTGGTCCACTGGAAGTTCTTCAGGCCGGCGACCTGAATTTCGCTGTCGAAGTGGCCGATGTTGCAGACGATCGCACGGTCCTTCATGGCGCGCATGTGATCGACGGTGATGACGTCCACGTTGCCGGTGGTGGTGACGAAGATGTCGCCGCGCGGCGCGGCTTCTTCCATGGTCAACACCTCGTAGCCTTCCATGCAGGCCTGCAGGGCGCAGATCGGGTCGATTTCAGTGACGATGACGCGGCAGCCCTGGGACGCCAGGGATTCGGCCGAGCCCTTGCCCACGTCGCCGAAACCGGCGACCACGGCGACCTTGCCGGCCAGCATGACGTCGGTGGCACGACGGATGCCGTCAACCAGGGATTCGCGGCAGCCATACTTGTTGTCGAACTTGGACTTGGTGACCGAGTCGTTGACGTTGATGGCCGGCCACAACAAGGTGCCCTTCTTTTCCATCTCGTACAGACGGTGCACGCCGGTGGTGGTTTCTTCGGTCACGCCCTGGATGGCGATTCCATTGCGGGTATAGAAGGTGGAATCGGTGGCCAGCTTCTTCTTGATCGAAGCGAACAGCACCTCTTCTTCTTCGCAGGTCGGGTTGGCGAGGACCGACAGGTCCTTTTCCGCCCGCATGCCCAGATGGATCAGCAAAGTGGCGTCGCCACCGTCATCCAGGATCATGTTGGGGCAGCCGCCATCGGCCCATTCGAAGATCTTGTGGGTGTATTCCCAGTATTCTTCCAAGCTCTCGCCCTTGACGGCGAAGACCGGGATGCCGGCGGCGGCAATGGCGGCGGCGGCATGGTCCTGGGTCGAGAAAATGTTGCACGACGCCCAGCGGATGTCGGCGCCCAAGGCCTTCAGGGTTTCGATCAGCACGCCGGTCTGAATGGTCATGTGCAGCGAGCCGGCGATNNTGCGGGCGCCCTTCAGCGGCTGCGAGGGACCGAATTCTTCGCGGGTAGCCATCAGGCCGGGCATCTCGGATTCGGCGATGTCCAGTTCCTTACGGCCCCAATCGGCCAACTTGATATCGGCAACCTTGTAATCAGTCATGACTTTCCCTTGCCTCTCGCTGGGGTTTGCATGATGGGGTTTTAACAGGAGCCCGAACAAAACGCAATACGATATAAAGATATCTTTATGTCATCATGAATCATACCCCTCCCCCATGAAAAA